>NZ_CP109000.1:4254598-4885122 GCF_036226605.1 Streptomyces sp. NBC_00704
TCTCGCGGATCGTGCCCACGACGAGCACCGCACGGGCCCCCTCGCTGCGCACGACGCGCCGCAGCCGGGCCAGCGCCGCCTCGTCCAGGGTGTCCTCGACGAGCAGCGCCACCGTGCCGGCGGCGGACGACAGCTCCTCGCGGACCTCGACCTCCGGCCGGCCGCGCAACTGCCCGACGGCGCCCTCACGGGAGATCGGGTCGGACGCCTGGACGGCCACGGGAATCCGCCGCCGGGCGCCGGTCTCTGGTGTCCGGGGTGAGCTGAGCAACCGTTTCCCCCATGTTCACGGATCCGCGGCCCGGCGGGGACCGGCGACGGGTGGGCACGGTCCAGACTTCTTCGCCCCCCGCGGCGCGCGCAATCGTGGAGCACCACGAGGCCGACCACGAGAGCAAGCCCCCGGGCACCACGGTCCGCCCATGTCACCGCAGGTCACAGGCCTGACGCCGGGCGGTGCGCGGGAGTTCGTGAGCCTCGCCACAACGACCCCCGGGACCCGGACCGGACCGCACGCCCTCTTCCCGTACAAGTCCGACGTATCCGACCGCAGGAGGCAGTCATGACCGCACCGATGCGCGAACGCGACGACGCCCACGCACTGCTGGCCGCGGAGGTCGAGCGGGCCCGCGCCGGAACCGGCCGCCTCGTCCTGCTGCGCGGGGCCACCGGCACCGGCCGGTCCGCCGCGCTGGAGGCGGCCACCGCGCACGCGAACCGGGCCGGCCTGCGCGTCCTGCGCGCCCGCTGCTCCCCCGAGGACACCGCGCTGCCGTTCTCCTCGGTCCTTCATCTCCTCGGCCCGGTACCGGAGTTCGCGGACGTCGCGCCCGGCGGCGAGGACCGCGGGAGCGCGGCCCGGCTGTGGCGGCTGCTGCGCTCGTACGCGGAGAGCACGCCGCTCATGATGGCCGTGGACGACGTCCACCTCGCCGACGAGGCCTCGCGCCGCTGGTTCGTGGAGGCGGCCCGCCGCATCGACCGATTACCGGTCCTGCTGGTGGCCACCGAGCGCAGCCAGTACGACATCGCGCCGCACCCCGCCGGCCTCGCCCACACCCTCTCCCCGTCCCTCGTCCGCACCCACGCGCTGGCCCCGCTCACCGACGAGGCCTCCTCCGGCCTGGTCCGGGCCGCCTTCCCCGCCGCCCCGGACCGGTGGACGGCGGACTGCGCACGGGCCGGCGCGGGCATCCCCCTGCTCCTGCACGCCCTCCTGGACGACCTCGACGGCGCCCCGCCGCCGGCCGCCGTCCCGACGACGTGCGCCGCGCTGTACCCGGGCTCCTACCCGGCGGCCGTCTCCTGGTGGCTGGACAGCGCGGGACCGGCGACCGCGGAGGTGGCGCGGACCCTCGCCGCACTGGAACAGGCGGCCCAGGCGGAACGGACCGAACGGGAGGAGCGGGCCGCGCGCGAGGAACGCGCCGAGCGGGCCGAACGTGTGGCCCGGGCGGACCGGGTGGCGCGGGCGGAACGGTTCCGCAGGACGGCAGCCCCGGCAGACCACCCCGCGCCCCGCCCGTCCCGAACGCCACCGTCCCCCCACACCGCCCACCCCGCACCCGCCGCGCACACGGAACGGTGCGCGGAGAACGGCGGGTCGGCCGCCCACGCGGCACACTCGGCGCACGCCGCACCCGCCCCGCACGCCGAACGGTGCGCGGAAGAGGGCCGGTCGGCCGCCTACGCGCCGCGCGCCGTGTCCGCCGTCCACGCCACGCATCCGGCGCGGTGCACGGAAGCCGCCACACACGAGGACCAGTGGGGCGGGGCCGCCCCGCATCCCGCGCACGAGGACCAGTGGGGCGGGGCCGCCCCGCATCCCGCGCACGCGGATCACTGGGGCGGGGGCGCCGCCGGGCACGCCGTGTACCCCGGCGCCGGTGGGGCCGCCGCGCAGGCCGCGCATGAGGACCAGCCGGGCGGGGTCGCCGCTCGTCCCGCGCACGGGGACCAGTGGGGCGGGGGCGCCGCCGGGCACGCCGTGTACCCCGGCGCCGGTGGGGCCGCCGCGCAGGCCGCGCATGAGGACCAGCCGGGCGGGGTCGCCGCTCATCCCGCGCACGGGGACCAGTGGGGCGTGGGCGCCGCCGGGCACGCCGTGTACCCCGGCGGCGGTGGGGGCGCCGCTCCGGCCGGGCCCGGCGACGGCCTCGCGGCTCTCGTCGCCGACGCCTGCGGCGCGGACCCCGCCCGCGTCACCGGCTGGTTCACCGCGATGACGCGCCTCGGGGTGCTGCGCCCCGACGCGTCCGGCCGCCCCCGGTACGCGCACCCGCTCCTGCGCGACGCCGTGCTCGGCGGCTGGTCCACCGCCCGCCGCCAGGAGGCGCACCGGGCGGTGGCCCAGGCGATGTTGCGCCGCGGCGACCACGTGGACGCGGTGGCACGGCAGTTGCTGGGCAGCGCGCCGGCCTGCCTGCCCTGGGCGCTGCGCGTCCTGCGCGACGCCGCGGCCGTCGCCGCCCGCGAGGCACGCCCCGACGACGCCGTCCGCTATCTGCGCCGGGCGCTGCGGGAGCCGCTGCCCGACGACCTGCGCCAGCGCCTGCTCACGGAGCTGGGCTCGCTGGAGTACGCCGGCGCCGACGTCCCGGCGGGCATCCCGCGGCTGTCGGAGGCGCTGGACCTGCCCGCCTCCCCGCGCGACCAGGTCCGCACGGCGATCGCCCTGGGCACCGCCCTCGCCGGCCGCGGGGAGGTCCGCACGGCGGTGGCCGCGCTGCGCCGGCTGGGGTCACGGCTCGCGGACGGCCACGCCGACCTCGCCCACACGCTTCAGACGGCGTCCGCGCTCCTGTCCGACCAGGACCAGACGGTCCGCGGCGAGGCCTACCGCTGGGTCACCGAGACCGCGCGGCGCTCCCCGGAGCTGGTCGGCGCCTCAGGGCGGGCCCTGCTCGTGCGGTACGCGGCCACCGCGGGGGACATCACGGCCCGGGAGGCGATGCGCCGCCTGCGCTCCCTGCTGACCGAGCCCGCCGACCCCCTCGCCGAACCGTTCCTCCTCGGCACGGCCGCGGCGGTCGCCCAGTGGGCCGACGAACTCGACGAGGCGGACCGGCTCGTGGAACGCGGCCTGGCCGGACAGCACCCCTCCCTGCTGCACCCGATGGCCCAGGCCCTGCTGGACACCAGGTGGGACACGGCGGCGGCGCGCGGCGCGTACGGCGTCCTGCTCGCGACGCACTGCGGCCCGCGCGCCCGGCGCGTCGGCGGCGGCCCGTCCAACGCGGACGCGCACGCCCTGCTGGCCCTGGTGGAGACGGGCCGCACGCACGAGGCGCGCCGCCTGGCGGACGCCTTCGACCTCCACGACACCCCGGACTCCTGGGAGCTGAACCGCTTCCTGTACGCGCGGGGCGTGCTGCGCTCCACCGAGGGGGACGTCGCCGGCGCGCTCCACGACTTCCTGGAGTGCGGCCGCCGCCAGTCCGCGCGCGCCGTCCTCAGCCCCGTCGTCACCCCGTGGCGGACGGCGGCCGCGGAGTGCCGGCTGGCGCTGGGCAACGCTCAGGAGGCGCTGACCCTGGCGTCGGAGGAACTGCGCCTCGCCCGCGTGTGGGGCACCCCGCGCACCCTGGGCCGGGCGCTGCGCGTCCTGGGCCGGGCGACCCGCGGCCGGCGGGGCCTGCAACTGGGCGCGGAGGCGGTGGCCGTGCTGCGCGGCTCCCCGGCCGAGGCGGAGCTGGTGGCGTCGCTGCTCGCCCACGGGCACCAGCTGAGCGCCGTCGGCGAGCGCGGCAGGGGCCGCGAGTATCTGCGCGAGGGCGCCGAACGCGCCGAACGGCTGGGCAACGTCCGTCTGCTGACGCACGCCGAGCACGCCCTGCGCACCGCGGGCGCCCGCCGCACCTCCCCGGCCCGCACCGGCTCGGCGGCCCTCACCGGCAGCGAGCGCCGGGTCGCCGAACTCGCGGCGGAGGGCCGCACCAACACGGAGATAGCGCAGGCGCTGCACCTGGCCCGTCGCACCGTGGAGACCCATCTGACCAGCACCTACAAGAAGTTGGGGATCCGCCGCCGGGGGCAGCTGCACGAGGCGCTGCGGACGTGAGCGACCGCCCGCGCCGGGAGGCGCCGTGACCGGCCTGCGACCGGGGGAGTGGCCCGCGCCACAGCTGCCGGGGCGCGGGACCGGTGGGATGGCGTGATGCGTACCGCGTCCGCCGCCCTGCGCGGCTTCCTGCCGCCGTTCGCGGTGCACCTGCTGATCGGTCTGCCGACGGCCGTCGCCGTGCTGTGCGCGCGCTGGTACCTGGCCCACGGGCACTGCGACACGGGCGATCTGCGCCGCCGCGACCTCGGTCTGTGCACGTACGACCAGATCGAGAACAGCGGCTTCGTCCTGGTCGCGCTCGTGATGTCCGCGGCGCTCGCCGCCCTGCCGCTCGTCCTGTTCGACGGCCTCGGGCCCCTGCGGAGCGGCCGTCCGGCCGCACCCCGGCTGCTGACCCTCCCGGCGATCCTGCTGCCCTACGGGGCGTACGTCGCGCTCGGCGGCTGACGCCCGCAGGCCCCGGCCGCGGCGCATGTGACGCGGACCACGCCGCCGGACCGATCACTCCCGCGCCCCGCGCGGGTCGTACAAGGGACGGACGCACGACGAACGCACCACGGACGACGGGCACGGGACGCACCGGGCCCCCGGCGGAAGGACAGGACCGAGATGAGCGCACCGGTGAAGGGCCCCGCGAGCTACTTCCCGTCGATCGAGAAGAAGTACGGCCGCCCGATCGACGAATGGAAGGGCCTCATCCGCTCCTCGCCGCTCACCCGGCACATGGAGCTGGTCGCCTGGCTGAAGAGCGAGCACGGCCTGGGCCACGGCCACGCCAACGCCCTGGTGGCGCACACCCTGGCGGAGGACGCCGGCCGCTGAACGCGCTCGCCGAGCGGTCGTCGGGCGGACGCCGAGCGGTCCCTGAGAGGCTCCCCGAGCGGTGCCGGGGAGCGGTCTTCGGGAGCGGTCTTCGGCGCGGCCGCCGCGTGCGGGCGTTCCGCCTCAGCGGCCGCCCGTGCCGCCGCCGCCCGCGGCCGGGCGCCGACGGCCCTGAGCGGCGGGGCGTCCGCGCCGAGGGCGCGGGGCGGAGCCGTTGTGCTCGCCGCCGCCCCGCGTGCCGCTGCCGCCGCGCGTGCCGCCGCCGGCGCCTCGCGCGCCGCCGTCGCGGCCCGAGCCCGAGCCCTTGCGCGCCCCACCGCTGCGCGCGGGACGGCTCTCGGCGGCCGGGGCCGGCGGAGCGAGGACGACGGGCACGCCCGAGGGCGTCTGCGCGCCGGTGATACGGCTCAGCTCGTCGCCGCCCGAACGGACGCGGGTGGTCTGCGGGGTGATGCCGGCGTCGGCCATCAGCCGGGTCATCTCCCGGCGCTGGTGCGGCAGGACCAGCGTGACGACGGTGCCGGACTCGCCCGCGCGCGCCGTACGGCCGCCGCGGTGCAGGTAGTCCTTGTGGTCGCCGGGCGGGTCGACGTTGACGACGAGGTCGAGGTTGTCGACGTGGATGCCGCGCGCCGCGACGTTGGTCGCGACCAGCACGCTGACGTGACCGTCCTTGAACTGCGCGAGGGTCCGGTTGCGCTGGGACTGCGACTTGCCGCCGTGCAGGGAGGCCGCGCGCACGCCGACCGCCAGCAGCTTCTTGGCCAGCCGGTCCGCCGCGTGCTTGGTGTCCAGGAACATGATCACGCGCCCGTCGCGGGCGGCGATCTCCGTGGTCGTGGCGTGCTTGTCCTCGTCGTCCACGTGCAGCAGGTGGTGCTCCATCGTGGTGACGGCGCCCGCGGACGGGTCGACCGAGTGGACGACCGGGTCGTGCAGGTAGTTGCGCACCAGCCGGTCGACGTTGCGGTCCAGCGTCGCCGAGAACAGCAGCCGCTGGCCGTCGGGACGCACCTGGTCGAGCAGCTGCGTCACCTGGGGCATGAAGCCCATGTCGGCCATCTGGTCGGCCTCGTCGAGGACGGTGACGGCGACCCGGTCGAGCCGGCAGTCGTCGCGGTCGATGAGGTCCTTGAGCCGTCCGGGCGTGGCCACGACGACCTCGGCGCCGCCGCGCAGGGCGCTCGCCTGCCGGCCGATCGACAGACCGCCGACGACGGTGGCGATCCGCAGCCGCAGCGAACGGGCGTAGGGGGTGAGGGCGTCGGTGACCTGCTGGGCCAGTTCCCGGGTGGGAACGAGGACCAGGGCCAGCGGCTGGCGGGGCTCGGCGCGCTGCCCGGCGGTGCGCGCCAGCAGGGCCAGCCCGAAGGCGAGGGTCTTGCCGGAGCCCGTCCGGCCGCGGCCCAGGACGTCCCGGCCGGCCAGCGAGTTCGGCAGCGTGGCGGCCTGGATGGGGAACGGCGTGGTGACGCCCTCGGCGGTGAGGGCGGTCAGCAGCTGCTCGGGCATGTCGAGTTCGGTGAAGGCCTCGACGGCCGGCAGCCCGGGAGTGAGGGTCACGGGCACGGCGAACTCACCGCCGGACGCGGCGGGACGGCTCCCGCGTCCGTTCCGACCGGCCTTGGCCGAACGGGACGGGGCGCCCTGGCGCCCGTCCGTACGGGAGCGGACGGAGCTGTTGCGGTTCATCCGTGACCTTCCTCGAAAGGGCGACACACCGGAACCGGGGCCCGCACTCGAGAGTGCGGGCCCCGGCCGTGTCGTCCGCTTGAAACAGACGTCAGACGATTCAGGCGGGGAGGATGTTCTCCGCCTGCGGGCCCTTCTGGCCCTGCGTCACGTCGAAGGTAACCTTCTGGCCTTCCTGAAGCTCACGGAAGCCAGACGTGGCGATGTTCGAGTAGTGGGCGAAAACGTCCGGGCCGCCACCCTCCTGCTCGATGAAGCCGAAGCCCTTTTCCGAGTTGAACCACTTCACGGTGCCAGATGCCATGCTGTATCTCCTTTGGGGCAATGCCCGGAGTCCACACCTTGCGGACCCGGCGTCGCAGGATCAGGAAAAGCCCCAAAAACAAAAAGAGTGCCCGTCGACGTATGGTCGAAGAGCACTCAAAAGCCTCTGGTAACCGAAACTGCCACTTTTATCACGGTAGCACATGTCGGCCGGAAGAGCTCGTGCAATGTGGCGCACGTCTCCTCGCGGGTCCCGGTTGAGTACGTGCACTCAGCAGGAACGGCCCGCGGCTCGACAGGCTGAGGACAGTAGCAGTCCAGCAGTCCAGCCGTCCGGCCGAGCAGAGGAGCCGCCCTGCGGGCGACCAGGGAGCAGAACGCCTTCTGGGCGGCCCGTCCGCGGTGAGCCGGTGCGCGGGTGTGCCGCTGTATAAACGGATGATGATTTATCACGTCGTACCGCTCGACGACTGGAGCGCCGACCCCGGCCGCCCCTACGCGCCGGCCTCCCTCGCGCGGGACGGGTTCGTGCACTGCTCGCCCGACGAGGAGACCACGCTCGCGGTCGTCGACGCCTTCTACCGCACGGCCCCCCGGCCGCTGCTGGCGCTCGTCCTCGACGAGGCGCGGCTCACCGCGCGGTGCGAGTGGGAGGCGGCCGCCCCGGCGCCGCCGCCCGGTGTCGGGCCCGAGACCCTGTTCCCGCACGTGTTCGGCCCGCTCGACCGGGACGCCGTCGTCCGGGTCCTGGAGGTCCGCTGGGACGACCACGGCCAGGCGGCCGGCCTGACCCCCCACCGGCTGATCCCCACCGGCTGATCCCCACCGGCTGGCCCCCGGCCGCCGGGCGGGCCGCAGCCCGTCCCGGACCGGTGATCCGGCGACCGGCGATCCGGCGACTGGCGACCGGTGATCCGGCGACTGGCGACTGGCGACCGGCGATCCGGCGGCCGACGGTGGCGTCGCACACGTGTGCGGTGCGGGCCGTCGGGGGTGGGGTCGGACGCCTGAGTGGTGCGGACCGTCAGAGGTCGAACTCGTGCGGCGGCAGGTCGAGGGCGAAGCACGCCTCGCGGACCACGGCCTGCTCCGTCTTGTCGAAGTCGCCGTCGGCGCCGCCGATCACGATGCCGATCTGCACGACGGCACGGGCCTCGGCGGGCTTCTTCTTGGCCTTGGCGATCTCCTGGAGCACGCTCACCTTGCCGAAGGCGAAGTCGGCGGCCAGCTTGTTCAGGTTGTCGTCGAAGCGGCGCTGGAGGTCCGTGGCGTCGAAGTTCTGGAGCACCTCGTTGGTGGCGATCAGCTGGGCCACCCGCTGGCGCTCGGCCGGGTCGACGGTGCCGTCCGCCGCCGCGACGAGGGCGCACATCGCCATGCTCGCGTCGCGGAACGCACCGCTCTTGAGGTCGTTCTTCTTCGCCACGAGCTGGGTCTGCATCGTGGACGCGGACTCCTTGAAGCGGTCCCACAGGGCCATGCGAACTCCATACGGTCGGTTCGGAACGGTATCCGCACCACAGGTGCGCAACATCTACAGCAACGTAGAAACTACCGGCCGACCGGATAAGTTCCGGTGGGGCGAACGGGCCTGGCCGAGCCCGCGCGGACGCGGCGGACGGGCTCGGCGGCGGCCGGTTCAGCTCAGGCAGAGCAGGCCGAGCAGACAGACCTGCGACGGGGAGGTCGCCGCCGGAGCGGTGTTCGTCGAGGACGGCGAGGTCCCCGAACCGGACGGGGAACCGGAGGTCGCACCGGACGCGGATCCGGACGTCGAGCCGGAGCCGGTGGCCGGCCCGGCGGCCGAGTTCGGCGTCGAGGCCGCGTCGGACCCGCCCGTGCCGCCGTTCGCGGCGGACCCGGCGGACCCGGACGACCCCGCCGGCGTCGAGGAGTGCCGCCCGGCCGAGCCGCCGGGGGCGGTGACCGCGCCGCCGTAGGAGGAGCCCGTGCCCCGGCCCTGGGCGGACCGGGTCGTCGTGCGGGTCCCGGACCCGGCCGCGGTGTCCGGGCGCGGGTCCGAGGGCGTGTACCGCTCGCCGCCCAGCTCGGTCGACGGCGACTGCGACGCGACGTCGGCGGGGGCGGGCCGGTGGGCGTCGGACCGGGTCACCGTGGGGCGGGTGTGGTCGGACGTGGGCACCTCGCCGCCCGAGGAGGAGGGCAGCTCCGGCGCGGCGGCCGCCTGCGTCCGGTCGCCGCCCTGGCGGTCCATCGCGGCGACGGTCAGCCCGCCGCCGACGAGGGCCACGGCGGTCGCGACGACGGCCCGGCGCTGGTGCTTCTTCCAGCGGGCCAGCTGCCGCCGCCGGGCGGCCCGTCCCCGCGGGGCGGCCGGCGCCGGCTCCACGGCGGGCACGGGCTCGGGCTCGGAGGACGCGCGCGACACGGAGGACACGGACGGCACGAAGGACACGGACGGCACGGAGGACGCGGGGGCGGGCCGGTCGGGCGACGGGCCGGACGGCCGGGCGCGGGGGTGGTCGCCGTGCGGGGCGGCGGGGGCCGGGCCGTGGGAGGGCTCCGCCCACGGCGCGGGTTCCGCGTACGTGGTCGTGTACGTCGGGTGCATCGGCTGGGCGATCCGCGCCGGGACGACGCGGTCGTGGGTCGTGACCGGAGCGATGTCCGGGGCGTAGGCCCCGCATCCGGGGCACACCAGGGCGCCGTTGAGATGCCGACGGCACGAGGAGCAGTAGTCCATTGCGGTCTTCCTGGGTTGACGTGCCGACACCCCGTGGGGGCCGCGACCTGGTCACGTTCGCACGTGGGATCGAACGGGCGTCACGCTAACGAGTCCTTCGCGGGACTGTGTGCAGTCTGTGTGAGGCTCCTGCGCGAATCCCTTGAGGGCCTTGGGGACGGTCCGACGCCCGTCCATGCATATGAACAGAAATCAAGTACACGACTCTTGACGCGTTCACACCATGCCTCTAGCTTCCGGGAGAAAGCGCTTTCCAGTTCGGCCGACCGCACTCGCCCCGTTCCTGGAGATGAACATGCAGCTGAGAACCGTCATGGCGTGCGTCAGTCTGGTGTCCGGCGCGCTCGTCGCGCTGACCGGCCCCACGGCCCAGGCCGCCACCGCCCGCTACGAGGCCGAGTCCTCCCCGGCGGTCTGCACCGGAACCATCGACTCCGACTGGACCGGCTACTCCGGCAGCGGATTCTGCAACGGCGCCAACTCGACCGGCGGCTACGCCCAGTTCACGGTGAACGCGGCCACGGCCGGCACGGCCACCCTGAGCGTCCGCTTCGCCAACGGGACCGCGGCCGCGCGCCCGGCCTCGCTGGTCGTCAACGGCACGGCCGTGCAGACGCCGTCCTTCGAGGCCACCGGCGCCTGGTCGACCTGGGTCACCAAGACCCTCACGGTCACCCTGAACGCCGGGAGCAACACGATCCGGCTCGCCCCGACGACCTCCGCCGGGCTGCCCAACGTCGACTACCTCGACGCGGTGACGCCCGACGGCGGCACCACCCCGCCCGCCGGCGGCGCGCTCTACGTCTCCCCGGCCGGGGTGGACGGCGCGGCCGGCACCCAGTCCGCGCCCACCACCCTGACCTCGGCGATCAGCCGTGTGTCCGCGGGCGGGACGATCTACCTGCGCGGCGGCACGTACTCCTACGCCTCCACGGTCACCGTCCCGCAGACCGCCAACGGCACGGCCGCCGCCCGTACCACGCTGTCCGCCTATCCGGGCGAGAAGCCGGTCCTCGACTTCTCGGCGCAGAGCGAGAGCGCGTCGAACCGGGGACTCCAGCTCTTCGGCTCGTACTGGCACGTCTCGGGCCTCACCGTGCAGCACGCCGGTGACAACGGGATCTACGTCGGCGGCAGCCACAACGTCATCGAGCGCACGGTGACGGCGTACAACCGCGACACGGGACTGCAACTCGGGCGGATCGCCTCCACCACGCCGAGCAGCCAGTGGCCGTCCGACAACCTGATCCTGAGCGCCGAGTCGCACGACAACGCCGACTCCGACGGAGAGGACGCCGACGGGTTCGCCGCCAAGCTCACCACCGGCGCCGGCAACGTCTTCCGCTACGCCGTCTCGCACAACAACATCGACGACGGCTGGGACCTCTACACCAAGACCGACACCGGCCCGATCGGCCCGGTGACCATCGAGGACTCCCTCTCCTACGGCAACGGCACCCTCTCCGACGGCACCGTGAACTCCAACGGCGACCGCAACGGCTTCAAGCTCGGCGGCGACGACATCGCCGTGAACCACGTCGTCCGGCGCAGCATCGCCTTCCACAACGGCAAGCACGGCTTCACCTACAACAGCAACCCCGGTTCCATGGCCGTGTCGAACAACCTCAGCATCGACAACGCCCAGCGCAACTACTCGTGGGACAAGGGGACTTCGGTCTTCCGTGGCAACACCTCGTGCCGGTTCGGCGTGAGCGGCTCGAACGACAAGACCGTCGGCGACGCCGACGCCACCAACCAGTTCTGGACCGGCGCGAACGGCTCCCGGTGCGCCTCCTACTCGGGCGCGCTCGGCTGGTCCTTCGCCTCGGACGGCCGTCTCGTCGTCACCCTCGGAGGCAAGCAGGTGACCCTGTGACTCTGTGACCCCGTGATGCGGTGACCGGGGCGGCCGCACGGCCGCGCGGCCGCAGGGCGTGACGAGGTGAAGAGCAGGCGACCGCGAAGGCCCGGGTTCCGCGACCCGGGCCTTCGTCGGCGTCAGGCGGAGGGCGGTGTGGGCGGGGTGGAGAGGATCTCGCGCGCCTGCTCCGCCGCGCGCGTCGTGCTCTCGCGGATGAAGTCGAGGAAGCGGGCGATGTTCTCCAGGCGGGCGGCGGCCGGCGTGCCCTGACCGAGGACGCCGACGCCCTGGCGGGCGATCGCCACGATCTGGAGCAGGGACTCGGCGGTGGCGATCATCGACCGGTACCAGATGTCGTCGTCGACGACGTAGCGCTCGCGACGGCGTTCGTCGCGCTCCCGGCGCACCAGGCCCTGGCCCTCCAGGAAGGTGATCGCCTTGGAGACGGACGCCGGGCTGACCTGGAGCCGCTGGACGAGTTCGGCCGCGGTGAGGCTGCCCGAGTCGGTGAGGGTGAGACAGGCCAGCACCCGGGCCATCATCGCGGGCGTGCCGGATCCGACGAGGACGGTGGTGAACAGTTCCTCGTACTCGCGCATGGCCTCGGGGTCGCGCCCGTGGGCCTGCGGGGGCGCCTCCGTCCCCCGGGACGCGGCGGGCCGGCGCCGGTGGGTGCGGCGTTCGGTGGCGCGGTGGGCGAGGTCGGCGCGGTAGGAGGCGGGGCCGCCGTTGCGCATGACCTCGCGGGTGATCGTCGAGGTCGGCCGGTCGAGACGTCGGGCGATCTCCGCGTAGGCGAGGCCGTCGGCCAGTCCCAGCGCGATCTGCCGGCGTTCCTGCTGGGTGAGCCTGCCTCCCGGCATCGCGGTCTCCTTCGTGTTCTCGTGCCCCGTGCTGCCGCCAGCATAGCGTTCACCGCCATTCTATTGCAACGAAGACTGCCGATCCGTTGCGTTGAACCGAGAGCTGTTGCAACGAAAGATGGCAGATGAGCTGCTATTACGCGGCATCAGTGCAACATATGGGTTGATGGATCAGTGAACGCAACGTAGCTTTTCCTCTGTCGGAAACAAGCAGCAGTCGGCATAGGAGTCAACGATGCAGAAGTTCGTCACCCCCTCCCCGGTGTCCGTCGTCCTCGACGTCCCGGCCGGACGTGTCCGGTTCATCGCCGCGGACCTGTCCGACAGCACGGTCGAGGTCCTGCCCGCGGACGCCTCGAACGGAAGCGACGTCAAGGCCGCCGAGCGGGTCGCGGTCGGCTTCGCGGACGGCGTCCTGCGCATCGAGGCCGCTCCGGCGAAGAGCCGGATCCTCGGCGGCTCCGGGGCCGTCGAGGTGACCGTCCGGCTGCCCGCCGGCTCCCGCGTCGACGCCAGGACGGCGAGCGGCGAGCTGCGGGGCGTCGGACGGCTCGGCGACGTCGCGTTCGAGGGCGCGCACGGCTCGGTCAAGCTCGACGAGACCGCGGGCGCCCGCCTCGTCCTCATGGCGGGCGACGTCACGGTCGGCCGGCTGGGCGGCCCCGCGGAGATCAGCACCCAGAAGGGCGACATCGACGTCGCCGAGGCCGTGCGCGGCACGGTCACCCTGCGCACCGAGGCCGGCCGGATCTCGGTCGGCGCCGCCCGCGGCGTCTCCGCATCCCTGGACGCCGGCACCGGTTTCGGCCGCGTCCACAACGCGCTGCGGAACGCCGACGGCGACGCCGCCCTGCACATCCACGCGACCACCGCCTACGGCGACATCACCGCCCGCAGCCTCTGAACGCCTCCTCCCGGCGCCCCTCCTCCCTCCCCCTCCCTCCCCCTTCTCACCGCAAACCCGTCCCACCCCGCGGTCCCAGCCACCTCCGCTGTCCCGCCCCCTCCGCGGTCCCCCGGCCCGCAGCCACGACCCGCAGTTCCCGAAGGAGAACCCACATGACAGACCTGGCCATCGCGGCGCACGGGCTGCGCAAGTCCTACGGCGACAAGACCGTGCTGGACGGCGTCGACCTGGCCGTCCCCGAAGGGACGGTCTTCGCCCTGCTGGGCCCGAACGGGGCCGGCAAGACCACCGCCGTCAAGATCCTCTCCACGCTCGTCTCCCCAGGTCCCGGCTCCGGCGAGATCCGCGTCGGCGGCCACGACCTCGCGGCCGACCCGCAGGCGGTGCGGGCCGCGATCGGCGTCACCGGGCAGTTCTCCGCGGTCGACGGGCTGATCACCGGCCTGGAGAACATGCTCCTCATGGCCGACCTGCACCATCTGCCCAGGAGCGAGGGCCGGCGGACCGCCGCCGAACTGCTGGAGCGCTTCGACCTGGCGGAGGCCGCGAAGAAGCCCGCCTCCACCTACTCCGGCGGCATGAAGCGCCGTCTCGACATCGCCATGACCCTGGTCGGCGGCCCGCGGATCATCTTCCTCGACGAGCCCACCACCGGTCTGGACCCGCGCTCGCGGCACACCATGTGGCAGATCATCCGCGAGCTGGTCACCGGCGGCGTGACCGTCTTCCTCACCACCCAGTACCTGGAGGAGGCCGACCAGCTCGCCGACCGCATCGCCGTCCTCGACGGCGGCGGGATCGCCGCCGAGGGCACCGCCGCGGAACTCAAGCGGCTGGTCCCCGGCGGGCACGTACGGCTCCGCTTCTCCGACCCGGCCGCCCACCGGAGCGCGCTCGGCGCCCTGGGCGACGTCACCGGGGACGAGGAGGCGCTGACGGTGCTGATCCCCGGCGACGGCAGCCAGCGCGAGCTGCGCTCGATCCTCGACCGGCTGGACCGCGCCGGCGTCGAGGCCGACGAGCTGACCGTGCACACCCCCGACCTCGACGACGTGTTTTTCGCCCTGACCGGCAGCGCCGGCCTTCCCCGCCAGTCCGAGTCCAAGGAGTCCGTCCGATGAGCGCCCCCCTGGCCCCCGCCCGCCCGGCCCCGTTCTCCCTCGCCGTACGCGACTCCTGGACGATGGTGCGCCGCAACCTGCTGCACGCGCGGCGCTACCCGTCGCTCACCCTCAACCTGCTGCTCACGCCGATCGTGCTGCTGCTGCTCTTCGTCTACATCTTCGGCGGCGTGATGAGCGCGGGCATGGGCGGCGACGGCCGCTCCGACTACATCGCCTACATCGTTCCCGGCATCCTGATGATGACCGTCGGCGGCACGGTGATCGGGACGGCGGTGTCCGTCGCCACCGACATGAACGAGGGCGTCATCGCCCGCTTCCGCACGATGGCGATCCACCGCGGGTCGGTGCTCGTCGGGCATGTCGTCGGCAGCGTGCTCCAGTGCGTCGCCGGCGTGGTCCTGGTCGGCGCGGTCGCCGTGGCCATCGGCTTCCGCTCCACCGACGCCACGGCCCTGGAGTGGCTGGCCGCGTTCGGGCTGCTCGTCATGTTCGCCCTGGCGCTCACCTGGATCGCGGTCGGCACGGGTTTGGCCAGTCCGAACGCCGAGGCGGCCGCCAACGGCGCCCAGCCGCTGGTGCTGCTGCCGCTCGTCTCCAGCGCGTTCATCCCGGCCGACTCGATGCCGGGCTGGTTCCGGCCGATCGCCGAGTACCAGCCCTTCACGCCCGCCATCGAGACCCTGCGCGGGCTGCTGCTCGGCACCGGGATCGGCCACAACGGCTGGCTCGCGGTCGCCTGGTGCGTCGTGCTGACGGCCCTGGGCCACCGCTGGTCGACGGCGCGCTTCGCCCGCGACCCGGAGTAGCCGCCGGGCCCGCGACGTGGCCGTCGGACGGCGGTGTGCCCCGGCCCGTGGAGGGCCGGGGCACACCGCCGTTCCGCGGTGCGGGGGCGTTCCGCGGTGCGGGTCGGGACCGGCCGGGGCCGGTCAGCCGGACCGGCGGTCGTCCTCCGGGCCGCCGTGTCCTGTGCCGCCGCCCTTGCGGTCCCCGTCCTCCCGGCTCCCGCCCTCCCGGTCCCCGTCCTCCCGGTCGGTCAGGGTGGCGAGTTCCGCGGTGAAGAGGTGGGCGGGGTCGAAGCCCATGCCGGTGAAGTGGCCCGCGAGTTCCAGGGACAGGACGCCGTGCAGCCGGGTCCAGAAGGCCAGGGCCCGGCGCAGTGCGGCGGGCGGGGCGGGGTGGCCGTCCGCCCACTGCCGGCCGAGGCCCTCCAGCCGTGCGGTGAACCCGGTCGCGGGGTCGTCGCCGGAGTCGGCCGGGCCGCCCGGCGCGGGAGCCGGACCGTCGTGAGCCGGATCGTCGTGAGCCGTCGCTTCGACGCTCGCGTCGAGCAGGCTCGTCATGATCTCGGCCGCGAGCGCGGTGACGTCGTCGGGCGCGTGGTAGCCCGACACCGGTGTCCCGTAGACGAGGAAGTACCGCTGGGGGTCGGCCAGGGCCCAGGCGCGCAGCGTGTGCGCCGCCCCGGTGAGGCCGGTCCCGGCGGCCGAGGCCGTGCGGAAGGCGTCGGCGAGGCTGCGGTAGGCGTCCCTGATGAGCGCGGTGATCAGCTCGTCGCGCCCGGCGAAGTACCGGTACAGCGCCGGCCCGCTGAGCCCCATCTGCTTGGCGATGGCGTTGAGGGAGAGCCCGGACGCCCCCGCCGTGGCGATCTGCTCCCACGCCCGCTGCTTGATCTCCGCGCGGACCTGGGCCCGGTAGCGCTCGCGCGGGGTGCTCGTGCCCGTCTCCGCCATGGTGTGCCGCAGCCTTCCTCTTCAGAACAGTTAGAGGCTATCACGAACGTTATTGACACTGACTCGAGCGGTGAGTTACAACTTCTAACGAACGCAATCACAGCTAACCGGCTGTGGCCGTGAACCGCTGGAGGCCGTCGTGAACACCGCCGAGGAACTCGTCGAGATCGTCCTGCCGGGCAAGGTCGAGCCCGACGGCCTGGAGATACGGCGCGGGCAGGTCCCCGCCCCCGGCCCCGGCCAGGTCCTGGTCGAGATGGAGGCGACCGGCGTCTCCTTCGCCGAGCAGCAGATGCGCCGCGGCCGGTACTACGACCAGCCGCCGTTCCCCTTCGTGCCCGGCTACGACCTGGTGGGCACGGTCCGGGCGACCGGCGCGGGCGTCCCCGCCGACCTGACCGGCGCGAGGGTGGCGGCCCTGGTCAAGGTCGGCGCCTGGGCCAGCCATGTGCTCGTCGACGCGGCCGACGCCGTGCCGGTGCCCGACGGCATCGACCCGTCCGACGCCGAGACGCTGGTCCTCAACGGCGTCACCGCCTGGCAGATGCTGCACCGCAGGGCGCGGGTGCGCGCCGGGCAGACCGTCCTGGTGCACGGCGCCAACGGGGGTGTCGGCTCGATCCTCGTCCAGCTCGCCCGGGCGGCCGGCGCACACGTGATCGGCACCGCGTCGGCCCGCCACCACGAAGCCCTGCGGGAGCAGGGGGTCACCCCCGTCGACCACCGCGCCGGGAACGTCGCCGCCCGCGTGCGCGCCCTCGCACCCGCAGGCGTGGACGCCGTCTTCGACCACGTCGGCGGTCCGGGCGTCGTCGACTCCTGGAAGCTGCTCGCGCCCGGCGGCACACTCGTCTCGTACGGCACCGCCTCCACGCGGGACGCCGAGGGCTCCGCGCGGTTGCCGGTGCTCAAGCTGCTCGGCCGGCTGTGGCTGTGGAACGCATTGCCCAATCGCCGCAGCGCCTGCTTCTTCAACGTCTGGGCGGGCCGCGCCCTGTCCGGGAACCGCTTCCGGGCCCGGCTGCGCGCCGACCTCGCCGCGCTCTTCGCGGCGCTGGGGCGGGGCGACGTCACCCCGAGGATCGCGGCCCGCTACCCGCTCGCCGACGTCGCCGAGGCCCTGCGCCTGGCCGAGTCCGGCACGGTCGCGGGCAAGGTCCTGCTCACCCCGTAGGGCGACGGACCGACGCCCCACGCCGACGGCGGCCCGCGCCACGGGCGCGAAGCCCGGCTCCACGACCGGCGACGACGGCCGGCCGAGGACGGCCCACCGAGGACAGCCCCTGAGGACGGCCACCGAGGTCAGCCCCCGAGGTCTGCCGGCCGAGGGGTGCGCGGTGGGACGGGCGGCCGCGCCTCCCGTCCCGCGGGACGGGCCGCCGCACCCCGGTCAGCTGGGGAACATCCCGGCGGTGGCGTTGACCCAGGTGCCCGTGATCGCGACGCCCGCGTCGGAGGCGAGGAACGTCGCCAGCGCGGCGATGTCCGCGATGCGCGGCGAGCGCTTCGTCATCCGCAGGCCGTCCAGGTGGGCGCGGATGCCGTTGACCGCGGCCTCGTCGGCGGCCGGCGCGCCCGCGGCCGTCAGCTTCTCGGGGGTCAGGGTGTCGACGACGCCGGCGGTCCAGATCCCGCAGACCCGCACGCCGGCCGGCCCGGCCTCCTGGGCGAGCTGGCGGATCAGCGCGTCCAGCGCGCCGTCGGCCGCGCCGGTTCCGCCCAGCATCGGGGTGCCGTTGGCCGACCCGCTGTTCAGGGCGAGGATCACGCCCGACCCCTGCGCCGACATGCGGCGGGCCGCCGCGCGGGCGGTGACGAACTGGCACGCGAGGCCCTGCACGACCGGCCGGGTGTAGTCCTCGACCGACATCTCGGTCAGCGGCACGCCCTGGAGGTCGCCGCGCGGCACGAGGTTGAAGGAGACGTCGAGCCGTCCGGCCCGTTCGACGACGGACGTGGCGTGGGCCTCGACGGCGTGCTCGTCCCGCGCGTCCAGCACGTCGTACTCCGCGCCGGTCTCGGCGGCGGCCCTGCGCAGCGTCTCCTCCGTGCGGCCGGCGAGGAACACCCGCGCCCCCGCCGCCGCGTACGCCCTCGCCACCCCCGCGCCGAGCGATCCCGCCCCGCCGTAGACGACCGCGACCTTGTTCTCCAGGCTCTGCGCCATGCTCATTCGCCCCTCGGCCGGGGCGCCCTGTGCGCCCGTCACCTGACAGGACCGCCGCAGCCGCGAAAACTCATCGCTCGCGGGGCCCCGGATCGCCGGTCGGCGCCGGCGTCGCGAAACCGGCGCGGACGCGGGGGACTTCAGGAGGGATCACGGCCGCCCGCTGCCGCGGCGGAAGCCGCCGGACGGCGGTCGGGAGGACCGGTTCGAGCGTCTCGCCGGCCACGGCCTCCCTCGTCGGGACGGCACGCGGCGCGGAGGCTCCGGGGCGGCCGACTGCCCGCCGCCCGGCCGCGACCGACCGGCGGTCCGTCGGCCGGCCGGCCGTGCGGTGGGGCGGCCGTGCGGTGGGGCGGGGCTCAGACGGCCCGGGAACCGGGGACGTCGCGCAGTCGGACCCGGTCCGTGTACGCGGGGGACTCCCGGAAGACGGTGAGGCCGGCGCGGCTGACCGCGCCCGTGCACTGGTCGTCCCCGTCGCACAGCACGAGGTACTCGACTCCCGCGCCGGCCATCAGGGAGAGGGCCACCTCGACGGTCATGTCGTCGAGCACCCGGGGCCCGGACGGCTCCACGCCGTGGGCCCTGGTCGCGAGAGCGGAATCCGCCCGGTGCTGTCGCGTGCGAACCGGTGTCAAAGATGCCTCCTGCCGAAGTGGGTGGATACGCGCCGCCCCCGGCCGGTGCGCAGGTGCGCACCGGCCGGGGGCGGGGTGGAACGTCTCAGGCCGCCGGTCCGGCGACGGGGCGCCGGGCGCTTCCGCGGCGGTCCGGCGCGCGGTCGGGCCGGCCCGTGCCGCGCCGGCCCCGGTAGCCCGGGGACGACGAGGAGGCCGACGACGCCGACGACGAGGACCCGGCGCGCCGGGGGCGCTTCGCGGCCGGCGGCGCGGCGATGACGACCGGGACGCCGGACGGCGTCTGGGCGCCGGTGATGCGGTTCAGCTCGGCCTCGCCCGAACGCACCGGGGTGACGTGCGGGGAGATGCCGGCCGTGGCCATCAGCCGGGTCATGCCGCGCCGCTGGCCGGGGGTCACCAGGGTGACGACGCTGCCGGACTCGCCCGCCCGGGCGGTGCGTCCGCCGCGGTGCAGGTAGTCCTTGTGGTCGCTGGGCGGGTCGACGTTGACGACGAGGTCGAGGTTGTCGACGTGGATGCCGCGCGCGGCGACGTTGGTCGCCACCAGCACCGTGACGTGCCCGGTCTTGAACTGGGCGAGCGTGCGGGTGCGCTGCGGCTGGGACTTGCCGCCGTGCAGGGCCGCCGCGCGCACGCCGCTGTTCAGCAGGTGCGTGGTCAGCCGGTCCACCGCGTGCTTGGTGTCCAGGAACATGATCACCCGGCCGTCGCGCGCCGCGATCTCGGTGGTGGTGCGGTGCTTGTCCGCGTCGTGCACGTGGAGCACGTGGTGCTCCATAGTGGTGACCGCGCCGGCCGACGGGTCGACGGAGTGCACCACCGGGTCGCTGAGGTAGCGGCGGACGAGCAGGTCGACGTTGCGGTCCAGGGTGGCGGAGAACAGCATCCGCTGCCCCTCCGGGCGCACCTGGTCGAGCAGCGCGGTGACCTGGGGCATGAAGCCCATGTCGGCCATCTGGTCGGCCTCGTCGAGGACGGTGACGGCGACGTCGTCGAGGACGCAGTCGCCGCGGTCGATGAGGTCCTTGAGCCGTCCGGGCGTCGCGACGACGATCTCCGAGCCGTTGCGCAGCGCGCTCGCCTGCCGGCCGATCGGCATGCCGCCGACGACGGTGGCCAGCCGCAGCCGCACGGAGCGGGCGTACGGGGTCAGCGCGTCGGTGACCTGCTGGGCGAGTTCGCGGGTGGGCACGAGGACGAGCGCGAGCGGCCGCCGGGGCTCGGCGCGCAGGCCCTCCGTGCGGGCCAGCACCGCGAGGCCGAAGGCGAGGGTCTTGCCCGAGCCGGTGCGGCCGCGGCCGAGCACGTCGCGGCCGGCCAGCGAGTTGGGCAGGGTCGCCGCCTGGATCGGGAACGGCACGCTCACGCCCTGCTGGCCGAGCTCGGCCAGCAGCGGGGCCGGCAGACCGAGGTCGGCGAACGCCTCGACGGCGGGCAGCGACGGGGTGACCGTCTTCGGCAGCGCGAATTCGCCCTGCGGGGCGGACGGCCGGCGGCCGGGGCCGGAGGAGCGGCGGGAGCCGCCGAAACGGCTGCCTGCCGAGCTTCCGAAACGGTCATAAGTGCGGGTTTTCTGCGCACGGTTCATGAAGAAACCTTCCTTGATACGGGCACGTGCCAAGGAATTCCGCAGCGAGTTGAACAGCGCAGAAAATCGCGGGAACGAGCCGAAAAACGGGGGCCGGAGTACCGGCGGACGGGGAGGGAAAACACCCGGAAATGCAACAGCCGGGGCCCGCACCCCAAGGTGCGGGCCCCAGCTGCAGAAGTATGCGTCAGCGCCCTGTGTCAGGCGGGGACGATGTTCTCGGCCGTCGGGCCCTTCTGGCCCTGCGCGATGTCGAACGACACCTTCTGGCCTTCCTGGAGCTCGCGGAAGCCCTGGGCGGCGATGTTCGAGTAGTGGGCGAAGACGTCAGCGCCGCCGCCGTCCTGCTCGATGAAGCCGAAGCCCTTTTCCGCGTTGAACCACTTCACGGTGCCGGTTGCCATAACTGTCTCCTTCGGGACGGTGCTCGGAGTTCGCCCTGTGCGTACTCCGGTCGCCGTGATGATCAACCCGTCGGAAAACCTCAAGGCAACCACAACTGCAACTGGTCTCGACACTAGCACGGCGTCATTACGGCCGGACGAAAAATAATTCCGACCCAGTTCCGCCCGAGGGAATAACCGTCGCGCGCCACGACTATTTCTCCTGCCGCGGACGTAGATATTCCGCCGTCGTGGGTGCGGTGTCCTGGGCGACCGCCGCCGATGCGGAGCCGTGACCTGCCCCGATGCCGTGCCGGGGCCCGGTTTCGCGGGCCGTGGCCGACGCGTTCCCGAGCGGCGCCGCTGCCGCCGCCGAGACGAAGGACACATCCCCTGGTCGGCGGGGTTCCGGCGGGCGGATCCGCAGGCCAGGGCGTGGAACCTCGGACATCAGTTCGGCGTCAAGCAAGTCGGACAGACTGACGTTCGGACGACTCGGGGTGGGCGCGCGGTGGACAGGCGGATCAAGACGGCGGCGGCCTGTCTCCTTCTCATGGCGGGACTGGCCACCGGCTGCACGGCCGAATCCTCGGCGGCCTCCGACTCCGGCTCCGCCGCACCGGGCCGCTCCGCCTCGCCCACCCGGGCCGCGCGGGGCGAGGCGGGCGCTGCGGCACGGGACGCCGTCCGGGCCGCGTACCGCAAGTGGGGGCTCAAGCCGCTCGCCGCGCCGCCCGCCCCTCCCAAGGTCAAACCGGTGGGACGCAAAGCCGCCGACGGCGGGGTCCCGGTGGTCAGCGAGATACCCACCGAGCAGAAGATCGTCTTCCTCACGTTCGACGACGGCGCGGAGAAAGACCCCCGGTTCGTCACGATGATGCGCGAACTGAAGATCCCCTTCACGATGTTCCTGACGAACGCCGCCATCAGCGCCGACTACGGCTATTTCGAACCGCTGCGCAAACTCGGCGCCGGCGTGCAGAACCACACGCTCACGCATCCGAACCTGCGCACGCTGGGCGCGTCAGCCCAGAAGCAGGAGATCTGCGGCCAGCAGGACAAGCTCAAGCAGCATTACGGCTCCACGCCCCGGCTGTTCCGTCCGCCGTACGGCAACTACAACGAGGACACCCGGGCGGCCGCCGCGTCCTGCGGCATCGAGGGCATCGTCCTGTGGCGCGAGTCCATGCAGATCACGAACATGCAGTACCAGCGCGGCGACAAGAAACTCCACCCGGGCGACGTCATCCTGGCCCACTTCCGCGGACCGTCCGAGCTGAAGGGCACCACGATGACGGAGATGACAGCCAACCTCCTGCGCCACGTCCAGGAACAGGGCTACACGGTCGCCCGCCTGGAGGACTACCTGTAGCCGACCGCTGACCCGATGACCGCCGACCGCCGGATGATTCGACCGCCCGGCCCACGGGTCACCGGCTGACGGCTACCAGCCACGGGCTACCGGTCACCGGCTACCGGTCACCGGCTACCGGTCACCGGCCACCGGGCTGACGCTCGTGGTGTCGTGGGACGCGGTGTCGCCGGCGTGAGAGTGGCCGTGCGGGTGGACGTGCGGGTAGAGGGGGCGGAGGCGCTCCCAGTGGGCGCTGAGGTGCCGCTCGGCGTCGCGCAGCGCACGGCGCGCGCCCTCCGTGCCGGCCGCCGTGGCCGGACCGGTCCGCTCCGGAGGGCGGTGACGGCCCTGCCGGGGGCGATGGGTGGCCCCCCAGCGCAACAGCAGCACGAAGGCGACGAGAGCCGCCGCCGCGAGGGCGAGAGGAGGATGAGCGCTCACGGGTTCCCTTCCTGGCGAGCGGGCCGCCGGGTCGGCGTCCCTGCCGGTCGGCACCCCGGTACCCCGGAAGGCCCTGACCTACCGCGCGCCGGACGACCGTCACCGGAACGTGTCCCGCCCGCCCGGGGCCGTGGACCGGGGCCGGCCTCACGACGCCAGCCGGCGCCGGTCCTCCTCGTCCCACTTGCGGGTGTCGCGCGGCTGGACGTAGGGCTCGTCGTCGGCCGGGTGACCGCCCTCGACGGCCCGCTGACGCACCATCTCCGCGTCGAACTCCAGGCCCAGCAGGATCGCCAGGTTCGTGATCCACAGCCACACCAGGAACACGATCACGCCGGCCAGGGTTCCGTATGTCTTGTTGTACGAGGCGAAGTTCGCGACGTACAGCGCGAACCCGGCGGAGGCGGCCATCCAGATCAGCAGGGCGAGGAAGCTGCCCGGCGTGATCCAGCGGAAGCCGCGCACCCGGGCGTTCGGGGTCGCCCAGTACAGCAGCGCGATCATGGCGGTGACCAGGACCACCAGCACCGGCCACTTGGCGATCGACCAGGCCGTCACCCCCGCGTCGCCGACTCCCAGCGCCGTGCCCGCCTGACGGGCGAGGCCACCCGTGAAGACGACGATCACCGCGCTGATCACGGCCATCACCATCAGGGCCACGGTCACGCCGACCCGCACCGGCAGCACCTTCCAGACCGGACGGCCCTCGGGGACGTCGTAGACCGCGTTGGCGCTGCGGATGAACGCCGCGACGTACCCGGAGGCCGACCACACCGCCAGCAGCAGGCCGACGATCGCCATGACCGAGCCGATGCCGCCCTTGCCCTGCATCTGCTGCACCGCGCTGCGCAGGACGTCCTGCGCCGGGCCGGGGGCCAGCTTCTGGATGTTGTCCAGGACCGTCTGCGTGGCCGAGTGCCCGACGATGCCCAGCAGCGAGACCAGCGCCAGCAGCGCGGGGAACAGCGCCAGGATCGAGTAGTAGGTCAGGGCGGCGGCCCGGTCGCTCAGCTCGTCCTTCTTGAACTCCTTCAGTGTGCCCTTCAGCACCGCCGACCACGAGCGCCGGGGCAGGTCGGACGGACTGTCCGGGGCACGCCGCTCCACCTCCTCGTCCGGCCCGGCGGTGACGACGTCCGCGTCCCCTTCGTCACGTCCCCGGCCGCCGTCGACGGCGCCGTCCCCGCCACCGTCTCCGCCGCCGTCCGGGCTCCCGTCGTGGTTCCGGCTCCCGTGACCGGGGCCTTCGGCGGCCCGGTCACGCACCGTCTCGTCCTCGCGCGCGGCGGCGTCGCGCCCCTCGTGCTCCTCGTGGCGTCCGTGCCACCCGCGCCGCTTCAGTGTCCGTGTCATGCCGTTCGGGTATCCGGCCCGGATCGACACATGCCCACATTTCAGACATAAGGAATTTTCGGTCACGGTGGACACCGGAAACCGGAAGCCGTTCGTCCGTGCGGGTCTTCGGTCCGGCCGGCGCGGGTACCCGGTGTCGTGCGAAAGGACCGTGAACACAACGACGCGGCAGGCCGGCCACGAGCACGACGGTGATCGCGACGAGCGATCGCGACCGGCTGCCGACGACCGGCGAACCAGGAGGTGCTCATGAGCACGGTGAAGGATGCGGTGGACGTCGAGGTGCCCGTCCACACGGCCTACAACCAGTGGACGCAGTTCGAGGAGTTCCCGAACTTCATGGAGGGCGTCGAGGAGGTGCGTCAGCTCGACGAGCGGCACAACCACTGGACCACCAAGATCGGCGGGGTCCGGCGCGAGTTCGACACCGAGATCGTCGACCAGCTGCCCGACGACCGCATCACCTGGCGGGTCGTCGGCGGCGAGACCCAGCAGCGGGGCTCGGTCCGGTTCGAGCGGCTGGACGACACCCACACGCGGGTGGAACTCGTGATGGACGTCGAGCCCTCCGGCATGGCCGAGAAGGGCGCGGACATGCTCGGCATGATCGACCGCCGGGTCAAGGGAGACCTCCACCGCTTCAAGGACTACGTCGAGGGCGGCGGCGGCGAGACCGGCGCCTGGCGCGGACGCATCCGTCCGGAGAACCCCGGCTCCACCCTCTGACCGACCGAGGCTCTGAAAGGGGACGGTGGCATGCAGACCTTCCTGCCCTATCCCGATTTCAGGGCCTCGGCGCTCGTCCTGGACCGGCGCCGGCTGGGCAAGCAGCGGGTCGAGGCGCTCCAGGTCCTGCGCGGTCTCGTCCGGCCCGGCTACGGGTGGCGCAGGCATCCGGCCGTGCGCATGTGGGCCGGCTACGAGGAGGCGCTGGTGCGGTACGGGCTGGAGATCTGCCGGGCATGGTGCGACCTGGGTCACCAGGACACCTGCGCGGCCACGCTGGTCGCGGACTTCACGGCGTCCCGTCCCCTTCCGCCGACCGCGACCCCGGGAACCCCGGCCCGCGACCAGGAGCGGCTCGCGGCCGCCGGGGAACTCCCGCCGTGGCTCGGCGAGGACGCCTTCCACCGCAGCCACCGCTCGGCGCTGGTGCGCAAGGACCCGGACGTCTACACCCCGCTCTTCCCGGACGTACCCGACGACCTCCCCTACGTCTGGCCCGCCTCGGACCGCGCCGACGCCCACGACGACCCCGCCGGCCCGCCCGAAATCCCCCGCCGGCCCCGCTGACCGACCCCTCCCCTTCAGCCGCCCCGTCCTGCCCCGCTCCCGGCGGTCGGCCTCCCCATGTCGGCCGGCCCGCTTGCGACGGTCGGCCTCCCCCTGTCGGTCGACTCGCCCCCGGCGGTCGGCCTCCCCCTGTCGGTCCGTGTCGCGCCTGTTGCGCCGCCGGGCCCGCCCGCCTCGCCGTGTCCCTTTCGCGTGTCCCTTTCGCGTGTCCCTTTCGCGGTGATCCGCTCCGCGGTGATCCGCTCCTCGGTGATCCAGAAGACGGTAAGAACCACGCGTCGCACGGCCTCCGCGTACAACCTTCCGCCGGGACGGGCCGTCCACATTCGCGCCCGGCGGCGGACCCCGCGCCGGGACCCGTTCCTCGTCCCGGTCCGTCACGCGGCCGGTCCGTTCCCCAGGGGGATGCAATGAGTCCTGTCTCCGTCGTGCGTGCGCTGCGCCGCGCCGCCTGTGCCGCAGCCGTGGGCGCGCTCGCCGCCGCCGGTCCGGGCGGCGGGGTCGCCTTCGCCGACGACGAGCCGCAGAGCGACCAGCTGGCGATAGAGGCGCCCTACGAGCAGTCGGTGACCGTCGCCCCGGCCGACGGCGGCACGGCGCAGTACCGCTCCCTCGCGCTCGGTCTGACGCACTACAACGACTTCTACACCGTGACCGGCGGCCGGCTGACCGTCGACGTCTCCGGGCTCGCCGGGATCGCCGAGGTGGCCTGGCCCGACAACTGCGCCCCGGACGGCTCCGGCGCCGTCGCCGTCTGCGACGCCGGGGCGGTGCCGGTCCGCTACGACGCACAGGTGCACCTGAGGGTGCGGGCAGTGGCGGGCGCCGCCGTGGGAGCACAGGGCGCGATCGAGTACTCGGCCGAGGCCGCGGGCGGCCCCGACGGGACGCTGTCGGCCCCGCAGGGCTCCGCCGAGACCTTCGTCACCGTCGGCTCCGGTCCCGACCTCGGCGCCACCGCCCCGAAGGACGTCACCGGCGCCGCGCCCGGCACCCGTCTCACCGTGCCGTTCGCCGTCACCAACACCGGCAACGAGACCGCGCACGGCTTCAGTGTGAAGATGTGGGCGACGTACGGCCTCGGCGTCGTCACCCATTACCCGCAGTGCGCCTACACCGGACCGGACGGGACCGACACCCAGTACCCGGGCATGACCTACGCGACCTGCACCTTCGACACCGACGTCGCGCCCGGCGCCACCGTGTCGCTGCCCGGGCCGCTGCGGCTCGCGGTCACCCGGCATGCGCTGCACGACCGGTTCGACTACGAGGTCGAGCCCGTCGGCGACGTCACCGACCTCGACTCCTCGGACAACGGCCGCGCCCTGCACGTCGACGCCGTCAACACCGCCGACTTCGCCGTGCGCGGCGACCGGGCGAGGGGCGCGGCCGGCGACACCGTCACCGCCGGGTTCCGCTTCGTCAACCACGGTCCGGCCTGGGTCGCCAACATCGCCTCCGGGGACCCCGTCGCCGTGCTCGACTACCACCTCCCGCCGGGCACCACCGCCACGTCCGTGCCCGCGACCTGCCACAGCGCCTGGACCTCCGGCGACGACCCGGCCGTCGGCCACTACGCCTGCACCCTGCCGACCTGGGCCAAGCCGCACCTGAAGGCCGACTTCCCGTTCCGGCTGCGCATCGACCGGGTCGTGCCCGGCGCGACGGGTCACGTCACCGTCCACACCCACACCGACGTGCCCGGCGACTTCGACCCGAAGAGCGCGAACGACTCGGCCGAGGTCGTCGTCAACCCGACCGCCTGAGCATTCCTCCTGCCCTCTCCTGCCCCCAGGTCGATGACCTGGGGGTTTCTTCTATGCTGTCCATTTCGGCGAAAGCCGCGCAGTGCTCCGATAGCATGTTCGATCTCGCGACGAACGCCCCCTGCCCGCCCTTCACGGACAAAGCCGCCCTTCGGCGGGAGAACGACCCAGCCCGCCGGAACTCACCACTGGTCAGAGACTTGATACCGATGCCACCGCGGACGTCCGCGCGAATAAAGAGCAGCAGTGCGCCCCCCGACGGGCGTCGGCCACGGGTGACCGTGACGGCCGCGGCGGGCGTCGTGGTCCTCGGATTCCTCGTCACGCTCGAACTCGTCGCACGCCGTCTGGGACTGCCGGGCCCGCTCACCGCACAGGTGCGGGAAGTGGTGTTCCCGCCCAAGTCGGGCGGCCTGCTGTACGCGAGCATGGCGCTGATGCTGGTGGTCCTGCCCTGGCGGCAGCGGTTCGTCGCGCTCGGCGCGGCCCTCGGCATCGACCTCGTCTTCTTCGCCGTCCGGTGGGCGGCCGGCATACAGGTGACCGAGGGCCACCCCTTCGGCAACGGGGCCCTGCTGGTGACGCTCGGCTGCGCGGTGGTCGCCGTCACCCGTCGTACCGGGCGCGAGCGCGTCCTGCTGCTGAACGGCGTCGGACTGGCCCTGCTGCTGATGGCCGGCCGCAAGACCGGGGACACCTGGCTGCTCATCACCTCGAAGACCCGGCCGATGGTGCTCGACCAGTACGTGGCGACCGCCGACCACGCCCTGGGCAGCCCGTCCTGGCTGATGGGCCGGATCGTCACGGCCACCGGCTCGGTCGGCTTCAACTTCCTCGACTTCGTCTACGGCCAGCTGCCGGTCGCCGCGGTCGTCGTCGCGCTCTACCAGCTGCGCAACGTGGCGGCCGAACGCCGCTTCCCGAAGCACTATCTGGTGCGCACCTTCCTGGCGATCGGCGTGGTCGGACCGGCCTTCTACATGATCTTCCCGGTGGTGGGGCCGCTCTTCGCGTACGGCAACGGCACCGAGCACTGGGTGGACGTCAGCCTGTGGACGCAGTCGCACCCCAGCGTGCAGTGGGCGGTGGCCGACCTGTGGCCGAAGACGCTCTCGCCGGTCGGCGCCCCGCATCCCATGCCCTTCGACGGCGTCACCCCCCGCAACTGCATGCCGAGCCTGCACACGGCATGGGCCGTCGCGATCTTCATCCACTCCCGCAAGGGACCGGGGGTGCTGCGGTACGCGGGGGCGTTCTGGCTGGTCGCGACCCTCGCGGCGACCCTCGGCTTCGGCTACCACTACGGCGCCGACCTGATCGCCGGCGTCGTCTTCACGCTCACGATCGAGGGCGCCCTGCGCGCGTACGACCGCGGCTGGGACCGCTCGGGCGTCCTGCTCGTCACGCACGGCGCGGCCGTCTTCACCGCGCTCCTGGTGTCGTACCGCTTCCTGCCCCTCCAGATGGCCCGGCACCCGTGGTTCTACGGCCCCCTCCTGGTCCTGGCCATGGTCTCCGTCGTCTACGCCTACGTACGGACCACGGCGGCCTGGGAGCCGACCGCCACCGTGCCCCGCCAACGCAAGCCGCTGCCCGAACCGGCCTGACCCCCGCCCGCGGGCCGCGGGGCCGGCCCCCGCCCCACCCTCACGGGAGCAGCCCCGGGCCCGCGCCGGTCACGGGGTGCGCGGGCGCGCGTTCCGGGCCTGCCGGAAGTCCAGGTACGCCAGCGCGGCGATCAGCACCGGCACGACGGTCCACAGCAGGGCGAGGCGCAGCCGTCCCGCCGTCAGCCCGGCGACCGCGACCACGACGACGGCACTGCCGACGAAGCCGAAGAACTGACGGTAGGAGCGGAACCCGCCCGTCATCGACGGGGCGGGATCGTCCTCCTCGGCGAACGCGGCCCGCACGGCGTGCTGGTCCCCGTCACGCCGGGCCTGCCGCCAGGCGAGGAACCAGCGCACGACGGCGTAGAAGGCGAGGGTTCCCAGGTAGAACCACCACCCGGAGGCGTCCGTCGGATAGGCACGCGCGAGTGTCATGAGCACCGCGTGCCCGCCTCCCGAGGGAACAGACGGTTCCGTATCGCCCGGCCGGAGCCCGGCGCCGCTACCAGGAGAGGGCGTCGGCCGCGTTGTCCTGCCAGTAGGTGACGGTCGCCGCGCTGTTGAAGAAGACGCCGCCGTTCGGCAGGTTGAGCGTCTTCTCCGCGCCGGTCGCGCGGCCGTTCCGGTCGGTGAAGAAGACGCCCAGGGTCTTCTCCGTCGCGCCGCCCTCGCCGTCGGGGGAGTACGTCAGGACGCCCGCGTAGGCGGACTCGCCGGGCGCGAGCGTCACCACGGCCTGCGGCGTGGTCTCGTCGGCCCACGCCATCACGGCCTGCGCGTCGGCGCCGGCCCTCAGGTCCGGGGCGCTGAAGGCGTAGCAGGGCTTCGTGCCCGTGTTGGTGGCCTTGAGCAGCAGGTGGTTGAGCGGGCGGGCCACCTCGGTGACGGTCAGGCGGGTGTTGGCCGTGGTGCAGGTGACCGCCGAGGCGGCCTTGTTCGTCGCGGCGGCGGCGGTCTGCCCGGCGGCCTGGACGCCGACCAGCGCCAGAGCGGCGGCGGCGACGACCATGGAGGAGGCGGACGTGCGGGAGACGGGGCGACGAGTGGCGTTACGCATGGAGGAACTGCTTTCTGCGATAGGCGGCGTGCGGCTGGGCACGCCGGAACTGCGGTCAGGGAAAAGCCGATTGGACGGGCCGAGACCGTGTCCGGTGCGGCGCCGTGCTTGGATGGCTCAAGCCTGCGCCATGCGGCGTCCCGTCCCCCGTTCCGCGGGGAAGTTCGGAACGCCGGGACGCGCGAACGGGCACTCACCAGGGAAGACGTGAACCTCCTGGGATGTCGGACGGAATGGGGGACCGGTGGCGGCGGGCGAAGAGATCGCTGATTTCGCGGCGCTGATGCGCGAGTTGAAACAGCGGTCGGGGCTGAGTTACGAGGCCCTGGCGAAACGCGCGCACATGAGCACCTCGACGCTGCACCGGTACTGCAAGGGGACCGGAGTGCCGGGCGACAACGCGGCCGTGGCCCGCTTCGCCCGCGTGTGCCGGGCGACTCCCGAAGAGGTGGGCGAACTGCACCGGCGCTGGGTCCTCGCCGACGCGGCACGCGAACGCGCCCGTCGCGCCGCCGCGAACACCCGCCCGGACACCACCCCGAACCCCCACCCGGCGCCCCCAGCAGACCCCCCGCCGGCCCCGCCCACCCCGAACGGCCCGACGGCGGCGAGCGGGCCGACGGCGGTGAGCGGCTCCACTACGCCGAGCGGGCCGACGGCGGCGAACGGCCCCGTCGACCCGCCTGCGCACACGCCCACGCCCACGCCCGCTCCCACACCCGAGCCGTCCCCGCAGTCGGCCACCCCCACCACTCCTCTCCCGGTCCCTCTCCCCGCCCGCCCCACGCCGGGGCTGCTCCGGCACGTCCGCCGACGATGGGCGCTGATCGCGGCGGGCGCCGCCCTCGCGCTGGCCGTGGCCACCGCGCTCACCCTCGACCTGCGGGGCGGGGAGACGGGAGACCGCGCGGGCGACGCCGGACGCCCCGCGACCGTGGCCTCCACCGTCCCGGAAACCTCCCCGCCCGCCCCCTCGTCCTCGCCCTCCCTGTCGGCCTCGTCGTCGAGCCTCTCCCCGTCCCCCGGAACGGCCGACGCCACGCCGTCGGGCCGCGCCCCGCACGGCGACGTCGCGGCTCCGCTGACGGTGAGCACCCGGACCTACGCCTGGGACGACCCGCAGTGCGAGGCGAGGTACCTGATCGACCGGCCGCCCGGCCAGGTCTCGCCGCCGGTGATGGGCCAGGACGTTCCCGGCTGGGTGAAGTCGCAGGGCGCCGTCGCCGCCGACGGGCAGCGGGTCGCCCTGACCGTTCAGGGCACCGGCGACGACACCGTCGTCATCGAGTCCCTGCACGTCCGCGTGGTCGACTCGGGCGCGCCCCCGGCGTGGAACGCGTACGAGGGCTCCTCGGGCTGCGGCGGAGGCGTGGAGACGAGGTCGTTCGCCACGGACCTCGACGACGCCCACCCCGCCATCGTGCCGCGGGCCGGCCAGCGAGGCGTCCCCTACAAGGTCAGCCGGACCGATCCCGAGGTGCTGTACATCACCGCCCACGTCAGCGCCCACGACGTGCGGTGGTACGTGGAGCTTCAGTGGTCGAGCGGCGGCCGTCAGGGCACCGTCCGCATCGACGACCACGGAAAGCCCTTCCGCACCAGCGGCAGCCGGGGCCGCCCCCTCCACGAGTACCTGCTCGGCGGCACCGAGTGGCTGCGGGTGGAGGGCCAGGGCGAGGGCGACACCGCCTGAGCCCGGCGCACCGCGGCCACCCGGCCCGGCGACGCTGCTAGCCCGCGCGCTCGGCGGTCCAGGTGATGTGCGGCGGCTCGACCCGCGCGCACAGGGGTCCGCCCCGCGCGTCGGTCAGGCCCAGGCGTCCGACCAGCAGCCCCTCGCGCGCGGCGGCGGCGAGCACGTCGTCGGGGACGACGTCGAGCATGAGCTTGGCGCGGCGGAACATCGAGAAGACGCCCGACGCGTCCACCGTGCCCCACGACAGGTAGACGAACCGCCGCCCCAGCCGGTCCTGCACATAGGGCCCCCTGACCTCGGTGCCGTCCGCCGAGGTGCTCGCGGTGCACTCCAGGGTCCAGGTCGCGGACGGCGCGTCGCCGGGCTGCGGGTCGAGGAGTTCGGCCGGACGGTCCCGCCGCTGGACGGCGACATGGACGTTGCCGCGGGCGGGCACCGCGCCGTCGGCGGATCCGGGATGGGTGAGACCGGGCAGATCGACGGCGTCGATGCGAATACGCATACCCACCATCATCCCGCCCCCCGTGGCCGCCCCCCGTGGCCGCCCCCCTCGCCGCCCCTCGTCGCCCGGTCCGTCGCGCCGTCTCCGGGACGGTGATCGTGGATGCCGTACTGAGCATGCGCGCTCAGGAGGGTTGAGTACACGACCGGATCACCGGGCACGGGCCGGCGCGCTGGGATGAGGGCATGAACACCGCCCCGCAGTCCGGCGCAGCCCGCGCCGTCACCGGATGGTCCGTCGCCGGGCTCGTCCTCCTCGTGCCGAGCGTCGTCATGGCGTGGCTCGCCGTGGTCTCCACCCCTCGCGGCGGCAACTGCCTGATGTACGGCGAAGAGTGTTCGACGGTCCCGCACGAGGCCCTCGAGGGCTGCTTCTGGTTCGCTCTCGCGGTGGGTCTGCTGGCACTGGTGTGGCCCCGGACCCGGTGGACGGGGGCCAGGACCGGGACCGTACTGGTGCAGTGGGGTGCTCAACTCACCCTGATCGCACTGATCCTGAGTGGCGCGTGACATGAGACGGCGACCGACGTCGGCAGGAACAGACACCCGGGGCTGCCGCTCGTCAGGCGGACGGAGGCGGTGAACGCCCCACGAACCGCCCTGACGGTCCATCATGATGGTCGACATGACGCTGCATCAGCGAAATCGGCGGGCACACCGGCCGGGTTCTCCAGGTCGTCCCGTCCCGCTCACCTTCAGCGCGCGGGCCATGGCCGCCTCGGGTCCGGCGGCCGAGGTCATGGTGTGACCGAGTCCGAAGGAGGGGAGGCGGCGCCGGCACGGCGAAGCCTTCGTGACTTCACCGGAGAAGAGGTCTGGGCCGACCTGCTGGAGCGTTCCTTCGAACGGAGGCACCCGGCGGGCACCGTATTGCTGCGGCAGGGCGAGCCCGGAACGCACGTGCTCGCCGTCGTCACGGGCGTGGCCAAGGTCATCCGCCGGGAGCGGAGCGGTGATCTGTCGCTGCTCGCCTTCCGCGGCCCGGGTGAGCTGCTCGGGGAGGTGGCGGTGCTGGACGACGGCGTCCGCTCGGCGAACGTCGAGTCCATCTCGCCGTGTGTCGTGGGTGTTTTGGGCAAGGCGGACTTCCTGTCATTCGTCGGTGACCGCGGTCTGTTCCCCACGCTCGTGAGGTATGCCCTCACGCGGCTGAGGGAGTCGGACGAGGCTCGAGGCGGCGGCGACATCCGCGTCCGGTTGGCCGCCGCACTGGTGTACCTGATCGACATCTCGGCGCAGCCCTCCATCCCGCTCGGCGCGGGGGGCGCTGTGGAGCTCGCGCTCACCCGGCACGAGCTGGCACAGCACCTGGGGGTCTCCCGGAACACGGTCACCACCGCACTGCGCGCCCTGGCGTCATGCGGTGTGCGCGCGGACCGCAGGCGGATCGTCGTCGACGACCTGCTGGCTCTGCGACTCACCGCCGACGGGGAGACGTAGGGCGAACGCACCGGCGTGTGTGGCGTGCGTCACGCCGCTTCTGCACGCCGCGAGCACACGGTCACCCCCCTTCCCGGCAGGCTCGAGCTGTCCACGACGAACGACGTCCCATGCGAGGAGATCCCGTGCCACGTACCGACCAGCCCTATGCCCGCAGCCGTTCGCTTCCCCCCTACCGCGGCATCCTGGCCGTCGACGCCAAGGACTTCACCGGGTACCCGGCCGTTCAGCACGGGTCGATCAGCAGGATGATTCCGGAGCTTCTGAACGCGTCGTTGGAACGTGCCGGGCTCGCGGAGGTGTGGAAGGACCGGAGGTTCCCGGACTCCACGGGCGACGGTTACGTGTTCGGTTTCGATCCCGCGGTCATGCCGTTCGTCGTCCACCCCTGGCTGGCCGCCCTCCAGGACGTGCTGACGGACTTCAACATGAACTCGGCCGGTGTGGTGCGTATCCGCTTGCGGGCCAGCCTCAACATCGGACCGTTGCCCGACACGGGCGACGAGTTCGACGGCAACGGCACACCGCGCAACGACACCCACCGTCTGCTGGACTCACGTCCCGTGAAAGCCGTGCTGGCGGCTTCCAGCGCCCATGTGACGCAGGTCGCGGCCATTCTCTCGGACCGGTGTTACCAGGACGTGGTGGCGAGCGGGTACACGGGACGTCATCCGGACCACTTCATCGAGGTGCCGGCGACGGTCGAGGGCAAACCGTTCGCCCAGCGGGCCTGGCTCTACGTGCCCACGCCGTCCGGCAACCTGTACGACCGCCGTGTCCTCGGCGACCAGGTCATCGACGACCAGGAGAAGCCCCGGACCGCCGGCGAGGACGGCCGGCGCGACGCCGGCCGCAAGGCGACATCCGCGCCGAGGTCGGTGGTGCGGGCCGACCGCAGCAACGTCAACAGCGGGACGGTGCACGGCGGTCAGCACATCAGCAACGTCGACGGGGGTGGCGACCACATCGGCGGTGACTACGTCCGCGGCAACAAGACGGGCACGATCCACGGAAACCAGGGCGACACCGTCCACGGTGACAAGCACGAGGATCACCGATGAGCGCGGCCGGCGATGAGCCGGCCCCGTCGGGCCTGGACGTGAGCTCCCTCGCCGCCTCGGACGCCGGGCCGCCCGAGGTCGGCTCGAAAGCCGGGAACGCCGACCGCTCCGAAGACGTCACGCGGGAGTCCACGGACGACGAGGAGTTCAGTGACGGGACGTTCGACGAAGGCTTCGACGACGAACCGCTGGGGGCCCCGGGCGCCGACGGGCTGACGCACACGTACTACATCTACGCGTCGCACAGCAACATCAACACCGCCTCCGTCCGCGGGGGGCAGCGCGTGGACAACGGTGCGGGCTCTCCAGGACCAGGTGGCGGCGGCCCGCGCTTCGTGGCTCACGAGGGGCCGGTCTCCGCGCCGGAGATCCTGGACGCGGTGACCGGCTTCGCCGAACCGGAGTGGTTCCCGGCAGCTTTGGCGGAACTCGACGGGCGGGTGCTGTTCCTGTCCGGTGAGCAGGGCTCGGGCCGCCGGACGGCCGCACTGAACCTGCTCTACCGCCACACGGGACGCAGCATGCACTTGCGGGCGGTCGACAACGACGAGGACCTCGCGGCCTGGCGCCCCACCGACACCGATACCCGCGGATACCTGGTGGACGGCCTGTTACCGGCCCGTCCGCTGAAGCCCGGGACGGTGGGCAACCTGAGGCGTCTGCTGAACGACGCCGACGCCCGCATGGTGATCGTGCTCCCCGACGACCCGGTCGTCGTACGGAGCCTTTCCCGCGATCTCCACGTCACCCCTGTGCGCTGTGCGCCGCCGCCACCGCGCGCGGTGTTCGAGGCACGCCTGGCGGCCGAGGTGCCGAACCCGGCGGAACGGGACCGGTTGCTCTCCTGCCTGGAACCCGGCCTGCTGGACGAACTGCTCACCGGCCGGCTCGTGCCCGCCCAGGTCCGCGAACTGGTCGACGCGGTCATCGGAGCCGTCGACGGGGAGATGACGTCGGGCGACATCCGCGACCGTCTGAGCTACCTCGCCGACGAAGAGATCCCCGGCCTTCTGGACAGCCTCCGCGACGACCCCGACGGCCTCGCCTTCCTCCTGGCGACCTGCGTGTTCGAGGGACTCGACCACCGCATCGTGCGCGAACAGGCAGAGCGCCTCATGGACATGGCCGACGGCCAACTGGACTCCGTCCTGCGGAAGAGCGACGGCGATCCGTCCGGCGCCCGCGTCGGCGGGGAGGCCGGCGGACCGGGCCGGCACGAGCCGGGCCGGTCCGCGAACCACTCGCCGGGCGCGCAACCGAACCCGCGCTTCGTCTTCCGGCGCTCGCTGGAGGACCTGCTGCGCACGGTGCGTGCCGAGTACGGGACCAGGGAGTACCACTCGGCGCACGGCTACACCTACGTGGTGGAACCGGTGAGGTTCACCCGGCACCGGCAGGGGGAGGCGGTGCTGAAGCACGTATGGCGGGAGTACGGCCGCCTCTCCGTTCTTCTGACGAAGTGGATGGGCGAGGTCAACGGGGCGAACGACGTGACTGAGCCGGTCGGCCGGGTCATGGGCATGGCCGCCAGGTGGGGCGGTGGGCGCAGGGCACTGCTGCACATCCGAGAACTGGCGGGGTCGGACCGAGCCACCGGCAGGGCCGTCGCCGCCTACGCGCTCGGGATGGCGGCCGAGGATCCCGTCCTCGCAGGTGAGGTCAAGTACCGCCTTGTCCAGTGGAGTGTCCACACGAGTTGGCAGGTCCGCTGGACGGTGGCCCGCTCGTGCGGGACCGGATTCGGCGTCGCCCGGCCGGACCAGGCCATGCGGCTGCTGCGCAACGTCTTCCGCGGCGAGGGGAGTCAACAGGAGCAGGCGGTCGCGAAGGTGGTCCGCGGCTCCGTGTCCAACCTGTTCTCCGCGGGCAATCAACCGACGGTCTTCCGGCACCTCATCGAATGGACCGGGACCGGAGGCACCGGTGTCGCCCGCCTGGCGCTGGAAGTCTTCCCCAGCCTGCTGGCCCTGGGCACCTGGTGCCAGGATCAGCTGGGCGGCGAGGGGGAGTTCGCGGGTCCCATCGTCGACCTGACCCGCCGTCTCCTCGATGACGACGTGCTGTCCGACCCGATGTGCCGAGCCGTTCTCGTGCGGTGTCGCGCGGCCGCCTGGGACGACCGGCAGAAGGCAGCCGTCGAGACCCTTCTGAAGACCCTCGCTCAGGACATGCGCCATGGCGTCCTGCGCCTCTTCGTCATGATCGACCGGGCCGGAGATCCCGGCATCGTCGGTCAGCGCATCGCTCGGCAGGCTCTGAACGCATGGCGCAATGGCGCACCGCCGCCGTTCCCGGGGCCGGCCACCCGCCCCACGCGACCGCACGGGAGGACACCGTGACAACCGAAAGAAGCCATCCCGTCTGCACCCGGGCCGCCCACGCCCCCTGGCGGGAGATCCTTCGGCAACGCTGGTCCGGACGCCGGGACCGGACGCTGGTCCTCGTGGCCGCGGACGGCGCCCACCACGTGCTCGGTTCCGGCGAGCGGGGCGGGACGGCCGTGCACGACGACCCGCCACCGAGTCTCTTCGCCCGGTACGACGGCGCCTTCCACGTCGACCTGGCGGAGCGTTCGGCGACCCAGCCCGTCGCGCTGGCGACTCCGTACGGGACGGAGCCGGTGGACCTGCGCCTGCTGTGGTGGGTGCACGACCCGGCACAGGTCGTACGGACCCGGCCCACGGACGGCTGGGACACCGTGCGCAGGGACCTCAACCGGCGCCTGCGCCGACTGGAGGACGACTGCGAGGCCGACGGCCAGGGACTCAGCGCTTCGGTGATGATGCAGCATCTGGCTGCGTCGTTCCCGCTCGACGACGTCGGCCTCACCTACCGGGTCACGGACGTCCAGGCCCGGGACGAGGAGGGAGAGGTGCGCCTGGGGCGGGCGGGTGCGGCCGAGGCGCCCTTCGCGTGGACCGCCGATCGACGGGAGGAGTACCGGTTCTGCCTGGAGGCCGTCCGCAACGGTCCTGTCTCCCTGGCGGCGCTGTGGCTTCTCAGGCACCCGGATCAGGTCAGCCAGGTACTGGACTGGTCCGTGCACAACCAGAGCCTGATCCGGCAGGAGACCACATGGCAGGACGAGATGGCGGTGCTGCTGGGCAAGCTCTCAGACGAGGAGCGCCAGGAGCTGTCCGAGCTGTTGCGTGACCGTCTCCACGCTCTCGGACGCCGTGTGCCCAAGCAGCAGGATGCGTGGACCCACGGAGGCGGGCCGGACGGAGCGGCGAACGGGAGGGCGCTGTGACGGCCGCGCCCGCACCTCCGCGGACGCGGCGTCACCGTCACCGGCACCCGAACCCCGCTCTCCGCCGTCGCCGGCACCCGGCTGCCGGCATCCCGTACGCGGGACGTCCGGAGACGCTGGCGGCGATGGAGCGACTGATGGCGGCGAACCGGGCGGAGATCGGACGGGCCGACACGAAGGCGGCCGTCCTGCTCGGGGTGACGGGAGCGGTACTCGGCGCGTTCATCGGCGCCTCCCCGAGCCCCGCGATTCTGAGGTGGAGCGCGGTCGTGACCTCGCTCCTGGCCGTCCTCTGTTTCGTGGGCGCCATCATGCCGCGCCACCGTGTCGACACCCGGCAGGACGTCCCGGGCCCCGGCTACTTCGGACACATCACGGCGGACATGGGAAGCCGGCGGCTGAGGCACGCCTTCGCGTGCGCCTCGCGTGATCCCGCCGGGCCCTTGCTGGCCTCCCTGCTGGTCACCAGCGACATCATCCGCAGGAAGTACCGGTGGGTGGAGCGGGGCACCATTCTGCTCGTCGCGGCGATCCCGCAGTTCGCGGCGGCCCTGTACACGGCGTGACGCCGCCGCGGCCGAGGTCCGCTGCCGGACCGGACGCGGCCCGGCAGGCCGCCGTCGGAGCGCGCCGATGAGTTTCGCCGCCCGCCCCGGTCTACAGGGCGTACGTCACCGATACGTCGACTGGAGACCCGCCATGACGAACCCCGCGCACCCCGGCCGCATGCTGTTCCTGAACCTTCCCGTCGCGGACCTCGGCCGCAGCAAGGCGTTCTTCGCGGACCTCGGGTTCGGCTTCAACCCGAAGTTCGCCGACGAGTCCTCCGCCTGCATGCTGGTCGGCGAGCACGCCTTCGTGATGCTGCTCAGCCGCGAGAAGTTCGCGGAGTTCGCCAAGCTGCCGCTGGCCGATCCCACCACGCACACGCTGGCGCTGTACTGCTTCAGCGTGGCGTCCCGTGAGGAGGTCGACCAGGTCGCCGCCGCCGCGCTCGCGGCCGGGGGCGCCGAGGTGGACGGCGCGGAAGACCACGGATTCATGTACTCGCGCAGCTTCTACGACCTCGACGGCCACGGCTGGCAGGTCATGTGGATGGACCCGGCGGCGGCCGAGCAGGGCCCCGAGACGTTCGCGGCCTCCGCGCAGGACGCCGGCGCCCCGGCCTGAGCGCGGCGCGGCGGCCGTTCCTGTGCGGCCCCGTCTCCGTGCGGCGCCCGTTCCCGTGCGGCCCCGTCTCCGCGCGGCGCCCGTCCCCGGTCGGCTCCCGCCCGCTCGGTCCGCGTGCTGTCGGTTCGCGCGCTGTCGGTTCGCCCGTTGCGCGCTCGTCGTTCCGGCCGCCGGCGTCAGAGTTCCTTGCGGGGCCAGTCCAGCAGGCGGGCGCCGATGACGGCGGTCTGGAGCGTGTAGCGCTGGGCGGGGTCGGCCGGGTTGGCGCCGGTGAGTTTGTGGATGCGTTCCAGGCGGTAGGTCAGGGCGCGCACGCTCAGGGAGAGGCGCCGGGCGGACTCGGCGGCGACGCAGCCGGAGTCGAAGTAGACGGTGAGCGTGTCGAGGAGGGGCCGGGCGCCGCCGCGGGCCGTGGTGAGGGGGCCCAGGGCGCCGAGCACGAGGTCGGCCATGGCCTGGCGGTCGCGGGTGAGGACGGGGTAGACCAGCAGGTCGGCGGCGTGCAGGACGGGGTCGTCGAGTTCCAGGCGCTCAGCCAGTTCGAGGGTGTTGAGCGCCTCCTCGTACGACTGGACGACTCCGCCGGGGCCGGGCTGCGGCCGGCCGATCGCGACGCGTCCGCCGTCGGTCGCCGCGTGCGCCTGCTTCGCGAAGTGGGTGAGCACCTCCCCCTGGTCGCCGGGCGCGATGCACAGCAACCGCCCGTCCTTGGTGGTGAGCAGGGCGTTGCGTTCGCCGAAGCGGGCGAATACCGACCGCTCGACCTGCCGGGCCACCGGGTCGCCCTCGTCGTAGGCGGTCGGCCCCTGCGCGACGGCCACGGCGTGGGCGTGGGACAGCCGCAGCCCGAAGCGTTCGGCGCGCTCGGCGAGGCGGCCCAGGTCGCTGCGGCCGTGGAGGAGGTCGTCGATGAACTCCCGCCGGGCGGCCTCCTCCTGACGCACGGCGAGCAGTTGGGCGCGCTCGTAGCCCTCGGCGAACGCGTCGATCGCCTGCTGGACGGCGGCGAGCGTGCTGTCGGCCGAGCCCGCGACGGACGGCCAGGACGCGCGCGCGGCGGACAGGTGCGCGCCGACCAGGGCCCGCAGTCCCAGGCCCGCGCCCGCGGCCCGCTCCCCGAGGGCGCGACGGGACTCGATCTCGTCGCGGGTGAGGCGGCGGCCGGTCCGCGCGGCGTCGGCCAGGATGCGGGCGTAGCCGTCCAGGTACTGATCCGGTATCTCGTGTTCCGTCACGCCGCCCCCGTTGTCCCCCGCGCCGATCACGGCCCTTCGCCGACGGCCTGACGGCCGCCACCGGCATCGAGACCCTAGTGAACGCTGCCGGGAACCGGCAATGCGGGCATCCCTTGCCGCCCGGCATCATCACGGCAGGGGAGCACCGCGGACGGTTCCGGTGCCGGGCACCGGCAAGGGTGCCCGGGCCGGAACCGGAGGGGAGCAGTGCCCCCGCCGGCCGAGCGACGTGCGGTGGAGGGGGATCGGACATGCGGAGTCTCGTGGAAGCGGCCACCGGCCTCGCCGCGTTCCCGTTCACCACCGGGTTTCCGTTCACGACCGCGCCCGCGTCCAGCCCCGCGCTCCCGTTCACGGCGGCGCTCGCGCTCAGCGCGGCGCTTCTGTTCGCCACCGGGCTCGTCATGATCGGCGTGTTCCGCTCGGCGCGCGGCGCACGCGAGGGCTTCGACGAACCCGACGGCCCCCCTGAACCCGGCCCCGCGCCGTCCGCGACCGCCGCGGGAACCGCAGGCGACCGCACCGGTGCGGGACGGGCGGCACGGGCCGTCCGGAGCACGCACCACCGCCCGACCGAGCCGCGCCGCCTGATTCGCGGGACCTGACTCGCGCGACTGACTCGCGGGGCGTGTCCCGCGGGGCGTGTCCCGCGGGGCCTCGGTCGCGCCGGCTGACCGCGGCGTCCGGGTCCGCCGTCCGGGCCGGGCCTGCGGTCGCCGCGGTGCGCCTCCGGGCCGGGCCGGGCCGCCCGGGCGCGCGGTCACGACATTCACCCCGCCCACCCCGCCTCAGCCCGCTTCACCCGCCCTCACCTCAACTTGCTCACGAACTTCCTCATGCCTCAAGGACGTATGCCATGAATGCCATCATCGTGGGCTGCGGCGTGCTGGTAGCCGCCGTCCTGCTCCTCGTCGTCGCCCTGTCCCGGCTGTTCCGCAAGGTGGAGCAGGGCAAGGCCCTGATCGTCTCCAAGACCCGGAGGGTGGACGTGACCTTCACCGGGCAGGTCGTGCTGCCCGTGCTGCACAAGGCCGAGGTGATGGACATCTCGGTGAAGGCGATCGAGATCACGCGGGCCGGGCGGGAGGGGCTGATCTGCCGGGACAACATCCGCGCGGACATCAGGATCTCGTTCTTCGTCCGGGTCAACAAGACGGTCGAGGACGTCATCAAGGTCGCCCAGGCCGTCGGCACGGCACGGGCGAGCGACCGCAACACGCTCCAGGAACTCTTCCACGCGAAGTTCTCCGAGGCGCTGAAGACCGTCGGCAAGCAGATGGACTTCACCGACCTGTACACCAAGCGCGAGGAACTCCGGTACCAGATCATCGAGTTGATCGGCGTCGACCTCAACGGGTACCACCTGGAGGACGCGGCGATCGACTACCTGGAGCAGACGCCGCTGACCCAGCTGGACCCCGCCAACGTCCTCGACGCCCAGGGCATCCGCAAGATCACCGAGCTGACGGCCGTCGAGCACGTGCGCACCAACGAGGCCCAGCGCACCGAGGAGAAGGAGATCACCCGGCAGAACGTCGACGCGCGGGAGGCCATCCTGGAGCTGGAGCGGCGCCAGGCCGACGCGGAGATCAAGCAGAAGCGGGAGATCGACACCGTGCGGGCCCGTGAGGAGGCCGAGACCGCGCGGGTCGCCGAAGAGGAGCGGCTGCGCGCGCAGGGGGCGTTCCTGCGGACCGAGGAGCAGCTCGGCGTGCAGCGCGAGAACCAGGCCCGCGAGGTCGCCGTGGCCGCGAAGAACCGCGAGCGGGTCATCGCCGTCGAGAGCGAGCGCATCGAGAAGGACCGTCTCCTGGAGGTCATCGCGCGGGAGCGGGAGACGCAGCTGACGCGGATCGCCGCCGAGAAGGAGGTCGAGGCGGAGAAGCGGGACATCGCCGAGGTGGTCCGCGAGCGGGTCGCGGTGGACCGCACGGTCGCCGAGCAGGAGGAGTCCATCAAGAGGCTGCGGGCCGTGGAGGAGGCGGAGCGCCGGCGTCAGGCCGTGATCATCGCCGCCGAGGCGGAGGCGCAGGAGCGGCTCGTGAAGGACATCAAGGCGGCGGAGGCCGCCGAGCAGGCCGCCGTTCACCGCGCGGCCGAGGAAATCACCCTGGCCGAGGCCCGGTTGAAGTCGGCCGACCTCGACGCGCAGGCCAGGCTGCGGCTGGCGGCGGGCGTGCAGGCCGAGGCCGCCGCGGAGGGCCTGGCCGCCGTCCAGGTGCGTGACGCGGAGGCCGAGGTCGTCGAGAAGTCCGGCCGTGCCGAGGCGGAGGCGACCCAGGCACGGATGCGCGCCGAGGCGCAGGGGACCGAGGCGCTGCTGCGGGCCGAGGCCGAGGGCGCGCAGGCCAAGGCGCTGGCCGAGGCGACGGCCATCGGGGAGAAGCTGAAGGCCGAGGCGGAGGGGCTGACGGAGAAGGCGGCGGCGATGGCCGCCCTGGACGAGGCGTCCCGCGGGCACGAGGAGTACCGGCTGCGGCTCCAGGCGGAGAAGGAGATCCGGCTGGCCGGGCTGGAGACGCAGCGGCAGGTCGCGGAGGCGCAGGCCACCGTGCTCGCCACCGGTCTGGAGAACGCCGACATCGACATCGTCGGCGGGGAGTCCGTCTTCTTCGACCGGCTCATGTCGTCGATCGCGCTCGGCAAGGGCGTCGACGGCTTCGTCCAGCACTCGGAGACGGCCCGGGCGCTCGCCGGGCCCTGGCTGGACGGCACCGCCAGTCTCACCGACGACCTGAGCCGGATCCTCGGCTCCGTCTCCACGGCGGGCGTGCGCGACCTCACGGTGTCCGCGCTGCTGACGAAGCTGCTGGCGTCGGACGGCGCGAACGCCGCACTGGTGCAGCAGCTCATCGACAAGGCCGGCGAGCTGGGCCTCGCCGACACCCCACTCGCCCCGTCCGCCCCACTCGCCCCGTCCGCCCCGCCCGCCGCCCTGAACGGCGCCGCACGGGACTGACGACCAGCGGTGCCGGAGCTGCCGCACAGGGGAGGGCAGCTCCGGCCCCGCGCCTCTTCGAAGGGACGCACGATCCATGGGAACCGGCCCGCAGACGGCTCCGCACGACACGGTCGACGCCGGCGCCTACGAGGTGCTGCGCGACCGGCTCGCCGCGCAGGCCGCAGAACTCGCCCGCCGAGCCGACCGCCTCAACGCCCGCCGTACCGCGGAGTTCGGCTCGGCCCGCCTGGAGCTGACCGGCAGCGGCAGGCTGCACACCGAACGTCCGTGCGTGCCCCGCGACCTCGTCGCCGTCGGGGACGTGCTGCTCTTCGGACACCACCCGCCGTCCGCCGCCGACGGGCCGACGGAGGTGGGCGACGTCCTCGCCCTGCACGACCGCGACCTGAACCCGCTGCCCGCGACCGCCGTCCCCGGCCTGCTCGACGACCCCGCCTTCGAGCGGGAGTTCGCGGCCCTGCACCGCTACTACCGGCAGGCCCGGCTCCTTCGGCTGCGCCTCGTCGACGGCCGGCTGCTGGCCGTCTTCCGCACCGGGGAGAAGACCGACGACATCCGGGTGCTGCGCTGGGCGCTGTCCGCGGACGGCCGGGCCGCCTTCCTGGACGCGCGCGGCGAACGCGACCACGTCCTGCCTCCGCCCCACGACTTCGCGTGGACCGAGGCGACCCGCGAGGACCACGTCCTCGGCCGCCATCCGCACGTCAGCGTCCGGGGCGAGGTGTTCGTCTCGACGCTCGACGGCTCGCTCACCGTGAAGACGCGGGACGACACCGGGACGGCGGAGGCCGTCCACAGCGAGCCCGTCGACGAACCCCTCCAGTCGCTCGCCGACGCCGACATCGCGTCCGCGCGCGTGGGCGCGCTGCTCCTGCTGCGGGTGCGCCCCTACAAGGAGGACGCCGACCGGTACCTGGTGTTCAACACGCTCACCAGGACCGTGGTGCGGCTCGACGGCATCGGCCGGGCCTGCCGACCGCTGCCCGACGACCAGGGCATCGTGTTCCCGGGCGGCTACTGCCTGGCCGACGGCACGCACAAGACGTACGAACTCGACACGCGGGCCATGGAGTTCGAGCGGGAGGTACGCTCGCCCAACGGCGAGGACGTCCTGTTCACCTTCCACGCGCCGGGCGAGGGCCGCAGCCTGCTGCTGTCGTACAACGCCCTGCGCAAGGAGATCGCCACACCGCTGTCCTGCCACGGCTGGGCCCTGTTCGACGACGGCACGCTCACCGTGCTGCGCGCCGGCGGCGACGAGCCGGCGCGGGTGCACCCGGTGCGGCTGTGGACCTCGCCGTACGTCACCGACACCCACGCCGCCGCCACTCAGGTCTCCGGCACCCAGGCCGCCGACACCCGCGTCTCCGGCACCGCCGTCTTGCGCAGCGCCTCCGCCACGCACGCCGCCGGCGCGCCCGCCGGTACCGGACCGCTCGCCCGCATCGGCAACGCGGACCTCGTGCGCGGCATCTCCGACTGCCTCTCCCTCGCCCGCGCCGCCGCCGGGACGACGGCGCCGACGACCGAGGCGTACGCGGCCCTGGCCGCCGGATGCGTGCGCGCCGTGGACACCCACCACTGGCTCGGCGACGCCGGGACGGGCGACCTGCGGACGCCGCTGGACGCGCTGCGGGCCACCGCCGAGCAGGTGCTGGCGGAGTTCCGGACGGTCCGGGACCTGAGCCGGCAGGCGGCCGAAGCGCTCGACGAGGCGGCGGAACGCCTCGCCGCCGTCGTGCGGCGGCTGCGCGGGGAGGCCCCGCGCGGCGCCGCCGCCTGGGCGAGCGGGCTGACCGAACTGCGCCACGCGCGAGGACGTCTGCTGAACGTCGGGGACCTGCGGTACGCCGACGCCGCCCGCATCGGGGCGCTGGCCGCGGACGCGGAACGGGACCTGGCCTCCTTCGGGCAGCGGGCCGTCGCGTTCCTGGCCCGCGAGGACGCCTTCCACGACCAGCACGCGGACGTCGAGCGGCTCCTCGCCGACGCCGGATCGATCGGCGCCGTCGCCGAAGCGGCTCCCGTCGGGGCCCGGCTCGACGACCTCGCCGCCGGGCTGCACACGGTGACCGAGGTGGTCGCCGGACTCGACATCGGCGACGCCACCGTGCGCACGTCGGTCCTCGAACGCGTCGCCGAGGTCCTCGGCGGCGTCAACCGGGCCCGCGCCACCCTCGACGCCCGCCGCCGCACGCTCCTGGACCGCGAGGGGCGGGCCGGGTTCGCCGCCGAGACCGCCCTGCTGGGCCAGGCGGTCACCGCCGCGCTCGCGGCGGCCGACACCCCCGAGGCGTGCGACGAACAGCTCGCCCGCCTCCTGCTGCGGCTGGACGGCCTGGAGGGCCGCTTCGCCGAGTCCGACGACTTCCTGGGCGAACTCGCCGACCGGCGCGCCGAGATCCACGACACGTTCGCCGCGCGGTCGCAGAGCCTCGCCGACGCCCGCGCCCGCCGCGCCGAGCGGCTCGCGGCCTCCGCCCACCGCGTCCTGGAGACCGTCGCCCGCCGCTGCGTCACGCTCGCCGACGCCGCCGAGGTCACCGCCTACTTCACCGCCGACCCCATGGTCGCGAAGGTCCGCCGCACCGCCGCCGCCCTGCGCGAACTCGGCGACGCGGTGAGGGCGGAGGAGCTGGACGGCCGTCTGAAGTCCGCCCGCCAGGAGGCGTCCCGCGCCCTGCGCGACCGCACCGACCTGTACGCCGACGGCGGCCGCACCCTCCGCCTGGGCGGCCACCGCTTCGCCGTCAACACCCAGCCCCTCGACCTCGCCCTGGTCCCGCACGGCGACGGCCTCGCCTTCGCCCTCACCGGCACCGACCACCGCTCCCCGGTCACCGATCCCGACTTCGCGGACACGCGCCCCTTCTGGGACCGGTCCCTGCCGTCGGAGTCGCCGCACGTCTACCGTGCCGAGCACCTCGCCGCCCGGCTGCTGCGCGAGCCGGGCCCCGCGGCCCTGCGGGCCTGCGCCACGGACGCCGGCCTGGCCGCCGTCGTCCGCAAGGCGGCACAGGAGGCGCACGACGAGGGCTACGAACGCGGCGTCCACGACCACGACGCGACCGTCATCCTCACCGCGCTGCTGCCCCTGTACGAGCAGGCGGGTCCGCTGCGCCACGAACCGGCCGCCCGCGCCGACGCCCAGCTGTTCTGGGCGCACGGCGCCACCGCCGAGGCGCGCGCCAACTGGACCCTGCGGGCGGTGTCCCTCGCCCGGGCGCGGGACGCGTTCGGCCCCGCGGAGGCGATCGCCGACCTCCTCGGCGAATGGACGGCGGCGATCGGCGCCTGGTCGCCGGGGACGGAACAGCGCGCCCGCGCGGCCGCCTCCTACCTGTTCGAGGAACTGACCGGCGGCCCCGAAGGCTTCGTCCTCAGCACCGCCACCCGCACCTTCCTCGACACGTTCCGCCGCACGACGGCCGCGACGGGCGCGACGGCGGCGGCGACGGCGGCGACGGCCGCAACGGGCACGCCGGGCGCGACGGGCGCGACGGGCGGGACGGGCACGCCGGGCACGCCGGGCGCGACGGGCGCGACGGAAGGGACGGCCGCAACGGCCGCAACGGGCGCGACGGGCGCGACTGGCGCGACGGGCATGTCCGCGTACGACGACGACCTGGCCGCCCTCCGCGGCGCCGGTCTCGCCGACCGGCGTCAGCTGGTCGAGGCCTGGCTGTCCTCCTACGCCGCCGCCACCGGCGCCGACCTCGGCCCCGGCGACCTCGCCGAGGCGGTGGCCGCCGAACTGTGTCCCGACCTCACCCGCTACCCGCGCGACGCCGTGCCTGCCGTCACGGCGGACGGTCTGCTCGGCAGGCATCCGCGCGTCACCGACGGCCGTCTGCCGCTGCGCCTCGACGAGTTCCTCGCCCGCACCGACGACTTCGCGACGCGGGACGCCCCCGCCTTCCGCGCCTACCAGCGGCGGCGCACCGCCCTGGTGAACGCCGAACGCGCCCGGCTGCGCCTGGACGACCTCCGCCCGCGCGTGATGTCCGCCTTCGTCCGCAACCGGCTCATCGACGAGGTGTACCTCCCGCTCGTCGGCGACAACCTGGCCAAGCAGCTCGGCGCCACGGGCGACGCCAGACGCACCGACACCGGCGGACTGCTCCTGCTCGTCTCCCCGCCCGGCTACGGCAAGACGACGCTCATGGAGTACGTCGCCGACCGCCTCGGCCTGATGCTGGTCAGGATCAGCGGCCCGGCGCTGGGCCACCGGGTGACCTCGCTGGACCCGGCCGAGGCCCCGGACGCCACGGCCCGCCAGGAGGTCGAGAGGATCAACTTCGCGCTGGAGGCGGGCAACAACACCCTTCTCCACCTGGACGACATCCAGCACACCTCCCCCGAGCTGCTGCAGAAGTTCATCCCGCTGTGCGACACCACCCGCCGCATGGAGGGCGTGCGCGACGGCGAGCCCCGCACCTACGACCTGCGCGGCAAACGCTTCGCGGTCTGCATGGCAGGCAACCCCTACACCGAGTCCGGCGGCCGCTTCCGCGTGCCCGACATGCTCGCCAACCGCGCCGACGTGTGGAACCTCGGCGACGTCCTCACCGGCAAGGAGGACGTGTTCGCGGACAGCTTCCTTCAGAACGCGCTCACCGCGAACCCGGTGCTCGCGCCGCTCGCCGGCCGCGACCCCGCCGACCTGGAACTCCTCGCACGGCTCGCCGCCGGCGACCCCACCGCGCGCCCGGACCGGCTCGCCCACCCGTACGCGCCGGCCGAGCTGGAGCGCGTCCTGGCCGTCCTGCGCCATCTGCTCACGGCCCGCGCGACGGTCCTGGCGGTGAACGCCGCCTACATCGCCTCCGCCGCGCAGTCCGACGCCGCCCGCACCGAGCCGCCCTTCCGGCTCCAGGGCTCCTACCGCAACATGAACAAGATCGCCCAGCGGATCCGGCCCGTCATGAACGACGCCGAACTCGCCGCCGTCGTCGACGACCACTACACGGCCGAGGCCCAGACCCTCACCACGGGCGCCGAGGCCGACCTCCTGAAGCTGGCCGAGCTGCGCTCCACCCTCACCCCGCGGGAAGCCGCCCGCTGGGACGAACTGAAGGCCGCCCACCGGCGGGCCCGCACGCTCGGCGGCCCCGACGACGACCCCCTCACCCGCGCCGTCGCCGCCCTCGGACTGCTCGCGGACCGCGTCGCCGCCGTCGAGTCGGCCATCGACCGGGCCACGGCCCGCCGCCCCGGACCACCGGCCACCGCGGGCAGACCCGCCGTGGAACGGGTGCGGGCCGCCGAAGGCGCGTGAACGCCGGACGTGAGCGCGAGACGTGGGCGCGAGAGGCGAGCACGACACGTGAGCGCGAGGGGCGCACGGACGGCCTCCGCCTCCGCCACCGGCCGCCGGTCGAGTGCCCACCGGTCGGATGCCCGCCGGTACCGACCGCCGGTCGGATGCCCGCCCCTCAGTACCCGCCCGCTCAGTACCCGCCCCCTCAGTACCCGCCCCCTCAGTACCCGCCCGTCAATGCCCGGTGAGTTCGCCGCTGAGCGTTTCGTGGATGCGGGCGCTGGGCTCGTTCAGCCCGACGATCTCGACCCGCTTCCCGCGCTGGGCGTATCTCGACTCGACGGCGTCCAGGGCGGCGACCGACGAGGCGTCCCAGATGTGCGCGGCGGAGAGGTCGATGACGACCCTGCCGGGGTCGCCGGCGTAGTCGAAGCGGCCGACGAGATCGTTGGTGGACGCGAAGAAGAGCGCGCCGCTGACCCGGTAGACGACGGTGGCGCCGTCGGGGTCGGTGACGGCGGTGACCTCGGCGAGACCGGCGACCCGCCGGGCGAAGACGACCATGGCGGTGACCGAGCCGACGACCACGCCGATGGCGAGGTTGTGGGTGGTGACCACGCAGGCCACGGTGATGACCATGACGGCGATCTCCCCGGCCGGCATCCGCTTCAGCGTGCTCGGCGCGATGGAGTGCCAGTCGAACGTCGCGTACGACACCATGATCATGACGGCGACGAGGGCGGCCATGGGCATGTTGGAGACGACCGGGCCGAAGACGACGCACAGCACCATCAGGAACGCCCCGGCCAGGAACGTCGACAGCCGGGTGCGGGCGCCGGAGACCCGCACGTTGATCATCGTCTGGCCGATCATGGCGCAGCCGCCCATGCCGCCGAAGAACCCGGTGACGATGTTGGCGACGCCCTGGCCGATGGACTCGCGGGTCTTCGAGGAGCGGGTGTCGGTGATCTCGTCGACCAGCTTGGCGGTCATCAGCGATTCCATCAGGCCGACCAGCGCCATGGCGAGCGCGTACGGGGCGACCGTGGTGAGGGTGTCGAACGTGAAGGGCACGTCCGGCAGCCCCGGCACCGGCAGCGCGGACGGCAGCGCGCCCTTGTCGCCCACGGTCGGCACCGCGATGCCGGCCGCCACCGTGATGACGGTCAGGACGACGATCGACACCAGCGGCGCCGGGACCACAGTGGTGACCTTGGGGAAGAACACCGTCAACGCCAGCCCGGCGGCGATCAGCGGATAGACCGGCCACGGCACGTCGGTCATCTCCGGGACCTGCGCCATGAAGATCAGCACGGCCAGGGAGTTGACGAAGCCGACCATCACGCTGCGCGGCACGAACCGCATCAGCTTCGCCACCCCGAGCGCGCCCAGGACGATCTGGATGACACCGGCCAGGATGACGGCGGCGACCAGGTACCCGAAGCCGTGCTCGCGGTTCAGCGGCGCGATGACCAGCGCGACGGCCCCGGTGGCCGCGGAGATCATCGCCGGCCGGCCGCCGACCACGGCGATGGTCACGGCCATGGTGAAGGAGGCGAACAGCCCGACCGCCGGGTCGACGCCGGCGATGACCGAGAAGGAGATCGCCTCCGGGATCAGCGCGAGGGCGACCACGAGACCGCCCAGCACCTCGGTGCGCAGCACCCTCGGATCGGACGACCAGGACGGACGCCGGGCCTGGCGCAGCAACGCGGCCGGGGACAGTGTGGAGAAGGACAAGACGAGGGGAACCTGTCGTGCTCGGGCACACCCGGCAGCACGGCGGGCACGCGGGAAGGCATGGAAGGCCGGGCGGCGCTCCTCGCGCTCTCAGCCCGGGAAGCGACGGCGCTCACACCGCACGACCACTTCCGACCCGATTGTATGCCTCCCGCCGTCGGCGGCCGGGGAACCTACGGCCTGCCGTACGCCGCCACCATGATGTCCTGCGCCACCTCGTTCATGTCCTGCCCCTTGGCATTCGTCGAGTTGACGCTGTACACGAGGGTGCGGGAGCCGTCGCGGGTGGAGGCGACGGCCGCGTTGTAACCCCAGCGGCCGCCGGTCTTGCCCCACACCTCGCGGCCGCCCAGCTTCTTCATCGACAGGCCCACGGAGTACGCGGCCGGGGCGCCGCTCTTGAGGTCCGTCACCTTCGGCAGCGTGAACATCTCCTCCAGCAGGGGACCGCGCACGACCCGCCCGGCGAACAGGGACCGGGTGAACCGCTCCAGGTCGGCCGTGGTCGAGACGATGTCGCCGGCCGCCCAGCCGTCCGTCGTGCCCCACACGGACACGTCCCGCAGACCGGTCGTCCCGTCGTCCAGCGTCATCGTCTGGTAGCCGTGGTTGTGGGGGCCGACGATGTGCGGGTCCGTCCCGGGGAAGTACGTGTCGCGCAGTCCGAGCGGCTTCAGAATCCGGCGGACGACCTGGTGCTCGTACGAGTCGCCGGTGACGCGCTCGACGATCAGTCCGGCGACGACGTAGCCGATGTTGAGGTAGTGCTGCCGCTCGCCCGGCGCGAACTCGCGCTCCTTCGACACCGCCGAGCGGACCATGTCCTCCGGCTCGTGGCGCTGGAAGCGGTTCGCGTACCGCTCCTCGACGGTCGTGCCGGGGAAGTCGGGCGCGGGGATGCCGTGGGTGTGGTTCAGCAGCTGCCGGACGGTGACGCCCCCGTACGAAGCGGGGATCAACTCGGGCAGGTAGGAGCGGGCGGTGCGGTCGAGGTCCACCCTGCCCTCGCGGGCCAGTTGCAGGACGACCGCCGCCGTGAAGACCTTGGTCACGGAACCGGCGCGGAAGCGGGCGGCCGGATCGGCCGGGCGGCCGCTCTCCAGGTCGTGCACGCCCGAACTGCCCCGCCACACGCCCTCGCGGCCCCCGACCCGCACCAGCGCGGCCGTCGCGTCGGCCGACGGCAGACACGCGAGGGCCGCCTCCAGCGCCGGCTCGGCGTGCGCACCCCGCCAGGACACGGACGGCGCGGAGGGCCGGGACGGCGCGGACGGCGCGGGACACGCGGGGGAGCCCGCCGCCGACCCGCCGGAGGCAGCGTGCGCGACGTATCCGCCGGACGCGGCGGCCGGCAGGACCGCCGGCCCCGCCGCGACACCCGCCGCGACGCCGAGGACGAGCGCGGTGGACATCAGCGCGCGGGTCGTGTTCGTGATTCTCATGATCAACTCCACAGGGTGGGCCGTCGTTCCCGATGGCTTCATCCTGCTGACCGGCGGCTCCTGGCGGATCACCCGCACAGGCGGTTCTGCCCGCTCACTTCCTCACCGGCGCGGGGGAGGAAGCGGCCCCGGACGATCCCCCGGACGGTCCCCCGGCGGCGACCCCCCGGCCGCGACCAGGCCCGTCTCGTACGCGCAGATCACCGCCTGGATCCGGTCCCGCAGCCCCAGCTTGGCGAGCACGTTGCCGACGTGCGTCTTGACCGTGTGGTCGCTGACGACCAGCTCCGCGGCGATCTCCGCGTTCGACATGCCCCGCGCGAGCAGCAGCAGCGTCTGGCGCTCCCGCCCCGTCAGCTCGTCCAGGCGCGGCTCGGGCCGCGGCGGCCGGGCGGCGGGCCGGGTGTACTGCTCGACCAGGCGCCGGGCGACGGACGGCGCGAGCAGCGAGTCGCCCCGCGCCACCACCCGTACCGCGTGGACGAGATCGTCCCGGCGCACGTCCTTCAGCAGGAAACCGCTCGCGCCCGCGTGCAGCGCCTCGTACACGTACTCGTCGGAGTCGAAGGTCGTCAGCATCACCGTCCGGCAGACGCCCGCCGCAGTGATCGCCCGGCAGGCCTCGATCCCGTCGAGGCGGGGCATCCGGACGTCGAGCAGCGCCACGTCGGCCCCGTGCCGCCGCACCGCCTCGACCGCCTCCGCCCCGTCTCCCGCCTCGGCGACGACCTCGATGTCCGGCTGGACGTCCAGGATCATCGCGAAGCCGCTGCGCACCAGTTCCTGGTCGTCGGCCACCACCACACGGATCGTCAACGCGTCACCCCCGCCACGGACGGTACCGGGATACGGGCCCGCACCCGGAAGCCGCGGCCGTCCGGGCCCCGTCCGGCGGCCGCCGTACCGCCGTGCGCCGCGGCGCGCTCGCGGATCCCGACCAGCCCATGGCCGCCGCCCCCGCCGCCGGGCCCCGAGCGGGGACCGCGCCCGTCGTCCACCACCTCGACGCACAGCTCCTGCGCCCCGTAGGCGAGCCGGACGGACACGGTGCGCGCGGCCGCGTGCCTGACCGTGTTCGTCAGCGCCTCCTGGACGATCCGGAAGACGGCGGCCCCGACCGCGTCCGGCAGCGGCCGTGCCGCCCCCGTCGTCGCGTACCCGACGTCGAGACCGCTGGCCCGTACCCGGTCGAGAAGGTCGGGCAGCCCCGCGAGGCCCGGCTGCGGTGAACGCGGGGAGCCCTCGGGTGCGCCGTCGCCGCCCTCGCGCAGCACCCCCAGCATCCGGCGCAACTGGACCATCGCGTCCCGGCCCGTCTCGGAGATCGCGTCGAAGGCGGCCTCCGCCCGCTCCGGAGCCGTACGCACCGCCACCGGACCGGCCTCCGCCTGCACGATCATCAGGCTCACCGCGTGGGAGAGGATGTCGTGCATCTCCCGTGCGATCCGGGCCCGTTCACGTGCGGCGGCCTGCTCGGCCTCCACCCGCTGCGCCCGGCGGCGCGCGTCCGTCAACCGCCCGAAGACGTAGGCCGCCGCGAACACGAAGAAGGCGAAGGTCAGTTCACGCGCGGAGCGGGTGTTGAGCCCCACCGACGCCGGGATGGCCACCAGCAGCAGGAGCACACTGGCCAGCCGCCGGGCCGGCGGCGACAGCACGGCGATCGTGTAGACGATGACCAGCCCGGTGTACGGCAGCGGCTGACCGGGCCCGTCGAGGGCCAGCTTGTACAGCGCGCTGGCCGCGAACACGGCGAGCAGCACGAGCACGGGAGCGCGCCGACGCCAGAGCAGCGGGACCACGGTGAGCGTGGTCAGCCCGTACGCGGGCCACGTCGCCGGCGGAAGATCCGCGGGGCGCGGCACCACGAACGGCATCGTCATCGCCGCCTGCACCAGCAGGGCGATCCCGACGTCGACCACGAACGGCTTCTCCGCCGCCAGCCCCCGCCACCGACCCCACCACCCCCACACCCCGTCCACCCCAAGTCCCTTCACACCGACGCCGGTTCCTGCCACCTCGCAACCAAGCCGCCCCACGGTAACGCCGAACGGGCACCGGCAGCCTTCGGTTCCAGCGGTCGTCGCAACACCCCCCGGTTCAAGGGGTGGCACGGACCGCGGGGCGCCGGCCCGCGCGCCGCCGCACGAACCCACGCCGGCCGGCCGGCAGCGCCAGGGCCGTCCAGCCGGCGACGCCCATGACGAGCGTGGCCAGCCGGCCACCCGGGTCGACGTCGGAAGCGGCCTCCAGGGGGACGACGCCCTCCGGATCGCGGACGACCGTCAGCCGGTCGCCGACCGCCCAGTCAGGGTTGCTGCCGGCGTAGTCGAGGGTCTCGCCCAACGAGCCGCCCGACGCCCGGGTCAGCGTGAACCGGTGGTTCGTGCCGCCGCCGGCGGCGCTGTCGGCCGTGATCCGCACGTCCACCCGCACGCCCCGGTGGCCGAGCGCGGCCTCCGGCGCGTACTGGACCGACCCGACGAGGACGAACACCGCGGGCAGCACGGAGAGCGCGGCGAGCCACCACGCGTGGTGCAGGAAACGCATGAGGACCACGAAGACGAGGCACCCGACGAAGCCCGTGACGATCGGGACGACGTCCCTCCCCAGGGCGAGGTACGCGATCGAGGTGTTGAGCGCGGCAACGAGCCAACCCACCCCCACCACGGCCAAGGTGAACAGGACATACGCCCCCCGGCCCACGTCCCCGCCCCGCGACTTCGTCATGCTCACTGCACTCATCGGCGGCAGCATAACGAGGTGCCGCCGGAGGCCTGCCGGCCGCCGGGGCAAGGGGCCCTGGCCTGCGGCGAGCGGCAGCGGCGAGCGGCACCGAGCGCCCACCGGCCGACGGCCACGCCAAGTCTGGGCATCCCCGGCTTCGGTCCTCGGCATTGCGATGCTCGCCGGACATTGGCTTCACTACGGGACATGGAACTTCAATGGCTCGACCGGTGGAGCGAAGACCACCACCGCGTCGGCACGGCATCGGCGCGGGGCGAATGCTCCTGGGCCGCACCATGCCCCGCTCCCGCGGTGTGGAGCGTCCGCGTCGTGGACGCCGGCGGCGAGAGCCGATGGGCTGTCTGCGCGGAGCACGCCGCCTCATCGCCAGTGCTGTCCCCTGGCTTGCCGACGACACGAGGCTGACCCCGAGCCTCCTCAGCGGGGGCAGAATCATGTGGCGCTGCATGGCGGAGACATCGAGGGGGACCATGAGACCGGGAGATCGCGAGCCGATGTCCACGACGAGGCGTACGAAGACGGTGCTCCGTCGAGCGGGAGCACACCTCGCCGCCATGCATCTGAGCGGAGCGCTGCTTCTCCTGACCTCCCTCGTGCCACCGATCTGGCTTCTGGACGCCTACGGTGCGGCTCCGGCCGATGACCCTTCGGCGGACGTGCCGCCTTTCGTCCTCATCGCGGTGGCCGTGTTCGGCTATGTGAGCTTCCACGTGGCGGTACAGATTCCCTCGGGCCTGCTGGGCAGTTGGCTGGGCCGGAACCGTACGGCCGGCGTCACTTACGGGCTCGTCCTGGCGGTGGCGGGCGTGCTCACGACCGCCCTGGTGTGGGGGCTTCTAGGGGCGCGGGGAACCGCCCAAATCCTTCCCCTGTGGGCCGACTTCATGGCGCGCGGCTCATTGGCCATGGCCGCATACGTCTGGCTGAGCCGCCGCCTCCGGCCTCGTCCTGTGCAACGCCCTGCGGCCGGGTAGCCCGCCCTCAGCTCGGGAAGCTTGGCGCTCACGCGCTCGACAGACACGCTGACCCGCTGCACAACGGCGTCGCGACATGTGGACGTCGTGCTCGGTGAGTGACCGCTGTCCCCCGTGGCTCCCGGCGCTGTCCGCCACGTGTACGGCACCGTCCCTACCGCAGCCCTGGCGGCCTCCTTGGTACATGTCCATGAAGCGCACGAACGTCTACGCCGACCCCGAGGACCTGGCGATCATCAAGGAGGCCGCCAAGCGCCGAGGCATAAGCGAGGCCGAGATCACCGCCAGGGCATCCACCTTGCCGCTATGGCGAACCGGGTCCGGGACGAGCCGCTGTTCTCGCGCACCTTCGAGGGGCCGGGGCGCACGCCGCCCAAGTCGGAAGTCCGCGACACGGTCGCCGAGGCCGTCCGGCGTGAGACCGGCCCGGACTCCGGATCCGCCGCGTGATCATCGTCATCGCCGATACGTCCGGCCTTGTGGCAGCGCTGGATTCGGCTCATCCGGAACACCTGGCAGTGAACGAGGCGATCACGGCGGCCGGCCTGCTGGTCATGTCCCCGCTTCCGCCGGCCGAACTGGATCACGTGGCGACGCGCGAACTCGGCAGGGAGGCCGCCGTGAGCGCGGTCGACGACCTGCGGCGCTGGATGAGCCGGGGTCGTGTCGTCCTGCCGGAGATCACGCAGGACCACCTGGGCGCCGCCCAGTCCGTCCGTGTCCGCTGCCGCGCGCTGGATCTCGACCTCGCCCACGCGGTGAACGTGGCGCTTGCCGTCGACTACGACACGGACGCGATTCTCACCCTCGACCGACGAGACTGCCGGGCCGTACGCCCATTGGGCCGTCACAAGGCGTTCCGGGTACTCCCCGACGACCTCCCGCTCTGACGCAGGCCCCTCAACGGCCAAGCGCCCGCCCCCACAAGCGCCTTGCGCCCCGCCCGCCCAGCAACGGCACCCAATGAAAACAACCCCCAGGCCATGGACCTGGGGGTTCACCTCGGAGCGGGTGACGAGAATCGAACTCGCGCTCTCAGCTTGGGAAGCTGCGGTCATTCGTGCCTGGTCCGGGCGCTGACTTGGGTAAACAGCTTGACTGCTGCCTTGTTGGCCCTGGCTACTTCACCGTGATTCCCCGCCGCTCCCCGCTGGATCTGGTGCGCTTGTGGTGCGTTTCCGTTGTCAGTGCGGGTGGCTAAGGTGCGTCTGCCATCAAGGGCATTGCTCTAGGAGGGGCTTTGGGAGCTAAAACGGGACTGCTGGTGTACGCCGACGGCGACATACCCGAGTTGTTGCGACGAGTGGGGGCGGCCGACCGTGAGCGGACTGCCACCATGATGCGGCGGCTATACCCGGGCAGGGGGGTCGAGGAGTGCGAGGGCGCAGTTCTGTCGGACGGCGTGTACCCCCCGGAAGGAACGGTGTATGCGGCCTCCTGGCCGGGTGTGGAGGTCGTCGGTGATCGGGGGATGATGATCGACCTTCCGACACAGCTCCCGGAACACCTCGTGGCGGCAAGTGCGGGCCGACGGCTCGTCCTGCACAACATGCACAGCGTCGTCGACTGGCTTGCCTTCGCCGTGTGGGAAGACGGCCGACTCGTCCGCTCCCTCAGCCTGTCCCCGGATGACGGCGTCATGGAGAACATCGGCGAACCGTTCCCGTTCGAAGTGCCCTACTGGGCCGGAGACCGCTCAGCCGACGTCATCCCCTGGCCAGACGAAGACGAAGACGAAGAGCCCTATCCGCTACCCTTCCACCCCTTGGAACTGGGAGAAGACGCGCTGCGAGCCCTATGCGGCTTCGTCCAGGAGGGCCGCCCAGAGGACGGTGACGTCAACGCAGACCACATCCGACTCCACGGTTTCCGGGTACGGGATCCACATGGCTTTGGTCCCGTGAAGAAGGAAGCCGCGTCGCAAGGCGCTGGGGAAGCCATAGGACCGCCGCGCTTCTACACCTTCGGGCCTGACGGCTTGCTGGTCGAGAACGGCGGCGTGTAGCTCACGACCTCTTCGTCCCGAAGCAACTTGGGATGGGGCTGTGCCTTGGGCTGGCGTGGCTCTCACCTGCACTTGCAGTCTGTAGGTGTTCGCGCTTGTCCGCCGTTGTGCGTGGGCGTTGTCACGCAATTAGACACTCAAGCGTGTCCAGCGCGTGCGTATGGTGCCCCGTGGCGGCCCGCCAGACTCAGGTCTTCTGACCCTTGAGAATGCTCGCGGCAAGGTCGTCGACGGACCGTCGGAGCTCTCGTTCTGACAATGAGTCTTTTGGACCGAACCGCTCGACGTAGAGCGTTGCTCCGTCACCTACGGCGATGGTGAGTTGGGCCTTCCACGCATCGCCGTAGAGGACTTGGCGAGCAGCTGCTCGCCCTTCTATCAGCAGCGGTTCTGCCTTCTCCGGGATCACATCTGTCCCATCCACCGTCTGCTGCAAAGACGCTGTGGTGGGGTAGAAGGCGACTACAAAGCCAGCTGGTTCAGCGGCGCCGTCTTCCGTCATCATCAGATAACAGGAAGCTCCACCGTTCTCCTCAGACATGGGCGACGCTTCCCTGATGCTGAGTTGCTTCTGCATGGCATCGTTCACGAGCTTGCAGACTGTGTCCTCGCTGACCCCGGCGAGGATCGGGGTGCTTCCAGACGTCGCGGCGCTCGTGGAGCCAGAGGCATGCGCGATGGCGTAGCCGATGCCGACACCGACAGCCAAAAAGAGCATCGCGGTGATGGCCAGCCCTCTTGTCAGTGGCCCACGGCGGCGCTTCGTGAAGTCTGCAGCTTCCTTTAGGGGGGCCGCATCCGGGCCGCTCTCGTGTGCTGACGTGTCCTCGCTAACCATGGCGTGAGCATCACATCGGTACTGAGGTTGCTGCCGCGGTGATGCCTGATCGTTACGCACCGTGTGTGAGCCCATCAGCTTGGGAAGCTTGTGTTACTTGCGGGCGGTTGCCGGGTTGACCTGCGGCGAGGTGCCTATGGGGCCTGACTGGCCGGTAGTCTGGTCTCCGCCATTCCCCGTGGTTCTCCGTACGATCTGGCATGCGTCTGGCACGGGCGCTGCCGTCCCGGTCTGTGCGTCCGGCGTGCTGACGACCACCGCTTTAGGAGTTCGATCGAGCGGCTCTCCTGGGGCCCTCGCAGTCCTACCGGCATGGTGTGTGTGATCGGTCAAGGCCGGCTGCGTCCAAGGTCGTTGATGTCAGCTGGTGATGTCAGGTTGGATGGTCCGATGAAGCGCATTGAGGCCGAGCTGTTCACAGATGGCGGCAACGACGCCGTGGTGCGCATGCCCGGCAGGCAGTTCCCCGGGGTCCTGGTGCAGGGCGATCCTCCGCAGCGCCGTGGCAGAGGTGGTGGAGGCGTGTGAGCGAGGCGACCTGGAGGAAGCTCGCGGCTCCGCCGGCCTTCTTCTGGCGGACCTGGATGCTCTGTTGATGCGGTACGAGGCTGCTTTGGGCGAGCACGAGATTCCGCGGCCGTACTGAGCTGTCGGGCTATCAGCTTGGGGAGCTTGCGTTTCTTGGCGACGGTTGCTGCGCTGACCTGCGGTGGCACGTTGCAGACGTCCCATAGCCGCGGGCACCGTTCCCCGGTGTTCCCTCTGGCTGCCCGCCCTATCTGGCACGGGTCTGGCACGAGTCGCGAGATGCAACCCTTCGTACCCCGTATATCTGGGGCTCGCCATCGGTCCACGCCCTTGACGGCCGCTTCGGTCGTCAATATCCCTTTGCTGTACGTAGATACGGCTCGTACCATCAGCTGACTTGCGATGACAGCGAGGGGGGCGGTGTGGGTGACCCGAAGCTTCACCATTATGTTCCGCAATTCTATTTGCGTCGATTCACTGATCCTTCCGGACGGTTCTGGGTCTGGGATAGGGACAGTGATAGGGTGTTTCGAACGCAGCCGAGAGCTGTAGCCGCAGAATCAAATTTCTACTTGTTGCCTGAGTTGGCCGAGCATGGCTACGACCCTGTTGAATTGGAGAGGCAGTTCGCGGACCTCGAAGGGCAAGTGTCCGCAATTACGGAGCAGTGGCTCGACTGGATCCGACACGGAAAACCGGGCGATTCACTGCCCGTACCAGGCGTGAACCGGGAGATAGTCAGCCTTTTCTTGGCCCTGCAATCCTTGCGGACGGCTGATGCTCGCTCAATTTTAGTGGCATTCTCCGCGCTGCATGGATATCATGCTAGCTCTGATGAAGAGATCAGGTCTCTCCATGCCGCAGTGCTTTGGGACGACGATCTAATCTCTTGGTTCGCTGGCCGCATGAGCAGGTGCGCGTGGCTCTTTGCCGTGAATGAGACATCGGCACCCTTCGTGACATCCGATAACCCCTTGGCCTTCAGGACGTCCGACAATCGAATGTGGGTCAAGCCTGGAAACCTCAGCGAAGACGCTTATGCTGTATACCCGCTCGCCTCGGATGTGATCATGTATTGCTATCCCGACGAGGGTGTGTGGGCTGACGCAAATCTTGCTCGATTCGATTGCCGAATTTCACCGGTGACGCTAACCGGGAGAATGATTCAAGATGAGAATTCTGCCCAAGTTTTCATGGCGTCTCGATTCGTAATTTCTAGCCGGAATTCCTTTTCTTTCGAGCGGGATTTTGCGAAGAATCTCGGTCTGACTGGAACCCGCCGTCGGTCACGTAATGACTCTTGAGTCTATGAGACCGTGCGGTCGGTTGATTCTCAATGACCGTGCAAGTCGGCGAGGTGCCGCGATCGGTTGAGGACGGTGTTCCGGAGTGGGCAAGAGATTTTTAGTTCTTGCCACATCCTTATCAGGTCGATCATGGGGGATCGGCGGCCTCCATCAACCGGCTGTCGTCCTTGGCTGATCGTCCGTCGAGGTTCGGCGCTGACCGTCGGCGTCCGGGGCTGTTGGTGTCAGGTGTTGGTGTCAGCCGTCACAGGCGGACTTGACATGTTCGCCACCCATCCTCACAAGAGTGTCGACAACGGTCATCGCTCCAGAGTGGATCGGGGCCCGTCCGCACCTCAGCCGACGACAGTCAGCCACGACGGCGGGTGCGCCAACCGATCAGGCGCGCGTGTGTCTCGCTGCACCCCCACCGGCCTCAGCCACGATTTCGGGGTTCTTACCAGAGCGACCCTCGATGCCCGACCGGTGGCGACGGCACGGAAGCCCTCGGCTTGAGAAGCTGACCGCTGCCTCCGTCACGGACGGCTGCCCGTCGGCGCCGGGAAGGCTTCGCGTCTCGTCTGAACAGCTATGAACAGCGCTGGATTGAGCCGAGAATCGAGCGGGTCGGCAATGCGAGTGGATGAGGGCGGGGCCCTTCCCTTCCTGGTACCGGCAATGACGAGGAGGCATGTACTGCCTGCCGGACTGGATGACCGCGCCCGGATCCTCAGGCAGGCTGGCTCAGAAGAAGGGGAGAGGGGAGGCAGGGGCCATGAGGAGGACGAGACAGGCGTTCGTCCCGGTAGTGTCCCCATCGGCTGCTCGTCGGCGGGCACGCCCGTGGGCCGTTCTCGGCGCAGCCGTGATCCTGTCACCTTTCGCCGTGCTTGCCTTGGCTGACGCCGGGTGGCTTCCCGCCGAACTCGCGATACTGCTGGCGGCGGTCGCCGCTCCGGCCGTGGCGCTCCTGCTCGGCGAGATGTTCGAGGAGAAGCCCCCGATCCAGCCCAGTGGACTTCTACTGACGGCACGGACACTCACCGGCGAACGCACCATCGATCTGTTCGCGATCAGTACCGTGCGACTGCTCACCTACTTTTCCCGATCTGGAGTCGCGTATCGCGTACTCCTTGTTCGCGATATCAACGGCGTACGCCTGGGAGTGAGGAGCACAGTTGGCCGTGCCGCTCTCCTTAGGGGCCTGAAACGCAATGGGACCGCCCGGCAGCCGCGTATGAGTAGGGCGGCACGCGTGTATCTGGGCCTGGCTACCAGCCGCACCGCATTGGTGCTCCACACAGTCCTCAGTTGGCTTGCCATGGTTTTCGGTCTCTGCTGCTACATGAGCGCGGTGCTCTCCCTTGCCGACCACCTCGCGAAGTAGACAGCAGCCCCGGCCGAGGCCGTGGAGAGCGTTACGCAAAGGGGCAAAGGGTGAAACCGGAGACATGGATCCGTCTGGATGCCGCTGAGCGGAGTAGGTACTGGTTGCGGACCGGATTCGTGACGCTTACCTTCGTCGTTGGGGCGGTGGCGATGGGGCTCTCTGCACCGGCCGCTGAGCGGTGGTGGTGGGTCGGCGGCACCGCCGTCTTCTATTCGCTCCTCCTCCTATCCATGGTCAACCAGGTGACCGGCGCAACGCTCCTCACGTCCGAGAGCATGGAGTTCCACACCTTCTTCAGGCGCAGGTCAGTGGCTTGGAGTGAGGTTGCGGAGATTGAAAAGCGCTACCGCACAGTGCGGAGTGGTACGTGGTCGGAGGTGCGTGTCGTCCGACTTCGGGGCCGGGCACTCACAGTTCCGGGTGCTTTCACTGCCCGCTGGCACGACCGCAAGTTCGACTCAAAGTTGGCGACAATCCGGGAGCACTGGGCTCGCGCGGCCGACATCTGATGCGCAGACAACGTTCGCCCTGTTGATCACCGCGACAGCAGCGTCGCTGCGCTCGTACCTGCGGTTCCTCCTCAACCACAGCCCTACCCCAACTCCCATCCCGTCCGCCCTCGAACCACACGCTCTCGGCTCATCCCCGCCCGCGCGGCACGGGCGCCGGCCGGGCTGGAGCGGGACGGAGGCAGGAGCGCAGGCCCGGCCGGGGGCCGGGCCGCGCACGGGGAGCGGAGCGAGCCGCCTTGAACCCGTGAAGAAGGTTGTTACTCAGTCGCGGCTGGGATGCTCCAAAGCGGTGCACAGTAGCGCTCCGGCCGACTCCTGATGAGCATCTGGCGCAAGGCGTCTCGCTGAGTGCCGTTGAGGTTCAGTACCTCAGTGAGGTGGCGGAACGTCGTGTGGGTGACTCCGCGGTTCCGGGCGTCGCCCTCGAACGCATCGAGCTCGGAGAGCACGGTGTCCGGATCGAGTTTCACCGCTGGCTGGTCCTTGAGCCAGGCGGCCTTATTGCGTTCGTAGTCGATTTCCGAGTAGCCGCAGACTTCTCGGCTGTGCGCCTCGGCCTCGTCCAAGCTGGCGGTCGTCAGGATGGCGCGAGCCAGCTCGTTGCGGCTGAGAGCGTCGTCCATGTCGACTTCGTGCACTGTCGGGCTGTCATCTGTGAGTGGGATGAGGAGCCCGGCGTCGCGTACCTCGCACATGCCCCTCGTCCCTCGTGCTGCCGCAGCGAGCATTCCCGTGGCCTCGGACGGATGCCACTCCAGAACGCCGCTCACCGGCTCCGCGTCCTTTGGGGCGAACGTGTGGACCAGGGGGCCGAGCACACTGCGTACGTCGTCGGCTGGGAGTTCGCCGTCCAGGCCGGGGCCGGCCACCAGAAGCCGCACGGGAGCGTTCACCTGGCAGCACGCGGCCAGGGTCAGAGCGTCCCCCAAAGGGCTCTTGAGGGTCGGTTCGTCGCCTCGCGCGAGGATGTCTCCCCCCACGTCCAGGAGGTCGATTGAGGTCGGCTCCAAGAGGGCTACCAGCTGTTCGAGTTGGCGTGCGACGCCTTCGGCACCATGGTGCGGGTCGATCAGGGCGAAAGTGTGGGGAAGCTCCGCGGCGAGCCGGGGGAGGGTGGATCCCGCCGGGGCGATCGGGCGGGCCGCGGCCGGTACTGACCGCACGGACTTGGTGAGCGGCTGTAGGCCGGTGAAGTCGGACGGTGCTCGGGGGCCCGGCACCGGGTCGACCAACAGGCGGTCCCACGCGTACGTGAGGATCACCGCTTGGTCGCCGTCGCCGTACAAGGCGGCGTCAAGCATTGCGGCGGCGACTGCGTCGCCCCCTCCTCCTGCTGCGACGATCAACCGCGTCATGTGCTCAACATTACGGGTTCGGGGTCTGGCCACCGACCCTATAGTGGCGAGTGGCCATAGCCACTTGGATGAGGAGGGGACATGCCTCAGATCGAAGAGGCGCAGCCGAAGTATCTCCAGATCGCTCACTACATCCGCGATCAGATCCTTCGGGGCGACCTGAGGCCGGGGGACGAGGTCCCCTCGGAACGGCAGCTTGCGGCCAATTGGAAGGTGTCCAGGCCGACGGCTGCGCGGTCGCTGGAAGCACTGAGCCACCAGGGGCTCGTCGAGAAGCGGCAGGGGTCGGGCACGTACGTGCGGAGCCTCGAAGTGAACCGACGTGCGCGGGAGTTGTACGGGCGGGCGCGGCAGACCGGGAAGATCTACACGCCTGGTGAGTACGCGGTCATCACGTCGGCCGGGTGGCTGGATGCTCCTGACTACGTCGCTGAGGCGCTGGGGCTGGTGAAGGATCGTCGGGCGGTGCACCGCCGGCGGGTGACCAACAACCAGGACGGCCCTATCACGCTCTCCACATCGTGGTTCGCGCCCGATGTCGGGCAGCGGGCGCCCAAGCTCTTGGACCCGGAGCGGATCCAAGAGGGCACGCTGATGTACGTCGAGAAAGCGACCGGACGGCAGGGGAGTTACGCCGAGGACCGCATGTGTGCTCGGCAGGCGACCGGCGAGGAGTCGGCGGACCTGCAACTCGAGCCCGGTTCACCGGTCCTGGTCGTGCACCACGTCGTCTTCGACTTGCAGGACCGGCCGTTGGAGTTCGCCGAAGCCACCTACCCGCCGCAGCGCTGGGCGTTCGAGCAGGGCTACCCCCTCACCTGATGAATCGCGCCATTTCGGCGAACGGCTTGCACCACCCAAGTGGCTAATGCCACTATCCATTCAGTGGCTAAGGCCACTTGGAGAAGGGGGCGCGGTTGTGACGAGTCAGGGGTCGGTGCAGGGCGGGCACTTAGCTTGCCAGTCATGCCGGGGTCGTGGTTGGAAGCGGGTCAGCTCGCGCTCCGCCCTGGCGCTCTCCGCCGTCAACGACCGTGCCCGTGCCGCATCGAAACGGCGCTGCCTCGACTGCGACGGTAGCGGCAAGGAGTGAGCACGGATGGCCTACATGATCGACCGCTATCCCTCTGAGGACTCACCGCGACTCGGGGCGATGACCTTGTACCCCGTAGCGGAGTCCGCGGCCCTGTCCCGGCGCTGGTTCCGCAAGTTCATCGCCCCGTACAACCCGGCCTGCTCGGTCGACGACTGCGTGCTGATGATCTCGGAACTGGTCACCAACGCCATCCGCTACGGCGAGTCGGACGAGGTCTGGCGAGTGCGAGTGGAGTGGTTCCGGGAAGGTGCCTCGCTCAAGGTCGATGTGCACAACGCCGGCTTCCCGGCGAGGGTCCGGCTACGGCGACCGGACGCGGCCGACGCGCACGGACGCGGTCTGCTCCTCGTCGATTCCATCGCCGACTCCTGGCACTGCGGGCCCAGTCGATTCGGCGGAACGGTCGTCTCCTTCGTGATGGCCGATGCCTGGCCTTCCTGAGGCGGGAGCGGGCACCCGGTACTGTGCCATCGGATTTCTCGCTAGTCTGGTTGACCAGTTGACTTGGCCAATCCCGACGGGCGGCGTTCATGGCGTATGAAGTGGAGGCACCCAAGTACGTACGCCTCGCCCAGACGATCCAGGGCCGCATCGAGGACGGCACGTACCCTCCGGGCTCGAAGGTGCCCAGTGAGAATCAGCTGGTGCAGGCCTTCGGCATGTCCCGGCCGACCGTCGTGCGCGCCCTTGAGTTGCTGAAGCGGGACGGCTGGCTGGAGTCCCGGCAGGGATACGGGACGATCGTGCGCGGTCGGCCGGCCGTCGTCGAGCAGAAGGACCGCCGCGGGCGCGAAGCGCTGGAGCGCGACGAGTCGCAGAGTCCTGGACGTCTGGTTGTAGTCGACCAAGTGCCGATTCCGGCGCGTGTCGCCTCTCTGCTCGGGTTGCCGCATCGCGCCAAAATCCTGATGCGCCGGTTCCTGGTCGAAGAGGACGGGGAGGCGGTCGAACTCGTCTCCTCGTACTTCCCCGCCGGCCTCGTCGAAGGCACCGAGCTGGAGAGCTCCGAACCGCTCGCTGTCGGCGTTCGGGAACATCTTGAGGGCCGAAAGAAGGTCCGATTCGATCACGTGACGGAACGGGTCTCGGCTCGGATGCCTGACGCGGGTGAAGCCGAGCTCCTCGGCTTGCCTGGTGGCGTGCCCGTTCTCAGTGTCCTGGTCGTCGCGCGCGATGCTGCCGGCCAGGCGCTTCAGGTGTCCGACGTGGTGCTTCCCGCCGACAGCCAGGAGCTCGAAGACACGTATCGCTTGAACTGAGCCTGTTTTCTGCACCAGTTGTTCGCTGATCCCACTTGACAAGTCAACTTGGCAACTCTAACTTCGAACTTGCTAAGTCAACCTGTCAGGTGATGGGTTGATCCATCTCAGAAGGAGAACTCTCTGTGCGTGTGATCCGCGTTGACGCCTCTACCGCCACGATCCTGCTCACCGAAGCGCCGGCGCCGAAGGTGCGCGACCGGCAGACCGGTGAGATCGCCAAGGACGCCGTGAGCGGTGAGGCGCTGATGACCGTCGGCGTCGTCTTCATCGACGAGGGGGACTCGTCGCTCATACAGGTCACCGTTCCCGAAAGCGGTGTGACGGAGGGCCTGACGGTCGGCGCTCCCGTGTCCCTGCCGGGGCTCATCGCCCGGCCGTGGGAGAGCGTGTTCAACGGCCAGCAGCGGCACGGCATCGCCTTCCGCGCCACCGCGATCGCGCCGGGTGCCTTCCCGGTGCCGGTCGCTCAGGCGGGCTGATCGTCGTGACGGACCTGATCACGTTGGCCGAGTTGGGCGCACCGCTCGCTGCGATAGGGGGCGCGGCCTACGTCCGGCACACCAACCCGGCGGCGTACTGGTCCACGGTCGGGCTGCCGGTCTCGGTGGCCCGGCTGCTGGCCTCGTACTCCTCGACCATGGACGCTTGCGGTCTGACCGTCGAGCCGTCCCGGTTGCGGGTGCTGGCCATCAAAGCGACCAGTCGACGGGAGATCCGGCCGGTCCCGCCTCGGCAGGGCATCATCCGGCCTACGACGACCGGCCTGCGCGTGCGGCTCCGCCTCGCGCCCGGCCAGGAACCGGCCGACGTCGCCGCCTCGGCGGAACGGCTCCGCCACGCCTGGGGCGTGCACGGCGTGTACGTCAGGGAGGTCAAGCCCGGTGTCGTCGAACTGCGCCTCATCGGCTTCGACGTCCTGCGCAAGGTGCGGATGCCGCGACGGACCGACAGTGGATTCCTCAGGGTGCCAGTTGCTCTGAGGGAGGACGCGACCGCGTTCTTACGGGACTACCGCGCCGTCCCGCATGGACTCGTCCTCGGCGCAACGCTGTCGGGCAAGTCCATGTACCTGCGGAACCTGATCACCGGGCTCGCCCGACAGCCCGTCGCCCTGGTCGGCATCGACTGCAAGCGGGGCGTCGAGCTGGCCCCGTTCGCCTCCCGCTTCACCGCGCTGGCCACCGAACCGGATGAGGCGGCCGCGCTGCTGCCCGTCCTGGTCAAGGAAATGGAGGACCGATACGACGTCATCAAGGCCCGACAGGGCATCGCTCCTGGCACCCGCGACGAGGAGATCACCTCGGACATCTGGGGCCTGCCCGAGAGCGAACGGCCCACGCCCATCGTGCTGTTCGTCGACGAGGTGGCCGAACTCTTCCTCGTCGCATCCCGCAAGGACGAGGAACGCCGGGATGAGATGGTCACCCATCTCATCCGCCTCGCTCAACTCGGCCGCGCGGCCGGCATCTACCTGGAAGTCTGCGGGCAGCGCTTCGGCGCCGAGCTGGGCAAGGGCGCGACCATGCTGCGGGCCCAGCTCACCGGCCGGGTCTGTCACCGGGTCAACGACGAAGCGTCGGCCAAGATGGCTTTGGGGGACATCGCCCCTGAAGCGGTCGACGCCTCCTGCGCCATCGCCGCCGAGCTGCCGGGCCTGGCCGTGGCCGGTGACACCTCAGGCGGCTGGTCCCGCATCCGCACCCCCTACTTGTCCCTTGCCGCTGCTGCGGCCACCTGCCGCGAAACGGCCCACCTCGCCTCGGACATTCCGGCGCTCGCGCCTTTCCGGCCGCACGTCCCGCCTGTCGCCCTCGACCGCCCCGAACCGGTTCCCGCCGCGCGCCTCGCGTCCGACACACCGGGGGACTGATCGATGCGCACCCCCGGCATCCGCATCGACCCCATCCTGATCCAAGCGGCCATCGCTGCCGCGCTCTCCTTCGCCCACCTGCACGACCTCGCTGCGGCGGCCGGGCAGGACGGTTGGAAAGCCTGGGCCTACCCGATCAGCGTCGACCTGCTCCTCGTTGCGGCCTGGCGGCGGCTGCGCTCCGGTACGGCGAAAGCCGCCGGCTGGTGCTGGTTCGTCGTCGCTCTGGCCGCGTCGCTGGGCGCGAACGTCGCTACCGCCGGCCTGCTCGACCTCGGCGACGTCCCGGCCTGGCTGCGCATCCTCGTCGCCGGCTGGCCCGCGGTCGCCTTCCTCGGTGGAACCCTCCTCGCGCATGGCACCCCGGAACGCGACGAGACGCCGGTATCGGAGCAGGACGAGACACCCGCGCCGCGCGTCACGCCAACTGCCCCCGAACTTCCCGCCGCTGACCCACAACCGGCCACACCGCCCGCCGCTGCTCCCGTCCCGCCCGCCCTCGTCGCCCTCGCCCGCAAGGTCGCCGACGACCACCGGACCCGGACCGGAACGGACATCGACACCCCAACCCTTCGCACCCGCCTCGGCGTCCCGCTCCCGCTCGCCGAAGCCATCGCCGCACAACTCACCTGACTCCGGAGGACTTTCCACCTTGCGCCCGTCCACGCTTCGCGCGCTCAACCGCGCCGCTGAGCTGACCCGTCAGAACCGCCTCACCGAAGCAATGCTCATCGCCGAACCCGTGATCCTCACCGCCGACGAGTACGAGGGCGCGGAGATCCGGCGCTGGCTGCTCGAACACGTCGCCGACTTCACCGGCGAGAACCACGACGAACCGAAGGAGCTGCCCTGATGCCCGCCAACCGCCGCTTCCGCCGAGTCGTCCGCATCGGCCCCGTTCAGGTCGGCACCGCCTACGACGGCCGCGGCCGCGAGAAGCACACCGCCGTCTGCACCGCCCCGCGCTGCGGCTTCTCCAACGACTACGACACCCGCGCCGCCGCCGAGCTCGCCGCCCGCACTCACCGCTGCCGCGTCCGCTGAGGAGACCCCGTGACCGTCTCGCTCCCGCTCGTCTTCGTCCTGGGCGTCATCGCCTGGGCCGCGATCAAGTTCCTCGGCGTGCGCATGTGGGTCGCCGTCGTGATCGCCCTGTTCGGCTTCTGGCTCTCCCACACCTTCCTCGCCCCCGCCATCGAGTCCGGCACCCGTTCCGGGGTCGGCGTCGTCAACGGCGACAACCGCTGAAAGGAGCTCCGCCATGTTCCGCCCCAAGCTGCCCGACGTCCCCACTCCGCCGCCGACCCTCATCCCGCAGCAACACCACCAGCACAACCCGGCTCCGACCGCCGCCGGCCGCTCGCTCAGCCCCTACGCGGGCCCGGTCGCCGCCGTCCTCGTCGGCGGAGTCGTCCTCACCGCGCTCCTGGCGGCCGTCGCCATCACGGCCATCTCCGTGGCCATCGCCGCCGTGGTCCTGCGCTCGCTCCTCAACAACGCCAACAGGCGCTGACCGGCCGCCGGGGCGGCAAACGCCGCCAAGCATCCCGCCGCCCCGGGGCCGTCCCTCCCAACCGCAGAAACAGCCGAAAGGAACCACCATCATCACCCGGCAGACTCCGCCCCCGCTGGCGGAACTCTCCATGCTGGCCTCCCTCGGCACCATGCCCGAGCTGGCCCGCCAACTCTCCGGCCTCGGCGGCTGCACCCATCCCGTCCGCCTCGACGGCCACCGCACCGAATACGCCGTCGACACGGCAACCGGCGAAATCGGCCGCGCCCTGCACCACCTCGACTCGACCGCCCTCCCCGCCGGCCAACTCCTCATCCGCTGCAACAACCGCCGCGCGACCCGCTGCCCGGCCTGCGCCGAGACCTACCGCCGCGACACCTACCACCTGATCACCGCCGGACTACGCGGAGGCAAAGGCACCTCGGACCAGGTCGCCACTCACCCACGCGTCTTCGCCACCTTCACCGCCCCCGGCTTCGGCCCCGTCCACAACCGCCGCACCGACGGACGCCCCTGCCGCTGCGGCGCCCGCCATAACGAGAACGACAGCACGCTGGGCACACCCCTCGACCCGGACCGCTACGACTACGAAGCGGCCGTGCTCTGGAACGCCCATGCCGGGCACCTCTGGCGGCGCTTCTCCATCTACCTCCGCCGGGAGATCGCCAAGCGCGCCGGACTCACCCAACGCACCTTCCGCGACCACGCACGGGTCTCCTTCGCGAAGGTCGCCGAGTACCAGAAGCGCGGGGCCGTGCACTTCCACGCGGTCATCCGTATCGACGGCCCGGAAGGCGGCGACACGACACCGCCCACCTGGGCGACGGCAGAGCTCCTGACCGACGCCGTCCAGGCCGCGGCCACCGCCGCCCGCGTCGACGGCCCGACCATCGACGGACGCGCGCACACCTTCACCTTCGGCCGCCAATTAGACGTCCGCACGATTCGATCCGCCGACTTCGACGACGGCCAGGACCTCACCGAGCGAGCCGTCGCCTCGTACATCGCGAAGTACGCGACCAAGGGTGCCGAGACGGCGACCGGCACGCTCGACCGCCCGCTCAAGTTCCTCGCCGAGCTCGCTCAGGCACGCATCTCCGACCATGCCCGGCGCATGATCCGAGTCGCCTGGACCCTCGGCGCACGCCCCGAGCTCGCCGAGCTCCGCCTACGCGCCTGGGCGCACATGCTCGGCTTCCGCGGCCACTTCTCCACCAGGTCCCGCCGCTACTCCACCACCCTCGGCGCGCTCCGCACCGCCCGCGCCGACTGGCGACGCGCACAGGTCGCCGCGGTGGTCGAGACAGAACCGACGGAAACGACCCTCGTCCTCTCGCACTGGGTTTTCGCCGGAACCGGCCTCTCCCGCGCCGAAGCCTGGCTGTCCGCATCCCTCGAGCCCGCTCCCGGAACAGAAGGAGAACCCACCGAATGACCGACCGCTACCTGTCCGTCGACCAGGTCGCCGAGCTGTTCGGGACGACCGCCCGCTTCCCCCGGCGGCTGATCGAGGAACGGCGCATCCGCTACGTGAAGGTCGGCCGGCACGTCCGTATCCCGGAGAGCGCAGTCGAGGAGTTCATTCAGTCCCGCACCGTCGAGCCGATCCGGCTTCGCCGCACCGTCCTTCGGAGGGCTGCCTGATGGCCAACAGGAAGGGGAGGCGTCGCCGCTTCGGCGCGGTGCGTCAGTACCGGTCCGGCAAGTGGACGGCGTCGTATCTCGGGCCCGACGGTGAGCGCATCCGTGCGGGCGAGACCTTCGACACGAAGAAGGACGCGGAGATCTGGCTGTCCCAGGTCGAGGCGGACCTCAGCCGCGGTGACTGGAGGGCCCCCGACGCCGGGTCGGTCAACTTCCGCGTCTACGCGGAGAAGTGGGTCGAGGAACGGGAGCTGGCCGTTCGGACCGAGGACCTGTACCGGCACCTTCTGCGCCTGCACATCCTGCCGACCTTCGGCACGCTCGACCTGGACGAGATCACGGCTCCCCGCATCCGAGAGTGGCGGGCCGAGCGGCTCCGGACCACCAAGGCCAAGACCACCGTCGCCAAGGCTTATCGCCTCCTCAAGGGCATCCTTGAGACTGCTGTCGACGACGACCTGATCAGCCGCAACCCCTGCCGTATCAAGGGTGCGGGCAAGGAGTCGGCTGCTGAACGTCGTATCGCCACCGTCGCCCAGGTGGACGCTCTCGCCGACGCGATCGGTATCCGCTGGCGGCTCATGGTCTACCTCGGCGCGTACGGTCCGATGCGTCCGGAGGAGCTGGCCGGCCTCCGTCGGCGGGATGTCGACCTCGACCACATGGTGATCCGTGTCCGCGTCGCCGAACCGGAGCGGACGAACGGCAAGCGCGCCCCCGGCGAGACCAAGTCCGACGCGGGTGTCCGGGCCGTCCTCCTTCCGGGTTTCCTCCACAAGGAGGTACGGCAGCACCTCGCCTGGTTCGCCGAGAAGGGGCCCGAAGGGTTGGTCTTCGTGGGTGAGAAGGGCGCTCCCTTCCGGCGCACCTCGTTCGGCCGTAAGTGGCGTCGGGCCCGCATCGCCGCCGAGCTTCCGGACGGCTTCCGCTTCTACGACCTTCGTCACACCGGACACACGCTCTCGACCCGTTCGGGTGCCACGCTCAAGGACACGATGGTCCGCGCCGGACAGTCCTCCGAGAAGGCCGCGCTGATCTATCAGCACTCCGACGAGGAGCGACAGCGTGACTTGGCGGCCGGCCTCGACGACCTGGTCCGCGCCGAACGTGCGAAGCACCACAAGGGCAAGGATCACGACCCCGCGCACCACAACGAGAAGCCCACGGGCAGCTAGCTGCGCCCTTATGGTGCGGATGTGGTGCGCGCCCAGCTAACCGGTCTAGACAACAAAGAACCCCCAGGTCATCGACCTGGGGGTTTCGCATGGAGCGGGTGACGAGAATCGAACTCGCGCTCTCAGCTTGGGAAGCTGATGTTCTACCATTAAACTACACCCGCGTAAGACGCCGGTCAGGACCGGTGTCGGAACGCTCCGTCACTCTACCTCATGCCAGGCCCCAGGCGCTGAAGCCCCGGGGTCTGAGGGCGTTTCAAGGGGGAGGGATCCGGCTACCCGAGGCTGGAGTTGGGGCGTACGGTGGTGCGGTGCAAGTGGGCCGGGCGGGGTCGGAGTGCCGCCTGCGAGGTCGTTCTGTTCGTCCCGTAATGTGGCTTTCGGTGTCCGGCGAGCAGCAGCCGGACGCGGCTCTTGGGGAAGGGACTACAGGACTTGATGGAGCGCACCGTCGTCCGTTGTGCCGATGGGCACGTGTTCAGCACCGCTTCGTTCCCGATGCAGCAGGCCTTGCGGCTCGGTCCCGGGCGGCTCGTCCGGTGTCCTCGTTGCGCCCGGTTGCGCAACGCCGTACCGGTGACCCTCGACCGGCGTCACCGGGAGGAAGCGGTGGCCGTCGGGGAGCGGTAGGGAACCGACGTGCTCGTGGTTCGGCGCGTGGAGTCGTCCGATGGTGGTGGCTCCGCGCGCCTTGCGTATCCTCGGGACGTGCTTCTCTCAGACAAGGACATCCGGGCCGAGATCGACTCCGGACGGGTACGGATCGCTCCCTACGACGAATCCATGGTGCAGCCGTCGAGCATCGATGTCCGGCTCGACCGGTACTTCCGGGTGTTCGAGAACCACCGGTACCCGCACATCGACCCCTCCGTCGAGCAGGCCGACCTGACCCGGCTCGTGGAGCCCGAGGGTGACGAGCCGTTCATCCTGCACCCCGGCGAGTTCGTGCTGGCGTCGACGTACGAGATCATCTCGCTTCCCGACGACCTCGCCTCCCGGCTGGAGGGCAAGAGCTCTCTCGGGCGGCTCGGGCTGGTCACCCACTCCACCGCCGGCTTCATCGACCCCGGTTTCTCCGGGCACGTGACGCTCGAGCTGTCCAACCTCGCCACGCTGCCGATCAAGCTCTGGCCGGGCATGAAGATCGGCCAGCTGTGCATGTTCCGGCTGACCTCGCCCGCCGAGGCCCCGTACGGCAGCGAGCGGTACGGATCCCGGTACCAGGGCCAGCGCGGCCCGACGGCCTCCCGGTCCTTCATGAACTTCCACCGGACCCAGGTGTGACCGGTCCCGTGGGCGGCGGGAGCGGGCCGGCGCGGGAGAACCTCACCTACGAGCAGTTCGGGACGGCGGTGCGTGAGCTGGCCCAGGCCGTCGCCGACGACGGGTACGTCCCGGACGTCATCCTCAGCATCGCCCGCGGCGGTGTCTTCGTCGCCGGCGGGCTCGCCTACGCCCTCGACTGCAAGAACATCCATCTGGTCAACGTCGAGTTCTATACCGGCGTCGGGACCACGCTGGACATGCCGGTCATGCTCGCGCCCGTCCCCGACGTGATCGACTTCTCCGACAAGAGGGTCCTCATCACCGACGACGTCGCCGACACGGGCAAGACGCTGAAGCTGGTGCGCGACTTCTGCCTGGACGCCGTCGCGGAGGTGCGCAGCGCCGTCGTCTACGAGAAGTCGCAGTCGCTCGTGAAGTGCGAGTACGTGTGGAAGCGGACCGACGACTGGATCAACTTCCCGTGGAGCGTGCTGCCCGTCGTGCGCGGGGCTGGGGAGCCGGTCGCGCCGTCCAGGGAGGCGCTGTGACCTCGGGCTCGGCGGGGTCGCGCACGACGGGCGGGGGAACGTCCGTCACCTCTTGTGCAGCGTTTTGACGCCGTCCGGCTCGAAGTCGTAGACGTAGTCGTTGAGGCGGAGGCCGTCGACCGCGCCGATCCACATGAAGTCGCGGCCCTTGCCCACGGCGACCGTGAGGACGGTCGGCCTGGCGTTGCGGGTCGTGAACGCCGCCTTCAGCGCGGCGAAGGTGCAGCGGGCGGCCTGGGTGCAGCCCGTCGTGGTGCCGGTAGCGCCCGTGAGGTACCAGTAGCCGGTCGTCGTGGCGTCGATGAACGGGCTCCAGGCGTTGGTCACGGGGGACGCGGCCGGCACCCACACCAGCGTGGAGTAGTCGTCGGCGGAGTTCACGTTCGGGTCGATCTCGAGCCTGATGTTCGGCATGTTGGTCGGGCCGCCGTACGTGACGTTCTCGCCGGTCTGGAACACGTGGAAGCCGACCCGCCGCAGCCCCAGCAGTGACTTGCCGTAGAAGTCGACCTCGTTGCCGAAGTCCACTTTCTCGCTGGGCGGCGACAGGGTGGTGGAGTTGTCGGCGACCTCGATGCCGAGGCTGCCCCGGCCGTACGGCGGTCTCGCGGAGGTGCCCGCCACGCCGAAGGAGCCGTACGGACCGTTGCGGAGGGCGGCGACGGGGGAGCCGACCGTGTTGCGGGTGATCACGCCCCAGTGGTCCACCGGGGTCCGGCCGTCATCGGTGCCGGCCGCGGCCGACGCCGGAAGGAACGCGGAGACGAGGGCGACCAGCAGGGCGCCGACGAGCACCGACCAGCGACCTGTGCCGGAGCGACCTGTGCCGGACCGTCCTGCGGTGGACCGTCCTACGGCATAGCGAGCTTTCACGCGTACTCCCCGGGAGACGAGTAGAGGTGGAAGGGAGTGGTCACGTTATCTGACGCTCCGTAGTCATGGTGATGCGACATGCGGCTTATGTGACCTGATTGGGTGCGGATGGGTGGCTGTTCGTCACCTCGTGTGCAGGGGAGTGAGCAAGCCGCCACGGCCCCGCCCCCGGCCCACGAGCGGGGCTGCGCGGAGGGCTGGGCATGCGGGAGGCCCCCGGGACGTCGTCCGCGGGGGCCTCTCGGGGGCGTGCCGGAAGGTGCTGCGTGCTAGAAGGTGCCCAGCTTCACGATCGACAGCAGGGCGATGAGCTGGATCGACGACGCGCCGAGCGCCTTCGGCCACGGGAGGTCGTGGGAGCGGCCGACCATCAGGGTGAGGAGGGCGCCGGCCGCCACCCAGGTCGCCCAGCCCAGCAGCTGGACGAACGAGGCGTCGCCGCCGAAGAACATCGCGACGACGAGACGCGGCGTGTCCGTGAGAGACATGATCAGCATGGAGAGGCCGACCGTGGGCTGCCAGGCGCCGTCTCCGCCGAGCTGGCGGGCCAGGGTGTGGGTGACCACGCCCAGGATGAAGGAGCTGAGCACCATCGCGACGGCCGTCGTCAGGACGATCGGGATGGCGTTGGAGAGGGTCGCGTTGATCGCGTCCTCGCGGGCCCCGTCGAAGCCGAACACGGCGAGCAGTCCGTAGAGGAACGTGACGACGAGGGCGGGGCCCCACATCGTGTAGTCCCGCATTCGGAGGAAGGTCTGCTTGGGGGCGAGGACGATGCCCTTGATCAGTTCCTTCCAGTGCAGGCGCGGGCCGACGGGTCCGGCCGGGGCCGAGCCGGCGCGGTACGTACCGCCCTGGTCGTACTGGTCGTAGCGGTTGTGCTCGTCGATCGAGAAGGCCTGGGTGTGGCCCGGGTTGTTCGCGGCGTACGGGTCGTGCGGGACACCGCCCGGGGCGCCCGCGCCGGGGGCCCCGTAGGCGTCGCCGCCGAAGTACTCCGGCTCGTCGCCGTTGCGGCCTCCGTGGCCGCGGCCGTCGGCCTGCGGCCACTGGCCGCCGCCCGCGCCGCCGTACTGCGGCCGCTGGGGCGGGTAGGGCTGCTGGGCAGACGGGTAGCCGTAGGACGGCCCCGAGGGACCCGACGGCCCTGAGGGGCCTGCCGGGCCCGAGGGCCGCGGCGGTCCCTGGGGCGCCTGCTGCCCGTACGGAGGGTGTTGCGGTCGCGTTTGCGGGGCGCGGTTGTCCCGGCCGCCGCGTCCGATCCTGAATCCAGCCACGCCTTCGAACGTACCTGGTCCCGTCGGGTGACGTGCCGGGGCCGCCGTCGGCGGACGGCTTTGCTGCCGAGCTGTGACATCCCCTAAGGGGAGCAACGGTGCTGGAGGCAGGGGTTGTTCAGGGGTTGTTCAGGGCTCTGCCCCAGGGGTCGTCGACCGGGGCGCCGAGAGGGGTGTGAGGCGGGTGGGGAGGGGGCGCCCAGGGGAGCGGAGGGGGCGCCCAGGGGAGCGGAGGGGGTGGGGAGGTCGGGAACGGGGTCGCCCCCGCGTCCGGGGGGTGAGACGCGGGGGCGACGGTACGGCCGTTCGGGTCACTTCGCCGGCTGCGGCTCCGGCTCGATCTCGGTCTGCGCGTCGCCCGCGGGGGGCTCGTCGTCGAACGGGGTCTTGACCGACTCCAGCAGGAGCTGGGAGACGTCCACGACCTGGACGGACTCCTTGGCCTTGCCCTCGTTCTTCTTGCCGTTGACCGAGTCGGTCAGCATGACCAGGCAGAACGGGCAGGCCGTGGAGACGATGTCGGGGTTGACGGAGAGGGCTTCGTCGACGCGCTCGTTGTTGATGCGCTTGCCGATCCGCTCCTCCATCCACATCCGCGCGCCGCCGGCGCCGCAGCAGAAGCCGCGTTCCTTGTGGCGGTGCATCTCCTCGTTGCGCAGGCCCGGGACGCTCGCGATGATGTCGCGCGGCGGGGTGTAGATCTTGTTGTGCCGGCCCAGGTAGCAGGGGTCGTGGTAGGTGATGATGCCCTCGACCGGGGTGACCGGGATGAGCTTGCCCTCGTCCACCAGGTGCTGGAGCAGCTGGGTGTGGTGGATGACCTCGTAGTCGCCGCCGAGCTGGGGGTACTCGTTGCCGATGGTGTTGAGGCAGTGCGGGCAGGTGGCGACGATCTTCTTGGCCGACTTCGGCTTGGCGGACTCCGGCACGACCTTGCCGTCGTCGTCCAGCTCCTCGCCGAACGCCATGTTCAGCGCCATGACGTTCTCCATGCCGAGCTCCTGGAACAGGGGCTCGTTGCCGAGGCGGCGGGCGGAGTCGCCGGTGCACTTCTCGTCGCCGCCCATGATCGCGAACTTGACGCCCGCGATGTGCAGCAGTTCGGCGAAGGCCTTGGTGGTCTTCTTGGCGCGGTCCTCGAGGGCGCCGGCGCAGCCGACCCAGTAGAGGTACTCGACCTCGGAGAGGTCCTCGATGTCCTGGCCGACGACCGGCACCTCGAAGTCAACTTCCTTGAGCCACTCCAGGCGCTGCTTCTTGGCCAGGCCCCAGGGGTTGCCCTTCTTCTCCAGGTTCTTGAGCATCGTGCCCGCCTCGGACGGGAACGCGGACTCGATCATCACCTGGTAGCGGCGCATGTCGACGATGTGGTCGACGTGCTCGATGTCCACCGGGCACTGCTCGACGCAGGCGCCGCAGGTGGTGCAGGACCACAGGACGTCGGGGTCGATGACGCCGTTCTCCTCGGCGGTGCCGATCAGCGGGCGCTCGGCCTCGGCGAGGGCGGCCGCGGGGACGTCCTTGAGCTGCTCCTCGCTCGCCTTCTCGTCGCCCTCCATCGTCTTGCCGCCGCCGGCCAGCAGGTAGGGGGCCTTGGCGTGCGCGTGGTCCCGCAGGGACATGATGAGGAGCTTGGGGGAGAGCGGCTTGCCGGTGTTCCAGGCGGGGCACTGCGACTGGCAGCGGCCGCACTCGGTGCAGGTGGAGAAGTCCAGCAGGCCCTTCCACGAGAACTGCTCGACCTGGGAGACGCCGAAGACGTCGTCGTCGCCGGGGTCGGTGAAGTCGATCGGCTTGCCGCCGGAGGTCATCGGCAGGAGCGCGCCGAGGGAGGTGGCGCCGTCGGCGTTGCGCTTGAACCAGATGTTGGGGAACGCCAGGAAGCGGTGCCAGGCGACGCCCATGTCGGTCTTGAGCGCGACCGTGATCATCCAGATGAAGGAGGTCGCGATCTTGAGGCCGGCGAAGAAGTAGGTGAGGTTCTGGAGCGTGGAGACGTCCAGGTGCCCGAGCGCCGACACCACCGGGTAGGAGATGAAGAAGGACGCCTCGTAGGCGTCGACGTGGTGCTGGGCGCCTTCGAGGGCGTGCAGCATGAAGATGCAGACGCCGACGATGAGGATGACGGCTTCGACGAAGTAGGCCTGGCCGAAGTTGGAGCCGGCGAAGCGGGACTTGCGGCCCGGCCGGTCCGGCCGGCTCAGCTGGCGGATCACGATGAGCACCAGGATGCCGAGGACCGTCATCGTGCCGATGAACTCGACGAAGACGTTGTAGGGGGCCCACTCGCCGATGACCGGCAGCAGCCAGTCGGCCTGGAACAGCTGGCCGATGGCGTTGACGATCGTCAGCAGCAGCGAGAAGAAGCCCACCGCGACGAACCAGTGCGCGACACCGACGACGCCCCAGCGGTTCATCCGGGTGTGGCCGAGGAACTCCCGGGCCACGGTGACGGTGCGCCGGCCGGGCTCGTCGGTGCGGGTGCCCGCGGGCACGTTCTGGCCGAGCCGCATGAAGGTGTAGATCTGTAGGACGGCGCGGGCGAAAAGGGCCACGCCGACCACGATCAGAACCAGCGACACGATGATCGCGGCGAGTTGCATTTGGGGGCTCCTCGGGCCTGCGAGGGACTTCGTCAGTGATTACTAAGCGGTAACTTATGCAGTCCGTCTGAGACTACCCCGTCTCCCGCGTCGCACTGTAGCGGGAGGCGGAGTGATCTGAATCGCTGAGGGTTGCCTCAGGATCGCTTCAGGATCCGGCCGCAACCCGGCCGTGTTATTCGTACCAAATTGGTACATTTATGACTAATTTATATCCGTGCTCTACGGGATCGCCGCCGCCGCCATCGCCCTGTTCCTCTCCGCCGCCCTCGCCGCGCTGCTGCGCGTGCCCGCTCTGCGCCTCGGACTGCTCGACCGGCGGCAGCGCCAGCGGCGTGTGCCGCTGTTCGGGGGCGCCGCCGTCGTCCTCGCCACCTGTCTCGTCGCCCTCGCCGGCGACCGGACGGGCATCGCCCCGCTGGGGGACGGGATCGGGGCGCTGCTCGCCGCGGGGGGCGCCGTCGCCGCGCTCGGCCTGATCGCCGACGTGTGGCGGCTCAACGTCCGCTTCCTCGTGGTCGGCACCGCGGTCGCCGCCGCCTTCGTCGTGCCCTACGGGGACACGGGGCTGCTCCCGGGGGCGCTGGCCGTCGGCTGGATCACCTTCGTCGCCCTCGGCTTCCGGGCGCTCGACCACGCCGACGGAGTGGCCGGGACCGTCGGCGTCGTCACCGCCTTCGGGGTCGCCGCGTGCGTCGCCGTCGAGGTCATGGACGGACTGGTCGTGCTGCTCAGCGTGTTCGCCGCCGCGTTGACCGGGTTCCTGATGCACAACTGGCCCCCCGCGCGCGTGGCCCTCGGCGCATGCGGCTCGCTCTTCTCCGGCTTCCTGCTCGCCGCGGCCGCCGTCTTCGCCCGCGCGGGACAGGATCCGGTCGTCGGCACGGCCGTGCTGTTCGCGCTCACCGCGGTGGCCGGGGCCGACGTCCTGCTGGTGCTGATCTCGCGGCGGCTGGCCCGACGGCCCCTGCTGCGCGGCGCGCCGGACCACCTCGCCCACCGGCTGCGCCGGCTCGGGCTCACCGCCCAGGGGGCGTCCGTCCTCCTGGGCGTCGCGGCCTTCGGCGCGGTGCTCGTCGGCGTGCTGGCGCACGGCGGATGGCTGCACGCGCGCGCGGTGCTGTGGGTGGCCGGCGGGGTACTCGTCGTCGTGCTCGGGCTGCTGCGGGTCCCGGTGTACGGGCCTCCACGCGCGCGTGCGGGACGTCAGGGCGGCGGACGGGACGCGCGCGGGGGCCGGCGGGCCGCCCGCATGCCCCGTGCCCCTCGCGCGCGGGGGGCGTCGCAGGAGGAGCGGGCGGAGCGGGTGGAGCGGGCCGTGCCGCGTTCGGGGCCGCGGACGATGCGTCCGGCGCCCGTGTATGCGCCCCGGCGTCAACCCGAGGCCGTGCGGTCGTCCCCCGATTCCGAGGTGCGACGGGCCGGACGATCCCTATCACCGCAGGTCAACGCCTCCTTGCGTGTAAGGAACGGATAAGAGTTGAGTGCGCCCGACTCAGGTCTGTTGACCGCGGGGTGAGTGTCGTGCACACTTGAGTCCGTTCCACTCAAGTCAGCTGGAGGAAGATCACCATGGCACGTGCGGTCGGCATCGACCTGGGCACAACCAACTCCGTCGTCAGCGTTCTGGAGGGCGGCGAGCCCACCGTCATCACCAACGCCGAGGGTGCCAGGACCACGCCGTCCGTCGTCGCCTTCGCGAAGAACGGCGAAGTTCTGGTGGGCGAGGTCGCCAAGCGGCAGGCGGTCACGAACGTGGACCGCACCATCCGTTCGGTGAAGCGTCACATGGGCACCGACTGGAAGATCGAGCTCGACGGGAAGCCCTTCAACCCGCAGCAGATCTCCGCGTTCATCCTGCAGAAGCTGAAGCGGGACGCCGAGGCCTACCTGGGCGAGAAGGTGACCGACGCGGTCATCACCGTCCCGGCCTACTTCAACGACTCCGAGCGCCAGGCCACGAAGGAGGCCGGTGAGATCGCGGGCCTCAACGTCCTGCGCATCGTCAACGAGCCCACCGCGGCCGCGCTCGCGTACGGCCTCGACAAGGACGACCAGACGATCCTCGTCTTCGACCTCGGCGGCGGCACCTTCGACGTGTCCCTCCTGGAGATCGGTGACGGCGTCGTCGAGGTGAAGGCCACCAACGGCGACAACCACCTCGGCGGCGACGACTGGGACCAGCGCGTCGTCGACTACCTGGTGCAGCAGTTCAAGGCCGGCCACGGCGTGGACCTCGCCAAGGACAAGATGGCGCTTCAGCGTCTGCGCGAGGCCGCCGAGAAGGCGAAGATCGAGCTGTCCTCGTCCACCGAGACCTCGATCAACCTGCCCTACATCACGGCGTCCGCCGAGGGCCCGCTGCACCTGGACGAGAAGCTCACCCGCGCCCAGTTCCAGCAGCTGACGGCCGACCTGCTGGAGCGCTGCAAGACGCCGTTCCACAACGTCATCAAGGACGCCGGCATCAACCTGTCCGAGATCGACCACGTCGTTCTCGTCGGCGGTTCGACCCGTATGCCGGCCGTCGCCGAGCTCGTCAAGGAGCTGACCGGCGGCCAGGACGCCAACAAGGGCGTCAACCCGGACGAGGTCGTCGCCATCGGCGCCGCGCTCCAGGCCGGTGTGCTCAAGGGCGAGGTCAAGGACGTCCTGCTCCTCGACGTGACCCCGCTGTCCCTCGGCATCGAGACCAAGGGCGGCATCATGACCAAGCTGATCGAGCGCAACACCACGATCCCGACGAAGCGTTCGGAGATCTTCACGACGGCCGAGGACAACCAGCCGTCGGTGCAGATCCAGGTCTACCAGGGTGAGCGCGAGATCGCGGCGTACAACAAGAAGCTCGGCATGTTCGAGCTGACCGGCCTTCCGCCGGCCCCGCGCGGCGTCCCGCAGATCGAGGTCGCCTTCGACATCGACGCCAACGGCATCATGCACGTGACCGCCAAGGACCTGGGCACGGGCAAGGAGCAGAAGATGACCGTCACCGGCGGCTCCTCGCTGCCGAAGGACGAGGTCGACCGCATGCGCCAGGAGGCGGAGCAGTACGCGGACGAGGACCACCGCCGCCGCGAGGCCGCCGAGGCCCGCAACCAGGGCGAGCAGCTCGTCTACCAGACGGAGAAGTTCCTCAAGGACAACGAGGACAAGGTCCCCGGCGAGGTCAAGACCGAGGTCGAGGCCGCCGTCGAGGAGCTGAAGGCCGCGCTCAAGGGCGAGGACACCGCCGAGATCCGCACCGCGACCGAGAAGGTCGCCGCGGTCTCGCAGAAGGTCGGCCAGGCCATGTACGCCGACGCCCAGGCGGCCGGCGGCCAGGACGCGGCGGGCGCCGCGGGCGGCGCCGAGGCCCCCAAGGCCGACGACGACGTCGTGGACGCCGAGATCGTGGACGACGAGCGCAAGGACGGTGCCGCGTGACGGAGGAGACCCCGGGCTTCGAGGAGAAGCCCGACGTCCCCTCCGGCGCCACCCCTGAAGACGCCGAGCCGAAGACCGCCCCCTCCGCCTCGGCGGACGGGGCGGCCCCGGCAGGGGACGAGAACCAGACAGCGGCTCTGGTGGCCCAGTTGGACCAGGCCCGCAAGGCGCTCGACGAGCGCACCGCGGACCTCCAGCGCCTCCAGGCCGAGTTCCAGAACTACCGCCGCCGGGTCGAGCGCGACCGGATCGCGGTCAAGGAGATCGCCGTCGCGAACCTCCTGACCGAACTCCTTCCCGTGCTCGACGACATCGGCCGCGCGCGGGAGCACGGCGAACTCGTCGGCGGCTTCAAGTCCGTCGCCGAGTCGCTGGAGACCGTCGCGGCGAAGATGGGCCTTCAGCAGTTCGGCAAGGAGGGCGAGCCCTTCGACCCGACGATCCACGAGGCCCTGATGCACAGCTACGCGCCGGACGTCACCGAGACGACGTGCGTGGCGATTCTGCAGCCGGGGTACCGGATCGGCGAACGCACCATCCGCCCCGCGCGGGTGGCCGTCGCCGAACCGCAGCCCGGCGCGCAGCCCGCGAAGGCCGACTCGGAAACGGGCGCGGCCTCCGCGGAGGCGGCGGACGACAAGGAGAGCGGTGGCCCGGACGAGGGCTGAGCTCGAGACGGCCGGTGCGCCGGCCGTCATGACGACGCGAGAGGAGGGACGTCGGGGATGAGCACCAAGGACTTCATCGAGAAGGACTTCTACAAGGTCCTCGGCGTCCCCAAGGACGCCACCGAGGCCGAGATCAAGAAGGCTTACCGGAAGCTCGCTCGCGAGTACCACCCGGACGCCAACAAGGGCAACGCCAAGGCGGAGGAGCGCTTCAAGGAGATCTCCGAGGCGAACGACGTCCTCGGCGACCCCAAGAAGCGCAAGGAGTACGACGAGGCACGCGCCCTCTTCGGCAACGGCGGCTTCCGCCCGGGCCCGGGCGCCGGCGGCTCCTTCAACTTCGACCTGGGTGACCTCTTCGGAGGCGGCGCCCCGGGCGGCGGCGGCGCCTCCGGCGGGTTCGGCGGCGGCATCGGGGACGTCTTCGGCGGCCTGTTCAACCGCGGCGGGACGGGCACCACCCGCACCCAGCCGCGGCGCGGCCAGGACATCGACACCGAGGTCACCCTGACCTTCACGGAGGCCATCGAGGGCGCCACGGTCCCGCTGCGGATGTCCTCGCAGTCCCCGTGCAAGGCCTGTTCGGGCACCGGCGACAAGAACGGCACCCCGCGCGTGTGCCCGACCTGCGTCGGCACCGGCCAGGTCGCGCGCGGCTCGGGCGGCGGCTTCTCGCTGACCGACCCGTGCCCCGACTGCAAGGGCCGCGGCCTGATCGCCGAGCACCCGTGCCTGGACTGCAAGGGCAGCGGCCGCGCCAAGTCGTCCCGGACCATGCAGGTCCGCATCCCGGCGGGGGTCACGGACGGCCAGCGCATCCGGCTGCGCGGCAAGGGCGCGCCGGGCGAGCGCGGCGGCCCCTCGGGCGATCTGTACGTCGTGGTCCACGTGGGCGCCCACCCGGTGTTCGGCCGCAAGGACGACAACCTGACGGTGACCGTGCCGGTGACGTTCACCGAGGCGGCCCTGGGCGGCGAGATCAGGGTTCCGACGCTCGGCGGACCGTCGTTGACGCTGAAGCTGCCGCCCGGCACCCCCAACGGCCGTACCATGCGGGCGCGGGGCAAGGGCGCGGTCCGCAAGGACGGCACGCGCGGCGACCTTCTGGTCACCGTCGAGGTGAGTGTTCCGAAGGACCTGTCGGGGAAGGCTCGTGACGCGCTGGAGGCGTATCGCGAGGCGACCGTGGACGAGGATCCGCGGGCGGAGCTGTTCGAGGCCGCGAAGGGAGCATGAGAGTGATGGACGGCCGTCGACGTAACCCGTATGAACTGACCGAGGAAACCCCGGTCTACGTCATCTCGGTGGCGGCCCAGCTCTCCGGCCTGCACCCGCAGACGCTGCGCCAGTACGACCGTCTGGGCCTCGTCTCCCCCGACCGCACCCCCGGCCGGGGCCGGCGCTACTCGGCCCGCGACATCGAACTGCTGCGCACAGTGCAGCAGTTGTCGCAGGACGAGGGCATCAACCTGGCCGGCATCAAGCGGATCATCGAGCTGGAGAACCAGGTGGCCGCGCTCCAGGCCCGGGCGGCCGAGTTGCAGGCGGCGCTGGACGGCGCGGCGGCGGCCATGCGGCAACGCGAGGCCGCGGTGCACGCCTCCTACCGGCGCGACCTGGTGCCGTATCAGGAGATGCAGCAGACCAGCGCGTTGGTGGTCTGGCGGCCCAAGCGGCAGCAGGCCTCGGACTGACGGGGGCCGCACGGGCCCGAGCGGGGACCGAGTGGAACGAGTTCAACAGTGAGGGCCCGGAGACATCGTCTCCGGGCCTTTCCCGCGCTCCGGCGGGCTGGTGCGGTCCGGTCGCGTTCACCGGGCCGGCCCCACCGAGGACCGCCTGCCCCGGAGCGGCCACGCCGGGATCAGTCGCCGATGCCGACGTCCGGACCCGGGCGCTCGTGGCCCGGCGGCTGTGGCGGCTGGTGCTGGGCAGTGGCGGGCGGTCGGCCGGGGCCGCCCGGCGCGACGCCCATCTGCCAGAGGTGGCGAACACCACAAGCTGCGCAATGCCGTCGCCTATGCCCTCGCGGCGTTCGAGGAGATCCCCAAATTCATTCCGGCCGGCGAGGACGCCGTCCCGGAGTCCGCTTTCACCTCCGAAGCGGGCAGGGCGCGTTATCGGCGCGAACCGCGCAAGTTCGAACGCGGCATTCTGGAGATGAACGTCAGGAGGGCCCGGGCGGTGCTCGCCGGCATCGACGAGGTCGGCGGCCGGCCCGGAGGCGCGTCTTCCGGGCGGTGACGCACGCACGGGCCGGCGGACGGGACGAGGGCAGGGGGCCGGGGGCGACCTCGGCCGGTCGGGCGGGATCAGCCGGAGCCCTCCGGCGCGGACACCCCCTCGGCGGCCGTCACCCAGGGGCCCCCGGCTGCTGACCGGGCCAGTTCGCGGGTGGGCCCTGGGTCCAGCCGCCGGGCTGTTGCGGTTGTCCCTGGGACGGCCACTGCTGAGGCGTCGGAGGCCGGCCGCCGGGGTTGTAGGGCTGCTGGGGTGCCGTCGGGAACGGCTGCTGGGGCGCGGGTGCGTACGGCTGGTGAGGCGGCGAGGTCTGCGGGGCGGGTGCGTGGTGCTGCTGCGGAGCGGGGGCGTGCCCCTGGTGAGGCGCGAAGGGCTGCGACGGCGGGAACGGCGCGGCCGGCGCCGGGTCGACGTACGGCAGGGGCGCCATGCTGACCCGGTCCAGGAAGACGATGTTGGGGTTGCAGTCGGCCGGGTGCACCAGGACACCGCCCCCGGCGCGGCGTTCGACGACCAGCAGGCTGAACTCGGCCAGCGCCTGGAGCTGCGTCGGCTCGAGCACGTACTCGTAGACGCGCTGGCGTCCGGTCGCGAGGCTCGTGCTGTCGCTGTCGCCGGTGGTGTGGGTCGTGGACTCGTTGGTGGAGTGCGTGACGCTGGTGGAGGTGCCGGTCGTCTCGCTGTAGCTGCCGCCGGAGTTGGTGGAGGAGGACGACGAGAAGGGGCTGTCGCCGCCCTGGTAGCCGGTGGAGCCGCTCCTGCCCCAGTTGTGTCCGCGGGTGACGGACTCGCTGTGGGTCGTGCCCCTGCTGACGGAGGAGCCGATCGCCCTGGCGACGGAGGTGTTGACGGTCCTGCCCGCGGTGTCCGTCAGCGAGTGCAGCACGAAGGAGTGCTCGCGGCCGATGAAGTCCGCCGCGACATTGGCCTCCTGGTGGTTGCCGAGCTTCATGAAGGCGACGGTCCCGCCGCCGATCATCTGCTCGGCCGCGTCCCTCAAGTGCGGGTGCAGCAGGACCAGTTGGGCCCCGCGGTGCTCGCAGACCTGCGCCAGCCGCTCCAGGTGGCGTCGCTGCGGGCCCTGCTCGCCGAGGGCCACGAGGACGCACGGCGCACTCTCCCGGAACGAGGACAGCCGCCGCATCACGCTCTGGACGGCCAGGTCGGCCAGCAGCTCCGTGCTCGCCGAGCCCGCGCCGATGTCCAGGGCGAAACAGGTCAGATAGCCGGGGCCGCGGCCCTCACGGGCGGCGCCCAGCGCCTCCAGCGGGTGCATGAAGGACACCAGGCGGAAGAGGCTGTCCCGCACCTGGTCCTTGTTCTTGTCGGTGAGCAGGTCGTCCGCGATCCGGTTGCGTTCGTCCCGGCTGAGGCGCTTGGTGTCGTCGGTCTCGCCCATCAGGACGCGCAGCCCCGCGCTCAGCCGTGCCACGGAGACGTCCTCGCCGAGGGCGCCGCACAGCTGGGTGAGAATGCGGGTGTCGACGGCGCGCTCGGCGCGGCCGGCCTCGGGATCGTCCCCGTGGACCGCCTCGACGAGCGCGTGCACCAGCTCGTGCGGCGCCAGCCCCTCGACGACGCTGCTCTCGGCCATCCGGCTGGGCAGCAGCTGGACGTCGACGGGCACGCCGGCGTCCTCGGCGAGGACGGACAGTTCCCTGCACACGAGGGCCTGCGTCAGGTCGACCACGATCACCGGCCGCTCCGGGAGGGTGGAGGCGCCGAAAACGGTCAGGAAGCCCTCGCGGCCGCGCTGGCTGCCGCCGAAGACGTCCAGTCGCCGGGTGTCGGGGCCGACGGGCAGCGCGCCCCAGGCGTCGAGGCCGCGCACCCACTGCTCCTGCCCGCTGTCATGGTGCTGCCGACGCTGGTGCCACAGCTGCCAGGAGGACCGGAACCGCTCTTCCAGGGCACCCTGGTGAGCCGTGAGATCACCGGCGGCGGAGTCGAGCCGCTGTGCGGCGAGGCCCATCCGGGCCAGGGCGACGACGATCGCCACGACGCCGAGGACTGCCATGACGGGGCCGGCGAAGTAGCTCAACAGGAAGCAGACCGCCGCGACCCCGCCGCCGATCTTGACGGCGGAGCCACGTCGGTCCTCGTGGTCGAGGCGCGCGGCCGTCGCCCGGTTCTCGTACCCGACCGCCACCTGCTCCCGCTGCGGTTCGGGCTCGGCGAACGGCCGGCGCAGCGACTCGGGGTCGCGGTAGACCCAGCCGAGGCGCTGCCCCGCGTCGAAGAGGCGCAGACAGCGGCCGAGCTGTCCGGTCCCGGTGCTTTCGACAGTCATACGTGAGGCTCCCGGCCGGTCAGGCGACGAAGGTCTCGAGCGCGCGTATGCGCTGGTGGAGCGGCGGATGCGAGGACATGAGCCGGGCGACGGGGCCCTGCTTGCCGTCCGCGTCGTCGTGCCCCTCCGCCTGCCAGCCGGTGAACACGGTGAGCAGCAGGGGCCCGTACCCGAGCTGTCCCGCGAACCGGTCGGCGCGCAGTTCGCCCTGCCGGCCGGCCCAGGCGAGCAGGAACGGGATCGCGTAGAGCGCGGCGGCGGGCGGGAAGGCGAGGAAGGTCGCTATGGCGAGACCGCCGAAGACCAGGACGAAGACGCCGGCCGCCAGGCAGGAGAGCTCGGCGGTGAAGAAGAACAGGAAGCCCGTCACGATCTTCACGACGAGCATGAACGCCCGGACCGGCATGGCGTACCAGAAGCCGAGCAGACCGGACCAGGCGTGGCCGCCGACGTGGTGGCCCAGCTCATGGGCCATCACGGCCGACAGCCGATCGGGCGGCAGCTGTCGCATCGCTCCGCGCGTCACGCTGACGATGTGCCCGGCGGCGGCGGAGGCGTTGAGCTCGTCCGAGTCCTCCATCCACAGGTCGTACGTGGCGCCGTCGATACCGGCCCGGCGCGTGACGTCGTCCCAGATGGGCTGCAGGACGGCCAGTTCGGCGGCGGTGGGGGGCCGCATCTTGAACCACAGCCGGGCCAGGCGGCCTTCGGTCGGTCGGTGGAAGACCAGGGCGCCGGACGCCAGCCAGGCGACGATGAAGGCGATGTCCAGGCCGCTCGGCAGCACGCGTGAGATGAGCCAGATCACCAGCAGACTGCCCAGGAACAGGGGCACGTTGAGCAGCAGCGTGGTGACGGACGTGGAGTCGGCGCCGCGGTTCACCTGAGGGTGACCGGGGACGTGGGGTGCGGCCGGCGTGTACGTGGACTGCTGCTGCGGATACGCCAACTGCGGTGCCTGCGGCGGTGCTTGCGGCGGTGCCTGCTGCGGATACTGCTGCGGCGCGAACGGTTGCTGCGGCGGCTGTTGGTGCCCGTACGGGGGCTGGTGTCCGTACGGGGCCTGGTACGTGTAGGGGGGCTGCTGTGCGTACGGGACCTGCTGCCCGTACGGGGGCTGCTGCCCGTACGGGGCTTGGTGTCCGTAGGGGGGCTGCTGTGCGTACGGAGGCTGCTGCCCGTAAGGGGGCTGCTGGGGCGCGTACTGCGGCTGATGGCCCGGCGCGAACTGTTGCGGGTGGGCGCCAGGCTGGTGTGGCGGCTGCTGGTACGGCGGTTGCTGGTGATGCGGCGGGGGCGGCGGCGCGGCCTGGTACGGCGGCTGCTGCACTGGCGGCGCGGCCTGGTACGGCGGCTGGTGAGGGGGCGCGGCCTGGTAAGGCAGCTGCTGCGGGGGGACCGGCGGAGCCGCCTGGCCCGGCTGGCCCGGCGGAACCGGCTGGCCCGGCGGCCCGGGCGGGTAGGCCGGGTTCTGCGGCGGGGCGGACTGGCCTTCGGGATGGGCCGGGTCGCCGTGCCCGTACGGGTCCTGCGGCCGGTGAGGGTCAACGGGATCGGTCATATGAGTTCGCCCTGAGGGAGATGGGCGCCGTGCGGGCGCTCACATGTGGACAGGTGAGAGATGACCGTCCCAAGGGCGGCAGAAAAGACGCCTCTGATGATGGAACTCGCCCCCGTGTCCGCCGAAGCGGAAGTCAGTCATTGATCAGCAGCCGACACATGGTCCCTGAATCAATCCCCCAAGTCCACCTAATTCCAAGGGAGGTGACATTACGGTTGCAAGGCTTGGCCGGTCATGACCCGGCATCTAGGGTGGTGCCGCAAGATCGACAACGGGGGGACGTTGCCCATCACACCGCATGCCCACCCGCCTGCCCGGGTGGGCCGTTCCGTTCTCCGCGGCGAACGCGTCACGCGACGGACCGCGCACATATGACGGCCGCCCCACCCGGCGCGAGCGCGTGGCACCGCTTCGCGGGCCTGGAGGCCGCGCTGCTGCGTGAGGTCCCGCGGCAGCGGCCGTCCGAGGACCGGCCCGCCGGCGGCGAGGACGAATTGCGGGCGCAGCGTCTGGCCGCCCTGGTCTCCGCCCACCACGTCCCGCACCCGCACGACCCGACGGGCGGCGCGGTGCTCGTCGGCTGGGCGCGCAGAGCGGCCGACGGTCCTCTCGACGTCTTCGTCGGCGGCAGTGCCCTGCTGGGCGGCCGCACCGACGAGGCCGACGGGGCGGTGTCCCTGCTGCGGCTGCCCGCGGGCGCGCGCGGGGTGCGACAGCCGACGGGTACGCCGGCCGCCGTGATGGGCGCCTTCCCCTGCTGGAGCGCGGTCGCCGCGGTGACCGACGGACTGCTGGTCGACGACGAGCCGAGGCCGGCGAGCACGGGAGCGGCCCTCCAGCGGCCCACGCTGGAGGACTGTCTGCTCGGCGTGTGGCAGGAACCGTTCGCCTGGCTGGTGTTCGCCGAGCCGGTGCCGGCCGCGGAGCTCGACGAACTCACCGGTGACGTGGCCGACGAGCGGCGCCGGGCACAGGCCAAGGCGGAGGGATCGCCCGAGTACGCCATCGCCGCGACCCGGCTGGAGCGCCGCCACAGGGAGCTGGCCAAGGCGTCGGCCACCGGGCTGTGGCGCATACGTCTGCTGGCGGGCGGCCGGACGCCCGAGGAGGCGACCCGGGTGGCGGCGCTGCTGTGCGCCTCGGCGGACCTCGAGGGACTGCCGTACGCGCTGCGCCCGACCGGGCGGGTGGGCGACCTCGCCACCGCCCTCGGCGGTGTCCTGCCGGCACCGCAGGAGCACCCCTTCCACGCCGGTTCCGATCTGCTCGCGGCCCTCGCCCGGCCCCCTGCCCGGGAGATCCCCGGCGTACGGTTCGCCCTGCGGCCGGAGTTCGACGTCAGTCCCGAGACCGCGGCCCGTCCGGCGTCGCCCGGGGCTCCTCCGGTCCGGCTCGGCTCGGTGCTGGACCGCAACCGCAGCCCCGTCGGCGACCTCGAACTGGCCCGCTCCACCCTCAACCGGCATACGTTCGTGTGCGGGGCGACCGGCGGCGGAAAGTCGCAGACCGTGCGCGGGCTGCTGGAGGCGGCGACCCACGCGGGCATCCCGTGGCTGGTCGTGGAACCGGCCAAGGCCGAGTACCGCTTCATGTCGGCGCGGCTCGGGGACACCGCCGAGGTCGTGGTGATCAGGCCCGGCGACCCGGAGTCCCTCCCGGCCGGACTCAACCCCCTGGAGCCGTCCGCGTACGCGAGCGGCGAGCGCTTCCCGCTCCAGACCCACCTCGACATGGTGCGGGCCCTCTTCCTGGCCTCGTTCGACCCGCAGGAGCCGTTCCCGCAGGTCCTCAGCGCCGCGCTGACGCGCTGCTACGAGGAGCTGGGCTGGGACCTGACGCTCGGCGAGCCGGTGTTCCCGGGCGCCGAGCCGCGTTACCCGACCCTCGAGGACCTGGAGGACACGGCTCTGCGGGTCGTCTCGGACATCGGCTACGGCAAGGAGGTCGCCGACAACGTCCAGGGCTTCATCAAGATCCGTCTGGCCGGCCTGCGCCTCGGCACGACGGGCCGCTTCCTGGAGGGCGGCCGCCCGCTGGACTTCGGGGAACTGCTGAAACGCAACGTCGTCTTCGAGATCGAGGACGTCGGCGACGACAGGGACAAGGCGTTCCTGATGGGCACGATCCTCATCAGGCTCGTCGAGCACCTGCGCATGGAACAGCGGGTGGCCCGCCAACTGGCCCTCCCGCTACGGCATCTGACGGTCTTCGAGGAGGCGCACCGCCTGCTGCGCCGGACCGAGGAGGGCGGCGCGAGCGCCCACGCGGTGGAGATGTTCGCCGGCCTGCTCGCGGAGATCCGGGCGTACGGGGAAGGGCTGGTCATCGCGGACCAGATCCCGAGCAAGCTGCTGCCCGACGTCATCAAGAACACGGCGGCGAAAATCGTCCACCGGCTGCCCGCACAGGACGACCGCGAGGCGGTCGGCGCGACGATGAACATCACGCGGGCCCAGTCCGAGTACCTGGTCACCCTGCGGCCGGGCGAGGCGGCCGTCTTCACGGACGGCATGGACTATCCGCTGCTGGTGCGGATGCGGGACGGGACGGACCGCGAGGACGCGGGGGCGGTCAGAGCGGCGTCGGCGGCGGGCATGACGGGTCCGCGCAGCCGGGCGTGCGCGGCCGACTGCTCGGCGGCCCCGTGCACGCTGCGTGACCTGCGCAGGGCTCAGCGGCTGACGGAACAGGCCGGGCCGCGGATCACGCTGTGGGCGGAGATGGCGGTGGCGGCCCATCTGCTGGGCTGGACGACGCCGCTGCCGGGCGAGGCGATGCGACGCGAGCTGGAGCCGTACCGGGGCCGCCTCCTGGACTGCGCGATCGGCCAGGCCGTGGACGGGGCGGTGCACAGCCGCGGGGGCGCCCCCGCGGATCCGGGCGCGCTCGGTGAGCACGTGGCCGCGGTGATGCGCGCCCAGTTGGACGGCCAGGACCCGTGCGCGGTGGGCGAGCCGCGTTTCAGAGCGCGCAGGGGGACGAGGACGCGGGTGTATTACCACGGGCGGCATTCGCCCTCTGTCCTGGAGAAGATCGTCGGATGTGCGGATCCGTCGGAGGAGTGGCGGCAGCGATTCGCGCGCACGCTGACGTGCTTCGCGCGCGTCCCTCGCCGGCCGAATCCGTCCGGGAACACGACGGGGGCTCTCGAGTGAGCGAACTGTACGGGACGGACAGGCCTACGGCGCAGGACGTGCCCGAGCAGCAGTTCCAGGAGGCCGCGGGCTGGGAGACGGCTGAGTTCGGGGAGCCCGAGGAGCCGGCGGTGATCAAGGTGAACCCCGGCAGTTCCGCGTCGGTCGCCATCCCCGCGTCGGACCTCAAGGTCTGAGCGCGAGAAGGACGAGTGGCTGGGCAAGAGCCGGCGGCGAGCGCGAGCCGTCGGGCAGAGTCGGAAAGGCGGGGGAGACGTGGCGCAGCGTGACGTAGACGGTCGGAATGAGTGAGTTGTACGCGGCGGAAAAGGGGGCCGAGGCCGTTCCCGTCGAGACGACGGCTCCCGCCCGGACGGACCCCGCGGACGCCTGGGCGGAACCCGAAGAGCCTGCGGACGAGGGGAACGCCGAGCCCGCCGGGATCACCGGGGAGCCGAAGGAGCCCGACGACGCCGACGAGCCCGGTGAGCCCGAGTGGGGGCGGGAGGACGATGCGGCGGTCCCCGGAAGCGGCGGCGCCACGGGCCTCGATGCCCGTGCTCGGGACGGCCATCCGGCAGCGTCGGGCGAGGACACGTATCCGGCGGAACCGGAAGATCCCGAAGAGGCCGAAAGTCCCGTGGAGCCCGAAGAGCCACAAGGTCCGGAACGACCGGACGGCCCCGGGGACCCGGATGAGGCGGACGGGCTCGAAGGGGACGAGGGCGCCGAGACCCCCGAAGAGTCGGCGGAGGCGGAGTCACCCGAGGACAGGGCCGGCGTATCCGGCGGTTCCGCCGCGGACGAACCGTCGGTGACCGGGAAGTTCATGGATCGGGTGAAGGGTGCGTTCAGCAGCGGTGACTCGGTGCGGGAGATATCGGAGACCGTCGACAGACCTGACTTCCATCTCCCCGGCAGGGCCTATCCGCCGGACGCTTACGGGACCCCGCTGGACCGGCCCGACGGAACGCGTACCCCGCTGTTCGACGGTGTCCCCCATCGGGATCAGACACAGCAAGGCGCCCTTGGCGACTGCGGGGTCATCGCGACGTTGGGGGCCGTCGCCGAGCATCGTCCGCAGGACATCGTCGACCGCATGAAGGAGAACGAGGACGGCACGTACGAGGTCTCGCTCAACGAGGCGAAGAGCGTCGGCTTCGGCAGGTACGAGCCGACAGGTACCGTCGTGAAGCTGACGGTGACCGGCGATCTGCCCGTCTACAGCGAGATTCCCTCCGTCGCGGCTTTCGCCGACTCCGCGGAGACAGGGGTGGCATGGGCGCCGATCATGGAGAAGGCCATCGCCGGTGTGGACCGGACGTGGAGCGAGGACAAGCAGGCGTCGTGGCAGTCCACCCACGTGCGAACGGATGCATTTCCCACCGGCTACACGCGGCTCAATTTCGGGACCAAGTCCAGCGATCGGGCCGAGTTGTTGGTGCAGTTGACGGGAACGCCTGCCCAGGTCTGGGATGTGCCGACCGGTTACGACCACCATGGTCGTGACGCGAAGACCCAGTTCAGGCAGGATATCGCGGAGAAACTTGCGGACGGTTGCCCCGTCATCGTCGCGACGCGACACCAGAAAAAGGGAGAGTCGCCACTGCCGGGCAAGCTCGTTGCAGGGCACGCCTACGAACTGACCGCAATAAATGAAATCGGGCGGTTCGAACTGAGGAATCCCTACAACGCAAGGGATCCGAAGCCGTTGACCTTCGACGAGCTGAGGGACAGCATCCTCCCGAACTATGTCACCTTGGAGAAGAAGTGACAGTGCAGGAAATCGCGATCTGGCGCAACATGCAGGCGAACAAGGGGTTCGCCCGCTTTTTCGTCACACATCTTTCCGAGCGGGAGGGCCGGCCGCCGTTGGTCGAACTCGTCGTCGTCGTCGACGGCGCCGAGGAAGACCATTCGCTGGAGCCCGGCGACGTCTTCCCGATCAGGGACCAGGAATGGAAGCTGGACCGAATCGAGGACCTCGAATCTCCGAGCGGGGACTGGACGGTCGTTCTCGCCAGGGTCACGTGAGCCGGCTCGGCCCTGCTCGTGCTCGCGGGCCGGTTCCCCGGGGGAGCCGGCCCGTCGGAACTACGGCCGGACCCGCATCACTCCAGCCGGGCCAGTCTCGTCCTGAGCGGTTCTGCTGAGCGCAGGGTCACTGCCTCCTCGAACAGTTCTCGTTGGTCGAGGCGGTCGCGCCAGGGGTAGCGGATGTGCCAGTGGTCGACGACGTATCGCAAGAGGTCGAGCCGCCCCGCCTCCGCGATCGTCGTAGGTGGTCCGGGCGAGCAGTGTGCACAGGGGGAGGCTGAGACGTGCCACGACGGTCTCGATGACGGCGCCGGGGGCGAGGCCGAGCAGGAGGGCCGGGGCGCAGTGGTCGGCGTAGGCGCGGTTCGGCTCACCGGTCTCGTCCTCTTGCCGCTGCGCGGAATCGAGCAGCTCGGGCAGCGGGCCGTCGAAGCCGGCGGCGAGCAGACGTACCGCCCGCGTCCAGCGGGCGGGGAACACGTCGAGACGCGCACGGACCTTCTCGGCCCGGTCGCGGAACCCAGCGGAGTGTCCGTGAAGGCGCCGGGAAGCCGGAAGTGTCCGGCGGGGGTCGCCCGCCACTGCTGTTCCACCGCCGCCGGCGCCAGCCTCGTCCGACCGTCGCCCAGCGCCTCGACGAGGCCGTTGCCGAGGCCTCCCGAAAGGTCGTCCCGTCCGACGACGGACGCTGCCTGACGGGCGCTCAGGCCCCAGCCGTCGTACAGGGCCTGGACCTCGGCCGCGCCGCCGTACGCGGCGACCCAGTCGCCCAGTCCCTCGGGCGGCGCGTACCACTCCTGACGCAGCACGCACAGCCGGGCTTCCGCCCCGAGCTTCTCGGCGGTCTTGGCCGCGGCTTCCGGCGTCGCGTGCTGGAACAGGGCTACAAACGTCTCGTCGAACTCGTCGAACTCGTCGACCTGCGGTTCACTCACGCGACGAGGTGGATCACGAACCCGGCCGACGGCGGTCCGCGAGCACGTCGTTGGCAGCCACCTCGGGCAACCAGGTGGGACGGCGGGAATTGGGCTTCCGCCGTCGGGAATCCGTCAGCCGAGTTGTTCCGTCGTGCCGTCCGGGTGGATCAGGAGGCGGATCGCGCCGCCGTAGCGGTTGTCGGTGATGGTCGCCGGAGTGGGGGCGCCGAGCTGCTGCGCGCGCTGCTGGAGGATCGACAGGACGACGTCCTGGATGTCGCCGTAGGGCGGGGCGGTGACCGGGACGCCGTCGATCAGGCCGGCGTTGGGGGAGAAGACGTGCACCTGGGCGTCCGCCGGGGCGGGGGGCGGGGGCGGCATCGTCGGTTCGGTCATCGGGGGTCGGGTTCCTTCCGGCTCGGTTCCGGATCAGTTCCGGCTCAGGCGCTCTTGGCCTCGTTCTGCTCGGGAGCGCTCGGCGTGACGTTCACGGTGACGTCCGTGGCGACGTCGGCGGTGCGAGCGTACGTGCCGCGGGCGAGGCGTCGCAGGCCGCCCGACTTGACCATCGCGGACAGGACGTTGCTGATCGTCTTCGAGGGGTCGCCGTAGACGCCGTGGGGCAGAGCGCGCAGCACGTCGCGGGCGGAGAACGGGCCCGGGAAGGCCGAGACGGCCGTCTCCACGGCCGCCCGGATGCTGGGCACGTGGGGCGCGGTGCCGTGGCGGGCGCCCGACGCGGTGAGGGCGGCCGCCTGGCCCGGGCCGGCAATCGTCCTGCGGCTCGGGACCGGATGCGGGAGACAGGTGCGGACGGCCTGGAGTGCGCTGCGGACCGGTTCGAGATCGATCTCGCCGTCGTCGTCGCCGCCGGCGGGGGCGCCCGCCGCGGCCAGCATGGTCGCCACCTTCTCTATGTTCGCGAGCGAGGACGCCAGTTCGCGCAGCAACGGCTCCAGGAAGTCGCGGCGCAGGGCCGTACCGGGTCGGTGGTGGCGAGTTCGACGGAGACCGAGCCGGTCAGGGCGCGCGGCGGCGAGGAGGCGTCGGCCGCGACAGATGCGCGGTCCCGGGCGTCCTGCGGGGCGAGTGCCTCCACGGCCTTGCGCGCGGCGCGGACGGTGTCCGGCGTCTCCGGCGCGATCTCGCCGCCCGGCACGCTCACCAGCATCGTGGCAAGCTGCTCCAGGCTGTCCAGTGTGGGCAGCGCGGCGCGGATCAGAGGGGCCAGCAGAGCCTGTCGTACGGCCTGGGCGGGGTCCTCGTACGAGAAGGCGATCCGCTGCCCGGACTCGGCCGCTGCCATGTCCTCGCTCCTGCTTTCCGGGTGTGCGTGGGGGTGGGGGTGTCTGGAGCCGGTGGGTTGGTGGTGACCGTCGTTGTGCGTCCGCTGTGCGGCGGTGTGCTGGTGCAACTGCCGTGGGATGCCCGGCAACTCGAGCCGCTCCCGGGCCAGTTGGTCCTGGCGGGCGTCGAACGCGTCGAGGATCCGCTCCACTGCGGGCAGACCGTGCTCGGCGGTGGCGCGGATGTTCGCCGGGCCGCTGCCGCTGCCGCGCGAGCGCAGGCGCAGCAGGCGGCGTGACGTTTCGGCAGAGTGGTGGCCGGGGCCCGCGCCGGGTCCGTCCGACGGGTGGTGGCTCGGCAGGTCGCCGTTCGCGTCGCCGACGCCGAGGGCGCGGCGGATCCAGCGGCGGTCGTCGAGTGTGGTCGCCGCCGTGTAGCCGTACGGCTCGGCGTGCGCGACGGCGTCCTGGAGGCATTCCGCCCACAACGGGCAGGAAGCGCACAGGTCACGGGCGGTGCGCAGCAGGACGAGACGCTGGTGGCGCTGCTCGGAAGAGGCGTACGGGATGTCCGCGGGCGCCTCCAGCAGCGGGTGCTGGAAGACGTCCGGTCGGCGCTGGCAGGGCAGGGCGGCGTCGGGGCTGTGTGCCCCTGCGCCCGCTCTGGTTCCCCGTGCCGCCCCGCGCGCGGGGCGCGCGGGAAGCGCCGTATGGCTGGCCATAGGCATGCGTGTATTCCCCCGTGGTGATGCGTGATCCGGGGGGACTCTAAGGCGTTCCGTCAAGGGGGTGCAACGCATCTGCAAAGCGTGTGCCGACTTGGCACAGTGACGAGACGAAACGTTCACACGGGCCTCAACTGTCCGTCGGGCCGGTGGCTTTGCCCTGCCGTACCCGGCCGAATGCCCGGCGGGCACTGCATGCAATCGCTTTCGCCCTGCTGCCGCGCAGCGCCAATACGCCGAGCACGCCGAGGAATCCGAGCGGAACGCCGGCCTCCGGCAGGAACATCCCGACGACGGACGCGATGACGAGGATCACATCCGCGAGCACGACGGTGACGCCCCGTCGGCCCGGGTGCTCCTTCACCATCCACGCGCCGAGGAGCGCCATGCCGGCGAGTGCCCAGTAGCCGAAGGCGGCCTGGCCGGTGACGGTGGCGCTGGTGGAGGCGCGCACCGAGTCGCCCACCGCGGAGAAGTACCCGGTGAACGCCGCGGCGAGAAGCGTCGAGGCGAGTCCGAGGAGGAGCTGGCCGCGGCGTCGGAGCAGCCAGACGACCGCGCCGACGAGCGCGAGCGCGCAGACCGTGACGAAGCTGGAGCCGCTCTCGGAGGCGATGGCGAAGAGCGTGTAGGCGGCGGCGACGCAGAAGACGACGCGGGGGAGCAGCTTGACGGCCCAGGGGTCGTCCTTGTCCTGGCGTACGAGGCGGCGCAGGCGGGAGAGCGCGGGGGAGGGCGGGTCCGCCCGGCCGGAGCCGGGCCGTCCGGCGGGCGGTCCGGGTGCGCGGGGCGTGCGGGTGGTGGGTTTCGGCGTGGTGGGGTTCATCGGCGCGTCAGGCTCCCATTCCGGCGTCGCGGGATGGCTCGGGGGTGGGAGGGGCCTGCGGGGCAGCGGCCGGAGTGCTGGTCCTGGCGGGGGTGACGACGGACTTCGCCGTCGCGTTGACGCCGGGCAGGAAGGCGTGGGCGGGCACGGCGGCCGTCCCGGGCGCAGGGAAGGCGAGCGGTTCCAGCGGGGCCGGTCCCGTGCGGGCGTCGATCTTGACGCCGGGGAGGTACTGACCGTGGGTGCTCACGGCGACGGGGGCAGGGGCGGGCGTGGTCGGCGCGTTCGGGTTCCCTTCGCGCTGTGCGGCGGCCCATTGCCGGTCCTCGGCTGCGGGGAGCGTGACCTCGTGGTCCGGGCGCAGGACCTTGATCTCCTCGCGGAGCTTCTCCACGTCGGCCGCCCGGGCCGGGCCGTCCAGTGTCGCCACCCTGGCGCACACCTCCAGGACGGCGGCGCGCTGCGCTTCGGGGGTCGGGAGCGCTTTCAGTTGCTCCAGGTCGAGGTGGCCGGCCTTGGTCAGCGGCGTGTACTTGGGGTCGCTCTCGTCGTATCCGAAGGTGTGGATCTGCGCGCGGACGGCCTGGGAGGCCAGCAGTTCCTGCGTCTCGGGGGCCAGACCCGCGTACTTCTCCGCGGGCGCCGGGTACATGAACTCGATGATGCCGAGCTTGCCGTCCTGGCGGAGCTGCCGGGCCTCGGTCTGGTAGGCGACGGTGCCGGGGTTCAGCTCGGCCATGAAGAAGAGGGCTTCGTTCTCGGTCTTCGCGGCGTACTTCTGAGAGAGGGCGTCCCAGGCGTCCGCGGCCATGGCCTGACCGCTTGCCGCGTCCATGTCCAGGGCGGCGTGGAGGGCCTTGTCCCACAAACGCAGTGCGCCCAATTGCTCACCGCCGGGCGTCCCCTCCAGGTAGCGCACGGAACCCTCGGACGTCGCGTTCTCCACGTCGGCGTAGGCGGCGGCGACGTGCATGCTGCGGACGTTTTCGCCCGGACCCAGACTGGAGTGATTCTCCAGGGCCCAGGACCAGAAGGCGGATTTCGTGTCCGGGGCCGGGAGGTCCACGTCCATCTGTGTGACGAGGTCGATCACGTAGGAGGGCAGCTTCTCCTTCAGGTCCCCCACCTCGATGCCCGACGCCAGGGCGCCGGCCTTCAGATCGGCGGCTATCCTCCTGGCCTCCGCTTTGGTCAGACCAGGCTCCAGTCCGGCCAGCGTGGCCCGCTCGCGTGCCTGCGTGATGACTTCGTCGGCCAGTTGTCGCTGGGTCACAGGGCCTCCGGCGGATAGCAGTCGACATTGATCAGTACGCCCCGTGGCTCCCCCGGGAGAGGAGTGAGCCCGAGATTCACGGTGAGCACCGTGATACGGCCCTCGGCTCCGGCGGCGGGCCAGACGGCCATGCGGTACGGGTCCATGTCCTCGTGCCGGATCTCACGCGGGGCGAGCCAGTGGTGCTCATGCGGAGGCTCGGGGAAGCCGGGGTCGTCCCAGCTGCCGGAGAACATGGGGTCACCGAGCACGCCACGGGCTGCCGCCTCGAACGCGGTCCAGGCTTCGGCCGCTTGCGTCAGAACCAGATCGTTCTCGGCGGCGCTGTCGGCGCGCAGATGCCAGGTCGTCCAGTTGAGGTTCTGCACCGGCGCCCAGCCGCCACCGTCGACGGGATACAGAGCGATGCGCTGACCGGTGGCGCTGTGGACGCTCAGGATGCGTTCACCCGCGAGGGGACGCCAGCCGAACAACGCGCACCAGTCGTCCAGCGCTTGGCCGGGGTTCGGCGGCCCTGCCCAGACGGCCGGCCAGTCCACGTGTTCCAGTCCCCTGAGCTCCTCGGCCAGCTGCTCCGGGCTGCGCTCGATCCTGAGGGTCGTCATCGTTCGTCGCCTTCCTCGTGTTCCGCACGGCTTCGGTTCATCCGCGCCGTTCCTGCCGACGGGAGTCCACGTGGTCGGGGTCGTGGCAGGCGAGCACGATCCTCGCATCGGCCGGTACCGGACGGTTTCGTGCGGTGTCGCCGCGCGTCATCCGCAGCTCGAAGACCGGCGCCTGCGGCACGCGGAACCGCCATACGCAGACGCGGTGCGGGTCCCGGTGGTCCGCTCGCCACGAGGCGCCGGGCCACGCTCCCGACCACGGCAGTTCCGGAAACCCCGGCGTGTCCCAGGCGCCGTTCCAGGAGGGGTTGCCCAGCAGGCCGCGCAGGGCGTTCAGGCAGGCGTCCCAGCGGGCCTCGGCCAGTGCGGTGACGTGCGCGTTCTCGTCCGTGTCCCGGGCGCGGGCCGACCACACCGTGTGGTCGACGCGGGGCACCGGGCGGCCGGGGGCCGCCGAGACCAGGTGCAGCCGGCCGCCCTGCTCCGTCCGGACGCGCAGGCCCGCCTCGAACCACAGCGGCCGCCAGCCGAAGCCGGCGCACCAGGCCGCCCGCCGCTCCGTGTCCGCCGGGGCCCCCGCCCACACGGTGGGCCAGTCCACGCCGATGAGCCGTTCCAGTTCCGCGACCAGTTGGCCGGGGCTGCGGTCGGCGGTCAGGGCGGGCATGGGGCGGCTCCTCGGGGCTTACGGACGGGGAAGCGGGTCAGACGCGGCCGCTGGGGCCGCGTGGGTCCCGGGGGTGCGGCGGGGGCGCGGGCTGCGGCGTCAGCTGCTCCACGGGTGCGGGGCGGGGCCGGGGCGCCTGCGGCTGCGGCACCTGCGGTTGGGGCACGTGCGGCTGGGGCTGCGATCGCGGCTGCTGCGGGGCCGGGGACGGAGCCGGCGACGGAGCCGGGGCCGGGCCCGGACGGGACTCGGTCGGAGTGGTCGGCTGCGGCGACGACTGGCTGCTGCTGCCGCTCACCCGGCGACCGCGCTTCGGGGCTTGCGGCTCGGGCTGGGAGGCCTTGCGTGCCTCGAACTCCTCACGCGTCTGCTCGTACTTCATGCGTGTGGTCTCCGCCGCCTGGTTCTGCGACTTGCGCTGCTCGCGCTTGGACTGACCGATCCAGCCCCACTGCTGCATCTTGCCGCGGCCCTTGCCGCCGGTGGCCACCCTGTCCGCCGTCCATGCGACGCCCTTGGCGCCTCCGCTCGCGACGCGGCCCGAGGTCTTGGCCGTGGAAGCGGCCAGACCCGGCGCCATGGCGGTCACCTTGCCCGCGGCGTCCCGGAGGCCGAGCATGTCCTCGCCGCCCGCGACCTGGGGGGTGAAATTACCGCCGAGGAGCTTCTTCAGCATCATCACGATGGCGATGGTGACGAGGAGCAGCATCAGCAGCTGGGTGCCGAGGGCGACCTTCGCCGGCAGGATCATCTGATAGAGCACGAGCAGCACGGTCAGGATCACGCCGAAGCCGGCGCGCAGCACGAAGCTGTGGATGAACGTCTCCAGCCAGCTCTTCAGCAGTTTCTGCTGCGAGGGATGGATGCCGATCGTGGCGACCAGCGGCAGCAGGATGACCAGGATCAGGGTGACCGCGTGCCACAGCAGGGTGAGGGCGCTGAGGACGATGACCATGAGACCGACGATGAGCGCGGCGATGATGGAGTAGAAGGCGAGCCCCACCCGGTTCCCGGAATTCCTGCCCGCCCACTCGTCGAAGGCGACCGGGTAGATGCGCATGTCCGCGACGTCGTCGCCCTTGTCCTTGCCGCCCGCGATCTCCTGGCGGATGGGCGTCCAGTCGTCCTTGAACTTGTCGAGCTTCTTGTCGCTGAACGCGTCGATGTTCGTCTTCGACTGGGCGACGAGCTGGATCACCCGCAGGTCCTCGCAGCGGGCTCCCTTGCCCCAGGAGCAGGTCTTGTTCTTCTCGGCCGGGACGCACACGCCGTTGCTGAGCTTGCCGCCGCTGTCCTTCTTGAAGATGCAGTTCTTGCCCGGGTCGCCGAACTGCCCCAGCGCCCAGGGGCGGAAGACGAGCGTGTCGTACATGGCGCAGCTGGATATCCGCAGGCCCCGGTTGTAGGCGCCCTTGTCCAGGTCGCAGGGCGCCTGGGTCTCTCCTGAGACGCCGGCGAGGACGACCTCGGTCAGGGCGGAGTTGGCCCGGGCGATGTAGGAGTCCGCGGTGCCCACGAACTTGTCGTAGTTGCCCCCGGTGAGGAAGGCCGTAACGGCGACGATCGTCAGCGCGGACCAGGAGACGCCCGCCCACACCTCGCGCATGTCGCCCTTGCGCCATTTGGTGAACACCCACAGGCCGACGAGCAGGATCATCACCGGCACGGCCGGACGCAGCACGTTCTCCTTGAGCGTCGTCACGACACTGTCACGGCCCTCGTAGAGGCCGGCGAGCGGACTGGGGTTGGAGGCGGACTCCTTGATGGAGATGGCGGCCCGGGTGAAGATCTTGGTGCCGTTGAGGATGGAGTCGGCGATCCCGTTGTTGATGTAGGACATCACCGAGCAGTCGTCGGCGCCGCTGCCCAGGTCACCGTTGTCCTCGGAGGCGTCACCGCGGCCCTTGAACGTCTGGGACCAGTTCATTCCGCGCATGCCGTTGAGTTCGTACATCGTGTACGTGTCCGGCGAGTCGGGAAGCTTCACCGCGCCGGTCGTCGTCCCGGAGTCGTCCAGGAGCGTAGTCGACTGCTTGGTGTCCTTGTCCCACTGCATGACCGCGGCGAACATGGACTCGCCGTTGGTGCCGGGCGTGTCCATCTGGTAGCTGTCGTCGCCCGTGAAGTCGCAGGAGAAGCCCGCGTACGCCGGGGTCGGCATGGCCAGGGTGACGGCCGTCAGGGCCAGCGCCACGAAGACGACGGCCCGGACAGCTGTGGCGGCCTTGGTGAGGGCCCGTTGCAACGCTTTGCGCGAGGGCATCTGGAATCCTTCGAGAACGCGGGAGCGGAGAGAGACGGCGGGAGCGGGCCGGTTCAGCTGGGGAAGTAGTCGCTCAGGACGCAGCCGTCGACGAGTCCGGGACGCTTCTCGAAGCCGCTGGGCGCCGAGAAGGCCGGGTCGCACGTGAGGAATTTGAGCCCGGACTTCTGCAGGCCCTGGGCCGCTCGGCTGCCGACGGCGACGACCGCGAAGTCCTCGCCCACCACGAGCCGCTCGTTGTCCGCCTTGGCGGCGGTTTGGAACTTCTTCATGTCCGCCACGGACAGCAGGGCGATGGGGTCACCGGACTCGTCGCTGCACACGCCCCGCTCCTTGACGCCCCAGGACGGGTCGGCCGCCTCGTCCGCACCCCAGGCGGCCTTGTCCCCGTCGTGGTCGGCGTCGTACTCGTCGCCGGTCTGAAGATCCAGGCAGGGGGTGTACTTGTTCACGTAGTACGCGATGGACGCGAGGTCGGCCGCCTTGGGCAGACCGCTGTCCGCGCCCCCCTCGGAGCCGCCGGGCGTGCCGGTGGCCGAGCTCTTGCCGTCGGCCTTCTCGGCGTCGTCGTCGCTTCCGCACCCCGCCGCCGCCGTCAACGCGACGAGGGTGGCGCCGATCGCGAGCGCTCGCTTGATTCGCATGGTGTCCGTCCTCAGTGCTGATGGGGTGGGGGCGGCGGTTCGCACGCCGTCATACGGCCTGTGCGACCGTCTCCTGTTCGGCGTGCTGTGCGGCCGCCGGGTCCTCCTCCGCCTCCTGCAGGAACGTCCAGTCCCACACGCTCAGGGGCGGGTTGACGCCCTGGCGGGCCGGGCGGGTGGTGCCGTTGGTGTCCGTGGCGGCGAGGATCTCCTGGAAGACCAGGTCGACGGCGACCGTGCCCACGCGCTTGTCCGCGTCGCGCTGGAGGCAGACGCCCGTGCGCAGCTCCTGCAGGGCGGCGATGACCTTCGGGTCGTTCTCCGGCCGGCCGAGGAGCGGAGCCACCAGGGAGGCCTCCTGCGCCGACTTCTGCTTGAACGCGAACACGGTGTGGATCTGGTTGGCGCCGCCGCTGCGGGCCTCGGAGTCCTCGATCTGCACCAGGTCGATGGCCTGCTGGGTGATCAGGACGGTGACCGCGAGGTAGGAACGGCCCTGCTTCAGCGCGCGGCGCATCAGGTCGCGGCCCGTCTCGGTCGCCGTGACGACGTAGGCCTCGTCGACGAAGAGGGCCTTGGGGCGCAGGCCGATCTCGCCGGTCACCGGGTTCTTCTCGTAGCCGACGTCGAGCATCTGGCTGCCCAGTTCCACGACCGCCATCAGCGCGGTCGCCGCGAGGCGCTCCGCCGGATTCCAGTTGCGCGGGTCGGAGGCGGCCGGGGACTGGAAGCCGCGCAGGGTGATGACCGTGCGGCGCTTGCGCATGCTGGACAGCGGCTGCGGGTGCTCGGCGAAGGAGAGGCGGGCGTAGGGGAGGGTGCGCAGCTCGGTGAGGAGCATCTGCGCGAGCTTCAGGTCCTTCTGCGCGTCGCGGTCGCCGCTGGCCACCGCGTGGTCGTACGCCGCCACGACCTCGTCGACGACCTGCCACAACGTGGGGCGCGGGACGGCGAGTTCGGCGTCGCGGGCGGTGTGGCCCTGTTCGACGGCCTGGCGGATCGCCGAGTTGTAGCGGCCGATGACGGTGGCCATGCCCTCGATGACGGGCAGACGGACGCGCTGGTAGTCCTCGTCGCCGAGGAAGCCGCGGAGCATGGACTCGGCGAGCAGACGGCCCGCGGGGACGTCGCGGGCGATGACCCACGGGTCCAGGACGCCGGCCTGGCCCTTGAGGAGGTCGACCACCTCGGTCTCGGCCCAGAACTCGGGGTTGACGGGCTGGAACTTGCTGGCCGGGGTCCCGAGGAGGCCCGTCTCCGCGTCGTTCGCGAAGTCCGGGTCGTTCACCTGGGCGCCGAAGGCCAGGTAGTAGCACAGCTGGGCGAAGTCGGTCTTGGGGTCGATGACCAGGCAGCGCACGCCCGACTCCGACTCCTCGTAGAACTTCTGGAGGGCGAGGGAGGACTTGCCGCCGCCGGACGCGCCGACGATGGCGAGGCCGCCGCCGTCGTTGCGGGCCGGACCGACGTGCAGCGAGTAGTGGACCGGCATCTTGCCCGCCCAGCCGACCAGGTTGCCGACCCAGCCGAGCCGCTTGCCCGAGCGCTGCTCCGGGTTGTCGCCCAACTCCGTGCCCGCCGTGGGCAGTCCGGCGCCGAGCTGTTCCACTTCCTGGAGGCGGAGGTAGGGCGCGATCGGCAGCTTCGGGGCGTCGCCCGGCAGCTGGGACTGGAGCAGCCGCCACTGCTGACGGGTGGGCCGCAGCAGGGTGACCTTCAGGTCCTGCTTGAACTGCATCTCCAGGACGCGGCGCCGGCGCTCCAGCTCCTTCACGTCGTGGGCCGAGATCGTGAAGCGGATCTGCGCCTCCATGCCCGGCATCTTGTGCTCGTCGATGTCGTCGACGAGCTCCTGGGCGCGGGTGACCTGGGTGGCCAGCTTGGTGTCGGGGCTGCGGCCGGAGTTGGCCATGTCGTTCATCTCGTCGACGAGGTTGCCGCGGATCTTGTCGGCGCGGTCCTTGAACTTCAGGTACGGGATGAGCGTGAACCGCATGTCGATCTCGACGGGGAAGTCCACGTGCTGGGCGGCGTAGCGGGCCCACGCGGTCGACTGACGGAAGCGGGTCTCGGCCGGCCAGTTGGCGGCGACCAGGGTGGTGGTGTAGCTGGTCTGCTGCTCGCCGGTGACCTCGTCGTACTGGTTGAGCACGATGTGCGTCTTGCGGTTCTCGCCGGAGAAGTCGACGACCAGGTCGAACTGGTTCGGGCCCCAGGCGCGCGAGCCGAGCACCGGTTCCGGCGGGACCGGGAGGTCGCCGTGCAGCGGCTTGCGGATGAGCCAGACCAGCTCCTCGCGGCTGAGCGGGGCGCCCTTGAGGCCCTCCAGGCTCTCGTGGACCTCGACGGCGACCTGCGTCCACTCGGCGAGGACGTGCGGGGAGAGGTACTCGTCGGCGACGCCGGTGGCGGTGGCGGCGGCCTGGTCGGCGGCGCCGCGGACGCCGCGCAGGAGGCCGGGCTCGTCGTAGGGCTCGTCGTCCTGGGCGACGACCCCGCTGCCGCCGTTGGTGCGCTTGAGCGAGCCCAGCTTCACCAGCAGGATGTTGCGCTCGCGCTTGGCGCCGATGCGCTCCTGGTACTCCGCCTTGCGCAGGTTGTACGCCTTGTAGTTCTCGGTGGGCTCCCAGGCGATCGCGTTCAGCTCCTCCGCCCAGGTCATCGCGGTGATCGGCTGGTACACCTTGCGGTAGTGGCACTCGACGTTGCGGTCGCCGCGGGCCAGGTTGAGGAGGCCGCGGGCCGGCCCCTCGGCCATCGCCTGGAGCTCACCGGCGTTCAGGTACTCGTCGATGGCGTTGGGCAGGACCAGGCCCGTCCACACCGAGTCGCCGTGCACGAAGATCATGTCGTCGGCGTAGCGGTAGGGGAGGCGGAGGTCCTCACGGCGGGCGGCGCCCGAGGCGCCGGACGGCTTGGAGCGGGCCGAGGACGACCGGTTCGAGCCGCCCCGGCCGCCCTGACCGTTCTTCTTGCTCGACGTGGCGGCCATGATCATGGCGACCACGAAGAAGGCGGCCGCCCCGCCCAGAAGGATCAGCATGAACATGGAGGAGTCACCCTGCAGTAGTTGACGTGTAGGGGGTCAGCGGTAGGTCGAGAAGGCGCTGCCGCGCTCGGCGGCTGTCCGGCGCGCGGCCTCGTAGCGGGCCTGCCAGCGGGGCGAACCAGGCGTGAAGAGGATGACCTGCCAATGCAGTTCCTCGGGTTCCTGGTCGGCTGCGAGGCCCTGGAGGCGTTTGGGCTGGAACCACCAGTCGGTCATCACCACGATCTGCTGGCTCAGCGTGAGAGCCGAGGGCAGTGGCCGTCCCCAGACGAAGTAGACGGCGAACGGCGGTCCGAAGTACAGGATCGACGTCCACATCGACATGCCGAGGAAGGGCAGGAACGCCGACACCGTGAACAGCACGATGAGCCAGACCAGGCCGAAGCCGAAGGCCGCGCCCAGCGCCGGTAGCAGAAGGCCCGGCAGCGGGATGTTGCCCCAGTTCCAGATTCGCTTGGGGCGGTTGACCAGATCGGTATGGTCGTAGGCGACCAGCGGCTCCGGCGCCTCCTGGCTCATGTGCGAACTCCTCGGTGAGAACGGCTACGGACGACGGTCCATCCGGACGTCAGCCCTTGCCGCCGCCGATCTGGCCGCCCAGGTCGATGAGCAGTCCGGCGAGGCCGGTGGCGCCGCCGATGATCAGGGCGGCGAGCGCGATCATTCCGAAGCCCTGGAAGGCTTCGCGCATGCCGTCGCCGCGCTTCATCGACAGGAGCATGCGGATGCCGAGGATGAGGAGGGCGATGACAGCGACCATCGTTCCGGCGTTGCGGAGGATCGTCTCGATCTCTCCGAACATGTCCTCCATGGTGGTGGCGGCCAGGTACACGGTGTTTCCTCTCGAGTGGTGAAGCAGTAGGCAAGCGGTGTGCTGAAGGGACGGCGTGGTGGCCGCTCAGGGTTTGCCGGGCTTGGGCCTTCCGCTCCGGGACGGCTGGGCGGGCGCGGAGGCCGGGGCCGAGGCGGACGCCGACGTGGACGGGCCGGCCGAGGGGGAGGCGGCGCCGCTGTCGTCGGTGCTGTCGGCCCGTCCGCCCTGTGAGTCGAGGACGCCGCCCCGGATGTCCTTGATGAACCAGCCCTGTGCCGTGTTGACCACCGTCATCCGGTAGGCGCGGCGCACCGTCTCGCCCTTCGGGTCGCCCCAGTCGACGATCACGCGGGTCTCGACGGTCTGCCCGACGGGATACCGGTAGGGGTCGGTGTTCTGCACGCTCTTGGGCACCAGCGCGACGACGTCGTTGACCGTCGGCGTGGACAGCCGGCCGGACAGGCCCGAGGTGGCCGACCGGGAGGCGTCGGGCGTGGTGAACCGGGTCATCGCCGTCGCGTCGGAGGCGCCCCAGGCGGTGAAGTAGCCGGGCAGCACCTGCTGCTGGAGCTGTCGCGCCAGGGCGTCGTCCACGACCTCGTCGTCCTGGTCGAGCTCCGGCACGTCGGCGCGGGCGGGCAGCGGCATCTGGCCCACGTCGCCGGCGACGCGCAAGCCCTCGCCCGTCTTCAGGTTCTGCACGTACACGGGGACGGTGAGCGTGGTGAGCGTGCCGTCGTCCGTGCGGACCTGTACGCCGATGTAGCGGCCGTGGTCGCCGTACTCGGGAAACTTCTCGGCGGTTCCGTCCCAGGCGGCGGAGACGGCGGCGGAGGTGCCCTCCCCGCTCCAGCCGCACTCGGCGTCGACGCCGGCGGAGGCGTAGCGGGCGAGGTTCGCGCGACGCGTGGACGCGGTCCCCGGGGAGAACGTCATGCACAACAGGGCGTACTGCTCGGCGAAGGTCGCCGCCTGCTGGGTAGGGAAGTCGGTGAGGCGGTACTTGTCGACGTCGGCCGAGTCGAGTCCGGCTGTCGAGGGCCCGGACGACTTGCCGACCACCAGGCCCATGACGCCGCAGGAGCCGAGGGCGAACACGCAGGTGGTGATCAGGAGCGTGGCGCGCAGCGCGACGTGCGTGCGGCGTCCGCCGCCGGAGATGCGGCCGCCGGGCCTGGGGACGTCGAAGTCGCGGGCGGGCCTGGACGCCGACGGGGAGGTGGCGGGGCCGGCGGCGGCCGTGACGGCGGTCTGTGCGGCGGCCGGAGCGGCAGTCCCGGCCGTCCCGGGCGAGAGCGTGGCGGAGCCGGCGGGCGCCTGGTGGCCATGCGGCTGTGACGGTGACTGCGGCGCGGGCTGGGCGGCAGGCGCGGGCGCGGCGTGTGCGGCGGGCGACGCCTGGCCGCCCCGCTTGCGCTGCTCCTTCTCCGCCTTCTTCTGCTCGTAGGCGGCTTTGCGCGCGGCCCGTTCCCGTTCGCGCTTCTCCTTCTTCGACTCGCCCTGGGGGCGGGTCTCGCGCGGCGGCAGCGACGGGACGGCGGCCTGGCCGGCCCGGGGCGTGTTGCGCACCCAGGCGGCGGCGACCTGCGCACGGGCCGCGTCGGAGGGGAGCTGCTGGGGCCGGGGCGCTTGGGGCGCCTGTCCCTGCCACGCCTGCTGCGATGGCTGCTGGGAAGGACCGAAGGACCCGGGCTGCCCGGAAGGCTGGCCTCCGCCGACCGCGCCAGCAGGGCTGTTGTGGTCTGTCATCGAGTCGGTTACTCCAGCGAGTCGGTTCCCCGTCCGCCTGGGCGGGTTCACGACCGCACCGCACGACGGGCCCTGGCCCGGCCAGGTGCGCTGGCAGTGTGACAAAGACCCGTCACCGGATCGGTCTCTCTTTCCTCTCCGGGACTTCCGTAATTCCCGACGGCGCCTCCCTGGGGAAACGCGTCGGGAAAGACGTCGGGGACCGGTCGGCAGGCGCTGTGCCGTACGGATCCGCTCGGGGCACACAATGCGCTGGGCATGTCTGCCCGACGCGCCGGGTGCCGCCACCCGGCGTGCCCTGGACCCGACGGACCCGGCGAAGGACGAGAGTTGAGCGACGACAACGGGCACCCGCAGCAACCCGAGCAGCCCGGCCCGCGCACCTGGGAGATTCCTCAGCAGGCCCAGCCCGCCCCCACGCCCGCCCCGGCTCCGGCCCCCGCGCCCGCTCCGGCGCCGGTCCCGCAGGCATCCCAGCAGATTCTCCAGGCGCCGCAGGTCTTCCAGACCGACCGCGCCTGGGTGGACGGTTACGAGCCGGGCAACCCCTGGCAGGCGCGTCTGTGCGTGGAGACGCCGTACGGGACGTTCGCCTATCCCCTCACCCCGAACACCATCCCCGAACTCCTCGAGCAGATGGTCCTGGTGGCCCAGGAGCAGCAGGGCCTCCCGGTAGGCGTCGACGAGGATCCGCAGACGCTCCCGCCGGGCGACGAGGACGACGCCGAGGAACAGCACGGCGTCGGAGCCCGTCTCCAGGGCGGCCGCGCCGCCCGCATGACCGGCTGGGCGGTCGTCCACGACCTGTGGGAGCGCGAGGACCCCACCGCGCGCATCGTGATGGGCGCGATCGTGGTGGTGCTGTTGCTGCTCGGTATCTTCCTGACCTGATCGCGGGCGCACGCGATCGCCGCAGACCGACTGATGGGGGAGCCATGCCCGACGCCCAAGGAGATCCCGGGGAGCCGGAGTTCTTCTTCGCGGACGTCTTCGTCTTCGTCTCCGACTACCTCGCCCAGGTGGTCCGCCGCCGGGTCAACGGATCCTCGGCCACCTGGTGTCCGAAGTGGTGGGAGCACCCCGAGGCGGGGGCCCGCCTGTCCGCGTTGTGGCTGGCCTGGGAGCACCTGCGTCAGGATCCGGCGCTCGGCATGTCGACGTGGTGGCTGCACCACGCGGACCCGCATCTGCGGGTGCTGATGGACGCCGACTCTGGCCCGTTCGCGGCCTGTTCGCCCAAGGACGGGCACACCGCGTACCCGTTCGACCCGCTGCCGGTGGACCCGCGGCCCGAGTGAGCGTGCCGACGGCCGGACGCCCGTGCCCTGGACGTCGTCGCGGTCTAGTACGGCGGCGGCCCGGCCTCTCCTCCCTTTCCCGTCGCCGCCCGCACCGTTTCCCCGTCGGGAATTCCCCCGACTCCCCGCCTCCCCCGCCACCTACCGTGTCCCGGTCACCCGCCGTACCGGCTCAGCACAAGGGAGGCGCGGGAACGTGGATTTGCCTGAGGAGGGCAAGCGCTCGGGGCTGCTCGCCCTGGCGGTGCTCGGAGTTCTCCTGGTCGCCGTGCTCGCGGTGTTCACCGTCTTCGACGGCGGCGACGACAGCGACGGCGGCCCGGCGGCTTCGTCGGCGACGTCCGCGGGCCGCCAGGACGCCGCGAAGGCGGACAGCAGATCCGACGGCACGCAGGAGCCGAGCGTCGGCGCCACGCCCATCGTCGCGCTCACCGAAGTGGCCGAGGCCCACGCGGTGATGACGAAGTACATGGCCGGGCTCAACACCTACGATCACGCCAGCAAGCCGGCGGCGTGGAGCGCCCCGCTGCTCGGCCTGACCACCGGCGACACACAGATGGAGCAGGTCACCACCCTGCCCGCCGACAAGGATTGGGCCCAGTGCGAGCCCGACCGGTGCTCCTCCACGGGCACGGCGACCGTGGTGCGGGACGCGATGATCTCGGACGACCTGGTGCGGGACAGCGGCCGGTCGATCTCCAGCGTGGTGGACGTGACCGCCGCGCGGACCGCAGGCGGAAAGACGGTCACGGAGTCGAACAGGTGGCTGGTGACGGTCAAGGAGGAGAGCGGCGCGTGGGTCGTCTCCGGCTTCGACCTCTTCGGTCTCGGCGACGTGGGCGCCTCCGACGAATCGGGGGAGTGAGCCGGCATGGTGGCACCCGCCGTACTGGCGGCCGCGCAGAAGGCCGCGAAGGTCGCCAAGGCCGCCAAGAAGGCCCGTCAGGCCGCGTCCGGCGGAGGCGACCGGGGTGACGGCAAGGGCAAGGACAAGAGCAACCTCAAACTCTGGCTCGTCCTCGGCGGCAGCGGCGGTCTGCTGACCTTCGGCGGTATCTCCCTGGTGACCGTCATCCTCATGGGGATGATCGGCGGCACCGGCAACGGCGCCGTCGCGGCCGCGTGCGGCGATTACGCCGACAACGCGAACGCCGGCAACACCGGCGACGCGGCGGCCACCAACCCCATCCTGCCGGCGGGCAAGATGTACATGCCGAGCGAGACCGCGCGCAACGAGATACCGCCGAAGATGATCCTCGCGGCGATGCGCGCCGCTGCCCGGTACGACGGTCTCGACTGGGCGCTCATCGCAGGACAGATGTACCAGGAGACCAAGTACGGGCAGCACCCGTCGGCCGCGCCCGGCGGCAAGAACTCGCTCGGCTACATGGGCATCCTGCAGTTCGGCACCCCCGCCTGGACGGACTACGGCGCCGACGGCAACGGTGACGGCAAGAAGGACCTGTACAACATCGACGACGCGGCGTGGGCCGCGGCCAACTTCCTGCATGCCAAGAAGGCCGAGACCGCGCCGTTCAAGGCGCTGCAGACCTACTCGGGCTCCACGGCCTCCAACACGATCTACCCGCGCGTCGTCATCACCCAAGCCACCCGCTACCACGGGGTGCTCACCGGCGACCAGGCGCTCATCAGGCGCTGGTACGCGCACCTGAAGGACGCCGTGGACAAGAACCCGGACTTCCCCACCCTGGGGCAGCAGTCGGACATCCCGGAGCCGGTGGGCAACAACGCCCAGCCCGGCTCCGCCCTCAGCATCGCCGCGACGGCGCCGCGCTCGTGGTCCACCCCGCCCCTGGACGGCGGCGACGGGGAGAGGACGACCACGGCCATGGCACCGGCCGCGTACACCACGGCCGTCCCCGGCTCGGCCGGCGCCGCCACCGTCGCGTTCCCGGCGGCCAAGCAGCCCACGGGCGGCGCGGGCTGGCAGTGGCCCCTCAAGGAGGGCAGCTACACGCTGGGCACCAAGTACCACGAGAACGGCAACATGTGGAGCCTCGGCTACCACACCGGCCTCGACCTCGTGGCGTCGTCCGGCACGCCGATCTACGCGCCGGCCGACGGCAAGGTCGTCCACGCGGGCCCCGGCGGTTCGTACGGCAACGAGACCGAGATCCAGCACGCGGACGGCGTCGTCACGCTCTACGCCCACCAGACCTCGATCAAGGTGTCCGTCGGCCAGACCGTCAAGCGCGGTCAGCAGATCGGCACGGTCGGCGCGACCGGCAACGTCACCGGACCCCACCTGCACTGGGAGGTCCGCGTCCCCGGGGTCGACAACCCGTTCGTCGGCGGCCAGGACTCCGGACCCGGCATGGTCGACCCCCAGGCGTGGATGAAGGGCCGGATCACCGCCAACCCCGACTACGGCACCGTTCCGGGCTCCGTCGACGAGGACAAGGGCAAGGGCGCCCGGTACGCCTCCTGCGCGCAGCAGAACGGCAGCGCGGCCGTCGCCCCGGACGGTGCCGGCGCCTCCGGGGTCCTGCCCGACGCCGACGACCCCGTGATCCGCGCGGTGCTCGGCTGGGCGCAGCGAGGCATCGGGGTCCCGTACGTGTTCGGCGCTCCGCGGCTGCAGGGCCAGAACCCCACGAGCTTCGACTGCTCGAGTTTCACGCAGTGGGCCTACTACATGGCCAGCGGCGGGAAGATCAACATCGGCACGACGACTTATACGCAGGAGCCCTACCTCAAGAAGTACGAGGTGCCGCTCTCCCAGGCCCAGCCGGGTGACGTCATCTTCTTCCGACCGGAGGGCAATCACTCCGGACACGTGGGTCTGGTGTGGGACCCCAAGGGCCGCAAGATCATCCATGCGCCGCGGCCCGGCAAGACGGTCGAGTTCAGCAACTGGGACTACCAGGACAAGATCACCGGCGTCTACCGGGTCCCGATCCCCCAGGGCACCGACCCCGTCGAGGGTGACGGCACGGGCCGGCGGAAGGGCGCCTGAGGCGGTGGCCCGGCGGGCCCGCCCGCCGCCGACGACAACTCTCCCAGTGCTCCCAGTTCTTCAAAAGTCCAGAAAGGACGGACCCGCGGGTGACCGCAGAACAGCAGAAGAAGCCCCGCGCCGAGGACGACTGGACCTTCGAGATCGTCATCGCCGTCGTGGTCGTGCTCGTCGTCGGCGCCGGCGCCTGGTTCGCGGCGAAGGTAGGCGCCGGGTACGCCGACGCGCCCGCGCCGCCCTCCAACCCGCTGAGCTTCCTGGTCGAGGTGATCAAGGGCGACTACACCTGGCCGGGTTCGGCGGCCGGCGCCGTCGCGGCCGGGGAGGCCGTGCTGGCAGGCGTCCTGGGGCTGGTCGCCTACCGGGTGCGGGAGCGGTTCAGGAACAAGCCCAAGGTGGACGGCGCCGCCCGGCACCTCGCCAAGGGCGAGGAGCTGGGCAGGCTGACCATGAAGGGCGCGGCCGCCACCGCCGAACGCCTCGGCGTGCGGTCGCGCACGCCCGGCGTGTTCATCGGACGGTCCGTGAAGGGCCGCCAGCCGCTGTTCGGCTCGTACGAGGACATGCACGTCGACATCTGGGGCCCCCGGACCGGCAAGACGACCCGGCGGGCCATCCCCGCCGTCCTCGACGGGCCCGGCGCCGTCCTCGTCACCTCCAACAAGCGCGACATCGTGGACGCGACCCGCGGGCCGCGGACCGCGCGCGGACCGGTGTGGGTGTTCGACCCGCAGCAGGTCGCGCAGGAGGAGCCGAGCTGGTGGTGGAACCCGCTGTCGTACGTCACCGACGTGGCCAGGGCCCGCAGGATGGCCGACCACTTCGCCAGTGGCTCACGCGACGCCGACGCCTCCACGGACGCCTTCTTCGACCCGGCCGGCCAGGACCTGCTGGCCAACCTGCTGCTCGCCGCCGCCTGCGCCAAGGCGCCGATCACGCAGATCTACACCTGGCTGTCCAACCCCAGGGACGACACCCCGGAGCGGATCCTGCGCGGCGCCGGGCACGCCATGTCCGCGGACGGTCTGTCCGGGGTGGTCAACGCCCCCGACAAGCAGCGCAGCGGCATCTACGGCGTCGCCCAGCAGATGGCGTCCTGCCTGGTCAACCCCGAGGTCAACCGGTGGGTCACACCGCCCGACGACCCGTACGCGGGCGAGTTCGACCCGCACGCGTTCGTCCGCTCCGGCGGCACCCTCTACTCGCTGAGCCGGGAGGGACGCGACTCCGCCGGACCGCTCGTGACCGCGCTGACCGTGGCCGTCGTCGAGGCGGCCGAGGAGTACGCCACCACCCAGCGCGGCGGCCGTCTGCCGCTGCCCCTCGTCGGCGTCCTCGACGAGGCCGCCAACGTGTGCCGCTGGCGGAACCTGCCCGACCTGTACTCGCACTACGGCTCGCGCGGCATCATCCTGATGACGATCCTTCAGTCCTGGGCGCAGGGCATCGAGGTGTGGGGCGAGCGCGGCATGGAGAAGCTGTGGTCCGCCGCGAACGTGCGCGTCTACGGCGGCGGCGTCTCCGACACCCGGTTCCTGGGCGACCTGAGCGAACTGGCCGGCGAGTACGACCTGCGCGAGTACCAGACCAGCCGGGAGTCGGAGTTCGGCGGCTGGTCCGGCAACCGCGCCATCAGCGAGTCCACCCGCCGCGAACGCGTCCTGCACGTCTCCGACCTCGGCGCGATGCCGCCCGGCCGGGCCCTCGTCCTCGCCTCCGGCACCAAGCCGGTGCTGGTGGAGACGGTCCCGTGGTGGGAGGGGGCGTACGCGGCCGAGGTCCGGGCCTCCCTGCAGAAGTACGACCCCGGGGCGCGCTGACACCGGACGCCCCACCCGGACGCCCCACCGGGGCGGCCCTGCCCGGACGTCCGCACCGCGACCGCGCTTCGTCGCTCCGTCACCACGTCGCTCCGTCACCACGTCGCGACAGTGCCGGAAGCGGCGGGAGCGGCGATCGGGCAGGTCGCGGCGGCAGGCCGGCACGTCATGTCCCGTTGCTCCGGGCCGGGGAGAGCCCGTCGTGAACCCGACCCGCGGCCAACGCGGTTGGCCGTACCGTTTCCCGGGTGCTTTCCCGGACGGGCCTTCGCAGGCCTTTCGCAAGGTCTCCGCTTCGTCTCCATGCGTCTTCACCCGCTAAACGGAGCGTGATGTTGCTACTTCGTTAAGTAGTTCCGCTTGACGTCGACGGCCGCAGCCGCGTTGTCTTTTCAGACACCTGGGTCACCATGTCGCACCCATGTCCGTACTGCATCGATTGCACCGATTGCACCGAACGCACCTGAAGTGAGCCCCGAATGCGTCGTATCGCCATAGCCGTGGTCGCCTCCTCGATGTCCCTTTCGCTGGCCGGATGCGGGATGCTCGGGGCGTCGGAGGCGGGCGCCGGCGCGACACCGACCCGGAGCGACGACATCACGGTGGGCGTGCTGATGCCGGAGGAGACGAACACCCGGTACGCGGAGTTCGACTACCCCATCATCAAGCGCAAGGTCAGCGAACTCACCGACGGCAAGGGCAAGACCGACTACGCGAACGCCGCCGCCTCCACGGAGAAGCAGCTCTCCCAGATGCAGCGGATGATCGACGACAAGGTCGACATCATCCTGCTGGACGCGGTCGACGCGAAGGCCGTCGTGCCCATGGTGCAGAAGGCCAAGGACGCGAACATCCCCGTCATCGCCTACGACCGTCTGGCCCAGGGCCCGATCGACGGGTACGTCTCCTTCGACAACGAGCTGGTCGGCCAGGTGCAGGGCCGCAGCCTCACGGAGCGCCTCGGCACCGTCAGCCTCGCCGACAAGATCATCATGATGAACGGGTCGCCCACCGACCCCAACGCCGCGCAGTTCAAGAAGGGCGCGCTCAGCGAGCTGAGCGGCCGGGTCACCATCGCGAAGTCGTACGACACCGACAAGTGGAGCCCGGAGGCCGCCCAGGCCAACATGACGCAGGCGATCCAGGACGTCGGCAAGAGCAACATCGCGGGCGTCTACTCGGCCAACGACGCCATGGCCGGAGGCATCATCAAGGCCCTGGAGGCGGCGGGCGTCAGCTCCTCCGACCTGCCCCCGATCACCGGCCAGGACGCGGAGCTGGCGGCCGTGCAGCGCATCATCGCCGGCGAGCAGTACATGAGCGTCTACAAGCCCTACCCGGCCATGGCCGAGGCCGCCGCGCAGGCCGCCGTCGCCAAGGTCCAGGGCCGCGACATCCAGTTCGACGCCCTCACCCGCGACAAGGTCGACAGCCCGACGAACAAGGACATCCCGGCCAAGCTCGTGACCGTGGTCGCGCTGACGAAGACGAACATCAAGCAGACGGTGATCGCCGACGGCATCTACAAGGTCTCCGACATCTGCACCGCCAAGTACAAGGCCGAGTGCCAGGCCCTGAAGCTCAACTGACCCCCTGCCTCACACACGGTCCGCCAACGCACCGTCCGCCGCCGCACGGTAGGCCGCCGCACGGTCCGCCGCGCCTCGCGCCGCCGGGCCGGCGGCCCCCGTGCGCGGCCCCCGTCGCCGCCCGCGCGGACCGGTGCTCCTGACCGGTCCCGAACGCCCCGCCGCGTCAGGCCCGTGACGCGGAACCCCGGCCGGACTCCCCCGTGGCCCGGCCGGTCGGTTCCGCTTGCTCCCCGGGCGACGTGCCCCCGGGGGGTAAGCGGAACCCACCATGCACCCCGTGGCGGCCCCGCACCACCGTCAGCTTGTTGCAGTGCCGGGGGAGGAGGCTGGGAGGAACTCCCGCGAAACGGTGGTTTTCGACGGCCCCGGCCGGGGGAGCCGTGTTGCGGAGGCGGTCCGGGCCGCGCATAGTTGCGCTCCGGAAGTGGCGTACGGCGGGGGTGGGATGGGCGATGGCCGGGCACGGGACGGAGGAGCATCCACACGGTGCCGACCGACTGTGCGAGGCGGGGGACCGCGTGTACTCCCGGGCCGTACGACGCGGCCGGGTGGCGCGGACCGACGCCGAGCCGGTCCCGTGCCTGCTTGAGCTGGCCCTGCTGCACCCCGATCCCGACGACATGGACTGGCTGGTGCCGACCTCCCCGCAGGAGGTCATGACCCGGCTGCTGCGCGGACTGCACGACGAGGTCAGCGCGAGCCAGCGGCGGGTGGGCTCGGCGGTCGCCGCCTTCGAGTGGTACGCGGGCCTGGGCGGACCGGAACGGGCCACGGCGGCCGGCGAGGGCGCGGCGATCCGCGTTCTGGACGGCCCCTCCCGCATCCAGGCCGCGCTGGACGCGGCGACCGAGGCCTGCACCACCGAGGTGCTCACCGTGCAGCCCGGCGGCATCCGGCGCGAGCACGAGCTGTCGGAGGGCCTGCACCGGGCGCTGGAGCTGCGCGGCCGGGGCGTGCGCATGCGTGACCTCTACAACCACGTCGCCCGGCACGGCCAGGGTCTGCTCAACTACCTGGAGCTGATGGGCGACACGGTGGAGGCCCGCACGCTGGACGAGGTCATCGACCGGCTGATGCTCTTCGACCGCACGGTCGCCTTCGTCCCGGCCAACGCCGACCGCACGATGGCCCTCGAACTGCGGCACCCGGCCCTGGTCTCCTACCTGGTGACGGTCTTCGAGCGGCTGTGGCGGCTGGCGATCCCGCTCACCGCCCCGCTCCCCGACCCGAGGGTCGAGGGCGTCTCCCACCGCGAGCAGTCCATCGCGGCGCTGCTGGCGGAGGGTCACCAGGACGCGGTCATCGCCGAGCGCCTGGGCATCAGCGTGCGCACCTGCCGCGCACACATCGCGCGTCTGTCGGAGACCCTGGGCGCGGCCAGCCGCACCCAGCTGGGGGTGCGGATCGCCCAGGTCGGTCTCGACCGGCCGCCCGAGGAGACGGCGCCGGGGCGCACACCGGCCGTCCCGTCCCAGAGCCCGCCCCCCGCCGTCCCGGCCCCCGCTCCCCCGGCCGACGCCTCCACCCCTGCCCCCGCGCCTACTCCTGCCCCCGCGCCTACTCCTGCACCTGTCCCCGCGCCTGCTCCTGCCCCTGCGCCTGGCCGGGCTCCGGCATCCGGTGGTGCTCCGGGTCGAGAATCCCCGACTGCCCTATGAGGTAGCCGAGTTGGGCGCGGCTCTCGCTGCCGAGGGTGGCGGCCAGCTTGGCGATGTGGACGCGGGCGGTGCGGATGTTCATGCCGAGCCGGTCGGCGATGACGGCGTCCGTGTGGCCCTCGACGAGGAGCGCGGCGATGGCCTGCTGCCGGGGGGTGACGCCGCCTCTGGACGGGCGCTGGACGGCCTGCGGGTACATCGGGGTGGCCAGCCGCCAGAGCCGGTCGAAGGTGGTGGTGAAGTAGGTCAGGAGGGCCGGGTGGCGGACCTCCAGGGCGAGGCGGCCGTCCTCGCCGGCGGGGATGAAGGCGACCGCGCCGTCGATGACGATGAGGCGGTCGGTGACCTCGTCGAGGGTGCGGGCCTGCGCGTCGCCCCGGAGCTGCTCGTAGCGGGCCAGGACGAGGGGCTGGTGGCGCTGGGTGTGCTGGTAGAGGGTGCGGATGCGGCAGCCGCGGTCCAGCAGGGCCTGGTCGCGGGCCATGGCGACGGCGTGGGCGGTCTCGCCGCGCGGCCCGCTGTAGTGGACGTGGGGCTGGACGCAGAGCACCTCGGCGGCCGCCTCGGACGTCGCCTCGGTGATGGCCTCGTTGATGCGTTCGGTGCCGCTGAGGAGGCGCAGGGAGACGGGCTCGGCGGTGGCGGTGCGGGCGCCGGTGATCCGCATGAGGGGCTCGAAGAGCGACGCCAGCCGTTCCTCCCGCCGCCGTTCCTCGGCGATGCGCGCGCCCGAGGAGCGCAGCAGGCGGTGCAGGACGACGGCCGGGGCCGCGGGCTCCAGTTGGGCCGGGTCGTCCACGAGCGGGTGCAGCAGGCCGACCGACAGCAGGCAGGGGGCCGCCGTCTCGGCGTCCTCGGCCTTGACGCGTCCGTCGCGCAGGGCCTGTTCGTACAGGTGCAGGCCCGCGGTGCACAGGTCCTCCACGCCGTGGTGGGGGTGCGGCGGCGCGTTCACTGCGGTTCTCCCTGGTCGTCTTCGGTCTCCGGGCCGGTCAGGGCTCCTGCTTGAGGATCCCCGACTGGGCTATGAGAAAGCCGAGTTGGGCGCGGCTGCCACTGCCCAGCGCGGTGGCGAGCTTGGCGATGTGGGCTCGGCAGGTGCGCACGTTCATGCCCAGCCGGCGGGCTATCGCCTCGTCGACGTGTCCCTCGACGAGCAGTTTGGCGATGGAGTGCTGGATCTCGGTGATGCCGTCGGGCGCGGTCTCGTAGGGTGCGCCGGTGGCGAGCGGGACGGCACGGTCCCACATGAACTCGAACACCTTGATCAGGTAGCGGACCAGTCCCGGGTGCCGCAGTTCCAGGGCGACCTGACCGTCGTCCCGGGTGGGGATGAAGGCCACGGTCTCGTCGCAGATGATCAGCCGCTCCACGAGTTCGTCGATGGTGCGGTACTCCACCTTGCCCTCGGTGAACTGGGAGACGTAGGCGAGCGTCTCGGGGCTGTAGCGGGCCGTGTGCTGGTAGAGGGTGCGGATGCGGCAGCCGCGGTCGATGAGCGGTCTGTCGCGCTCCAGGCCCTGGACGAGGGTGTGCTCCAGGCGGCGGCGGCTCGGCTGGACGGTGAGCATCTCCGTCTGGCACTGCGAGGTGGCCAGATCGAGCGCGGCGTTGATCCGCTCGATGCCCTCCAGCACCGTGATCGAGTGTGTGGTCGGCGTCGGCTGGGCGCTGAGGGTCATGAACGGCTCGAAAGCGTCGGCGAGTTCCACCGAGAGCCGCCTGCGTCGGGTGATCTCGCGTTCGATCGGGTTGAGCAGCTGGGACAGGGCGATCGACGGGGGTACCGGGCGCAGCCAGTTCGCGTCGTCGGGATCCGCGTGGAGCAGGGCGAACTCCATCAGACAGGGAGCGGGCTCCACGTCCGCGCGGGCTATGCGGCCCGTCCGAAGTGCGTTCCCGTAGAGACGGCGACCTTCCTCGCACAGCTCAGTCGACGCATGAGGATGTGTCTGCTTTGTCTCATTTTTCGTCAAATCTCCACCCCCCAGGGTCCTGAACGTGCAGGAACATGATGCATCGATTGTGTGGCCATGACGTGCCCGAATGGGCCATCGTCGTAGTCGACGGGGGAGAGGTGACCTTCAAATGAGGACGAAGCCGACTATGCATAAGAGAATGCTTCGCTCGGCGCTTGCCGCCGCCTTCTCCGCAGCGCTCGCCTTCGGAGCGCTGAGCGGTCTTGCGGGCACGACGGGCGACGCGGCGCGCGACAGCACGTGGAGCCCGGGCGCCGGCACCGTCGCCGTGGCCGGCGACAGCACCTGGGTCGCCCCTCGTGACAGCACCTGGGTCGCCCCGGCCGACAGCACCTGGGTCGCGCCCCGTGACAGCACCTGGGTCGTCACCGCGGCGGACGCGCCCGGCGACAGCACCTGGGTGGCCCCCGGCGACAGCACCTGGTCCGTGCCGGGAGACAGCACCTGGGCCGCCCCGGCCGACAGCACCTGGTCCGTCCCGGCGGACAGTACGTGGGTCGCCGAGTCATGACCACGCCACCCGACGACCGCTCCTTCCGCCGTGAAATGGCGACCGCCTACCGCTCCGGCTGGCACTTCATCGACCTGGTCACCGCCATCCCCCACAGTGGTGACTCGTTGATGGTGACCGTGTTCGGCGAACCGGTGGTCGTGACGCGCGACGAGGACGAGGACGTACGGGCCTACCGGTGCCTGCGCAAGCCCCGCGGGGCGCCGCAGCCCGTGCGCTGCGCCATCCGGTACGGAATGATCTTTGTGAACCTCGACCAGCGGGACCACCGGCTCGTCGAGCCCGAGGCCCTGCCCCTGAAGACCGTCTCAGCCACCCCCCGCAGTGCCTGACGCGATTCCCCCGTCGTAACAGATCGCTCAGGTGCTTCCCCCCGCAGCGGCGTCACCGTGACCTGAACACGGTGACGCCGCTGCATTTTGCGGGGACATTTCCGGTTATGGACCTGGTTGAGCGTTGGCCGGAAATCGACGGGGCGGAATCCGGTCAGGCGACCCGCTTGTGCTCTCCGCCCGCCTCACGAGTCCCTCACGCCTCCCTCACACCATCCCCGGTGATCCCTCACGCCTCCGCGGCCCCGCAGCACGCCGTCCGGGCCCGGACGGCGCTCAGCCGCGGCCCATCGCCCGCGTCAGCTCGATCTCGATCACCACGCGCGTGGGATTGGGGCCGGGCGTGCGCCCGTAGCGCACCGCGTAGCGCCGTACGGCGTCCGCGACCCGCTCCGGCTCCGCGCGGACGAACGCCCGCCCCTCCAGCGTCGCCCAGCGGCCGCCGTCCACCTGGCACACCGCGACCCGCGCGCCGTCCGCGCCCGCCGCCGCGACGTTGCGCGCCTTGCGGCTCGCCGCGTCGGTGATGACCCGGGCCAGCCGGCTCTCCGGGTCGTACGTCACGCCGACCGGGACCACGTGCGGACTGCCGTCCGGGCGTGGTGTGGTCAGCGTGCACAGATGACGTTCCCGCCAGAAGGCGAGATACGGCGCGTCCGGGGCGCCCGGGTCCTGCGGGTATGCGGCCATGGTCGGAACTTAGTGCGCCGGGAGTCCCCCACGCGCACCTTGAGCGGAATAGACTCAACTTTGTGTACGCTGACAGAGTCAGTACGGGAGAGCGCTGACGCAAGGAGGAGGAGACAGCGAACGTGGACGCCGAGCTGACCAACCGGAGCCGGGACGCGATCAACGCGGCCAGCAGCAGGGCCGTGTCCGAGGGACACGCCGACCTCACCCCCGCCCACCTGCTGCTCGCGCTGTTGCAGGGCCCGGGCCGTCAGGGGAACGAGAACATCACCGACCTGCTCGCCGCGGTCGACGCCGATCAGGCCGCCGTGCGCGCCGGGGCCGAGAAGGTGCTCGGCTCGCTGCCCAGCGTGGCCGGGTCCACCGTCGCACCCCCGCAGCCCAACCGCGACATGCTGGCCGTCGTCGCCGACGCGCAGAGCCGCGCCCGCGACCTCGGCGACGAGTACCTGTCCACCGAGCACCTGCTGCTCGGCATCGCCGCCAAGGGCGGCCCGGCCGCCGAGGTGCTCACCCGGCAGGGCGCCACCCCGAAGAAGCTCCAGGAGGCCTTCCAGAAGGCCCGCGGCGGGCGCCGGGTCACCAGCGCCGACCCCGAGGGCCAGTACAAGGCCCTGGAGAAGTTCGGCACGGACTTCACCGCCGCCGCCCGCGAGGGCAAGCTCGACCCGGTCATCGGCCGGGACACCGAGATCCGGCGGGTCGTGCAGGTGCTGTCCCGCCGCACCAAGAACAACCCCGTCCTCATCGGCGAGCCCGGCGTCGGCAAGACCGCCGTCGTCGAGGGCCTCGCCCAGCGGATCGTCAAGGGCGACGTGCCCGAGTCCCTCAAGAACAAGCGGCTCGTCGCGCTCGACCTCGGCGCCATGGTCGCCGGAGCGAAGTACCGGGGCGAGTTCGAGGAGCGGCTGAAGACCGTCCTCGCCGAGATCAAGGACTCCGACGGCCAGATCATCACCTTCATCGACGAGCTGCACACGGTCGTCGGCGCGGGCGCCGGCGGCGACTCCGCCATGGACGCCGGCAACATGCTCAAGCCGATGCTCGCGCGCGGCGAGCTGCGCATGGTCGGCGCGACGACGCTCGACGAGTACCGCGAGCGCATCGAGAAGGACCCGGCGCTGGAGCGGCGCTTCCAGCAGGTGCTGGTGGCCGAGCCGACCGTCGAGGACACCATCGCCATCCTGCGCGGCCTCAAGGGCCGCTACGAGGCCCACCACAAGGTGCAGATCGCGGACGCGGCCCTGGTCGCCGCCGCGACGCTCTCCGACCGCTACATCACCTCCCGCTTCCTCCCCGACAAGGCCATCGACCTCGTCGACGAGGCCGCCTCGCGCCTGCGCATGGAGATCGACTCCTCCCCGGTCGAGATCGACGAACTCCAGCGCTCCGTCGACCGGCTGAAGATGGAGGAGCTGGCCCTCAGCAAGGAGACCGACGCCGCCTCCCGCGAGCGTCTGGACAAGCTGCGCCGCGACCTCGCCGACCGCGAGGAGGAGCTGCGCGGCCTGACCGCCCGCTGGGAGAAGGAGAAGCAGTCCCTCAACCGGGTCGGCGAGCTGAAGGAGAAGCTCGACGACCTGCGCGGCCAGGCCGAGCGTGCCCAGCGCGACGGCGACTTCGACACCGCCAGCAAGCTGCTGTACGGCGAGATCCCCACCCTGGAACGCGACCTGGAGGCCGCGTCCGAGGCCGAGGAGGAGGCCGCGAAGGACACCATGGTCAAGGAGGAGGTCGGCTCGGACGACATCGCCGACGTCGTCGCCTCCTGGACCGGCATCCCGGCCGGCCGCCTGCTGGAGGGCGAGACGCAGAAGCTGCTGCGCATGGAGGACGAGCTGGGCAAGCGGCTCATCGGCCAGGCGCAGGCCGTCCAGGCGGTCTCCGACGCCGTACGGCGCTCCCGCGCGGGCATCGCCGACCCCGACCGCCCCACCGGCTCCTTCCTCTTCCTCGGCCCGACCGGCGTCGGCAAGACCGAGCTGGCCAAGGCCCTCGCCGACTTCCTCTTCGACGACGAGCGGGCCATGATCCGCATCGACATGTCGGAGTACGGCGAGAAGCACAGCGTCGCCCGCCTGGTCGGCGCGCCGCCCGGCTACGTCGGCTACGAGGAGGGCGGCCAGCTCACCGAGGCCGTGCGCAGGCGCCCGTACAGCGTGGTCCTGCTGGACGAGGTGGAGAAGGCGCACCCGGAGGTCTTCGACGTCCTGCTCCAGGTCCTCGACGACGGCCGGCTCACCGACGGCCAGGGCCGCACCGTCGACTTCCGCAACACCATCCTGGTGCTGACGTCCAACCTGGGCAGCCAGTACCTGGTCGACCCGCTGTCCACCGAGGCGGAGAAGAAGGAGCAGGTCCTGGAGGTGGTGCGGGCCTCATTCAAGCCCGAGTTCCTCAACCGGCTCGACGACCTGGTGGTCTTCTCGGCGCTGAACAAGGAGGAACTGGAGCGGATCGCCCGGCTCCAGATCGACCGCCTCGCCAAGCGGCTCGCCGAGCGCCGCCTCACCCTGGAGGTCACCGACGCGGCCCTGGCCTGGCTCGCCGACGAGGGCAACGACCCGGCGTACGGCGCCCGCCCGCTGCGCCGCCTGGTCCAGACGGCCATCGGCGACCGGCTCGCCAAGGAGATCCTGGCGGGCGAGGTCAAGGACGGCGACACGGTCCGCGTGGACGCGTTCGGCGAGGGGCTGATCGTCGGACCCGCGACGGGCAAGCAGCTGTGACCCCCGGCGGGCCGCAGCCCCGGCCCGCCGCCTCCGGCACCCTCGCCGTCCGGCCGTCCGGCCGTCCGGTCACGTAGTGAACGCCGAGTACCGCACCCGCGCGGTCTCGGCGTTCTCGTACGTCACCGTCACGTTGACGTAGTAGGCCTCCGTGCCGGGCCGCCCGGTGACGTCGAGCTGGAAGCAGTAGTCCGAGCCGTGGCCGCAGGACTCGGTGCCCGGACCGCCCGGCGCGGGCGCTCCGGGATAGGCGTCCTTCAGCCAGGCGCCGACGCCCGCGCGCGGCATGCGGAAGTCCGCCTGGTAGTCGGTGTCCAGCCAGGACTGCACCGTGCACCGAGCGTCCCGGACGTCCGCGGGCACCTCCGCCCCGCCGAAGGCCAGCGCCTCGGCGCAGTCGACGTTCTTGAGCCGGGTCCCGTCCGCCTCCCCGTCCTCGCCGAGCACCCAGACGCCGATCAGCACCAGCAGGCCCGCCACCAGCAGCAAGGGCAGCGCCAGGATCGCCGCCACCACGCCCCACCGGGTCCGGCCCCGGGCCTGTGCCGCCCGCCCGGCCCCCGCGCCCTCCGTCGCGCCGTCCGTCCCGGGCCGGTCGCCCGTCCCGCCTCGCCCGTTCGCCATGCGATCCCCCTCCGTCGGTGCCGCCCTTCGGTACGACAGGCCGGATCCTGTCAGCTCAGGGCTGACAGGGCCCGGCTGGGGTTGCCACCCCCCTCCCCGCATGGGGGAGGATGGCGGGATCCGTACGAAGGGAAAAACACGGTGACCATCGACCCGTCCTCGATTCCGAATTTCGGGGGCCAGCCCGAGCCGCAGCCCCAGGGTGGACCGGCGGGCCCCGTCGTCCCGGATCAGGATCTCGTGAAGCAGCTCCTCGACCAGATGGAGCTGAAGTACGTCGTCGACGACGAGGGAGACCTCGCGGCGCCGTGGGAGGAGTTCCGCACCTACTTCATGTTCCGCGGCGAGGGCGACCAGGCGGTCTACTCGGTGCGGACGTTCTACGACCGGGCCCACAAGATCGACGACAAGCTCCAGCTCCTGGAGTCGATCGACGACTGGAACCGGCGCACCCTGTGGCCCAAGGTCTACACCCACACCCACGACGACGGCACCGTCCGCCTCATCGGCGAGGCGCAGCTGCTGATCGGCGCCGGCGTCAACATCGAGCTGTTCGTCTCCTCGACGGTGAGCTGGGTGCGCGCGGCGATCGAGTTCGACAAGTGGCTCGTGGAGCAGCTGGGCCTGGAGTCGGCCGTCAACGGGACGGACGCCGCGGCGACCGAGCCCGAGGAGGACGACGAGTAGGTCCCCCGCGACCTGCCCGCCGCCCCCCACGCCGAGAGGCGCCCGCCCACACCCTGTGGACGGGCGCCTCTCGCGTTCCTCACTGCGGCGCTGCCGTCATGGACACCGACGACGCCGACGCCCGTGCCTCGCCTCGTCTGCTCCGCGCCCCGCGCCCTGTCAGCTCTCGTAGTGGTACCGGCACTGTGCGATCCGGACGCCGTCCTCGGTGACCTTGTGGATCAGCCGGTGCTCGTCGTTGATGCGGCGCGACCAGTAGCCCTGGAATCCGTGCTTGAGCGGTTCCGGTTTGCCGATGCCCTCGTTGCCGTTCCGGGCGATGTCCGCGATGAGTGTGTTGATGCGCTTCAGGATCTTCCGGTCCTGAAGCTGCCACCACAGGTAGTCCTCCCAGGCACGGGAGGAGAAGGTGATCTTCAACTCGCGGCCCTTATTCGTCGGTCGCCAGCTCGCGTACGGTGCCGCCGCCGCTTTCCAGCTCGTCGATGGACGCGAGCAGGCGCCGGGCGTTCGCCGGGCTTCGCAGCAGGTAGGCCGTCTCCTTCAGAGATTCGTAGTCCTCCAGGGAGACGATGACGACCGGCTCATGTCCGGCCCGGGTGATGACGACCTCCTCGCGGTCGTCGGTAACGGAGTTGAGCACCTCGGCGTACCGTGCGCGCGACTCGGAATAGGTCATGGTCTTCACGGGAGACCCCTTTCACGTACAGGAAATTGTACGTCCGTTTCAGCCGATGCGGCAAGCGAGGCGTGGCAGGCGGCCGGGGAACGCGTCGATCAGTCCCGCAGGGCGGCGGTCAGCCCGCGAACGCCTTGCGGAGCCGTTCCGCCGCGTCCGCCAGTACCTCGACGCGTTTGCAGAACGCGAACCGCACGAAGGGCGCGCCCGCGTCGCGGCGGTCGTAGAAGACCGCGTTGGGGAGGGCGACGACGCCCGCGCGTTCGGGCAGGGCGCGGCAGAAGGCGAAGCCGTCGGTCTCGCCGAGGGGGCGGATGTCGGCGGTGATGAAGTAGGTGCCGGTCGGCACGAACACCCCGAAGCCGGCGTCCGCCAGTCCCGCCGCCGGCAGCTCCCGCTTGGCCCGCATGTCCTCGCGGAACCCGTCGAAGTACGCGTCCGGCAGACGCAGGGCCTCGGCGACCGCGTACTGGAAGGGTCCGGAGGCGACGTACGTCAGGTACTGCTTCGCCGAGCGGACGGCCGCGACGAGCGCGGGCGCCGCCGTGATCCAGGCCACTCCTCGTTCACGCACTCATTCGCGTGCAGGCCACAGGGCCACACGAGCGAGCGACAGTGAGCCGTTGTGTACACATGGAACACTCGGTACTCTTGGGCGCATGACGCAGCCAATGCCCATAGAGTCCATCCGCGATGTCCGGGCGCACCTGGCCGAGGTCGTGGAGCGAGCCGACCGGGATGACGTGCCTACCGTGATCACCCGGCGCGGCAAGCAGGTCGCCGCCGTGGTGTCCATCGAGGTCCTGCGCAAATACCAGGAGTGGGAAGAGCGCGAGATCAACCGGATCATCGACGAGCGCATGACCAACCCGACACCCGGCATCCCGATCGAGGACATCATGAGGGAGACGCTGGCGCGCAGTGAGTGAGTACCGCACCGTCTTCCGAGCCGAGGCTCAGGCCGAACTTCGCAAGGTCCCGCGAGACATGGCCCTCCGCATTCTGGCCAAGCTGACTGAGCTGGAGAGCGACCCGATGGGGTTCAACACCACGGCCCTCGTCTCCCAGCCCGACCGGCGCCGCCTACGGGTGGGCGACTACCGCGTGATCTACACAATCGACAACGGCGAGCTGGTGGTGTGGGTTGTACACGTCGGGCATCGCTCCACCGTCTACGACACCTGAACACTCCTGGCATCCGGTCATGATGTCCAGCACCGATCCAGAAGGCGGAGCGGACCTGGCACCTGCACCGCAGACGGGGAGAGGCCGGCCTCGCGTGACGGCAGTCAGCCGGTGGTCAGCGTGCGAATGCCTTGCGCAGCCGTTCCGTCGCATCCGCCAGGACCTGCGTGCGCTTGCAGAAGGCGAAGCGGACGAACGGGGCGCCCTCGTCGCGGTGGTCGTAGAAGACCGCGTTCGGGATGGCGACGACGCCGGCCCGCTCGGGCAGGGCGCGGCAGAAGGCGAAGCCGTCGGTCTCGCCGAGGGGGCGGATGTCGGTGGTGACGAAGTAGGTGCCGGTCGGCACGAACACCCCGAAGCCCGCGTCCGTCAGCCCCGCCGCCAGTAGGTCCCGCTTGGCCCGCATGTCCTCGCGGAAGCCGTCGAAGTACGCGTCCGGCAGGCGCAGGGCCTCGGCGACCGCGTACTGGAAGGGCCCGGAGGCGACATACGTCAGGTACTGCTTCGCCGAGCGGACGGCGGCGACGAGACCGGGGGCGCCGGTGATCCAGCCGACCTTCCATCCGGTGAAGGAGAAGGTCTTGCCGGCCGAGCCGATCGTGACCGTGCGCTCGCGCATCCCCGGCAGGGTGGCCAGCGGCACGTGCTCGGCGTCGTCGAACACCAGGTGCTCGTACACCTCGTCGGTCACCACGAGCAGGTCCCGCTCCACGGCCAGCTCGGCGATCGTCGTCAGCTCCGCGCGGGTGAGGACCGTGCCGGTCGGGTTGTGCGGGGTGTTGATCAGCAGCAGCCGGGTGCGGTCGGTGACCGCGCCGCGCAGCTCGTCCAGGTCGAGGCGGAAGCGCGCCTCCTCCGGATCCGGGCGCAGCGTGACCGGCACGCGTGTGGCGCCGGCCATGGCGATGCAGGCCGCGTAGGAGTCGTAGTACGGCTCCAGGGCGATCACCTCGTCGCCGGGCTCCAGCAGGGCGAGGAGCGAGGCGGCGATGGCCTCCGTGGCCCCGGCGGTGACCAGGACCTCCGTGTCCGGGTCGAAGGACAGGCCGTAGCGGCGGCGCTGGTGGTCGGCGATCGCCGTGCGCAGCTCGGGGACGCCCGGACCCGGCGGGTACTGGTTGCCGCGTCCGTCCCGCAGCGCCCGCACGGCCGCCTCGCGGATCTCCTCGGGGCCGTCCGTGTCGGGGAATCCCTGGCCCAGGTTGATCGCGCCGGTCGACATCGCCAGCGCCGACATCTCGGCGAAGATCGTCGTCCCGAACTGGGCGAGGCGGCGGTTCAGGAACGGGCGCGCGGTGGAGGTCATGAGCGTCATCCTGCGCCGAAGCCCGGCGGTTCCTCAACCTCACCGGGCCCGCCGCGAGGACTGTCGTAACGGGCCGGAGCCCGCCCGGCACGACAGGCCGGGCGGGCCGGGCGGGTCCCGCCGTGTGGCACGACGGGCCCCGGTGTCCCGGCGGGGGTCGTCCTGACGGGCCCCGCTTCCGGCGGCCTGTGACGGCCGGGCGGGCTTCGCCGCCCGGCCGGCCTCAGCGCTTCAGGGTGAAGGTGAAGTCGCCGGAGAGCTTGCCGGTCAGGCGGACCGCCGAGACGAGCGCGCCCTGCGCGATCAGTCTCTCGACCTCGGCCCGCGGCAGACCGCAGCCCTCGGCGATCAGCCGCACCGGCCGGACGGGTATCCGCGCCGCGAAGCGGACCGAGACGTCGATCGCCTCGTCGTCCGGACGCACCGGCCCGCCGGTGTCGAGGCGCCAGGCGTCGTCCCAGTCGAGGGCGATGCGGTTACGCCGCCGCACGAGCGGGTCCCTGAGCAACTCGGCCGCCAGAGCGGGGTCGTTGCCGTGCAGCCGGTCCAGCAGCGCCGGCCGTACCGAGCGCACGTTCGTGCGTTCCAGGATCGTGAGCTTCGCGGTGTCCCCGCACCCCGTGCAGAGCACGAGGAGCCAGACGTCGACGAGCTTGTGGTGGGCGTTGACGCGGAACCTGCCGTCCGTCCGGAAGCGCGGGGACGCGCACGCGTGACAACGGCGCAGGACGAGCGGCAGGGAGGTGGGCATGACAACCCAGTTTTCGAGCACAGAAGTACACCGGTTTTCCAGTGAGAAGTCCGCAGCAAAAAGCAGCACGGCGCACGGATGCGACGCGCGACCGATCAGCGCTCGGGAGGTCTCACACGGTGTACAACGGCCACGTCCTTGCCTGGGCGACTTCGTCCGGCAGCAAGGTAGCGGCGCGCGGCGACGCCGCTCAACCGGTTTTCCACGGCGGCCACCGCCCCCCGGGACCACCCTTCTGCGCAGGTCAGAGATGTTTCTCCGGGCGGAACCCTCTGAAGTTGCTCAACTCTGCTTTGGCCGGTGAGGCGGACGGGCATCCCCCGGTCACGTGGCGCTCAGGCACCGCGCGAGGCGCCCACGGGGGGCTGCTTCGGGGGACTCGGAAGGAGGATGACGCCATGGTCTTCGGCATCGTCCTGGCGATGATCGCGTGCGTGTTCGTGCTGGCCCTGCTCATCAACGCCGCCAACCGCAGCGGCGGCGGGAAGCCGCGCCGCGGCGGTCGCGGGCACGGCTCGTCCGGCGGCGGGGCAGCCGCCGGCAGCTGGTGGGCCGGTGGAGACAGCGGCTCCGGAGGGGGCCATCACGGGGGCCACGGAGGCCACTCCTGCGGCGGAGGCCACTCCTGCGGAGGCGGGTCCTCCTGCGGGGGCGGTTCCTCCTGCGGAGGAGGCGGCGGATGCGGCGGAGGCAGCTGACACGGGGCAGCTGAGCTCCCCGCGGGGAAGCCGCATCCGGACCGCGGGGCCCGCCGCCGACCACGGGCCCCGCGGTCGCGCCGAGGGCGGGGACGGGGACGGGGACGCGGATGCGCCCGCCGGACCGGGGGCGAACCCTCCCAACGCCCTCCCAGCGCCCTCCCCAAGGCCCTCCCCAAGGGGCCCGTCACGGGCCCCCGCCGTCGCTTCGGCCGGGAGCGGCCGGTGCGTGTACCCGCGTCCCCGGCTTTCATGTGGGGCGCGTGGGCGCACGCCGCATCGCTCGGCGCACGCCATAGTTGAACAATTGAGCTGTGTAGCCCCCCGAGGGATGGAAACCCCACGAAGTTGGGTAAAAACGCTGTGGCGGCTCCGCAGTTCATGATTCCCTCTAAGCACCGACGCAGCCCCTCGGACCCTCTTCGGACGTCCCGAGCAAACGACACTCCCAGACCGGGCTGACCGGGGCCGTCTCCCGGTGTCGTCCTGGGTGCGCCGGACCCACTCCTCATCTTCTGCTTCTCCGCGGAGCCGACCCATGCTCACGACCCTGAACACCTCCTACACCGACACGCGCGCGGCCGATCTCGCCTGGGCCCTGGGGCGCGAGCCGTTGCCCGCCCTCGCCACCCTCGACCTCGAACTGTCAGCCGCCAAGCTGCAGTTGAGACTGCTCGGCGCCTCGCACCAGGTGCTGCTGGAACAGGAGGAGGGCTGTTGCTCGGAGACGGTGGCCTGCATCCCCGGCAGCAGCACCCCCCTCCCCCTGGGCGTCGCCAAACGCGTGGGCGACTGGGAGTACGAGTTCGCGGCCCGCGTCGAGGTGCTCTCGCCGGGCCAGTTCGCGGGCCGCGCCCAGGAACTCCTCGCCCTCGTCTCCGAACACCCGCACGGCCTGGCCGGCGTCTTCCCGGGCAGCCCGCACGCCTTCACCGCGCTCCTCGTCCAACGGCAGGAAGGGCAGGTGAACTGGCGGACCTGGCACGCCTATCCGCAGGACGGCCAGCTGGTGGCGACGCGCACCAGAGTGGGCATCCGGGCCCGCTCGGGCGACCCCGTCCCGCTGACGGCGACGTGAGCGACGTGAGCGACCCGAGCGACCTAAACACACAGAACCGCAGACAGCCCGGAGTTCACACGTGTGGGTGACGTAGGGTGCCCTCACCGTAACGTAACGTCGCAGTCGTGATCGAAGCGCACGCCCCAGCGCCACCCGGCGCCCCGCCGTCCTGGCGGGGCCCCGCGCGGCTCCCCGTCCGGCCGGACACCGGACGCTTCCTGGTCCTGGCGTGCGTCTTCGTCTGCGCCGCGTGCGGTCTCGTCTACGAACTGGAACTCGTCGCGCTCGCCTCCTACTTGATGGGCGACTCCGTCACCCAGGCCTCCGTCGTGCTGTCCGTCATGGTCTTCGCGATGGGCATCGGCTCCCTCGCCGCCAAGCGGCTGCGCCGGTTCGCCGCGGCCGGCTTCGGCGCGCTGGAGGCGGCCCTCGCGCTGGTCGGCGGGTGCAGCGCCATGGCCCTGTACGCGGTGTTCGCCTGGACGGGCGCGTGGGGCGGCCTGTGGGCCAACGGCCCCCGCGTCCTGCTCGTCGCGTTCTCCCTGGCCATCGGCCTGCTCATCGGCGCCGAGGTGCCGCTGCTCATGGAGCTCATCCAGCGCGTCCGCCGCCAGGACGCGGGCGGCGCGGTGGCCGACCTGTTCGCCGCGGACTACGTGGGCGCGCTCGTGGGCGGCCTCGCCTTTCCCTTCCTGCTGCTGCCGTTCCTCGGCCAGTTGACGAGTTCGCTGCTGACCGGCGCCGTCAACGTCGTGGCAGGAGCCGCCCTGGTTCTCGGCCTGTTCCGCCGCGACCTCACCTGCCGGGCCCGCTGCCTCCTGCTCGTCGCCAACATCACCGCCCTCGGCGTCCTCGGCTCCGCCGCCGTCCTCGTCGACGACTTCGAACGGGCCGCGCGGCAGGCGGTCTACGGCGACGACGTGCGGGTGGCGGTGCGGACCGGCGTCCAGGAGATCGTCCTCACCGGCGGCGACCGCGGCCGCCCCCTCGACCTCTACCTCGACGGCCGGCTGCGCGTCGGCGGCCGCGAGGAACGGCGCTACCACGAGGCGCTGGTCCACCCGGCGATGAACGGCCCCCACGCGCGCGTGCTGGTCCTCGGCGGCGGCGACGGCCTGGCCGTCCGCGAGGCCCTCGCCCATCCCGGCGTCCGCCGCGTCGACGTCGTCGACCCCGACCCCGGCCTGGTCCGGCTGGCCCGCACCGACCCCGCGCTGTCCGGCCTCAACGGCCACGTCTACGGCGACCCGCGCGTCCATGTCACCGCCGCGGATGCCTTCCAGTGGCTGCGCGAGGCGTCCGCGGCGACGTACGACGTGGTCGTGGCGGACCTGCCCGACCCCGGCATCACCGCCAGCACCAAGCTGTACTCCGAGGAGTTCTACGGCCTCGCCCGGCGCGCCCTGGCCCCCGGCGGCCGGCTCGTGGTGCACGCCGGCCCGGTCGCCACCCGACCGCGCGTGTTTTGGACGGTCGAGGCGACACTGCGCGCGGCCGGCCTGCGCACCGCCCCCTACCGCGTCGACGGCCGCGCCACCGGCTTCACCGCGGGCCCCGACCGCACCGCCGACACCGCCCGCGCGCCCCGCGACTGGGGATTCGTCCTGGCCTCCGCCGACGGCCGCCCGCGCCTGCGCCTCGACCCGCACGGGCGCGCCCTGCGCACGCTGACCCAGGCGGCGCTGACGGCTGACGCGCGGGCGGCGCAGAGCACACGGGTGACGGGAGCACGGGCGTCCACGCTGGTGCATCCGCGCTACTGACGTGCCCCGGCCGGCCGGCCGTCCTCAGCGCTGTGGACGACCGCCGCGGGGTCCCGGCGGGCCGCGGCTGCGCGTACCGCCGGCCGGGAGCGCGGCGCGGCGGAATCCCGGTTTCGCCGGGTGCTTTCCCGCCCATGCTGGGTAGGCTCCGCACTCATGGAGCATGAGGTGTTCGTTCCGGCTCCGGCCGAGCGGCTGACGGCGGCCCTCGCCGACCCCGCGCAGGTGGCCCGGGCGGTCCCCGGCCTCCAGCAGGACGCCGGCACCGACCCCGTGGCGGGGCGGCTCAAGCTGCGGATCGGCGGCCACACCATCACCTACCGGGGCGCCGTACGCGTCTCGCCGCGCGACGGCGGCGGCTTCACCGTGGAGGGCGACGCGGCCGAGGCCCGGGGCAGCGGTTCCGTGAAACTCGCCCTCACACTGCGGCTGCACGACGCCGACGGCGGCGCGACGCTCCGCTTCGAGGGGACGGCCACGGCGGACGGCCGGGTCACCGAACTGCCGTCGGAGGCGGTCGACTCCGCGGTCGCCCGCCTGCTGAACCGCTTCGCGGGCAACCTGGGCGCGGGAACCGCGCAGCCGGCCGAGGACACCCCGTCCCCCGCCACCGGCGGGCCCGGGAGCGAGAGCGCCGGGAGCGATGGCCCCGGAAGCGGGGGCGCCGACGACGGACGGGACGCCGCCGACGCGGAGACCCTGGAGACGCCGGACGCCCCGGACGCCCCGGACGCCGTGAACGACCTGGCCGACGCGGCCGACGCGGACGACGCCCGAAGCCTGGACGCGGCCGGGAGCCTGGCCGACGCCGGGGACCTGGACGACGTCGACGAGCCCGCCGTCCACGAGAACGTCCATGAGGACGGCCGCGAGGATGTGCACGAGGACGTTCCTGAGGACGTCTTCGACGTGGAGGCGCCCCCGTCGGGGCTGGACGGCCTCGCCGGTCCCGGAGAGCCGCCCGCCGAGGCCGCTCACGCGCGCCGGACGATGATCGGCCGCAGCGCGGAGGAGGTGGACCACGCTCCGCCGCGCGGGCGCTACGCGCCGGTCCCGGCCCCGCAGACCGTCCTCCCCGGCAGTACGCTGCGCTGGGCCGCGCCCGCGGCCGCCCTGGTGGTCGCGTCGGCGATCGTGGTCGGCAGAGCGCTGCGCCGGCGGGGCTGACGGCGCGGCCGCGACCGGACACGAGCCCGCGCGGGCCCCGCGCCGGGGGACCCCGCGGGCGTTCCCCGCAGCCCTCGCTGTCGCCGCCCGGACCCCTGCTCCCCAACACCCCTGTCCCGCCCCAGTAGGGTCGTCCCGTGAGTGACGAAGACATCACGCTGACCGCGGGTGACGCGGAGGTGACCGTGCAGCCGGGCAACGGCGGCCGGGTGGGTGGGCTGCGGGTCGGCGGCCTCGAACTGCTGCGCCAGGGCGAGCGGTTCGGCTGTTTCCCGATGGTCCCCTGGTGCGGCCGGATCCGCGACGGCCGCTTCCGCGACGGCGCGACCGTACGGCAGATGCCGCTCAACGCTCCCCCGAACGCCATCCACGGCACCGCCCGCGACGGCGCCTGGAAGGTCGCGCGGCGCACGGCGGACGAGGTGGTCCTGACGTACGCCCTCGTGGAGCCCTGGCCCTACCCGGGGCTGGTCACCCAGGTGATCACGCTGGCCGGGGACGAGCTGCGGATCGCCATGTCGGTCGAGGCCCACGACTCGTCGTTCCCCGCGCAGATCGGCTGGCACCCCTGGTTCAACCGGACCCTCGGCGCCGGCGACGGGCGGGGCGGGCAGGAGGTGCGGGTCTCCTTCGAGCCGGCCTGGCAGGAGGAGCGCGGCGACGACCACCTGCCGACCGGCAACCGCGTCGCCCCGAAGCCCGGCCCCTGGGACGACTGCTTCGGCATGCCCGGCGGCGTCGACGTCACCCTCACCTGGCCGGGGCAGCTGGAGCTGAAGGTGACCAGCCGCGAGGAGTGGGTCGTCGTCTACGACGAGCAGGAGGCGGCCGTGTGCGTGGAGCCGCAGACCGGGCCGCCGGACGGACTGAACACACTTCCGCGCCTGGTCACCCCCCTGGAGCCGCTGGAGGCGTCGACCACCTGGTCGTGGACCCGGCTGTGAGGGCCGCCTCTAAGCTGAGGGCATGACGGACACTCGCGGCGCGCTGCTGCAGCAGATCAAGGACAAGGCCGTGGTGCACGGCAAGGTGACCCTGTCGTCGGGCCTGGAGGCGGACTACTACGTCGACCTCCGCCGCGTCACCCTCGACGGGGAGGCCGCCCCGCTGGTCGGTCAGGTGCTGCTCGACCTGACCGCCGAGCTGGAGTTCGACGCCGTCGGCGGCCTCACCATGGGCGCCGACCCCGTCGCCGGCGCCATGCTGCACGCGGCCGCCGCGCGCGGGCGCAGGCTGGACGCGTTCGTCGTGCGCAAGGCGGCGAAGGCGCACGGCCTTCAGCGACGCGTGGAGGGCCCGGACATCAAGGGCCGCCGCGTCCTCGTCGTGGAGGACACCTCGACGACCGGCGGCTCGCCGCTCACCGCCGTGGAGGCGGTGCGCGAGGCGGGCGCCGAAGTGGTCGCCGTGGCGACCATCGTGGACCGGGCCACCGGCGCCGACCGGAAGATCCGCGAAGGCGCCGGCGTGCCCTACCTGTTCGCCTTCTCGAAGGACGAGCTGGGCCTGGACTGACCGGCCCCGCCCGCCGTCCCGTCGAGCCGCCTCCCGCCGGCGGGCGGACCGGTGCGTTGGCCGGGCGACCGACCAGTACGCGGACCAGGCATGGACCATTCGCGCATCTCTGGAAAGATGGCCCCGACGACGACGTCGAATCCAAGGTCTAGGTCAGGGCCGTAGCACGCATATCGTCAACCCGCACAATCAAGGAGCGGACAGATGCCCATCGCAACCCCCGAGGTCTACAACGAGATGCTCGACCGGGCGAAGGCAGGCAAGTTCGCCTACCCGGCCATCAACGTCACCTCGACGCAGACCCTGCACGCGGCGCTGCGCGGCTTCGCCGAGGCGGAGAGCGACGGCATCATCCAGATCTCCACGGGTGGCGCCGAGTTCCTGGGCGGCCAGTACAGCAAGGACATGGTGACGGGTTCGGTCGCCCTCGCCGAGTTCGCGCACATCGTCGCCGAGAAGTACCCGGTCACCGTGGCCCTGCACACGGACCACTGCCCCAAGGACAAGCTGGACGGGTACGTGCGTCCGCTGCTCTCGGTCTCCGAGGAGCGCGTGAAGGCGGGCCGCAACCCGCTGTTCCAGTCGCACATGTGGGACGGCTCCGCCGAGACCCTCGCCGACAACCTGGAGATCGCGCAGGAGCTGCTCGCCCGCGCTGCCGCCGCGAAGATCATCCTCGAGGTGGAGATCACCCCGACCGGCGGCGAGGAGGACGGCGTCTCCCACGAGATCAACGACTCCCTGTACACGACGGTCGACGACGCGGTGCGCACCGTCGAGGCGCTCGGTCTCGGCGAGAAGGGCCGCTACCTGCTGGCCGCGTCCTTCGGCAACGTCCACGGCGTGTACAAGCCGGGCAACGTGGTGCTCCGCCCCGACCTGCTCAAGGAGCTGAACGAGGGCGTCGCCGCGAAGTACGGCAAGCCGGCCGGTTCGCAGCCGTTCGACTTCGTCTTCCACGGCGGCTCCGGCTCCACCGCTGAGGAGATCGCGACCGCGCTGGACAACGGCGTCGTCAAGATGAACCTCGACACGGACACGCAGTACGCCTTCACGCGGCCCGTCGCCGACCACATGTTCCGCAACTACGACGGCGTCCTGAAGGTCGACGGCGAGGTCGGCTCCAAGAAGACCTACGACCCGCGGACCTGGGGCAAGCTCGCCGAGGCGGGCATGGCCGCGCGCGTCGTCGAGGCCACGCAGCACCTGCGTTCGGCCGGCCAGAAGATCAAGTAGTCCCCGCGGGGAAGTCCCCCCACGGGTATTACGGGTATTGCGGGTATTACGGGGTGAGCGAGCCCGGCGTCTGTCTACGGCGCCGGGCTCGCTGTATACCTGGGGCTATGCCCGACGTCCGGCTGGCCTCGTCCCGCGGCAGGTGGATCCTGTTCACCACCGTGCTCGGCTCCAGCATGGCGCTGCTCGACTCGACCGTCGTCAACGTGGCGCTGCCGCGCATCGGCCGCGACCTGGACGCCGACCTCGCCGTCCTTCAGTGGACGGTCAACGCGTACCTGTTGACGCTCGCCGGGTTCATCCTGCTCGGCGGCTCCCTCGGCGACCACTACGGGCGGCGGAAGGTGTTCGTGGTCGGGGTGGTGTGGTTCGCCGCCGCCTCCCTGCTGTGCGGGATCGCCCCGAACGCCGCCGTGCTGGTCGCCGCCCGCGCCCTCCAGGGAGTGGGCGGCGCGCTCCTCACCCCGGGCTCGCTGGCCCTCATCCAGGCCTCCTTCCACGCCGAGGACCGGGGCCGCGCGGTGGGACTGTGGTCGGGCTTCGGCGGCATCGGGGCGGCCGTGGGGCCGTTCCTGGGCGGCTGGCTGGTGGACGGACCCGGCTGGCGGTGGGTGTTCTGGCTGAACGTGCCGCTGGCGCTGGTGTGCGTGCCGGTGGCCCTTCGCCACGTGCCCGAGTCGTCCCGGACGCAGACCGGAGGGGTACGAGATGCGGGAGATGCGCGAGAAGCGGGAGATGCGGGAGGTGCGGGAGGTGCGGGGGGTGCCAGCGGGGCACGGGGCGTAAGGGGCGCGGGGCGGAAGGGCCGCGCCGGTGGGGGCTTCGACGCGCTGGGCGCCTTCCTCGGCGCGCTGGCGCTCGCCCTCGTCACGTACGCCCTGATCGAGGCCGGGAGCGGCTCCCCCGTGGTGGTGGCGGGCACGGCGGCCGCGGGCGTGGCGGCCGGCGTGGCCTTCGTCGCGGTGGAGCGTCGCAGCCCGGACCCGATGCTGCCGCTCGACATCTTCGCGTCCCGCCAGTTCACGGCCGTCAACCTGGTCACCCTGTGCGTGTACGCGGCCTTCGGCGGCTTCTTCTTCCTGTGCGCGGTCCAGCTCCAGGTCGTGGCCGGCTGGTCCGCCCTCGGCGCGGGCACCGCGCTCCTGCCGACCACCGTGCTGATGCTGCTGCTGTCGGCGCGCTCCGGCGCACTGGCCGAGCGGATCGGGCCGCGGATCCCGCTGACCGCCGGCCCGCTGCTGTGCGCCGCCGGGATGCTGCTGATGCTGCGGGTGGGGCAGGACGCGTCCTACGCCGGGGACGTCCTGCCCGGCGTCCTGGTGCTCGGCGTCGGCATGGTCACGCTGGTCGCGCCGCTCACCGCGACCGTGCTGGCCTCGGTGGACGTGACCCGGGCGGGCATCGCCAGCGGCGTCAACAACGCGGCGGCGCGGGCGGCGGGGCTGATCGCCGTGGCCGCGCTGCCCCTGCTCACCGGCATGGGCCCCGAGGCCTACCGCTCGGCCACGGCCTTCGACGACGCGTTCCGCAAGGCCATGGTGCTGTGCGCGGGGGTCCTGGCGCTGGGGGCGCTGGTCGCCTTCACCACGGTGCGCCGGCCGCCCCCGGACTGCCGTCGCCCGGAGTGCAGAACCCACGGGAGCGTCCTCGCCCCGCCCCTGGAGGGCCGGCCGACGGGCAGACGCCTGCCGTAGCCGTAGCCGTGGCCCGGCCGGGCCACGCGCCCCCGCCCGGAGCGCCGGATCGCCGTACCGGTCGCTGGTCTGCGGTGCCGGTCGCCGGTCCGTCGTACCCGGTGCGGCGTGCCCGGTGCGGTGTGCGGGCGGGGCGGCGCGGGCGGGGCGGCGCGGGCGGGCGGTGGCGGGAATCGTGGGCGGGCGGCGACGGCGGGCGGCGGATGGCGCAGACTGGACGCATGTCCCTTCACGAAAACCTCCTCGGGGGCCCGCCCCCGACCCACCTCCCCGACGACCCCGAGCCGCGCGAGCTCCTCGCGAGCGGCACCGCGCCCGCCGACGTCGCCGCGAAGTACCCGACGTCGTCGCTGGCCTGGGCCCGGCTCGCCGACGACGCGTTCGAGCGGGGCAGCGTGGTGGAGTCGTACGCGTACGCCCGTACGGGCTACCACCGCGGTCTGGACAGCCTGCGCCGGAGCGGCTGGAAGGGGCACGGCCCGGTGCCGTGGGACCACGAGCCCAACCGCGGCTTCCTGCGCGCCCTGCACGCCCTCGCCCGCGCCGCGCAGGCGATCGGCGAGCAGGAGGAGTACGAGCGCTGCTCGCAGTTCCTGAAGGACTCCTCCCCGACGGCGGCCCAGACCCTGGGCTAGCCCGCGGGCGGGACGTGTGGTCCGTCCGGTCCCCGTGTGACCGGACGGGCCTTGCGTTTTCGGGCCGGTATTGCGCAGGATGCGGGTGGGGACCGGGGCGTCCTGTCGAAAACGGCAGGTGCGGACCGCTACCCGGAGCAACAACAGGAGACAGCGATGTCCCAGCAGGCTCAGCCCGACGAGGCTTCGGAGCCCGAGACCCCGCATCTCGACTTCGCCGGCACGACGCCGTACGAGGACTACGTCAAGGCGGACGTGCTCACCCACCTCCAGCACACCCTCTCCGACGATCCCGGAGAGATGGTCTTCCTGGTCACGACCCAGGTGATGGAGCTGTGGTTCACGGTCATCGTCCACGAGTGGGAGACCGCCGCGCGGGCGCTGCGCGAGGACCGGGTGCCGGTGGCGATCGACGCGCTGAAGAGGTCCGTCCGCGAACTGGACGCGCTGAACGCGTCCTGGAAGCCGCTCGGGCAGCTCACGCCCGCCCAGTTCAACTCGTACCGCTCCGCGCTCGGCGAGGGCTCCGGCTTCCAGTCGGCGATGTACCGGCGCATGGAGTTCCTGCTCGGCGACAAGTCGGCGTCGATGCTCGTCCCGCACCGCGGCGCGCCCCGCGTGCACGCCGAGCTGGAGAAGGCGCTGCACGAGCCGAGCCTGTACGACGAGGTGCTGCGGCTGCTGGCCCGCCGCGGCCACGCCGTCCCCGCCGCCGTCCTGGACCGGGACCTCGCCCGGCGCTACGAGCCCTCGGCCGAGGTCGAGGCCGTGTGGACGGCCGTGTACGCGGGCGACGAGTCCGACGAGGTCGCGCGTCTCGGCGAGGCGCTGACGGACGTCGCCGAACTGGTCTGGCGCTGGCGCAACGACCACCTCGTCGCCACCCGGCGCGCGATGGGCGCGAAGGCGGGCACGGGCGGTTCGGCCGGCGTCGCCTGGCTGGAGAAGCGCGCCCAGAAGAACGTCTTCCCGGAGCTGTGGACGGCGAGGTCCCATGTCTGACCTGGCCCTTGTCGCGCAGCAGCATGACGCCGACGATCCGCTCGCCGGCCGCCGCGCCCTGTTCGTCCTCGACGACGGCGTCTACCTCGACGGCAACTCGCTGGGCGCGCTCGCGCGTTCCGTCCCCGGCCGGGTCGAGGACGTCGTGCGCCGCCAGTGGGGTGCGCTGAAGATACGTTCCTGGGACGAGAGCGGCTGGTGGACGGCGCCCGAGCGGATCGGCGACCGGATCGCCCCGCTGGTGGGCGCGGCCGCCGGACAGATCGTGGTCGGCGACTCGACGAGCGTCAACGTCTTCAAGGCGCTGGTGGGCGCGGTCCGCCTGGTGGACGACGCCCGCGACGAGATCCTCGTCGACGCGACGACGTTCCCCACGGACGGCTACATCGCCGCGTCGGCGGCCCGGCTGACCGGCCGCACGCTGCGCCCGGTGCGACCGGACGAGGTGCCGGCGGCGCTGTCCGGGCGCACGGCCGCCGTGCTCCTCAACCACGTCGACTACCGGACCGGCCGGCTGCACGACCTGCCGTCGCTGACCGCAGCCGTGCACGCGGCCGGCGCGATCGCCGTCTGGGACCTCTGCCACAGCGCGGGCGCGCTGCCGGTGGGCCTCGACGAGCACGGCGTGGACCTGGCGGTCGGCTGCACCTACAAGTACCTGAACGGCGGCCCCGGTTCACCGGCCTACCTGTACGTGCGCGATGAAATTCAGGACCGTTTCGACTCACCGCTGCCCGGCTGGAACTCGCACGCCGAGCCCTTCGGCATGCGGGAGGCCTACGAGCCGGCGGCAGGCGCCGCGCGCGGCCGCGTCGGCACCCCGGACATCCTGTCGATGCTCGCCCTGGAGGCGGCGCTGGAGGTCTGGGACGGGGTGTCGATCGACGCGGTGCGCACCAAGTCGCTGGCCCTGACGGACTTCTTCCTGGAGTGCGTGCGGGAGTACGTCCCCGAGGGGCGCGTCGAGTCGCTGACCCCGGTGCGTCACGAGGAGCGGGGCAGCCAGGTGGCGCTGCGCTGCTCGCCCGACGCCGGTGACGTCATGAAGCGGCTGATCGGGCGCGGTGTCGTCGGCGACTTCCGGCAGCCGGACGTGCTCCGGTTCGGCTTCACCCCCCTGTACGTCGGGTTCGCCGACGTGGAGCGGGCGGCGCGGGTGCTGGCGGAGGAACTGCGCTGACGGGAACTGTGCTCAGAGGAACTGCGCTGATCCGGCAGGCGAGTTGATTGAACGAACCGTCTCTCCTGGGCGTACTCGGTGGTACGTCCAGGAGAGCGCGACCCCGTGGCGGGCTGCCCGGCCGGGGCGCCGCGACAGCAGAACCGTTTACCTCTCACCGTGCGTGACATCCCCGTGTCCGCGCACGTCACGGGCCTGATACCGTCCCGGCCATCGGCCGAATCCCCCCTGGTCCGCCAAAGGTTGGCCGAATCCTCCCCCAGAGCCGCAAGCCTGGGAGGTACCCCCATCGCCGCTGAGAGGTTGGAGCATGCCGGACGACGTTGTCGCAGCCCGGGCCGTCGCCGAGGAGGAGTCGGCGTTCGCGCACCCGCCCGTCGACCCCGACGTCACCCTGACGTACGGCGACCACCCCGACCAGGTGATCGACTTCTACGTCCCCCGGATCCAGGCGGGTCCGGGCGGTTCCGTCCCGCTCGTCGTCGTGCTGCACGGCGGGGCCTGGCGGGCGCCCTACGACCGGCGGCACGTCACGCCGTTCGCCGACTTCCTGGCCCGGCGCGGGTTCGCGGTGGCCAGCGTGGAGTACCGGCGCGGCGCCGCCGACACGGCTCCGGCCCCCGCACCGGCCCCGGAGGGGACATCCCCGGTCGCGGGCCGCTGGCCCGACACCTTCGACGACGTCGCCGCCGCCCTCGACGCCCTGCCGGACCTCGTCCGCGAGGCCGTGCCGCAGGCGGACGCCCGCCGCACGGTCCTCACCGGCCACTCGGCGGGCGGCCACCTCGCCCTGTGGGCGGCGGCCCGGCACGTCCTGCCCGCCGACGCCCCCTGGCGCACCGCCCGCCCCGTCCCGCTGCGGGGCGTGGTGGCGCTCGCCCCGATCGCCGACTTCGAGATCGCGGGGAAACTGGACGTCTGCGGCGGCGCGGCCCGCCAACTCCTCGGCGGGGACGAGCGGTTCGGGGAGCGCCGGCCGTACGCCGACCCCGCGCTGCTGCTGCCGACCGGCATCGCCACCACCCTGGTCCAGGGCCGCGACGACCTCGTCGTCCCGGAGGCGGTCGCGGAGGCGTACGCGGACGCGGCGGCCAAGGCGGGCGAGGTCGTGGGCGTGACCCTGCTGGCCGACGTCGGCCACTTCCCGCTGATCGACCCGTCGGCGGACGCGTGCGCGGTGGTGGCGGAGGAGATCGCCCAACTGGCCTGGTGAGACGGCCGGTCCACGCACGGATGCGGTGCCGGCCGCGGGCCGAATCCGAGCCGACGCAGGACGGATAGCGGGCTGGACCAGGCCGAGACCGGGCCGGAGCAGGCCGAAACCGGGCCGCCCCGGGGGCAATTCCGGGCCGGACCAGGCCGAGACCGGGTCGACTCAGGACGGATGCCGGGCGGTTTCCGCGCCCACTCCGGGCTGATTCCGGACGGGGCGCGTCCCGCTCCGGATGTGCTCCTCAACCCGTAGATGTCGTACCCGTAGTACCTGAGAGCTACTTCGCAGGACAGTTCCCGGGCGGGACGCGGACGACAGGCTTTGATCCGTAACTTCCATGCCAGACAGGCCCGATGGCCGGGCGGACTGGCGGGGGAGGGGCGGAATGGCGCAGCTTCGCATGCGCGGGCGGCGGCCCGGCGGGCACGAACGGGCGGACCGGCGGAACCGTGACGGGCGTGGGGGCGGACGCAGCGGCCACGACCGGGCGGACGACCGGGCGGACGACCGGACGGAAGGGCGGGAGGCCGGGCCGCGGGCGTCGCAACGGGCGCAGGACCCGCACGCGTCGCACGGACCGCGGGGACCACGTCGGCTGCGGGCCCTGCTCGCCCTCGTCGTCATCGCCGCCGTGGTCGTCCCCCTCACGGCGGCCGCGGCCCGGCCGCGCATCCCGGCCCCCGCGCCCGCCGTCCTCCCCCCGGTGACGGCGGCGACGCTGGAGCGGGCGTACGCCGCGAACCGGGCCGACGCGGCTCTGGCATCGCGGATGGCCGCCGCGCACGGGGACCGCCACCGGGCGTCCGCCGACCGCTCCCTCGCCTCCCCCTCCCGCCGCCTGCTCTCCTTCGACGGCCGCGGTTCCGGCCGGGTGACCGAGGTGCTCGGCGACCTGGCGCACGCCGAACGCGTCGCCGTCCTCGTCCCGGGTTCCGACACCTCGCTGGACACCTACGAACGCTTCCACGCGGGAGCGGCCGCGCTGCGGCAGCGGCTCGACCGGCGGCCCGGCGACGGCGCGCGTACGGCGGTGGTGGCCTGGCTCGGCTACTCCACGCCCGGCACGATCAGCGCGACGGCCGTCACCCCGGCCCGCGCCGAGGAAGCGGCTCCCGGCCTGCGGGACTTCCTGCGCGAGCTGCGCACGGTGACGGCGGCGGGCGTGCGTGTCAGCCTGCTGTGCCACTCCTACGGCACGGTCGTGTGCGCCCGGGCCGCCGCCGGTGCGGACGCGAGCGACATCGTCCTGCTGGGCAGCCCGGGCACCGGAGTGGGCTCGGCGGCGGAACTGCGCACCCGCGCGCGGGTCTGGGCGGCCCGCGGCGCCGACGACTGGGTGGCGGACGTCCCGCACGTCAGCGCCGACCTGTTCGGCACGACGGTCGGCTTCGGCACCGACCCGATGACCCCCGCGTTCGGCGCGCGCGTCTTCGCGGCGGGCTCCGGCGGCCACAGCGACTACTTCCGGCCCGGCTCGGTCGCGCTGGCCAACATCGCGCGGATCGTCCTCGGCGAGACCTCGGAGGTCACGGATGCGTGAGACACGCGGGTGCCGACAGGACCTCCGCAGCCAGGAGGGGCGGGACCTGCGGGGTCCGCGGGGCAAGCAGGGCGGGCCGGCCGTGGTGCGCCGGCTGCGGCTCGCGGCGGCCCGGGTCGACGCGGCCACGCCGCCCAGGCGGGACCGGGCCGTGGACGCGCTGCGCGCCCTGGCGATCGCCGGTGTGGTGCTCGGCCACTGGCTGGTGACGGCGCTCGTGGCCGACGGCGGCGCCCTGCGTGCCGCGAGCCCGCTGGGATCCATGCCCTGGCTGGCGCCGGTGTCGTGGATGTTCCAGACGCTGGCGGTGTTCTTCATGGTGGGCGGCCACTCGGCGACCAGGAGCCTCGCCTCGGCGCGGGCGCGGGGCGTGCCCTACGGCGCGTGGCTGGCCGCCAGGCTGTACCGCCTGTTCGTCCCGGTGTCGGCGCTGCTGGCGGTGTGGGCGGTGACGGCGGCCGGACTGCTGCTGGGCGGCGCGTCCTTCGTCACCGTGCACACGGTGGTCAAACTGGCGTTGTCCCCCCTCTGGTTTCTGCTGGTGTTCGCCGTGCTGACGGCCGCGACCCCGTGGCTGGTCCGGCTCAGCCCGCTGTGGCCGCTGACCGTCGTCCTCCATGTGGACCTCGTGCGCTTCGGGCTGGGCGGCCCGTCCTGGCTGAGCTGGGTGAACCTGGCGGCCGGCTGGCTGGTGCCTTACACCCTGGGCGCCGCCTGGACCCGGGGCGAGCTGGAGCGCGCCCGCGCGGGATGGGCGCTGTTCCTCGGCGGGGCGGCGGTGGCGGCGGTGCTCGTCGGGTGGGCCGGCTACCCGGCGTCGATGGTGGGCGTGCCGGGCGCGGCGGTGTCCAACCTCGACCCGCCGACGCTGGCGGCCGTCGCCTTCGGCCTCGCCCAGTGCGGGCTGGCCCTGCTGCTGCGCGGGCGTCTGCGCCGGGCGATGGCGCGTCCGGTGCTCTGGGCGGCCGTGGCCGTCCTCAACCTCTCCGCGATGACGGTCTTCCTGTGGCACCAGACGGCCATGATGGCGACCACCGCGACCGCTCTCTTCGCGGGCCGCCTGCCCGGCCTGCACACCCTTCCCGACGGACTGGGATGGGTGGCCTGGCGGCTGGTGTGGCTGCCGGTGTTCTTCGCCGCGCTGGGGGTGTGCCGGGCGGCCTTCCACTCCTTCGAGCTGGGGCCGCGTCGGGGGGCGCGCCGGGGGCCCCGCCAGGGGGCGCGCCGTGGGTCGCGGGTGGTCCGTGTGCACCGCGGGCGTCCCGATCCGGCGGGAGTGAACGAGGCGCGCAATGCCTAGGGTTGAGCCCGTGAACGCCGAGGAGAGCAGCAGGTCGCCCGAGCGCGCCGCCCCTGTCCTGGCGGGTTCCCGGCTGCACCGGCTGCACCGGCTGCGTAGGCTGCGCTGGCTGCGGCTGCCGGTCTACGTGGTGGTGTGCTGGACGGGCCTCGGCATCGCGCTGGCCACCAAGGAGCAGCTGGGCCGCTACGCCCTCGGCACGGAACTGGCGGTGCTGGTCGGCTTCACGCAGGGCGCGGCCGTGGTCCTGGCCCTGTGGCGGCCGGTGCCGGCGTGGGCGCTGTCCCTGGCCGGGGTCGTCGTCGCGGCACTGACCGCCCGGCCGGTCCTGGTGGGTCACCCGCTGCCGGGGCCGCCCTGGCCGTGGGCCGGCGCGGAGATCCTGGCGCAGGCCCTCGTGCTGCTGTTGCTGGCGCTGCGGGTCCGTCCCCGGGCGTCGTTCTCGCTGCTGGGGGCCACCGCGCTGATGACGTGGCTGGTGGAGGACGTCATCGGCGGAGCGATGTACACCCCCTCCGGCTTCACGGCGGTCGCGGTGTTCGGGGCGGTCGTCCTCCTCGGCACCGCCTTGCGCGGACTCGGCGAGGCCCGGACGCAGCTCGTCGAGCAGGAGACGATCACCGCCGAGGAGAGAGCCCGCCGCACCGTCCTGGAGGAACGCAACCGGATCGCGCGCGAGCTGCACGACGTGGTCGCCCACCACATGTCGGTGATCTCCATCCAGGCCCAGGTGGCGCCCCACCTGGTGGAGAATCCGTCCGAGGAGCTGAAGGAGAACCTCGCCGGCATCCGACAGAACGCCCTGGAGGCCCTGGGCGAACTGCGCCGCGTGCTCGGGGTGCTGCGCTCGGAGAACCCGGAGGATCCCTACGGTCTGGGCGCGCCCGGCTCGGGAGCCGCCCCGGACACCCCCCAGCCCACGCTCGACCGGCTGGACGCCCTGCTGGAGAACACCCGCGCGGCCGGCCTCGACGTGTCCGCCGTCGTCAGGGGCGAGGCGCCGGCGTACCCGCCGGGCGTGCAGTTGTCGGCGTACCGGATCGTCCAGGAGGCGTTGAGCAACGCGCTGCGGCACGCGCCCGGGTCGCGGGTGCGGGTGACGCTCGGCCATCACGACCGGGGTCTGTACCTGGAGATCGCCAACTCCCGCCCGAGTCACCCCGTACGGCCGTCCCCCGGAGCGGGGCACGGTCTGCTCGGCATGCGCGAGCGGGCGGCCATGCTGGGCGGCCATGTCACCGCGCACCCCACCCTGCACGGCGGTTTCACGGTGTCGGCGTTCCTGCCGAGGGACGGAGTGACCCCCGACCCCGACTCCGACCCCGACGACGCCGACGACCCCGGCACCACCCCGGAAGGGCTCGAACTGATCTTCCCGGAGGACGACCCGCACGGTCTGCCCGCCCTGCCCCTGACGACCGGCGACCCGCACGGCCCGCCCGCCCTGCCCGGCGGCCCATACCCAGCCCATGACGACCCGGGCGGCGGGGAGCACCGGCCGCGGCCCTCGACGTGAGAAGGAGAACGATGACGACCGGCGGCACCATCCGCGTACTGATCGCCGACGACCAGAAGATGGTCCGGCAGGGCTTCACCGTGCTGTTGAACGCGCACCCGGGCATCGAGGTGATCGGGGAGGCGGTGGACGGCTTCGACGCCGTGGCGAAGGTCGCCGAGCTGACCCCCGACGTGGTCCTGATGGACATCCGGATGCCCGACCTCGGGGGCATCGACGCCACGCAGCGCATCACCCTCGACCACCCCCACATCAAGGTGCTCGTGCTGACCACCTTCGACCTCGACGAGTACGTGTACGAGGCGCTGCGGGCCGGCGCGTCCGGCTTCCTGCTCAAGGACGCCTCCGCGGACCAGCTGGCCGAGGCGGTCCGGGTGGTGGCCGCCGGGGACGCGCTGCTGGCGCCGGGCATCACCCGCAAGCTGATCGCCGAGTTCTCCCGCCTCGACGGCAAGCCCAAGGCGCCGCTCAAGGAGCGGATCGGCGCTCTCACCGAGCGCGAGACGGAGGTGCTCGCCCTCATCGCGCAGGGCCTGTCCAACGCGGAGATCGCGCACCACCTCGTCGTCGCCGAGCAGACCGTGAAGACGCACGTGGGCCGCATCCTGGTGAAACTGGGCCTGCGCGACCGCACCCAGGCCGCGGTGTTCGCCTACGAGTCGGGCCTGGTCAGACCGTCCGGGTACTGAGCGGCGGCGAGGCCGGCGGCCCCTGGCGGGACCCGTAGTACTTGAGAGGGATCCGTCAGAACCCCTCTCACTGGTGACGACCGCGCCGCCCGGCAGCGCATACCGTTTTGAACGTGACCGAGACTACGCAGACGCACTCCCTGCACCCGGACGGCCCGGACGGCCCGGGTGACTCTTACGAGCCCATCCGGCCGCGCAGCCCCGAGTTCCGGGCGGCCGCGGAAGCCCTGCGCGGCCTGCGGCAGGACCTGTTCGACGACGCCTTCGCCTACCGCCCGCTGCCCCGCAAGGAGCCGGTGGGCCGGTTCCTGCGCAGGCTGAAGGGCCGCAAGCGGGAGTACGCGGCCTGGTCCCGGCACGCGACGGTCGGGGCGGCCGGCGCTCTGGCCATGCTGATCGGCTGGGGCGGCCAGGGCAACGTCGTGGGACTGGCGACCGGCCTGCTCGCGCTGATCCCGGTGCTGGTCACTCTGGTGCGACCCGTGGGGGCGTTCTGGCTGTCGCTCGCCGCGACCACGATCACCGCGGTGATCGGCACGTCGTACAGCTCGTGGCCCTGGCTGCCGAGCAGCTTCACCGCCCACCTGATCGTCCTGACCGTGGTGGCGATACGCACCCGTCCGCGCACGGCGGCGTGGATGTGGCTGCTGACGGCGGCCTACGGCTTCGTCGCCGAGACCGTCTTCAGCTGGGACCACTACTACACGAACATCGCTCCCATGCTGGTGTTCTCCGCGATCCTGCTCCTCGCCGTCACGGTGTGGCACATCCGCCGGCAGGCCCGTGAGGAGGTCACCGCCCAGCAGACGGTGACCGCGCACGAGCGTTCGCGGCGCACCCTGCTGGAGGAGCGGACCACGATCGCGCGCGAGCTGCACGACGTCGTCGCGCACCACATGTCGGTGGTCGCGATCCAGGCGGAGGCCGCTCCCTACCGGGTGGACAACCCGCCGCCGGAGCTGGAGAAGGCGTTCGTCACGATCCGGGAGAACGCGGTGGCGGCCCTGACGGAGCTGCGCCGGGTCCTGGGCGTGGTGCGCGCCGAGGACTACGAGGTCCCCGACGCCCCGCAGCCCACGCTCGCCGAACTGGACGGACTCCTCGCCAACGTGCGGGAGACGGGTCTGCGGGTGGAGAAGACGGTCACCGGAGCGGTGCGCGAGCTGCCTCAGGGCGTGGAGCTGTCGGCGTACCGGATCGTCCAGGAGGCGCTGAGCAACACCCTGCGCCATGCGCCCGGCGCGAGCGCCCGCGTGGAGATCGGCTATGTGCTGGGCGGCCTGGGGCTGCGCATAGTGAACGGGGCCCCGCCGAACCCGACGCTGATCAAGCCCTCGCCGGGAGCCGGCCACGGCGTCACGGGGATGCGGGAGCGGGTCACGATGCTGAACGGTGAGATGACGGCTGAGCCGACGCCGGCCGGCGGCTACGAGGTGACGGTGTTCCTGCCGGTGCCCGCCCAGAACGAGAGTGGAACATGACGATCCGAGTGCTGGTCGCCGACGACCAGATGATGGTGCGCGAGGGCTTCTCGGTGCTGCTGAACGCGATGCCGGACATCGAGGTGGTGGGCGAGGCGGTCAACGGCCGCGAGGCGGTGGAACGGGTGCGGGAGCTGGCCCCCGACGTGGTCCTGATGGACATCCGCATGCCGGAGCTGAACGGCATCGAGGCGACACGGGAGATCGTGGCGGCGGACGGCTCGGCGAAGGTCCTGGTGCTGACCACCTTCGACCTGGACGAGTACGTCTACCAGGCGCTGCGCGCGGGGGCCTCGGGCTTCCTGCTGAAGGACGCCTCGGCCCGCCAGCTGGCCGACGGGGTGCGGGTGGTGGCGTCGGGGGAAGCCCTGCTGGCCCCGTCCGTCACCAGGCGGCTGATCACGGAGTTCTCGAAGCTCTCCGACACCCCGAGGCTGTCCGCGACGGCCCAGGCGGCCTACGGAGACCTCACCGAACGGGAGACGGAGGTTCTGGTCCTGATCGCCCAGGGGCTGTCCAACGCGGAGATAGCCGGGCGGCTGGTGGTGGCGGAGTCGACCATCAAGACCCACGTGAGCAGGATCCTGGTGAAACTGGGCCTGCGCGACCGCACCCAGGCGGCGGTGTTCGCCTACGAGGCGAGACTGGTCACCCCGGGCTGACAAGGTCACCCCACGCCGGCAAGGTCGCCCCACGTCGGCAAGGTCGCTCCACGCCGACAAGATCACCCCACGCCGGCAAGGTTCCCGGATCGCACCCGGTGCCGCCCCAGGTGCCGCACCCGGAACCGATCCCGTTCCGCTTCTCCAGGACCCCCTGGTCAGCGGGGCGTTCAGGGGTTAGCGTCCGGGGATGGCAGCAGTCGACGACCTCTCCTTCGATCCCTGGGACCCGGCGTTCGTGGCGGACCCGTATCCCGCCTATGCCGAGCTGCGGGAGCGGGGGCGGGTGATCTACTTCGAGCCGACGAACCAGTGGCTGGTGCCCCGGCACGCGGACGTCTCGGCGCTGTTGCGGGACCGTCGGCTGGGGCGGACGTATCAGCACCGGTTCACACACGAGGACTTCGGGCGCACGGCGCCGCCGACCGAGCAGGAACCGTTCCACACGCTGAACGACCACGGCATGCTCGACCTGGAACCGCCGGACCACACCCGGATCCGCCGGCTGGTGTCGAAGGCGTTCACCCCGCGCACCGTGGAGGGGCTGAAGCCGTATGTGCGGCGGCTGGCCGCGGAGCTGGTGGACGGGCTGGTGCGGCAGGGCGGCGGTGATCTGCTGCTCGACGTCGCCGAGCCGCTGCCCGTCGCGGTGATCGCGGAGATGCTCGGAATTCCGGAGTCGGACCGGGCGCCGCTGAGGCCCTGGTCGGCGGACATCTGCGGGATGTACGAGCTGAACCCGCCGCAGGAGACGGCGGAGAGGGCCGTGCGGGCCTCCGTCGAGTTCTCCGACTACCTGCGGGAGCTGATCGCCGCCCGGCGCAAGGAGCCGGGGGAGGACCTGATGTCGGGTCTGATCGCCGCGCACGACGAGGGCGACCGGCTGACCGAGCAGGAGCTGATCTCGACGGCCGTGCTGCTGCTGAACGCCGGTCACGAGGCGACCGTCAACGCCACGGTGAACGGCTGGTGGACGCTGCTGCGGCACCCGGAGCAGCTGGCGGCGCTGCGGGCGGACCACTCGCTCGTCCCCTCCGCGGTGGAGGAGCTGATGCGGTTCGACACCCCGCTCCAGCTGTTCGAGCGGTGGGTGCTGGACGACATCGAGATCGACGGGACGGTCGTGCCGCGGGGGGCCGAGGTCGCGATGCTCTTCGGTTCGGCGAACCATGATCCCGCGGTCTTCGCCGAGCCCGAGCGGCTCGACCTCGCCCGCGCCGACAACCCGCACATCTCCTTCAGCGCGGGCATCCACTACTGCATCGGCGCGCCCCTGGCCCGCATCGAGCTGGCGGCCTCCATGACGGCCCTGCTGGAGCGGGCCCCGACGCTGGCTCTGGCGGCGGAGCCGCGGCGCAAGCCGAACTTCGTGATCCGGGGTCTGGAGGGCCTACCCGTCACCGTCTGACCGGCCGGGCGACACTGACCCACGACGCCGGCCCCGCCGGTCCCGCTCGTCCCAACGGTCTCGCTCGTCCCGCCGGTCTCGCCGCTCCCGCCGGTCTCACTTGTCCCGCCGGTCTCGCCGCTCCCGCCGGTCTCGCCGGTCGTGGAGCAGCCCGGCGATCGCCGCGTGGGCGAGGAGCGGCAGGGCGGCTCCCGCGAGGAACACCGGCGGAAGCTCGGTGAACAGCACGCCGAGATCCATGCCCTGCTGCTCGAAGCCGTCGCCCAGGTGGATCCGCGTGCGGTCCGAGGAGAGCCACAGGGAGACGGCCGTCAGCGCGCCCGCCGCCGAGACCGCGCACCCACCGCACCCCACCGCTCTTCGCGCCATGCACGCACAGACGCCCCAGGCTCCGCCCCGGTTCGCCGACGGCCGGGACCGCGGCCGCCATGACGCGAACCCACCGCCACAAGCGCCGCACCCACCACGAGCGCTGGCACCCCCACGAGCGCCGCACCCACCGCTCCGAGCGCCGCACCCGCCGCTCCGAGCGCCGCACCCGCCGCGCCGAGCGCCGCACCCGCCGCTCCGAGCGCCGCACCCACCGCGCCGAGCGCCGCACCCACCACGAGCGCTGGCACCCCCACGAGCGCCGCACCCACCGCTCCGAGCGCCGCACCCACCGCCCCGAGCGCCGCACCCACCACCAGCCCTAAGCAGCAGCACGCACCAGCCCAAGCACCAGCGCCACGCGCCAGCCCGAAGCAGCAGCGCCACTCACCAGGGCCAAGACCAGCACCGTGCACCAGCTCCAAGCACCAGCGCCACGCACCAGCCTCAAGCAGCAGCACCGCGCACCGGCGCCAAGACCAGCGCCGGGCACCAGCGCCACGCACCAGCCCAAGGAGCAGCGCCCCGCACCAGCGGCGCTCACCGGACCGGCAGCATCAGGCCCAGGGCGCCTTCCCGTACGGTCCACGTTCGCCGCCGTACCGGCCCGGCTGCCGCGGCGTCCGCACGGTAGTGGAAGTCGGCCCCCGAGACGGTCACGGTGCGGCCGTACGCCTGGAGCGGCGCCGCCTCCGCGCCCACCGACGACGGCCGCACCACGACCTTCACGGTCCCCGCGGTCGCCGGGGCGCCCGGCGTCACCGACACGGTCTCCACCGGCTGGTCCAGGTCGATCAGCGTCGCCCCGTCCACCTCGATCCGCAGCCGGGCGGGGCCGGGCGGGGGCGGGGCGGTGACCGGCCGGGAGGGCCAGGACGGCAGCGAGTGGCGCGAGGAGTGCCGCGAGGGGTGCGCGTGACGCACGGAGCGGTAGGGGCGTGCCGGGACGAGCGTGCGGACCAGCGACCGCAGCCAGGGCGGCCCCGACGGGTCCGACGGATCGGAGGGATCGGAGGGATCGTACGGATCCGACGCATCCGTGGGCAGGGTGTCCCCGGCCGTTGGCGGTGCGGGGATCCGCAGCGATCCCAGCACCACCCCGTCGCTGTCGTCCACCAGCAGGTCCAGGCGCCGCTCGGCGCCGTCCAGGACGGCCCGGGCGGCCGCCACGGCCCCCGTGGGCACCCCCAGGGCGTGCGCGACGCTCAGCGAGCCGCCCACCGGCACCACCGACAGCACGCACGCGGTGAGCGCCCGCTGCCGGTGCAGCAGGGTCACCGCCCGGGTCAGCGCCCGGTCGTCCCCGATGACCACCGGCCGCCGAGAGCCCCGCCGGGTCAGCGCGCGGGCGAATTCCTCCGGGCTGTCCGGCAGGCACACCTTGGTGCTCGCACCCGCGCTGAGCACGTCTTTCGCGATCCGTACGGACTCCCCGTCCGTACGCCGGGCGACCGGATCGATGATCACCAGCAGCTGTCCGGACGTCGGAGAAGTCGCCACCTCGGTCCTGCCTCGCTTCCTCGGGTAGCATCTTTGTGCAAGAGCCCCTTGCGCTATTGCGCCAGGGGCTTCGTCTATTCCGGGGCATCCGGGTCCGACGAGCGGCGGCCGACCTCGGTCGCGGTGCGTGCGGTGTGGGCGGTGGAACGATCCATCGCGTTCACCCCTGGCCTTGGACATGCCCCACCCGGAAGGGGTGTACGCGCGTGCCCGCACTTGTGCTGCTCGGTGCTCAGTGGGGTGACGAAGGCAAGGGAAAGGCCACTGACCTTCTCGGTGGCTCGGTGGACTACGTAGTGCGTTACCAGGGCGGCAACAACGCCGGCCACACGGTCGTCGTGGGCGACCAGAAGTACGCACTCCACCTGCTCCCTTCCGGAATCCTGTCCCCCGGCTGCACGCCGGTCATCGGTAACGGTGTCGTCGTCGACCCGTCGGTCCTGCTCTCCGAGCTGAGCGGTCTGAACGAGCGCGGCGTCGACACGTCGAAGCTGCTGATCAGCGGCAACGCGCACATCATCACGCCCTACAACGTGACTGTCGACAAGGTGACCGAACGCTTCCTCGGAAAGCGCAAGATCGGCACCACCGGGCGCGGGATCGGTCCGACTTATGCCGACAAGATCAACCGGGTCGGCATCCGGGTCCAGGACCTCTACGACGAGTCGATCCTGACCCAGAAGGTCGAGGCGGCCCTCGACGGCAAGAACCAGCTCCTGACGAAGCTGTACAACCGCCGCGCGATCGCCGTCGACCAGGCCGTCGAGGAACTGCTCGGTTACGCGGAGAAGCTCGCTCCGTACGTCACCGACACGGTCCTGGTCCTCAACCAGGCGCTGGAGCAGGACAAGGTCGTCCTCTTCGAGGGCGGTCAGGGCACGCTCCTCGACATCGACCACGGCACGTACCCCTTCGTCACCTCGTCCAACCCGACCGCGGGCGGCGCCTGCACGGGTTCGGGCGTCGGTCCGACGAAGATCAGCCGGGTCATCGGCATCCTGAAGGCGTACACGACCCGCGTCGGTTCGGGCCCGTTCCCGACCGAGCTGTTCGACGAGGACGGCGAGGCGCTGCGCCGCATCGGCGGCGAGCGGGGCGTCACCACCGGCCGTGACCGCCGCTGCGGCTGGTTCGACGCGGTCATCGCCCGCTACGCGACCCGCGTCAACGGTCTGACGGACTTCTTCCTGACCAAGCTGGACGTCCTCACCGGCTGGGAGGAGATCCCGGTCTGCGTGGCGTACGAGATCGACGGCAAGCGGGTCGAGGAACTCCCGTACTCGCAGAGCGACTTCCACCACGCGAAGCCGATCTACGAGACCCTGCCCGGCTGGTCCGAGGACATCACCAAGGCGAAGTCCTTCTCCGACCTGCCGAAGAACGCCCAGGCGTACGTGAAGGCGCTGGAGGAGATGTCCGGCGCCCCGATCTCCGCGATCGGCGTGGGTCCGGGCCGGGACGAGACGATCGAGGTCAACTCGTTCCTGTAGTCCCGGCGAAGGCGCGTCGGCACGGGCCGGTCATGGACGTCCATGACCGGCCCGTCGCCTGTTCCCGCAGGCCCGTCGCTTGTTCCCGCCGGCCCGCAGGCCCGCCGTCTGTTCCCGCCGGCGGACGCCCGTCGCCCGTTCCCGCCGGCCCGCCGGCCCGTCGTCTGCTCCGGCCGGCGGCCGCCCGCTGCCCGTTCCCGCCGCTCGCGGCGCCTCGATCCCTTCACGGTCCCGCACGCTTCCCCGGCGGACATAAGCGGCGAAACGGGCTTAATCTGAAGGTACGTGACCGCGTGCGTCGGTCCGGAGAAGGTGAGTGCGATGCGCGTCTTGCTCAAGGCTTCCATGGACACGGACAAGGCCAACGAGGCCATCCACAACGGCACCCTGACGAAGCTGATCCAGGAGTCGATGGAGCAGATGAAGCCCGAGGCGGCCTACTTCACCACCGATCACGGCCGGCGCACCGCCTACCTCGTGTTCGACATGCAGGAGAGCTGGCAGATGCCCGTGCTCAGCGAGCCGTGGTTCCAGGGCGTCGGAGCCGAGATCACCTACACGCCGGTGATGACCGTGGACGACGTGCAGCAGGGCCTTTCGCAGCTCGGCCGCTGACCGTCAGCTGAACACGATCATCGACCCCTGGGCGAGGCTGCGCGTGGCGGCCGCGTGCAGGCCGAGCCAGACGTGCCGCTCACGGGCGAAGGGGCTGGGATCGTACGGCGCCGGGACGGCGGGCTCCTCCAACTCCGTGGGACCGGCGGGCGGTTGGGGCGCGGCCGGAGGATTGGCCGGATCGATGCCGAGGGACGGCGCCACGTACTCCAGTTCCCGCAGCAGCGACTGGGCGGAGCCCAGCGGTCCGCCGCCCGCGAGGAGTTCGTCGTTGGACAGCGGTTGCAGGAAGTCGACGGGCACGTACGCGCCCGCGTGGTCGTAGTGCCAGACCAGGTGCGACTGCTTGGCCGTCGCCTCGAACATCTCCAGGAGCTGCTCGTAGTCGCCGCCCAGGTCGTCGACCGGCGTCACCGGCAGTCCGCACACCTGGAGCAGGTAGGCGCGGCGCAGGAAGTGCAGGGCGTCGTAGTCGAAGCCGGCCACCGGGGCGACCTCGCCGGTCAGGCCGGGCATGTACTGGTACACCGGCACCGGCGGGAGACCCGCCTCGGCCAGCACCTTGTTGTACTGGGCGAGTTCGTCGGCGAAGGGGTTGTCGGGGGTGTGGCACAACACGTCGACGAGCGGCACCAGCCACAGGTCACAGGCCAAAGGGGGGCTCCTCACTCAGCGCGTTGCACGGACGTGCACGGACGACGCGGCAATGCCGGTCAGGGAAGGGTAGTCGGTAAGGCCCACGTCAGCTCCCGTCCGGCGACCCCTGGTGCAGGTCCCATACCCACACTCCGGCCACCCTCCTCCCCGGACGGCCCACCAGCTTGTCCACCGTCTCACGCAGCCCGGCCTCGTGCCGCTGCGGTGCGAGCACCAGCGCGCCCGCCCGCCAGTACGCGAGGTCCTCGCGGGCCGCGGCGCGGGCACGGGCGTCGATCACCGGCACCACGCCGGTGTCCCGCACGTCCCGCAGCAGGCTCGCGGTGAAGCGCAGCGGGACGCCGTAGACGCCGGTGCGGTCGCCGTCGCCGTAGGGGCCGTTGAAGTAGCCGCCGGGCATCCGGAAGCCGAGGCCGGCCGCCGTCTGCCAGTGCAGGGCCTCGGCGGCCTCGGGTTCGGCGAGCGGCACCGGGACCAGCGTCTCGCCGTCCCGCACGTACGCCGTCCAGGCGCCGTCGGTGAAGAAGGCGGGCGTCGGGGCGCGCGGCGCGGACTTCAGCGGGGCCGGGATCAGGGGCAGCAGGGCGAGGCCGACGGCGAGCAGCCCGGCGTACTGCGTGCCCAGGCGGCGGACCCGCGCCAGCCGGTCGACGGCCAGGGCGAGCAGCATGCCCAGCGCCGGGGCGCAGACCAGCGCGACCCGGCTCTCGATCACCGACTCGAAGAGGGGCAGGCCGTCGAGCGCGGCCCAGGGGCCGGGCACGGTGACGTCGGTGAGGGGGAGGGTGACGCGCGGGCCGAGGGACAGCACGGCCGCGGCCGCCGCCGTGCAGGCCAGCGCCCGCACGGCCGGCCGACGCCACAGCGCCACCGTGACGGCCAACGCGAGCAGGACCAGTGGCCAGCCGTAGAAGGCGTTCTGCTCGGTCGGGTTGAGGGAGAGGGCGGCGGCGCGCCGGGCGTCCCCGGCGACCAGGGAGCGTTCGGCGAAGGAGAGCAGTGCGCGCACGGAGTTGCCGACGCCGGTCGCGCTGCCGTGGTCGATGCCGCTGTAGCTCTGGGGGCCGGAGAACTGCCAGGCCAGCGGGTAGACGACCAGCGGCAGGCAGACGGCGGCGGCGATCGCCAGGCCGGTCAGCAGGGGGCGTGCGGCGGCGCGGGCTCCGGCGGGGCGGGTGACGCCGTGGGCGACGGCGAACACCAGCAGCCCGAGGGCCGTGAGCAGCAGGGGTTCCTCGCCGAGGAGGAGCTGGTAGGCCGTCATCAGGCCGAGGACGGTCCCGTCGCGTGCGGTCCGCTCGCCGGTGGTGAGCCGCAGGGCCCGCTCGATGATCGGCGGGATCATGAACAGCACGACGAAGTTGGGGTGGGCGTTGGCGTGGCTGACCATCGGCGGCGCGAACGCGGCCAGGGCGGCTCCGGTGAAGGCGGCCGTCCGCCGGTGCACGAGGCGTCGCGCGATGAGCCGGTACCAGGCGAGCGCGGTGGCGGCCAGGCCGAGCGTCATCACCAGGCTGAGGGTGACGGCCGGGCCGAGCAGCAGGGTGAGCGGCGTGAGCGGCACGGACAGGCCCGGCATCGTCGTGTTGGCCATCAGGTTCACGCCGCCGGGGAAGCCCTGGAGGTCGGTGGACAGGGGGTTGCGCAGACGGGCGACGTTGTCGGCGGTCACCGCGAAGAACCACTCCCACTGGTTCTGGTCCTGGAGGGAGTCGGTGAGATAGCGGTGGGCCGGGTCCAGGACGCGGCCGGAGTAGAGGACGGCCGCCATCGCCAGGAAGAGGACGGCCGCGACGACGTCCGCCGGCCGGGGCGCCGGGATCCGCAGCCGGACCAGGTCGCGCAGCACCCGCGGGTAGTCCGCCGGGCGGATCTTCGAGCCGGGCCGGTGCGACCAGTGCACGGGCACCTCGGCGACCGGCCACTCCGCGCGCCGGAAGTGGCGCAGCACCTCCACGTCGATGGCGTAGCCGTTGAGGCGGGACGCGGCGAACGCGGCGCGGGCCTTGTCGCCGTCGAACAGCTTGAAGCCGCACTGGGTGTCGCGTATGCCGTGCAGGGTCGTCCGGCGGATGAGGAGGCTGCCCGCGGCGCCGAGGAGTTCGCGGGCGCGGTGCTGCCGTTCGCCGAGGGTGGCGCCGGGCACGGCCCGTGATCCGATCGCCGCCGCGTGTCCGTCGTCGAGGGCCTTCTCCAGGCGTTCCAACTCCTCGACGGGGGTGGCGAGATCGGCGTCCATGACCAGGACGCGGCGGCCCCGGCTGGCGGCGACGCCCTGGCGCAGGGCGTGTCCCTTGCCCCGGTTGCCGGCGCCCGGTCCGGTGACGAGCCGTACGCGGGGGTCGCGGCGGACGGTGACGAGTTCGCGGGTGGCGTCGGTGGAGCCGTCGTCGGCGACCACGATCTCCCAGCTCGCCCGGCGGCCGCCCCTCGCGTCGAGGTGGCGGCCGACCGCGTCGAGGGTGGGGCCGAGCCGGCGCTCCTCGTTGTAGGCGGGGATGACGACGGAGAGGTCCACGGCGTCTGCCGCGGGTCCGGCGGGGCGCGGGCCTGGGGGAGTCGCGGTGCGGGGCGCGGGGCGGGCGCCGGGGGCGTCCGCCCGGCTCACCGCGCCGCCAGCCGCTCGATGAGGCCGAGGGACTCGTCGTTGTAGGCGGCGAGCATCGCGCGGGCGGCGCCGGTGTCGCGGGCGTACAGGGCGTCGACCAGTTCGGTGTGGCCGGACCACAGGCAGCCGCGCAGGTCGGACAGCCGGCGCAGATGCTGCACCGTGCACACCCAGGACTGCACCCGCAGCCGGTGCAGGAAGTCGGAGAGGTAGGGGTTGCCGAACAGGGCGCTCAACTCGCGCCAGAACCGCAGGTCGTAGCCGATGAGGACGGTGAGGTCGCCCGCGGCGGCGGCCCGTTGGGCCTCCTCGCCGCGCCGGCGCACCCCGGCTATCGCGGCCGCCGTCCGCGGCTCCTCGAAGTTCTGGTGGCCCTGGCGGCCCTCGTCGACGGCGACGAACATGCCCTCGATGATCAGGCTCCGGGCCTCGAGCATGCCCCGGTAGTCCTCGACGGAGTACCGGGGGACGCGGAAGCCGCGGTGCTGGTCGGCCTCCAGCAGGCCCTGCGCGGACAGGTCGACGAGGGCCTCGCGCACGGGGGTCGCGGAGACGCCGTACTGCTCGGCGATCTCCTTCACGGTGAACGCCTGTCCCGGTTGCAGCCGGCCCCCCAGCACCTCGTCGCGGAGCGCGTCGGCGATCTGCTGGCGCAGGGTGCTGCGCGTCACGGCGCCGTTGCCGGTGCTGCCGGGCATGGTCGAGGCGTCTCCCTCGTCGGGTGCGGAAAATGGCGTGCTCGTCGTTATGTACGAGCACGCCACCTTACGCGTTCGACGAAATCGGGCCCGATGCGCACGGGCCTGCCTGGGAGGGCCTCGGAAGGGTCCCGACCAACAGCGTCAGGGTCCCTGCGCGGGCCCCGCGGGGGCCGGTGCGCGGACCCCGCAGCGGCCCGCGCACGCCCCCCGCCCGGTGCGGCCGGCGGCTACCCGGTGAACTCGTCGGCCGCCGAGAGGGCCGTGTCCAGGGCCGCGAGGCCCTCCTTGACCTCGGACTCGGAGACGTTGAGCGGCGGCACGAAGTGGGTGCGGTTCATGTTCACGAACGGCCACACCCCGGCCTTCTTGGCGGCGGCGGCGAAGGCGGCCATGGGCGCGTTGGCCTCGCCGGACGCGTTGTACGGCACCAGCGGCTCGCGCGTCTCGCGGTTCTTCACCAGCTCGACCGCCCAGAACATGCCGACGCCGCGCACCTCGCCGACGCTGGGGTGCCGCGCGGCCAGCTCCGCGAGTCCGGGACCGACCAGGGAGGCGCCCAGGCGCTTCGCGTTCTCGACGACGCCCTCCTGCGCCATGACCTCGATCGTCGCCACGGCGGCCGCGCAGGCCAGCGGGTGCCCGGAGTAGGTCAGACCGCCCGGGTAGGGCCGCCTGGCGAAGGTCTCGGCGATCGCGCCGGAGATGGCGACGCCGCCCAGCGGCACGTATCCGCTGTTCACGCCCTTGGCGAAGGTCATCAGGTCGGGCGTCACGCCGTACAGGTCGGCCGCGAACCATTCGCCGGTGCGGCCGAATCCGGCCATGACCTCGTCCAGGACGAAGACGATCCCGTGCCGGTCGCAGATCTCGCGCACGCCGGTCAGGTAGCCGGGCGGCGGCAGCATGATGCCGGCCGTTCCCGGCACGGTCTCCAGGATGATCGCGGCGATCGTCCCCGGCCCTTCGAAGGCGATGGTCGTCTCCAGGTGCTCCAGCGCCCGCGCGGTCTCCTGCTCCTCCGTCTCGGCGTAGAAGCGGGAGCGGTACAGGAACGGCGCCCAGAAGTGCACGACCCCGGCGGTGGCGGTGTCGGAGGCCCAGCGGCGCGGGTCGCCGGTGAGGTTCACGGCCTGCTGGGTGCCGCCGTGGTAGGAGCGGTAGGCGGACAGCACCTTGTGGCGGCCGGTGTGCAGCCGCGCCATGCGCACGGCGTGCTCGACGGCGTCCGCCCCGCCGTTGGTGAAGAAGATCTTGTCGAGGTCGCCGGGGGTGCGTTCGGCGATCAGCCGGGCCGCCTCCGAGCGGGCCTCGATCGCGAAGGCGGGCGCGAACGTGGTCAGGCGTGCGGCCTGTTCCTGGATCGCGGCGACGACCTTCGGGTGCTGGTAGCCGATGTTGGTGTAGACGAGCCCGCTGGTGAGGTCGAGGTAGCGCTTGCCGTCGTAGTCCCAGAAGTACGACCCCTCGGCGCCGGCCACGGCGAGCGGGTCGATGAGCTCCTGGGCGGACCAGGAGTGGAAGACGTGCGCGCGGTCCGCGGCCTTCACGGCGGCGCCGGCCCGGGGATCGGTCTGAGGGGTCATGCCCGTGAGCGTAAATGTCCGCGATGCGGAAGCGGTATCGGCGTCCTGTTCCGTGGACGGCCCGATAACGCGACAGGTTGTCGGGCGTGAGGGCGGCGGACCCCGGCAGCCGCTCGCGCCCACCGGGGCGGAGCCCGCCGAGGCCGTCCACGTCCTGGAACGCCTGTCCACGGTGCCGGGCGGGCTGACGCCGCCCGTTACGGAACCGTAGACACCGCGCCGCCCTATCCCCCGAACGGCCGGATTATTCTCGCCTCCACACACATGTCTCGATCACACATGTGGCGGAAAGGCGGCGCTGCGATGGAGAAGCTGGGCCCCGGGGACCCGCAGCGCATCGGCGGCTACCGGCTGCTCGCGCGGCTGGGGGCGGGCGGGATGGGACGGGTGTACCTCGCCCGCTCGGACCGGGGGCGCACGGTCGCCGTGAAGCTCGTCCGGCGCGAACTGGCCACCCGTGAGGAGTTCCGGGCGCGTTTCCGCCAGGAGGTCCGCAACGCGCAGCGGGTGGGCGGCTTCTGGACGGCCCCCGTCCTCGACGCGGACACCGAGGCCGCCGTGCCCTGGGTGGCCACCGGCTACGTGGCCGGGCCGAGCCTCCAGCAGGTCGTGAGCCACGACCACGGCCCGCTGCCCGAGCGGTCGGTGCGCATCCTCGCCGCCGGCCTCGCCCACGCCCTCACCAACATCCACGCGGCCGGCATCGTCCACCGCGACCTGAAGCCGTCCAACGTGATGGTCACCATCGAGGGGCCCCGGGTCATCGACTTCGGCGTCGCGCGGGCGCTGGAGAGCGTGACCGGCGGCGACGGCGGGCTGACGCAGACCGGCGCGGTCATCGGCTCGCCCGGTTTCATGGCCCCCGAGCAGGTGCGCGGCGAAGCGGTCACCCCGGCCAGCGACGTCTTCTGCCTCGGCTCGGTCATCGCCTACGCCGCCACCGGTGTGCTGCCCTTCGGCGCGCGCGACGACGGGGCGCACGCGCTGATGTTCCGCATCGCCGAGGACGACCCCGACCTCACGGGCGTCCCCGAGGGCATCGCCGACCTGGTCCGCGCCTGTCTGCGCAAGGACCCGGCCGCCCGCCCCTCCCTCGCCCGCGTCCTGGAGCTCACCGGCGTCGACGACACCGTCTCCGACGGCCGCTCGCGCGACCCGTGGCTGCCCGGCGCGCTGGTGGCCCAGCTCGGCCGGCACGCCGTGCGGCTCCTGGAGGCGGAGGATCCCGAGCACCCCGGCGGCTTCGGCAGCGCCGCGAACCCGGCGACCCCGGCCGGCGGCGACGGCCCGGCCGCCGGTCTCCCGGCCGTCCGGCCCGGACACCCGCCCGCGGGCGCGGCGGCCGTCGAGCAGCACTCCGGGCCGCGCGGCGACGGGTACGGGCCGGATCCCCGCCGCACGCTCGTCGCGGGCCCCGGCGGCATCCCGTCGCAGACGCCCCCGCCCGGCTCGGACGCCTTCGCGCACCCGGCGTACGGCCACGATCAGCGGCACCCGCAGCAGGCCCCCGGCGGGCACGGGCCCGCGTCCGGGCCGGCGGACGGCTGGTCCGCCGCCCCAGGCATCCCGGCCCCGTACAACCCCTACGCCGCGGGCGGTCCGGGTGCGACCGCGCCGCCGTACGACCCCTACGGCCAGGCCGGTCCCGAGGCGCAGGAGCCGCCGCGGCGCGGCGGCCGCACCACCGCGCTGCTCGCTCTGGTCGGCCTGGTGGTCGCCGTCGCGGCGGGCGGCTCGGTGTACGCGCTCATGAACGGCGACGGCGACGGCGGAGGGCATACGACGGCCGGCGCCTCCACCTCGGCCCTGCCCTCCACGCCGGCCTCGGGCACGCCGTCGCCGTCCGCGTCCGGGGAGTCCTCCGCCTCCCCGTCCCCGTCCGCCTCGGCCGGTGCGGTGCCGGCGGCGTTCCTCGGCGCCTGGACGACCGCGATCGAGAACGAGACCGGCACCAACACCCGCCGGCTGACCATCACGCAGGGCGAGGTCGGGGACGCGGTGCTCGCCCTCGTCGCCGACGGGGAGTCGTACCACTGCGAGTTCAGCGCCACCCTCACCCGGTCGCCCGGCGCCGACGGCCCGCTGCGGATCGGCCCGTCCAAGGTCGTCGCCGGCCGCCCGCTGTCCGCGTGCAGCCCCGGCGCCGCCTCCGAGGTCACCCTCCTGGCCGACGGCAGACTCGAACGCGTCAACACCGGCACGGGCGAGAAACTCACCTACGGCAAGGGCTGAGCGGTACCGGGGCCGGACCGCGCCCCGGCCCCGCCGACGCCGCTCAGCGGGGCTCCGGCGGCCGCTGGCGGGGCATGTTGGGACGGGCGTTCACCCCAGGCGGGGAGGGGAAGCGGCCGGGGCCGCCGCCGCCCACGTCCGCCCGGCCGGCCGACGCGATCGCCGCCTGGATGCCCATGGGAGTCGGACCGGCCCGGAACTCCACCATCCAGTCGGCCGTCTCCGTGCGCACCAGGTCCGTGACGTCGTCCGAGAACCGCCGCAGCACCCCCAGACACCGCTCGGCGGCCTCGCTCGCGGTGCCCTCGGCCGGGCCCAGCACCTCCCGGACGCTCTCCGACGCCCAGTCGAACTGAAGCACCTGGAGCCTGCGGTGCACGGCCTGCGCGGTGGCCACGTCCCGCATCCAGCCGGACGTCACCCCGAAGAACCGGTCCACCGCCACGCAGGACACCGCCAGCAGCAGCGACAGATAGCCCCACGGGGCCACCTCGCCCAGCACCCGGGTGAGGTCCAGCAGCGGCAGCGCGGCGCCGCACACCGCCCCGGCCGCCGCCCCGGCGCGCAGCACCCGGGCGGCCCGCCTCTTCCACACCCGGTCGCCGAGGTACCAGGCGGCGGTCTCCAGCGCGCCCCGCTCCACCCACCGGTACAGCTCGTCCAGCCGCTCCGCGGGCTCGCCCCAGTCCCCGAGCGGCAGCGCCCGCCCGGTCAGGTCGCCCGGCCGCAGCCCGGCCGCGCCCTCACCCCGCCCGTCCTGGGGCGGACCCTCGGGCTGCATCTCCGGCTGCTGAACCACCCGGCACTCCCTACTGATCCCTAGCGGTGGATCCCGACCGATCCCCATGGCGCCGGCCCCTTTCCGAGGGCGCCCGCCGGCCCCGGCCGGTCACGTGGGGTGACACCCGCGACGCCGATGCCGCCGCGCCGGACCTTTCCTACCTCCCAATGGGTGGCCGAGAGGAAGGTTTCATCGCTTTTACGCCTGGAAGTAGGCGTTGATCAGGTATAGACCGCCCACGTAACTCACTCGAAAGAGTGCTGGGGCGACACCCGCACAGACCACGTAGGCTCGTGCCGAGCGGGGTGAAACCCGCCCGGAGGAACGCCCGACCGTCGTAGACCCAGGAGCTGATCGTGATTCCCGGTGGTGGCCAGCCCAACATGCAGCAGCTGCTCCAGCAGGCCCAGAAGATGCAGCAGGACCTGGCCCGCGCGCAGGAGGAGCTGGCGAACACGGAGGTCGACGGGCAGGCGGGCGGCGGCCTGGTGAGCGCGACCGTGACGGGCTCCGGCGAGCTGCGCGCCCTGCGGATCGACCCGAAGGCCGTGGACCCGGAGGACACCGAGACCCTCGCCGACCTGGTCGTCGCGGCCGTCCAGGCGGCCAACGAGAACGCCCAGACGCTTCAGCAGCAGAAGCTCGGCCCGCTGACCCAGGGCCTGGGCGGCGGCAGCGGCATCCCGGGTCTGCCCTTCTGACCCGGGCCACGGCCGGCCCGCCCTTACGCGGACCGGCCCCGGCCGACTACCGTACGTACGGCAAGGAACCCCAGGAAGGACGGCAGTCCGTTGTACGAAGGCGTGGTCCAGGACCTCATCGACGAGCTGGGGCGGCTGCCCGGCGTCGGTCCCAAGAGCGCGCAGCGGATCGCCTTCCACATCCTTCAGACGGAGCCGACGGACGTACGGCGTCTCGCCCACGCCCTCCTGGAGGTCAAGGCGAAGGTCCGCTTCTGCGCGACCTGCGGCAACGTGGCGCAGGAGGAGCTGTGCGGCATTTGCCGCGACCCGCGCCGGGACCCGAGCTGCATCTGCGTCGTGGAGGAGCCCAAGGACGTCGTCGCGATCGAGCGCACCCGTGAGTTCCGCGGCAAGTACCACGTCCTGGGCGGGGCGATCAGCCCCATCGAGGGGGTGGGTCCCGACGATCTGCGGATCCGCGAACTCCTGGCGCGGCTGGCGGACGGCACGGTCACGGAGCTGATCCTGGCCACGGATCCCAACCTGGAGGGCGAGGCCACGGCCACGTACCTCGCCCGCATGATCAAGCCCATGGGCCTGAAGGTCACCCGCCTGGCCAGCGGCCTCCCGGTGGGCGGCGACCTGGAATACGCGGACGAGGTGACCCTCGGCCGCGCCTTCGAGGGGAGACGACTCCTAGATGTCTGACGCCACGCTGCACGCGACCGAGCAGAACCCGGACGACTTCGCGGTCCAGATCGCGGACCAGATCGAGAGCTTCCTGGTGGCCGTCACCGAGGTGGCGAAGGGCGACGAGCCGGGCTCGGCGGTCCCCTTCCTGCTGCTGGAGGTCTCCCAGCTGCTCCTGGCCGGCGGCCGGCTCGGCGCCCACGAGGACATCGTCCCCGACGAGCGCTACGAGCCCGACCCCGGCTTCGAGCCGGACGCGGACGTACTGCGCGAGAACCTGGCCCGCCTTCTGGAGCCGGTCGACATCTACTCCGAGGTCTTCGATCCCTACGAGCCCCGCAAGGCGCCCGTGCCGGCCCGGATCTCCGACGACCTCGCGGACGTCATCGCCGACCTGCGCCACGGCATGGTCCACTACCGGGCCGGCCGCACCACCGAGGCCCTGTGGTGGTGGCAGTTCTCCTACTTCTCCAACTGGGGCTCCACGGCGTCGGCGACCCTGCGCGCCCTGCACTCGGTGCTCGCCCACGTCCGGCTGGACCAGCCCCTGGAGGAGCTGGACGGTCTCGACACCGACCAGTCGGCCCTGGGCGACGAGACGCTGGAGTTCGAGGCGGGCCGGGTGATGGCCGAGGAGATCGGCGGACAGCCGGGCGTCGGCGGCGTCAGGAGCTGAGGGCGGCCGCGGCGGGCGGCCGCGGGCGGGCCGCGGCGTCGCCGTCCGAGAGTTGGCACGGTGTTGGACGTCCCCTGTACGGAGGCTGCACGGGCCCTGACCGGGCGGACGCGAGGCTTGGGTCATCCCGACAGCACCGAGCCGCACAGGAGTTGCGATGACCCGCACGACCCGCATACGCGCCGCCCTCGTCACCGCCGCCGTCGTCGTCACCGCGGCGACGGTGTCGGCCGGAGTCAGCGCGGCCGGCCCCGAGAAGGCGCCGAAGCCCGGCAAGAAGCAGATCGCCGCCCTGTTCGACGGCTGGAACGCCGCGCTGCGGACCCACGACCCGGACGTCGTGGCCGACCGCTACGCCAAGGACGCGGTGCTGCTGCCGACCCTCTCCGACGAGGTGCGCGCCGACCGCGCCGGCATCGTGGACTACATGGAGCACTTCCTCCAGAACAAGCCGGTCGGCGAGAAGATCGAGACGCACATCAACGTCCTCGACAGCGACTCCGCCCTCGACAGCGGCGTGTACCGGTTCACGCTCACCGACCCGGTCACCGGAAAGAAGAGAGTCGTCGAGGCCCGCTACACCTACGAGTACGAGAAGCGCGGCGGCAAGTGGCTGATCGTCAACCACCACTCCTCGGCGATGCCCGAGAGCTGACCGCCCCGGCTCAGCCCGCAGGCGGCGCGGTCCGCAGCGTGATGCGCACGCACAGCCCGCCGCCGGGGGCGTCCGCCAGGACCACCGTCCCGCCGTCGTCGGTCACCAGCTGTCTGACGACGGCGAGGCCGAGCCCGGAGCCCGAGCGCCCGGTCAGGCCCTGGCCGCGCCAGAAGCGGTCGAAGGCGCGGGCCTTGTCCGCGTCCGGCATGCCCGGTCCCTCGTCCGCCACGGACAGGACCGCCTCCCCCGCCCCCGACTCCACGCGGACGGTGATCGTCCCGCCGTCCGGCGACACCTCCAGGGCGTTCGAGAGCACGTTGTCCAGCACCTGGTCCAGATGACCGGGGCCGGCCAGCACAGACGGCCGGCCGCCGACACCACTCCCCCCGAGCGCGATGGTGACTCCGCGCTCGTCGGCGGCCGGTCTCCACACCGTGAGCCGTTCGGCCACGATCTCCGCCAGCGGCAGCGGCTCCGCGGCCGTCACCTTCGCCTCGGCCCGCGCCAGCACCAGCAGTCCGTTCACCAGCCGGCTCATGCGGACGACCTCCGCAGTCGCCTGCTCCACGTCCTCGCGGACCGACTCGTCGTCCACGCCGTCCGCGATGTTGTCCAGCGACAGCCGCAACGCCGTGAGCGGGGTGCGCAGTTGGTGCGAGGCGTCGGCCACGAAGACGCGCTGCGAGTCGACCAGGGTGTCCAGGCGCTCCGCGCCCTGGTTGAGGGTGCGCGCCAGGGTCCGCGTCTCCGGCGGGCCCGTGACCGGGGAACGGGCGGTCAGGTCCCCGTCGCCGAACCGGCTCGCCATCGCGTTGAGCGCGCGCAGCGGCGCGGTGATCCGGCGGGCGGCGTACCCGCCGATCGCGCCGGCCGCCGCCAGGACGAGGACGGCGAGCCCGGCCCGGAAGCCCCAGATCTGCCACAGCCGCCGGGTCATGTCCGAGGTCGAGTAGACGATCCGGACGGCCGCGTCCCCGCGCGCGGGCACCGTGACCGTCAGCCTGCTGCCCCAGATGAAGTCCGAACCCCAGTCCGTGCTGGGGGAGCCGTCCCGCACGGCCCGGGTCAGCGCCGCGTCCTCGGCGGGCCGGGGCAGGCCGGGGGCGCAGGTGCGGGTGGGGGTGACCTGGACGTCGCCGGGGGTCTTGTCGCCGTAGGCCCGGGCGACCTCGGTCAGGGCCTCGCAGGAGATGCGGTCGCCGTTGCCCAGCAGCAGCGCCATGGTGTCGGCCTCGCGCAGGACGGACAGCTCGGTGTCGTCGCGCAGCTGCTTGGTGAGGGTGAAGGCCACCGGCACGGTGAACAGCAGGATGGCGACGGCGACGATCAGGATGTAGCTGCGGATGAGCTGACGGTTCATGAGGGGCCGGCGTCGTCGGGCCCGGGACCGGCGTCCTTGACGATCTCCAGGCGGAAGCCGACGCCGCGCACCGCCTCGATGACGACGACCCCGGCCAGCTTGCGCCGCAGGGCGGCCACATGGACGTCGAGGGTCTTCGTCGGCCCGAACCAGTTGGCGTCCCAGACCGCTTCCATGATCTGTTCGCGCGACATCAGCGCGCCCGGTTCCTCGGTGAGGAAGGAGAGCAGGTCGTACTCCTTCGGCGCGAGCGCGACCTCGGCGCCGTCCACGTGGACGCGGGCCGCCTTGCGGTCGACGGTCAGCCGGGGCCCGTAGCGGTCCGGGCCGGCGTCGGCCCCCGCGGGGCGCGGCTGCACGCGCCGCAGCACCGCCCGTATGCGGGCGATGACCTCGCGCACCCCGAACGGCTTGGACACGTAGTCGTCGGCGCCCAGCTCCAGGCCGACCACGCGGTCCGTCTCGTCGCTGCGGGCGCTGATCACGATGATCGGCACGCTGCCCCGGTCGCGCAGGGCCTTGCAGACGTCGAGGCCGTCGGTGTCGGGCAGGCCGAGGTCGAGCAGGACGACGTCGCAGGGGCCGGGGTGGGCGAGGGCGGCGGCGCCCGTGGTGACCCAGTCGACGGCGAAGCCGTAGCGCTGCAGACCGCGCCGGAGCGACTCGGCGACCGGTTCGTCGTCTTCCACCAGGAGTACGTGCACAGCGGCACGATAGTGCGGTGAAGTGCTTGAAAGTTAATTCACAGCTATCACTTCGGCCTCAGTGGGCAGGGAAGCCCCGACGACGGGCGTCCGCGCGTCCTCCGCGGGCCCGCGAGTCTCACCATGCGGTACCCGGGAGGCGGATTTCGGGCGCTCGTTAGACTGAGCCGACCGCAGTACAAGGGCGTATGTGCGGCAAAGAGACAAACTGAGCGAGGAGCGCACGTGGGCCTTGTCGTGCAGAAGTACGGAGGCTCCTCCGTAGCCGATGCCGAGGGCATCAAGCGCGTCGCCAAGCGGATCGTGGAAGCGAAGAAGAACGGCCACCAGGTGGTCGTCGTAGTTTCCGCGATGGGCGACACGACGGACGAGCTGATCGATCTCGCCGAGCAGGTGTCACCGATGCCCAGCGGCCGGGAATTCGACATGCTGCTGACCGCCGGAGAGCGGATCTCCATGGCCCTGCTGGCCATGGCGATCAAGAACCTGGGCCACAGCGCCCAGTCGTTCACCGGCAGCCAGGCAGGCGTCATCACCGACTCGGTCCACAACAAAGCCCGGATCATCGACGTCACGCCGGGCCGCATCCGGACCGCGCTGGACGAGGGCAACATCGCCATCGTCGCCGGGTTCCAGGGCGTCAGCCAGGACAAGAAGGACATCACCACGCTGGGGCGCGGCGGGTCCGACACCACGGCCGTCGCCCTGGCCGCCGCGCTCGACGCCGAGGTCTGCGAGATCTACACCGACGTGGACGGCGTGTTCACCGCCGACCCGCGCGTGGTGAAGAAGGCGCGCAAGATCGACTGGATCGCCTTCGAGGACATGCTGGAGCTCGCGGCGTCCGGCTCCAAGGTGCTGCTCCACCGCTGTGTGGAGTACGCCCGCCGCTACGACATCCCGATCCACGTCCGCTCGTCCTTCAGCGGACTCCAGGGCACGTGGGTCAGCAGTGCACCGATCGAGCAAGGGGACAAGCCGGTGGAGCAGGCCATCATCTCCGGTGTCGCGCACGACACCTCCGAGGCCAAGGTCACGGTCGTCGGCGTGCCGGACAAGCCGGGCGAGGCAGCCGCGATCTTCCGCACGATCTCCGACGCCGAGATCAACATCGACATGATCGTGCAGAACGTGTCCGCGGCCGCGACCGGCCTGACGGACATCTCCTTCACCCTCCCCAAGGCCGAGGGCCGCAAGGCCATCGACGCCCTGGAGAAGAACCGGGCCGGCATCGGCTTCGACTCGCTGCGCTACGACGACCAGATCGGCAAGATCTCCCTGGTCGGCGCCGGGATGAAGACCAACCCGGGCGTCACGGCCGACTTCTTCAAGGCCCTGGCCGACGCGGGCGTCAACATCGAGCTGATCTCGACGTCCGAGATCCGCATCTCGGTCGTGACCCGCGCCGACGACGTGAACGAGGCGGTGCGCGCCGTGCACAGCGCCTTCGGGCTCGACTCCGACAGCGACGAGGCCGTCGTCTACGGGGGCACCGGGCGTTGATCTCGGCAACGCGCCGCCCGACGCTCGCGGTCGTGGGGGCGACCGGGGCCGTCGGCACGGTCATGCTGCGGATCCTGTCCCAGCGGGCCGACGTCTGGGGCGAGATCAGACTCGTCGCCTCGCCGCGCTCGGCCGGCCGCAAGCTGGCCGTGCGCGGCGAGGAGGTCGAGGTGCTGGCCCTGTCGGAGGAGGTCTTCGACGGGGTCGACGTCGCCATGTTCGACGTGCCGGACGACGTCGCCGCGCACTGGGCGCCGCTCGCCGCCGCCCGGGGCGTGGTCGTGGTGGACAACTCCGGCGCCTTCCGGATGGACCCGGACGTGCCGCTGGTGGTCCCGGAGGTCAACGGGCACACGGTGCGCAACAGGCCGCGCGGGATCGTCGCCAACCCGAACTGCACGACGCTGTCGATGATCGTCGCCCTGGGCGCGCTGCACGCCGAGTACGGGCTGCGCGAGCTGGTGGTGTCCTCGTACCAGGCGGTGAGCGGGGCCGGGCGGGCCGGGGTGGAGACGCTGCGGCAGCAGATCGCGCTGGTGGCCGGCACCGAGCTGGGCACGCACCCGGGCGACGTGCGGCGGGCCGTCGGCGACAACACGGGCCCGTTCCCGGAGCCGGTCGCGCTGAACGTCGTCCCGTGGGCGGGCTCGCTGCGCGAGGACGGCTGGTCCTCGGAGGAGATGAAGGTGCGGGACGAGTCCCGCAAGATCCTCGGGCTGCCGAAGCTGCCGGTGGCGGTGACCTGCGTGCGCGTTCCCGTCGTCACCACGCACTCGCTCACCGTCCACGCCCGTTTCCAGGACGAGGTCACCGTCGACGGGGCCCGCGAGATCATCGCGACGGCTCCCGGCGTCGTCCTCTTCGACAACCCGGCGGCGGGGGAGTTCCCCACGCCCGCCGACGTGGTCGGCACCGACCCGACCTGGGTGGGCCGGGTGCGCCGGGCGCTGGACGACCCGACGGCGCTGGAGCTGTTCGTGTGCGGGGACAACCTGCGCAAGGGGGCCGCGCTGAACACCGCCCAGATCGCGGAGCTGCTGGCCGCCGAGCTGTCCGGACGGAAATGACGCCGACCCGCGCGGTGTCGGATTGTAAGATCTTTCAAGCAATGTGAGCCGGTCGACGGTCCGAACCACTTGTATCGGACACCTATGGCATCCGAAGATTTTCCTCCCCGCCCCCGCAACCGTGCGCAGGGCGGGGCGCGTCTTTGCGGTCACCCTGCGGTGTGCACAGGCGTGTGAACGATCACAGCGTACGGGGACGGCCGTGGTACGGGCGTGGGGACGCCCGTTCCTAGGGTTACAGGGGAAGAGCGGGACACATGAGACGGGTGCGCGGGGCCTTGGCCGACGCGAAAGAGACGCCGGACGCGTACAACCCCCGCGGGGGGAAGTGTGTCCAACTGGCGTGGCAGAGGTACTCGAACTCCCGGTGGCGCCCCTCGGCGCGGCCCTGCGGCCCCGCGGCGCCGTACGAACCCGCACCGCCGGCGCGCCCGGCGGCATGCCGGTGATCGCGCCCATGCCCGCAGCGCGGCCCGCCCGCGTCCCCGGCCAGCGTGACGGCGCCACCGCCCCCGACGGCGCCGCGACCGCGGCGACCACCGAGACCGCCGACGACACCGTGGCGGCCGGCACCACCGTCGACCACCTCACCGAGACCTACCGCGCCCACTACCGCTCCCTCCTCGGGCTCGCCGCCCTCCTCCTCGACGACACCGCCTCCTGCGAGGACGTCGTCCAGGAGGCCTTCATCCGCGTCCACTCCGCGCGCAAGCGCGTCCGCGACCCGGAGAAGACCCTCGCCTACCTGCGCCAGACGGTCGTCAACCTCTCCCGCTCCGCCCTGCGCCGCCGCATCCTCGGCCTGAAGCTGCTCTCCAAGCCGATGCCGGACATGGCCAGCGCGGAGGAGGGCGCCTACGACCAGCTGGAGCGCGACTCGCTCATCAAGGCCATGAAGGGCCTCCAGCGCCGCCAGCGCGAGGTCCTCGTGCTGCGCTACTTCGCGGACATGACCGAGGCCCAGGTCGCCGAGACCCTCGGCGTCTCCCTCGGCTCGGTCAAGGCGTACGGCTCGCGCGGGATCGCCGCCCTGCGCAAGGCCATGGAGGCGACGGCGTGAGCGGAGCAGCCGGTGAGCGGGACCACCGCGGCGGCCCCGACGGTCCCGGGCGCGACGAGCCCCCCGCGCGCCACGGGCCGCCGTCGCCCACACAAGAGCCGAAGCCCTCGCACGCTGGGAACTCAACCGTGAACCACCGCCTCGACGACCAGGGCCCCGACGGGCTCGACTCGGACGAGCTGGCACTGCGCCGGATGCTGCACGACGTCGTCCAGGAGATGGAGCCCCGCGACGGCGCCCTGGACCACCTGCGGCGGGCCGTCCCCGTCCGGCGGGCCCGCAAGCGGCAGGCGGCCGTCGGCATGGCGGCCGCGGCCCTCTTCCTCGGCACCGCCGTCCCCGCCGTCCTGCACGTGTCGAACGCGGGCGGCTCCGACGCCGACCCTTCCATCGCCGGCCAGGCATCCCAGGCGCAGGGAGGCGTCGATCAGGGCAAGAACCCCGACGGCGGCTCCTCGGGCAAGGTCGGCGACTCCACCGGCAGCACCGGTGAACCGGAGAAGAGCGGCGCCGCCGACTCCGGCCAGGGCAAGGCGGCCACGGACGGCGCCGCCTCCACCGGCCCCAGCGCCCCCACCGCGGCGGACGCGCCCGCCTGCCTGCCGGCCCAGCTGACGGCCGCCGACCCCACCGTCGCCGTCCCCGACGCGGCCGGCCTCGTCTACGGCGTCTTCCGCGTGCAGAACTCGTCGTCCGCCGCCTGCACCGTCGGCGGCGCCGTCTCCCTGACCTACGAGGCGCAGGGCGCCGCGGACGCCACGAAGATCACCGTCGTGGCGCACGCCTCCGGGGACGTGGCGGCCGCACTGCCCGACCCCTCCCTCAACGTCACCCGGCTCACCCTCGCCCCCGGCTCCGCCTACGAGGTGAGGTTCGCCTGGGCGCCCGCCGAGACCTGCCCCACCCCCGGCGGCCCCGGCGGCGGGGACGGCGGCGGCACGGCCTCCCCCTCGCCCTCGCCGAGCGAGCCGGCCGGCGCGTCCGGCGGCGAGACCGCCTCCGGCGCCACGGCCCAGCTGTACACGGAGGACGGCACGGCCGAGGGAAGCGTCGTGGTGTCGTACAAGAGCGCGGACGGCTCGGCGGCCGCCAGGGCGACCGTGCCGAACGCGTGCGCCGGGACGATCTACCGGACGGGCGTGCTGGCCTCGTCCTGAGCGCGCTCCGACGGCCCGGCGACCGCGTCCGGGGCGGCGGCCCCGTCCGGGGCGGCGGCCCCGTCCGGGGCGGCGGCCCCGTCCGGGGCGGCGGCCCCGTCCGGGCCGGTGACCGCCGGCTCCTGCGGGACGATCCCGAGCCGGGCGTCCCGCTCGAACTCGACCTCGCGGCGCAGCAGCCGGAACCACATGAAGACCACGAACCCGGCGAAGACGAACCACTCGCCGGTGTAGCCGAGGTTCTGGAACGCCTTCAGATCCAGGCCCGTGCCGGACGCCGCCTTCGCGGGCACCGCCGTCATCCCCGGCGAGGCCTCGTCCAGCGTGATCCACGCGTCGTACAGGTCGTAGGGCACCAGGTTGACCAGGGACGCGGCGCTGATCGCCGCCGTCTGCCCGGCCGGCAGGCCGCCCCGGCCGCTCACCCCGTCGTCGCCGGGCTGCTCGGAGGCCTGGAGCGCCCCCGTCACCGTCACCTCACCGGCGGGCGCCGCCGGGGCCTTCGCCGCGTCCGCCCGGCCCGGCAGCCAGCCGCGCACGACCGGCAGCGCCCGGCCGCCGTCGACGCGCAGCAGGGACAGCACGTAGAAGCCGTTCTTCCCGTCCAGCTCCCGGTCGGGCACCAGCAACTGGGCGCCGTAGCGACCGGTGGCGGTGGCCTGCCTGCCCGAGGTCGCCTTGTCCACGGGCAGCAGCTCGGCCAGCGGCCGCACGGCCCCCGTACGGGCCGACTCGGCCTGCGTCTTCGCGTCACGGTGGTCGTCCACCCGCGCCTCGAACCGGCTCAGCTGCCAGGACCCCATGAACAGGCAGAAGGGGATGGCCAGCAGCACGAAGACGTTGATCCCCCACCATCGGGGCGTCAGCAGAAACCGGTACACGCCCCCCACGGTACGGGGCCTGAAGCCCCCCGCGCCCCGCGGGGGTGAGCCTCTTCGGTGGGAAGCCGGTGCGTAGCCGGTGGGAAGTCGGTGGGAAGTTGTCCACAGGCTGGGGACCTCGGCGTCTCTTTGCGGGCGCGGGCGGGCAGTATGGGGCCATGACTGAGAGCAACGCGTCCGCCGCACCCGAGCGGTACGAGGACATGCCCGACTGGGAGAAGCGCTTCCGCGCGCCCCGGGTGTCGCTGCCCGACTGGGCGCAGGACGCCCCCGACCACTCCCTCTTCGTGTCGAACGCGACCGGGACGTACGAGCTGTACGCCTGGGACCGTGCCACCGGCGACCGGCGACAGGTCACCGACCGGGCCAACGGCACGACGGACGGCGTGCTCTCCCCGGACGGCGCCTGGATCTGGTGGTTCGACGACAAGGACGGCGACGAGTTCGGCGTCTGGCGCCGCCAGTCCTTCACCGGCGGCGAGGACGAACTGGCCACGCCCGGCCTGGACGCCTCCTACCCGGCGGGCCTCGCCCTCGGTCGCGACGGCCGCACGGCGGTCGTCGGCCGCTCCACCGACGAGGACGGCACCACCATCCACGTCACCCGCACCGGCGAGCCCCCCTTCGAGCTGTACCGCCACCGGGAGTCCGCCGGCGTCGGCGACCTCTCCCACGACGGGCGCCTCGTCGCCGTCGAACACACCGAGCACGGCGACGCGATGCACTCCGCGCTGCGCGTCCTGCACCTGGACGGCACCGAGGTCGCCGAACTCGACGACACCCGCGGCGGCACCGTCGAGCTGGGCCTGGAGGTGCTGGGCTTCGCCCCCGTCGACGGCGACCCCCGCCTGCTCATCGGCCACCAGCGCCGCGGCCGCTGGGAGCCCCTCGTCTGGGACGTGACGACGGGCGCCGAGACGGACCTGGACCTGGACCTGCCCGGCGACGTCAGCGCCGAGTGGTACCCGGACGGCTCCGGCCTGCTCATCGTGCACAGCTTCGAGGCCCGCAGCGAGATGTTCCGCTACGACCTGGCGAGCGCCGAGCTGGAGCGGATCCCCACCCCGCCGGGCACCGTCTCCGGGGCGACCGCCCGCCCCGACGGCAGCGTGGAGTACCTGTGGTCCTGCGCGGCCCGGCCGCCCGTGGTCCGCTCCACGACCGGCGAGGTGGTCCTCGAACCCCCCGGCCCGAAGTCGCCGGGCTCCGTCCCCGTGCAGGACGTGTGGGTGGAGGGCCCCGGCGGCCGCATCCACGCCCTCGTCCAGAAGCCCGCGGACGCCACCGGCCCGCTGCCCACCGTCTTCGACATCCACGGCGGCCCGACCTGGCACGACAGCGACGCCTTCGCGGCCGCGCCGGCGGCCTGGGTGGACCACGGCTACGCGGTGGTCCGCGTCAACTACCGCGGCTCCACCGGCTACGGCCGCGCCTGGACCGACGCGCTGAAGCACCGCGTGGGCCTCATCGAGCTGGAGGACATCGAGGCCGTCCGCGAATGGGCGGTGGACTCCGGCCTCGCCGACCCCGCCCGGCTGATCCTCACCGGCGGCTCCTGGGGCGGCTACCTCACCCTCCTCGGCCTCGGCGTCCAGCCCGACGCCTGGGCCGTGGGCATCGCCGCCGTGCCCGTCGCCGACTACGTCACGGCCTACCACGACGAGATGGAGGCCCTGAAGGCGATGGACCGCACCCTCCTCGGCGGCACCCCCGAGGAGGTCCCCGAACGCTTCGAGGCCTCCTCCCCGCTGACCTACGTCGACAAGGTGCGGGCCCCCGTCCACATCTCGGCCGGCGTGAACGACCCCCGCTGCCCCATCCGCCAGATCGACAACTACGTCCGACGCCTGGAGGCCAGAGGCGCGGTGCACGAGGTGTACCGCTACGACGCGGGCCACGGCTCACTCGTGGTCGACGAACGCATCAAGCAGGTCCGCCTGGAGCTGGAGTTCGCGGAACGGCACCTGCCGGTCTGACCCTGGGGCCCGGGATCGCCTTGTACGGGTTGTACGGGTTGTACGGGCTATGTGGGTTGTGCGGGTTGTACGGGCTATGTCGGTTGTACGGGTTGGGCGGGTTGTACGGGACGGGTAAAGGCGGCGAGGGCGAGAAGCCTCCGCAGCCCCACCCGCCCGTCACGCCCCCCGCCCGTCACGCCGGCACCGGCCCGTCACGCCCCCCCGCCCGTCACGCCGGCACCGGCCCGTCACGCCCCCCACCCGTCACGCCCCCTACCGCCTGCGCCGCAGCAACTCGGCCAGCCCCCGGCGGGTGGCCGCCAGCACCACCCGGTCCGAGCCCCGCAGGACGTACTCGTCCGGCAGATCCCACACCAGCCCGGGGCCGCCCTGCCGCTCCCGCCCCGTGTCCAGCGCCAGCACCCGCCAGTAGCCGGCCCGGAACGCCTCCCCGACCGTCCTGCCCTCCAGCTGCGCGTACCCCGCGACCTCCAGCGCGGCGAACAGCAGCACCCGCCGCTCCACCGGGATCGCCCCCAGGATCTGCCGGCCCATCATGGCCCCGGCGAACGACGGAGCCGACAGATGCGAAACACTCCGGCTGCGGGTCAGTGCCTGGGGATGCGCCGCCCGCAGGGTCCGGTACACGGCGGTCGCGAAGTCGTCGTCGTACAGCCGCAGCACCACCCGCAGATCCGGCCGCAGCGAGCGGGCGTACAGCGCGGCCTCCAGGTTCGTCGTGTCGGAACTGGTCACCGCGAGCAGCGCGTGCGCCCGGTGGATCTTCGCGGCCTCCAGCACCCCCTCCTGCGTGACGTCCCCGAGCACCACCGGCGCCCGCAGCCGCCGCGCCACCGCCAGCCCGCGCGCCTCGGGCCCCGCCTCGACGCACACCACCGGGATGTCCAGCTCCCGCAGCCGGATCAGCACCCGCGTGCCGATCTTCCCCAGCCCCAGCAGCACGACATGCCCGCCGAGCCCCCGGGGCGGCCGGCGCAGCGTCCCCGCCCCGCGGAACGTCCCGAGCGCCTCCAGCACCGCCGCCAGCAGCACCGGCAGCAGCAGCAACCCGATCAGTCCGGACAGGAGTTGCAGGACCTGCCGCCCGGTGTTCGCCCCCACCGCCGGGTCGTTGATCGCGAACAGGTCCAGCAGCGTCAGGTACAGCGCGCCCAGCGGATGGACCCCGGTCACCACCCACAGCGCCACCGCCAGCGCGAACACGCACCCGACCAGCCCGGCCAGCGACCACCGCAGCCGCCGCGAGAACAACGAGGCGAACGGCGCCATGACCCCGACGCCCCGCCCGGCGGGCAGCGCGGGCCCGGCCGAGTAGGCGACCTGCTCCAGGACGACCGATCCGCGCCTGCCCGACGCGGCGGCCTCCCGCACCGTCTCCGCGTCCGGCAGCAGCAGCGGGCCGTGCTCGCCGCTGGTCTCGGAACCGTCCGCGAACGCCGGGTCGCCGCCGTTCGCCGACAGCAGCGCGAGCGTGGGGCGACCCGGCGCGCCCGGCTCCCCGGTCCCGGACGGCGGCCGCTCGACCGCGCGCAGCAGCAGCCCGTCCGTCTGGACGACCTTGCTGGTGCCGACGACGGCGGTCGCGGCGAGCGCGGGCGCGGCGGTGTCGGCGTCGGACAGGACCGTCGTCGAGGCGTCCCCGGACGTGCGGGAGACGTCGGGGTCGTCGCCGGTGGCCAACGCGGCTGCCTGGTCGAGGAGTTCCTCGATGTGCTGGCCCAACCGCCGGTTGTAGAGCCGCAGTACCAGCCGCAGCCGGGGATTGAGCCGGCGGGCGGTGAGGGCGGCGCGGATGTTCGTCTCGTCGTCGTCGTACACGAGGGCCAGCGCGGCGGCCCGCTCCACGCCCGCCTCGGCCAGCACGGCCTCGGTGGCCTCCACAGCCTCCAACACGCGCTGGCGGCCCGCGGGTTCGCCCGGCGCCGGGGACGGCGTGCCGTTGCCCGCCGCCCGGTTGACGGCCGCGCTCACCACCCGGTCGAGCAGCGCCGCCGACACCGCGCGGGCCCGCCCGACGACCGGCGGCCGCACCATGCGCTCGGCGGGCGGGACGACGAGCGTGACCTGTTCCTCGTACACGCCCCGCAGTTCGGCGGCGAGCCGGTGCGCCAGGCCGTCGTCGCCGCACACCACCATGTGCGCGCCGGCGGCCCCCGGCGGCTGACCCTGATTCGGAACGCTCCCCACGAGGGAGAAGACTGCCTCACGGGGACGGGCGGTTCCACGACGGACGTGAACGGCCGGGGCGGAACTTCCGTAGGAAAGGGGAGGGAATGCGAGAGACGGACAACAGGGAGAACCCGGAAGCCGGAGGTGCCCGACCCGTGGCGATCGCCGAAGAGGCCCCGCCCGAGGAGATTGGGCGGGAGGAGAAGGTCGGGTGGGCTGAGAAGGCCGGGCGGGCCGAGAAGGCCGGGCGGGAGGAGACGGGCGTGCCGGACGAGGCGGTCGGGGCGTCCGCTCGCGGGGCGGCGCAGCCCACCACCCCGCAGCTCAGCTCCCCGCGGCCCAGCACCCCGCAGCCCAGCTCGCCGCGGCTCAGCTCCCCGCTCGTGCTGACCATGCTGCTGCTCCTCATGGTGCTGTTGCAGAGCCCGGTCCGCCGGGCCCTGTCCGCGCCGGTGATGCAGAGCTGGATGACGGTGTTCGTGGCCGTCGTGGTCCAGGCGCTGCCGTTCCTGGTGCTCGGGGTGCTGCTGTCGGCGGCCATCGCCGTCTACGTGCCGCCCAGCTTCTTCGCCCGCGCACTGCCCTCGCGCCCGGCGCTCGCCGTGCCGGTCGCCGGACTCGCGGGCGCGGTGCTCCCCGGCTGCGAGTGCGCGTCGGTGCCGGTGGCCGGCGCGCTGGTCCGCCGGGGCGTCACCCCCGCCGCGGCCCTCGCGTTCCTGCTCTCCGCGCCGGCGATCAACCCGATCGTGCTGACGGCGACGGCCGTGGCCTTCCCCCGCGACCCCGAGATGGTGGTGGCCCGGTTCGCCGCCAGTCTGCTCGCGGCCTGCGCGATGGGCTGGCTGTGGCAGCGGCTCGGCCGCACGGACTGGCTGCGCCTGCCCACCCACGCACCGCACGAGGGGGAGACCAGGGGCGCCGCCTTCTGGGACTCCGTCCGGCACGACGTGATGCACGCGGGCGGATTCCTCGTCGTGGGCGCGATGGCGGCGGCGACACTGAAGTCCGTCGCCCCCGCGAGCTGGCTGCGCACGGCGGCCGACAACCCGGCGGTGGCCGTCCTGACCCTGGCCCTCCTCGCGGTGATCCTCTCCATCTGCTCGGAGGCGGACGCGTTCGTCGCCGCGTCCCTGACCCAGTTCTCCCTCACGGCACGGCTCGCCTTCCTGGTGGTCGGCCCGATGATCGACCTCAAGCTGTTCGCGATGCAGGCGGGCACGTTCGGCCGGGGCTTCGCGCTGCGCTTCGCCCCGGCGACCTTCGCGCTGGCCATCGCGTCGGCGCTGCTCACGGGGTGGGTGCTGCTGTGAACCGACAGTCCCAGTCGGCCGTCCTCTTCCTCCTCGGCGCGGCCCTGCTGCACGCCGGCGCCACCGACCTGTACCTGCGCTACGTCAAGGCGGGCCTGCGACCCCTGCTGCTGGCGGCCGGCGCGGTCCTCATCGTGACGGCGCTGGCGACGGCGTGGTACGAACGGCGCCGGACCAAGCACCACACCCACCGGCCCACCGCGCAACCCCACGGCGAGTCCGCAGCCGGGCCCACCACGCAACCCCACGACGGATCGGCCGCCGTGCCCGCACCACAGCCCCACGGCGAGTCCGCAGCCGGGCCCACCACGCAACCCCACGACGGATCGGCCGCCGGTCCCGCACCGCAGCCCCACGACGCGTCGGCCCCCGCACCGGCGGCGCACTCGCACCGCGAGCCACGGGTCGCCTGGCTGCTGATCCTGCCCCTCCTGGCGTTGATCCTGGTCGCCCCGCCCGCCCTCGGCTCCTACAGCGCGACCCGCACCGGGACGGCCCTTCAGGAGCCCTTCGCCTATCCGTCCCTCCCCGCGACGGACCCCCTCCCGCTCGGCGTCGTCGACTACGCGGGCCGGGCCGTCTACGACCACGGCCGCACCCTCGCGGGCCGCCAGGTCCGGCTGACCGGGTTCGTCGCCCTGGACCACGACGGCACCCCCTACCTGGTCCGCATGGCCCTCAACTGCTGTGCCGCGGACGCCCAGCCGGTCAAGATCGGCCTGACCGGCCGCATCCCGCCGGTCCTCCAGCCCGACGCCTGGCTGACCGTCACCGGCGTCTACACCCCGCGCATCGCCCGCGACCCGGTCAACGACGGCCCCATCCCCTTCCTGAAGGTGACCCGCGCCGAGCCGGCGCCGACGCCCGCGGACCCCTACGACGAGTCCTGGAACAACTGAGGGTTCCGGGTGGATCACGATCGGTGCCGAAGGGCGCACGCGGCCCGCGATCAGCTCGGTTAAGCCTTCCTCAACCCCTGGTGGCGGGGCGGTGAGCGCCTCATGATGGGGCCATGACGGCGGCCTCGCGTGCCATGACACGACTGGCGATCTGGCCGGACCTCGCGGAGGGCCGGCCCAGTTGCGGCACCGGCCGGGCCTTGCGCTCGGGCCTTGTCGAGATCGTGCACTTCCACTCCGACCGCAGTGTCGACCTGCATCTCACCGCCACGGCGATCCGCCGGTTCGAGAAGGACCTCAGACACTCCACGGCCATCCGGCTGCTGCCCGGCTCGTCGTGGGTCACCGTCCATCTGGAGTGCGAGACGGACATCGACCTCCTCATGACGCTGGTCAGCGCCGCGCTACAGGCCCACCAGAGGCACCCCGGCGCCGACGACGCGCCCTTCCCGCGATGCAACGACCACCGCGAGGCGACGCTCACCCGCCAGACCGCAGGCGGTTTCTGAACCCCACGGAGCCTCCAACACGCCATTGCCGATCGGTGATTGACGGCTGGTGCGGGTGCCGGACGACTGTCGGAGGGTGGCTGGTGACGGATGGTTGCGGGCGGACGGTCGGCGACGGATCCGCCACCGGCCGATGGCTGTCGGCGGACGTCTGGTTACCTGACGGCCCGTCAGTTATGGTCGCCCGCACCGGACCAGAGCACGCGCCGAGGCAGAAGGAGTGAGCGCCATGGCGGCCGACCCGGACCGTTCGACGCGGCCCCCGCACAGCCCGCAGCCGCCGGGAACCCCGCGCTGGGCGGCGATGTTCTACGACTCCCGCTCGTCGTCCTGGCGCTGCGCCGCCGAATCCCCCGACCGCACGCCCGTGCTGTACGCGATCGGCGAGATGACGCAGGTCGTGCGAGCCAGGGGCGACGAGGCGACCGTCGCCCTGTGGGGACCCGACGGCGGTGCGTGGCAGCGCTTCGACCTCACCGGGGCGAACACCGCCGGCACCCCCGACACCGCCGGCACCCCCGACACCACCGGCATCGTCGGCACCGCCGCCCCGGAGCCCGCGGCCGCGCCCATGGCAGAGGGCCCCGCGGGGCCGGGCCACGCCAGGCATGCGGAACGCCTGGAGGACCGTCGGCACCAGGTGCTCATGGCGGGTCTGGGCAAGGCGGGCCTCCACGACCTCGCCGCGGAGGACGGGACGGCCGTACGGACCCTGGTCGACCGCGTCGACGAGACCACGCTGCGCCGGGTCGCGCACTGGATGGCCCGGGCGGGCGGGCGGCCGGTTGACTGACCTGCCCGAGGGGCAGGCAGACCGTATGAGAGTCTCCGTGGACCCCGAGATGTGTTACGCCTCCGGGGAGTGCGCGCTGCGCGTGCCCTCCGTCTTCACCGCGGTGGACGGTCTCGGCGCCGTCATACCGGGACGCGAGGAGACGGCGGCCGACGAGCCGCAGGTGCGGGACATGGCCGAACGCTGCCCGTCACAGGCCATCCGCATCCAGTAGGACGGCGCTGGGGGCGCTGGGGGCGCTGGGACCGCCGGGGGCAGCGGAAGACCCGGTCGCTGGCGACGGGGGATGCACCAGCGACCGGGCTATGGCCAAGGCTAACAAGGCTGCTGGTCCGGCGGGAGTCGACTTCTCACCTGCTCTGTCGTTGTGATCGGGATCACGCTGCGCGTTCGGATGGGCGGTCACCCGGAGCACCGGCGGGCAGGACGACGTGAGAGGTGCCGGCGGCCCGCACGCCCCGCCGGAACGGCCGTCCACGGACGCCCAGCAGGAACCAGCAGTGATCCGGCAGGATCCAGCAGTAAATCGGCAGGATCTAGCAGCAATAAGGCGGCATGGGGCAGCCGCGAGGCCGGCCGGGGGCGGGCGGGGAGCCGCCCGCCGGGCTCGTGGAGGCTCGTGGAGACTCGCGGCGGGCATACGGCTGCCGTCCGGCGGGCGTCCAGCGCGCAACGGACACCGCCGACGGGGGGCGTTCAGGCCGGACGGCCTGGGAGATCCGGCAGGCGGCGGGGCCGGCCCGCGCGCCGTGGCCCTCGCGTCGCACGAGGACAGCCGTGGGCGCAGCTGTACGGACCGGCTCGTCCGGCGACGGGACCGGCGTCCGGCCTGGCTCGCCCTGCGGCGGAACGGACGTGCGGGCTAGCTCGCCCTGCGGCGGGCCGTGCTCGCGTTCGAGCCGGACACGTCCGCGTCCTCGGCTGCGAAGGAGGCCGCGTACGTCTCGTCATCCCCGAAGTCCGGTGCTTGGAACGGATTCGTCACCGGACGCGGCGAGGCCGCGGAGGAGTGCGAGAGGGCCCCCTCCGGGGCGGAGAACAGCGAGGTCAGGTCTATGAGAGGTCTCCCATTCGGTACAGGCCCGCAAAGGGGCCTGGCGTGCCGTGACCGGGCACAGCGGTACTACAGCTTGCTCATTTTGGCGTACGGACTCAAGATCCGCTCCTGCGCCGACCCGAAATCCACGAGCGCCGCGATGCCGTCCTCGATGCCGATCACGCGGCCGAGGCCGTACATGTCGTGCGTGACCTGGTCTCCCACGGCGAACTGCTTGGGCGGTGGGGCGACCGGAGCCTTGAAGGGGCTGGTAGGCAAGTAGCGCTTCTGTGCAGCTGGCTTTGTCATTGTCTCCAGTATGGCCCGAGGTCGTCGGTTCGAGGCAGCCGTCCGCGTGCGCTCTTCGTCGCAGACCCGGCCGGCGCCCGCCCCCGCACAGCCGACGATCACCGACCGTACGCCACTGACCTGGGATTTCGGCACCGGGGGAGTGCCGGACGCCCCGACTGTTTGACGCCTTGTTTACTTCGACTGATTTTCTGCATCCCGCACACTTGCGGCGCGCGGACCGGCCGTCCGGCCCGCGCGGACCGGATTTGTCGTCGCGGACCCGACCGCTCCCTCGCGCCGGGCGGCCCTCTCCTGACACGCTCGGACGCGTGACGTACGTAGTGACCGTGGACACCTGCATCCCGGAAGGTCTTCCGGAGATGGATCCGCTTCAGCGTGCCGGCGCCGTGGCGCTCATCGAGGACGGCTTCGCATCCGTCCGCGCCGTCGAGGGGCCCGGCGACGTGAAGGTCGAACTCCTGGACACCATCGTGTCCGTCCACCCCGGCGGTGCCCTGCTGAAGGTCGTCGTGGACGCTCCGGCCCTGGAGGCCGCCGAGGACTCGGTCCAGGTGCTCGTGGACGAGCTGCTGGAGCACACCGAGCTGCTGGCCGACTGGACGATCGAACGGTGCGAGGTCGAGCTGCACGAGGACCGGGCCCAGGCCAGCCTCGACGCGGCCGAGGGCCCCGACGCCCCACCCGACGACCCCGCCGCCCGTAAGGCCCGCCACACGGCCGCCCCGCCTCCCGAGGAGCCCGGTGACGCCCCCGGCGCGGGCCGCGGCGACGGCGCGGACGCGACGGCCGTACGCACCCGGATCCTCGCCCTCGCCGACGAGCTCCGCTCCTTCCCCCTGACGAAGTTCACCGCCCGCCCGGCCGCGCAACCGGCACAGGCCACCGAACCCGCTGAACCCACCGAACCCACCGAACCGGCTGAACCGGCTGAACCGGCTGAACCCACAGGCGGCGCGGGTGACGACGACGACCGCAGGAGCGCCGGGAGCGCCGGGAGCGCCGGGAGCGGCGGGACGGCCGGGAGCGCACGGCTCGCCGCCGGCGCCCTGGTCTACGCGACCGACCTCCTGGTGGAGGAGCTGTTCGAGGACGTCCAGGTCCTGGCCCAGGAGGACGCCACCGTCGCGGAGTGCGAAGGTCCCCTGTGGCAGCTGGAACGCCTCCCCGACCGCTACGCCCTCCAGTACGACGCCCGCTTCGCCCGCCGCTTCCTGGTCACGGTGATCGCCCTGACCACCCGCTTCACCGACGGAAGCTTCCGGCGTCTGAACTGCGTCGCCGAGGAGATCGCCCTGAGGTTCCTCCTGAACCAGGCGACCACGACCCTGGAACTGCACGGACTCCTGGACGACGAGGTCTCCGCCGCGCTGGACGCGTTCACGGACAACGTCTACGAGTCCCAGGATTCCCAGGAGTCCCATGAGCCCCACGAGTCCCATGAGCCCCATCAGTCCCATGAGTCCTACGGGGGCCCGGCGTTCCGGGCGTGGTTCACCCCGTTCGAGGACGGCAGATACGTTCCGCCCCGGACAACGGCCGATCCGGAGGAAGCCCGCTGACACGGTGAGGTGAGCCGCGGGGGCCCCGCCCGCCCGCCGGGACCGGTCGTCGACCCTCAGCGGGGCGGGGACGTGGTCCCGCGGACGACGAGCCGGGGCGGCACGACGTCCTCGGCCGCGGCCGGAGCGGCGACGCCCTCCACCCGGGCGACCGCCCGCCCCACGGCGAGGTGGGCGAGGCGCGCGGCGTCCTGCCCGACGGTCGTCAGGCCGATGTGGGCCAGACGGGCCAGCCGGCTGTCGTCGAAACCGACGACCGAGACGTCCCCGGGAACGGTCACGCCGGCGCGCAGGAAGACGTCGAGGACCCCGCTCGCACAGCGGTCGTTGAAGGCGAGGACGGCGGTGGGGCGTGGCCCGACGGCGATCAGGGCGCGGGCGGCGGCGGCGCCCGCCTCCTCGCTCGGCCCGCCGGGGAGCACGCGGACGTGCGCGCCCAGGCCGTGCCGGTTCATGGCGGTGCGGTAGCCGCGTCGCCGGTCGGCGGCGCCGGGCGCGCGACCGCCGTCGATGTGGACGACGTCGCGGTGGCCGAGGGCCACGAGATGCTCCACCGCCTGCCGGGCCCCCTCGTCGTCGGCGGTCCGCACGACCTCGGGACCGCCGTCCGCCCGCCGCAACCGCCGGGCCACGGAGACGACCGGAAGCTGTCCGGCGAGATCCGCCAGGCGGGCGACGGGAGCCTGGGGGCCGAGCAGGATCAGCGCCTCGCAGCGGTCGGCGAGGAGCGTCTCGACGGCGCGTTGCTCGCTGCGCGTCGCGGTCACCGCGCTCAGCGCGATCTGGTAGCCGGCCGCGTCGGCGGCGGCGTAGACGCCTTCCACCAGGTCGGCGTGGAAGGGCTGCTGAAGACCGAACTGCACGCCGAGCAGCCGTGACCGCCGGCTGCGCAGCAACCGCGCCCGCGCGTCGGGCCGGTACCCGATCTCCCGCGCGGCCTGGAAGACCCGCTCGCGCGTGGCGGCGCCGGCGCCCTTGGCGTCGCGCATCACGATGGACACCAGAGCCGTGGACACACCGGCCCGCGCGGCGACGTCCGCGAGCGTGGGCCGCTTCCGATCCGGAACCCCGGGAACGAGCGACACCGGCCCCTCCTGCCCACTTCCCACTCACCACCACGACCGACCCACCATAGAACGTTCCAGCCAGCCGGAGATGCGGGAGATGCGGGAGATGCGGGAGATGAACGACAGAGAAAGCCTTGACAGGCCGGAACGCCGGCTGGCGTACTGCACCTCAAGAGCGGCGGGGTCGCCCGATGACTAGAACGTTCTAGGCCTCACGCGATCGCTCAGCGATACCGGCGAGCCCCGTCAGGGGTGCGGCAAGGCCCATGGAGACGGAACGAGAATGGGAAAGGGGTGCCGGGATGTACGGACTGGCGGTCTGCGCCGAGATGGTCTTCCTGGATCTGCCGATGGACGAACGGGCCCGGCGCGTCCATGACGCCGGGTTCCAGGTGGAGATCTGGGACTGGACCCGGCACGACCTGGACGCCCTGGCCCGCACTCCGGCCGAGTTCTCGTCCATGACCGGATACATCAGGGGCAGCCTGACCGACGAGGAGGGCGCGGCCGAACTCCTGCGCACGGCCGAGGAATCCGTCCGGGCGGCGGACCGGCTCGGCTGCCCCCGGCTGAACCTGCACGGCACCGGACTGGACGGCCGGGGCCTGCCCGTGACGCCGGTGACCGGGGAGGCCACCGGTGCGATGTGGCTCGCCGCCCACCGCACGCTCACCCGGATCGCGGAGCTGGGCGAGAGCGCCGGCGTCGTGTTCACGCTGGAGAACCTCAACACGGCCGTCGACCACCCCGGAGTCCCGTTCGCGACCGCCGCCGACACCCTCGCCCTGGTCCGTGCGGTGGACCGGCCGGGCCTGCGGATGAACCTGGACCTCTACCACGCCCAGATCGGCGAAGGGAACCTGATCGAACTCGTCCGCCGGGCACACGCGGCGGACCTGATCGGCGAGATCCAGGTGGCCGACGTCCCGGGCCGCCGCGAACCGGGAACGGGCGAGATCAACTACCCCGCCGTGGCCCGCGTGCTGAAGGAGATCGGCTACGAGGGCACGGTCGCGATGGAAGCCTGGGCCTCCGAGAACACCGAGTCCGCCCTGAACCGCTTCCGCGAGGCCTTCACGCCCTGACCAGTCGACACCGGCCCGCCGTGTCGACGGAACACCGGACACCGCGCCGGACGCCGTCAGACGCTGTCAGACGCCGACGGGCCGGGCGGAGCCGCGGAAGACCTGCTCGGCGTGCCACGAGACATGGGCGGAGGCAACGGGCCGGACACCGGGCTGCGGACCGATGAGGGGACGGCCGGAGAGCGCGGTCACCTGCGCACGTGCGGCGGTGCTCCGACCGACGAACTGCTGTGCCACGAGGACGCGGTAGCCGTCGCCTATACCGAGGACGCCCCTGTCGAAGAGCTTGTGGTGCAGGGAACAAAGACACAGTCCGTTGTCGACGTCGTCCGGCCCGCCGTACGCCCACCAGCGCACATGAGCGGCCTCCAGGCCGACGGACACCGCGCCGATCATGCCGTCGTAGCCGCAGAAGGCACATTGGTGCTCATAGGCGGCCAACACCGCCTCCCGCATCCGGGAGTCCCGAAGCCGCCGCGCCGACCTCACCGCGCCCGCCATCCCGGGTGCCGTATCCGCCGTCGCCGTCGGGTCCAGCGCAAGGCCGACGTCCTCGCACAGATCCGGGTGGAGCGAGGGCGGAAAGTGCAGGTCCAGCAGCACACGTGCCATCCGTCCGAGCAACGAGGGCTCCCGCCGCAGCGCCGCCCGCAACTCGGGGGCCAACCGCCCGGCGGCGCCACTGCTCCGCAGCGCGCCGACCCCGGAACCGGGGCTGCCATGCCCCTGGTCGGTGCGCACCTCCCACACCCCGTCGCCGACCAGGTGATGGAAGGGATACGAGGGTGACGTCGCCCGCGCCGGCCCGTACTCGCGCAACAGCCGCCGGAGATCCCCCTCGACCGCGCTGTACCGCAACTCGCCCTCGGCGTCCGCCTGATACCGCCCCAGCGCATACAGCAACAGCAGAGGCTTGTGCGGCGCCCGCACACCGTCCCGCCGCCACTGCCTCAACCCGGCAGCCCGCTCCACCCAGTCCACACGCCCAGTGTGACCCAGCCCGCGACCGACATGTCGGCCGCGGGCTTGTTACCCGGGCGCGTGACTGGTCCCCAGCCTGCCGTCGCGGACCGGATGCGACATGAGCGCGACTGCTCAACGGGTTCTCGCCGGGTACTCACAGAGGTACCGCGACAGCAGCGTGAGGAAAGCGACGGGTCCCTGATCAGAGGCGTTCGGGTAGGTCTATCGATCCGTGGCGGTTCGACCGCGACGTGTCATCACCAGGTGTCGCCATCGTTCGCGGGTCTGTCGTTCTCCGTCGGTCCACCGTGCCCCTGCGGTGTGCTCGGGAAGCGGAAGGCCGGCCATGAAGTGGGCGATGTCGACGTAATAGGCGTAGTCACCGCTCCGAGTGAGTTCGCGCAGCGAGGCGATCGCCGTGGCGACGTCGTCCTGGACGCCGAGGACGGCGTGGTGGAAGCACAGGGCCAGTTGCAGTTTCGCGGCGGCGTAGGCAATGCCGGAGACCTCGATCTCGGCGAGCAGGACAGCGGCTCGGTCAGGCAGGTCAGCGGCGAACCCGGCGTCGCGTACGAGCACCGCGATGCGTGCGGTCATCTCGCTGGAGCGCAGACTGAGGGGCGACAACAGCCGTTCCGCGAGGTCGAGTTCGTCGTCAGCTCGAAGCGGATCGGAGAAGGCGACGGCGAAAGCGAGATGCGCCTGCACCATCGCGGTCTCGCCGACGACACCCTGCTCCTCGGCTTCCCTCCGGCCTGCCAGGTAGGCGGCGACCGCCCGCTCCATGTCGCCCTGCACCCACCACACGTCTCCCAGCACGCGATGGTGCCGCCCCTCCCAGCCCAGCCTCCCCGCGGCTTCGACCGCGGCCGGGAAGTCTCCGCTCAGCCGGCTCAGGTGTGCCAGGCCGCGACGAGCGGCGGAAGCGAGCCGGCCCTCGGCGGCGGCGACGCGCTGCATCCCGCGACGTGACGCGTCGGTCAGCCCGAGGTCCCGCTGGGCCTTCGCCAGGTAGTACGTGGCCAGTTCGACGAGGTCCTCGGGGAGCAGCGCCGACGTGAGGACGGCCGAGAGCCGGCTGACCGTGCGTTCACGATGCTCGTGCTGGCGCCGGGCGATGGCGCTCAGCGTCTCCACCAGGGCGTCCGCCGCGGTCTGCATGCCGGCGGACGACGCGGCGTCGGCTGCGGGGAGCGCCAGTGGCTCCCAGACGGAGTCCCCTACGTACTGGAATGCCGCATCGGCGAGCCAGCCGAGATCGAGACGGAAGTCCCGTGCGAGGAGCAGCCCTTGCTGAAGGCAGGCGACCAGGACGGTGCGATCGTGGCGAAGGTCCTGGCGCCACTGTGATTCCAGGGCGTGGAAGGCCTGTTGGGCCGTGCGCCGCCAGTCCTGCTCCGACCAGCGGTCGTCACTGCTGTCGTCCGCGTTGCGAATCGCGGAGCGGATCAGGTCGTGGACATGGAAGGGCCACACACCGGACGAGGAATCCCGGATGAAGGGGCGCTCGATCAGCCGTAGGGCGGGGGCGTCGTGGTTCATGCCGGCGGCCTGGGTGGCCAGGGGGACGGAGAACGCGCTGAGCAGGCTGACCGAGCGCAGGACATGGCGCTCGTCGGGGGTCAGGTCGCTGAGGGTACGTGCGATGAGGGCGGGGAAGTCGTGATCGAAGTCGGTGACCTGAGGTTGCCTGCCGCCGCGCCGGAGTTCCAGGTAGCGCATGACCGACAGGTCAAGGTACAGAGGCAGACCGTGGGAGCGCTCGGCGATGATCCGGCGAACCGGCTCGTCGATCAGCGGCTGTCCGTCGCGCCTCAGCCTGCGGACCAGGTAGTCCTCGCAGTCTTCGGGAGAGAAGTCGCCGATCAGAACTTGACGGCTCGGTGCAGCCCGCCCCACATGCGCGGTGTCGGCTGCGAGACCGGGCCAAGCCTGCGGCCCGGTCCAGTCGAGCTGCCCCTCCAAGCTCGTCTCCGCCCACTGGAGGCGGTTGCGTCCGGTGACGACGAAGAACGCGTTGGGCATCAACCACACGACACGTTGGAGCAGACGCTCGAAGTCGCGGTGCGTGCGGTCGCCGGTGTCCTCGAAGGTGTCCAGCAGGATGACGGGCAGTGCGCTCTTGCCGGCCGGCAGCTGGGCCAGGTCCCAGGCGAGGAGGTGCGGGTAGAAGCTGAGGGCTTCGAGGTCGGGATCGACCTCCAGGATGTCGGCCAGACGGGAACAGCCGGCGAGGGCGCGTACAGACTGGCGCCGTTCGCGTAACGCCTTGACGAGCGCGCCGGCCCCGTGCCCGAGCGCACCGCCGACCGTGCCGGGCAGGAGCAGGGCCTGGGCGACGTCGCCGAGGGCGGACTGCATCTGCTGGGGCAGGGCGGCAGCCGCGCTGAAGCGGCTCAGCAGCCCGCCACGGCGCAGGTGGTCCTCGATCGGTTCACCCGGATGGTTGTGCTCCCAGTAGCGGCGCAGGGCCAGGTCGAAGGCGGGCATCGGCCTGCCGAGCGCGGCGACGGCAAGCCGGATGGTGAGGATGACGCCTTCGAAGTCCATGCCCGCGGCGCGCGCGAGGTCGATCCGGACCGGCAGCGTCCGCTCCTCGGCGTGGGGCGGCGATTCCCATTGCGCAGGCCGGTGCTCGCTGTGCGCCAGTGACGCCTCGACCTTGCGGGACAGCGTGGACTTGCCGATCCCGCCCACGCCGTGGAACACGAGGACGTTACGGCGCGGAGCCTCCAGGTCCTCCACGTCGAAGTCCGCACGCGTCACGTGCCGTACGTGTTCGCCGAGGCCGGCCGTCACCGCCTGCCACTGTGCCTGCCGGTTCGTGAACGCCTCGCTTGCGGCGATGCTCCGGTCGTTCGAGCTGAACAAAGTTCGAAGGTCCCGCCCCGCCACAACTCCCCCTGACGATCAACCCGAGCCAAGCCAGGCTCCGTTGACGACAGCATGGCACGCCCGCATTCAGGCACGTCCGCAGGCCGCATCCGGCACGCGGCAGTTCAGCCGACGACCTCTGTCAGGGGACGGTGACATGGGTTCCCCATCCTGCGTACTCACCCTCACAGGTCGAACAGGCTCTCCTGGAAGTTCTCGACGACATCCCGTCGCGGGTAGAACATGCCCAGCAGCAGGAACGTCTTGGGGCGGGCCGCGACGTTCCCGACGAAGCAGTGCACGGCCTTCTCCGGAGTGACCATCCGGTCGAACCAGCGCTCGCGAAGCTTCTCCTCCACGCCGTCCTTCCCGTAGTGGCGAACGAACTTGCGGTACGACTCACCCGCCTCCCAGTCCCTCAGCCCCATGTCGTGACCACCGCACTCCTGGTCCGCGCATCGGAAGCCGTACCGGAACTCAAGCGGCACCCACTCCAGTTGGCGAAGGTCCTGCGCGAGTAGATCCAACTGGTCTGCCAGGGCTGCCTTCGAAGCTGGCCAGGGCTCGGCAGGAGCCAAGCGGAAGCCGGTGAACTCCGCTGGGCGGAAGACGCCAAGCGACGTTCCTCGAAGCTCCTGGTCCTGCTTTATGGAGCACAGGGACGGCGCTACGAGGGGCTGCATATGCGAGAAGCGTTCGCGCCAGCCGTCCGCTGTCCCGAGGCGCTCGATGACCTTGAGACTCTGCAGGTTGGGGCGCAAGCTCTCGGGACGGCGGTCCCCATGATGTCGCTGCACATCGACCTCGACGATCGAGTACTTGGCGAACTGGCTTTCTTCGTTCAGCAGCCGGAACGGAACCGGGAAGAGCCGCACATGCTGGGGCGCCCCCTGGTCGAGCCGTATGCCGGCCACGCAGCTCGTCTCGTGGTACTTCGCGGACAGTTCCGGATAGGTCTTGACCGTGATCATGATCCGTGCGCGCTGCCAAATCCCCGATCCCATGGTTGCCCCCTCCACTGATCTCCCGATCCGATTGGAGGAGAGGCATGCGCCACCGGCAAGAGCGCGTACAGGAGCGAGGGGCGAAGTCAGGCCAGGGGAATTACGGGCACGGCGGCCCGCTTGCGGACCGTCTCCAGGACGACCTGTCGGTGGCAGCGGCTTTCGTCTTTCTCGAAGCACAGCACCGCGACCCGGGACTGCCGGGCATGCTCTGCGAGGCGCTCGAGATCGGTTTGCGCTTCCTCGGACCGCAGCACGCCACGGAACCGAGCCCGGCCCACGTCGAGGCGGCCCTCCCAGAACGGCGCCCGGTTGTCCCTGGGATTGCCCAGGCCACGCAGGTGGGTGTATTCGATGCCGGCCTCGGCGAGTGCCTGCCCGAGCCGAGTCTTGCTGAAGCCCTTCTTGCGGCTGATCGGTGTAAGTCGTACGTCCGCCACGACATCAATACGGCTGTCGAGGAGAGAGGAGACGAACGAGTCGATGTCCCGGCCTTCGTACCCTGCGGACCAGAGGCCGGGAGCGACCTTGGCCCCCTGGAAGAGTTCATCGAGGGAGACTTCAAGTGCCTCGGCGACTGCTCCGACGGTGAAGAAACCTGGCTGGATCGCTCCCTCGCTCTCCAGACCGGCCAGCGTTCCTACGGTGATGCCAGCTTCCTTGGAGAGCCGCTCCCGCGACCATCCTCGAGCCTCCCGCATCGCTCGCACGCGCTGGGCGAGTGCTCGGGCGTGGTCGTGGGGACGCGCTGAGTGATGGCTTGCCATGTGTCGTGATCCTAAGGGCGGTTGAGGCGGGCGGGCATGGTGTTCCCGGCCGACTACTAGGCTGGATTCGCGAACGCGCAGGTCCGAGTGCCCTAAGCCGCCGCACTTCAGACGGCCTCACCAGTCACCCACTGGGAGAACCCGACCAAGATTCTCCCAGATTTCTCCCAAGCGATCTCCAGGAACAACTCAGGGGCCTGATCCATCAACTGGATCAGGCCCCTGACCTGGTACTTCACTGTCGGGGTGGCGGGATTTGAACCCACGACCTCTTCGTCCCGAACGAAGCGCGCTGCCAAGCTGCGCTACACCCCGATGTCGCTGCTTGTCCTGCTTGTCGCGGCGACGTCGTTTACTTTAGCCCACCGGTGGCCGGAGACGAAATCCGGTTTTGGCTCGGTGAGTGATCGGGTTCGGGCGGGCGTGGTCGAGGGCTACGAGGACGACTGCGAGGGCGTAGAAGGCCAGCCCGAGCAGGAGGGCGTTGGCCAGGGTGTGCTTGTAACCGTGGGCCTCGGCGTCGAGGAACGGGTAGAGATAGCGGCCCGGAGTGCCGGCGGTGATCACCTGGGCGCGGGCCAGGGAGAACGCCAGGTAGGCGACGGGGTAGAGCATCCATGTCGCGGCCCGGCGCAGGCGCATCTGGCCCGGCGCTGTCAAGAGCAGCCAGTCGAGGACGGCGGCCACCGGTGTCACCGAGTGCAGGAGGTGGCCGGCGACCGCGTGCCAGCCCGTGGGGGCGGTGTTGGTGCTGGTCACCGAGAAGGGGACGGACGCGTCGGCCAGGAGCAGGTGGTACACCAGGCCGGTGATCACGACGTAGAGGAGCGCCGCCCCCGTCAGGGCCGCGGGGAGCGGTCGGCGGGCGGTCCATGCGCGGCGGGCGGACAGCAGCGTGACCAGGGCCAGCAGGATGTTGCTCTGGATCGCGAAGTGGCTCAGTACCCGCAGCGGGCTGCCGAGCAGGAAGGCGAGGGTCACGCCCGCCGCGGCCGTGCCGGCCAGCAGTAGGCGGAGCGTGGCGGCCAGGTGGCGGCGCACGGGGGCGACCACCGCCGAGGCGGGGACGGAGGAGAGCAGGAGCGCGTGGGTCCGCGGAATCGCAGGCAGATCCGGGAGGTCCCTGGGTATCGGCGCGGTCATGCCTTCACGCTAGGCAAAGGTGATGAAACGGGCGATACGGGTGGGCTGTTCGGGGGACCCGTCGAACATCCGAGGAGGAGCCCCGGGTGTCCCTTCCAGGCTCCAAGGGGTCCATCTCGGTCACCAGTCACCCAGACGCCAGTCACCCAGTCACCCAGTCACCCAGTTACCAGTTACGCATCACGCATCACGCATCACGCATCACACGCGTCACGCATCACGTTCGCTCACGGGCCGGACGCGTCCGCGCTCGCAGGGCACCGGCGCGGCCCGCCCCGGGACGCGTCCCTCACGCCCGGGGAGGGAAAGCCGGCGTACGGCGTACGTCCTACTGCTTCTCCACCAGCGTGAGCAGCGTTACCTCCGGCGGGCAGGCGAACCTGATCGGGGTGTAGCGGCTGGCGCCGCAGCCCGCGGAGACGTGCAGGTAGGAGGTGCGGCCCTCGGCCGTGTGGGTCGACAGGCCCTTCACGCGGTCCGTGTCCAGGTCGCAGTTGGTGACCAGGGCTCCGTAGAAGGGGATGCACACCTGGCCGCCGTGGGTGTGGCCGGCCAGGATCAGGGGGTAGCCGTCGGCCGCGAAGGGGTCCAGGGCCCGCAGGTACGGGGCGTGCACCACGCCCATCGAGAAGTCGGCCGACGCGGACGGGCCGCCGGCCACCCGGGCGTAGCGGTCGCGCTTGATGTGGGGGTCGTCGAGGCCCGTCAGCTCCACGGACGCGCCCTCGGTCTTCAGCGTGCCCCGGGTGTTCGTCAGGTTCAGCCAGCCCGCGGCGTCGAAACCGTCCCGCAGGTCCTCCCACGGGTTGTGGACGACGTTCGTCGCGGGCGGGTTGCCGTTCAGCCCGTGACGTCCCTGGGTCTTCTCGAGGAGATAGCGGGCGGGGTTGCGCAGCTTGGGCCCGTAGTAGTCGTTGGAGCCGAAGACGTAGGCGCCCGGGAACTCCATCAGGGGGCCGAGCGCGTCCAGGGTCTCCGGGACGCCCTTGGGGTCGGACAGGTTGTCGCCCGTGTTGATCACGAAGTCGGGGCGCAGACCGGCCAGCGAGCGCAGCCAGCGCTGCTTCTTGCGCTGGCCGCCGACCATGTGGATGTCGGAGACGTGCAGCACACGCAGGGGACGCATTCCGGCGGGCAGGACGGGGACGGTGACCCGTCGGAGGCGGAAGGAGCGGGCTTCGAAACCCGCCGCGTACGCCAGACCGGCGGCGCCGGCCGCAGCAAGGGACAGGGGTACTCCGTATCGCGCGCGCATGCGTCCATCGTGTCAGACGCCGTCAACCCCCTTCGCCTGCCGCCCCTTTAAATGGGCGGGCGGGCGGACGTCCGCACCTGCGACAATCGGACCCATGACCACGCTCAAGTCGAAGCTGCACGATGACCTCAACGCCGCCATCAAGGAGCGCGACGAGCTCCGCTCCTCGACGCTGCGGCTGACGCTCGCCGCGATCACCAAGGAAGAGGTCGCGGGCAAGGTGAAGCGCGAGCTCTCCGACGACGAGGTCCTCAAGGTGATCAGCAAGGAGGCGAAGAAGCGGCGCGAGGCCGCGGACGCCTTCGCGCAGGGTGGTCGCCCCGAGTCGGCCGAGCGGGAGAAGGCCGAGGGCGAGCTCCTCGCCACGTACCTGCCCAAGCAGCTCAGCGACGAAGAGCTGGACGGCATCGTCGCCCGGGCCGTCTCGGAGGCGAGGGCGGGTGGCGCCGAGGGGCCGCGGGCCATGGGCGCCGTCATGAAGATCGTGAACCCCAAGGTGGCCGGTCTGGCGGAGGGCGGCCGGGTCGCCGCCGCCGTCAAGAAGCACCTCGCGGGCTGACGCCTCGCCTGGCCCACGCCTCCAGCCCTGTAGTACCAGCCCTGTAGTACCAGCCCTCCGGCGGTCTGCCGGGGGCCACTTCTTCAGGGGGCGCGTCCCCGAGGTGCCGGCGGGCCGAAGTTCCCCAGTTCCCCTGACGCGACGAACGGTCCCTGCCTCCTCTCGCGAGAAGAGGGGGCAGGGACCGTTCGTCGCGTCCGTCAGCCTCGGGCCGATCAGCCGCGGCGGCCGCCGTTTCCGTTTCCGTTGGTCTGGCCTCGGAAGAACCCGCCGCCGTCGCCGGCGGTCGAGTTGCCGCCGTTGGTGTTTCCGCCGTTGGTGAGCAGGCCGCTGAGGAAGCCGCCGTCGTCTCCGTTGCCGCCGTCGTCGCCGGTCGCGCCGGCGGCGTTCCCGTCGCCCTTGCCCTTGTCCTTGTCGCGGTTCTTGTCGGGCGGGTTCGGGATGCTGACGAGGTTGAACCGGCCGGAGTCCTTGCCCTCCAGGGCACCGGTCATGGCGTCGCGCCAGATCGGGCCGGGGGTGTCGCCGCCGTAGACCTGGTCGTGGTAGCGGCCGCCGATCCAGATGTTGTTCATCTTGACCTTCTGGGTGGCGCTGCCGACCCAGACGGCGCCGGAGAGCTTCGGGGTGTAGCCGACGAACCAGGCGTTCTTGCGGGAGTCCGTCGTACCCGTCTTACCGGCGTTGTCGCGGCTGTCCAGGCCGGCCTGCTGTCCGGTTCCGGAGTCGACCACACCGCTCAGCAGGGTGTTGACGGTGTCCGCGGTCTTCTCGGACATGGCCCGGGCGCAGGTGGACTTCGGGACCTCGAGCGACTTCTTCGTGCCGCCCACGATCTGGGTGATCGACTCGATGGCGACGGGGCTGCAGTACATGCCGCGAGAGGCGAAGGCGGCGTAGGCGGTGGCCATCGTCAGCGGGGAGATGCCCTTGGAACCGAGCGCGATGGCGGGGACCTCGGGCAGCTTGTCGCCGTTGCCCTGGACGACGTGGAGCGCGTCGGTCATCTTCACCACGGGGCACAGACCGATGTCGGAGATCATCTGCACGAAGTAGGTGTTGACCGAGAGTTCCATGGCCTTGCGCAGCTGGAAGGGGCCCTTCTCGGACTCGCTCTCGTTCTCCAGCTTCTCGCCCCTCGTGTTGACCCACGGCTTGCTGCCGCAGGTCTGCACCGGGCTCGGGTACTGCATCTGGTACGGCGACGAGTACTCCTGGTTCGGCGGCCGGCCCTCCTCCAGCGCGGCCGCGGCCACGAAGGGCTTGAAGGTCGAGCCGGTCGGGAAGCCGAAGTTCGAGCCGCCCATGGAGGAGCCGACGGAGTAGTTGTACTCGGTCTCGTTCTTGCCGTAGCCGTAGGGCTTCGACTGGCCCATGCCGAGGATCTTGCCGGTGCCGGGCTCGACGAGCGTGGCGGCCCCCGCGACCTTGTCCGACTTGTAGACGTGGTCCTTGAGGGAGGCCTGGACGGACTTCTGGGCCTGCGGTTCGAGGGTGGTGCGGATGGTGAGGCCGCCCTGGTTCCAGACCTTCGCCCGCTGTTCCCTGGTCTTGCCGAAGACCGGGTCGCTGAGGAAGACGCGCTCGACGTACTTGCAGAAGAAGCTCGCGCCCTGGACGGCGGTGATGCAGCCGTTCTTCGGCTTCTTGACCTTCAGGCCCAGCGGGGCCTTCTGCGCCTCGGCCGCCTCGGCCTGCGAGATGTCGCCGACCTCGGCCATGCGCGCCAGCACGGTGTTACGGCGCTTGGTGGCCTCGGCCTCGTCGTTGACCGGGTCGTAGCGGCTGGGCGACTGGACGATGCCGGCCAGCAGGGCCGCCTGCGGCAGGGTGAGGGACTTGGCGTGCGTGGAGAAGTAGCGCTGCGAGGCCGCCTCGACGCCGTAGGCCTGCTCGCCGAAGAACGTGATGTTCAGGTAGTTCTCGAGGATCTTCTTCTTGCTGAGCTCTTCCTCGAGCTGGATCGCGTACTTCAGTTCCTTGATCTTGCGGCCGATGGTCTGCTGCGTGGCCTGGGCGACCTTCGTCGGGTCGTCGCCGGCCTCCTCGATGGCCACGTTCTTCACGAGCTGCTGGGTGAGCGTGGAGGCGCCTTGGGCGACTCCGCTGCTCTGCACGTTCTTGTTGAGCGCGCGCAGGACGCCCTTGAGGTCGACCGCGCCGTGCTCGTAGAAGCGGGAGTCCTCGATCGCGACGATCGCCTTCTGCATGAAGGGCGAGATGTTCTTCAGGTCGACGACCGTGCGGTCACGGGAGTAGACCGTGGCGATCTGGCCGCCCTCGGAGTCGAGGATCGTGGTGCGCTGGCTCAGCGGCGGCGTCTTGAGGTTGACCGGGAGTTCGTCGAACGACTCCACCGATCCCTTGGCGGCCAGGCCCAGCACGCCGAACGCGGGCAGGGCGATACCGGCCAGCACCGCTCCCGCGAGCACACTGACACCGAGGAACTTGGCGGCCTGCTGCGTTGGCGACAGACCACCGCCCGAGCGCTTCTTTGGCATGGGGGCAGCCTACGTTCTGATTCGCCGGACACACGTCAATGCCTTGGCCTAAGCTGCTCGCAACTGTCACAGCAGCAGGGCTACGTATCAATACGTCCGGCGACCCCGAATCGTTCCGGATGTTCCCCGGAAACTTTGGTGGGGGCGTGTCCGAATCCGCCTTGTGTGTCACTCGGCGTCCGTTGTGACTCAGCTGAACTGTCCCGTTCGTCGGGTACATCACATATGTCGCGGGCTCACTCCCCCGGGTGATCTGCCGCTTACCCATAGTCCGTTCGGGCCATTCAAGATTGGGCCCGAAGGGGGTGTTGCGCTGTGCCCACCTTCCGTAACGTCCTCAACTGGCGGCGGTGAATATGCCGCTGCCGCCGTGGGGGAGCCTCGATTCGGGAGAGGACGGCGCCGGTATGGGCTGGGTAACCGACTGGAGTGCGCAGGCTGCCTGCCGCACTACCGATCCGGATGAACTGTTCGTTCAGGGAGCAGCGCAGAACAGGGCCAAGGCGGTGTGCACCGGATGCCCGGTACGCACCGAATGTCTGGCAGACGCGCTCGACAACCGCGTCGAGTTCGGCGTGTGGGGAGGCATGACGGAGCGCGAGCGCCGCGCACTGCTGCGCAGGCGTCCGACGGTGACCTCCTGGCGCCGGCTCCTGGAGACGGCGCGCTCGGAGTACGAGCGGGGAGCGGGCATCCTGCCGCTCGACGACGACCAGATGTACGAGAACTACGCGGCGGTGGGCTGAGCGCAGCCCCCGCCTCAGGCGCCGGCGGCGTCGGCGGTGTCGGGCAGCTCCGGCCGTTCGGTCGCGAGCCGGTTGCCGATGTCCCGCAGCCCCGCCAGGTCGTGCACGTCCCCGGGCAGTGCGGCCACCTCGGTCACCGCCACCTCGGGATGCAGCGCGGTGAAGCGGTCCCGCGTGCGCTGCTCGCGGGAGAGCAGGTGCATGCGTTCCGCGTGCAGTCTCAACAGGCTCGCGGTGAGGTCGTCCACGGCCCGGTCCGCCTCGGCCTCCGTCGTACCGCCGGAGTCCGTCGACGTCGGCCCGTCGGGGCCCGTCGGCCGGTTCGCGTGGGTGTCCGTGGCGCCGGTCGAGTCCTCGCCGCCGTCCGTGGTCGTGTCGGTGGCCGGGTCCGCGTCGGTGGGGGCGCCGCGATCCGGACCGGGTGATTCTGAACTGCCGTGTGTGTCGGGAGAGTTACGAAGTCCAGCCTTCCCGTCGTCCTGATCCACAATGCCGGGCTCTTCAAGATTTTCCGCGGCGGCCAGCGCCCGCTCGGCGGACAGCTGGGCGGCGCCGCTGCCGTGGACGCGGTTGAGCACCAGACCGGCCAGCGGCATGTCCTCGGCGGCCAGCCGCTGCACGAAGTAGGCGGCCTCCCGCAGCGCGTCCCGCTCGGGAGCCGCCACCACCAGGAACGCCGTGCCGGGCGCCTGGAGCAGCTTGTACGTGGCGTCCGCGCGCGTGCGGAAGCCGCCGAACATCGAGTCCATCGCCGCCACGAACGTCTGCACGTCCTTCAGCAGTTGGCCGCCGAGCAGTTTGCCCAGCGCGCCCGTCATCATCGACATCCCGACGTTCAGGAACTTCATCCCCGCACGCCCGCCCACCTTCGCCGGCGCGAGCAGGACGCGGATCAGCTTGCCGTCCAGGAACGAGCCGAGCCGCTTGGGCGCGTCCAGGAAGTCCAGCGCCGAACGCGACGGCGGGGTGTCGACGACGATCAGGTCCCACTCGTCCCGCGCGCGGAGCTGCCCGAGCTTCTCCATCGCCATGTACTCCTGCGTGCCCGCGAATCCCGCCGAGAGGGACTGGTAGAACGGGTTCCCCAGGATCGCCGCGGCCCGGTCCGGGTCGGCGTGCGCCTCGACGATCTCGTCGAAGGTGCGCTTCATGTCGAGCATCATCGCGTGCAGTTCGCCGTCCCCCTCGACGCCCTTCACGCGGCGCGGGGTGTTGTCCAGCGAGTCGATGCCCATGGACTGCGCGAGCCGGCGCGCGGGGTCGATGGTGAGGACGACGACCTTGCGGCCGCGCTCGGCCGCCCGGAGCCCCAGGGCCGCCGCCGTCGTCGTCTTGCCGACGCCGCCCGAGCCGCAGCACACCACGATGCGGGTCGTCGGGTCGTCGAGCAGCGGGTCGAGTTCCAGCACGGGCGCGGGGGAGAGCCGGCGCCGGGCGCCTGCCTGGTCGTGGGTCCGGTCCGCACTCATGCGATCCCCTGCTTCCGCAGTTCCGTGGCGAGGTGGTACAGGCCCGCGAGGTCCATGCCCTCGGCGAGCAACGGCAGTTCGTGCAACGGCAGGTCCAGCTCGCCCAGGACCGCGCGCTGCTCGTGCTCCAGCGCGTACCGCTCCGCGTACTCCTCGGCCTGCTTCAGGAGCGGGTCCACCAGCCGCTCGGCGCGCCCGCCGCGCCGCGCCCCGCCCAGCCCCGCCGTGGACAACGACCGGGCGACAGAAGAACGCGTCACCGTCCGTACGAGTTCCAGCCCGTCCTCGTCCAGCACCTCGGGGCGCACCATGTTGACGATGACCCGCCCCACCGGCAGTTTCGCCGCCCGCAATTCGGCGATGCCGTCGGCGGTCTCCTGGACGGGCATCTCCTCCAGCAGCGTCACCAGGTGCACGGCCGTCTCCGGCGACTTCAGCACCCGCATCACGGCCTGCGCCTGATTGTGTATCGGGCCGATCCTGGCCAGCCCGGCGACCTCGTCGTTGACGTTCAGGAAGCGGGTGATGCGCCCCGTGGGCGGGGCGTCCATGACGACGTAGTCGTACACGAACCGCCCGTTCCTGTCCTTGCGCCGTACCGCCTCGCACGCCTTGCCGGTGAGGAGCACGTCCCTCAGGCCCGGCGCGATCGTGGTCGCGAAGTCGATGGCGCCGAGCTTCTTCAGGGCCCGTCCGGCGCCCCCCAGCTTGTAGAACATCTGGAGGTAGTCCAGAAGGGCCAGTTCGGGGTCTATGGCGAGGGCGTACACCTCCCCGCCGCCCGACGCTACGGCGATCTTGCGTTCCTCATAGGGCAACGCCTCTGTCTCGAAGAGCTGCGCGATGCCCTGCCGGCCCTCCACCTCGACGAGAAGCGTGCGCTTCCCCGCCGTGGCGAGGGCCAGCGCGAGGGCCGCGGCGACCGTCGTCTTGCCGGTCCCGCCCTTGCCGCTGACGACCTGGAGCCTGCTCACGTCTTCGAGCGTAACCAGTCGGCGCCCGGGGCGACCGGGAGGCTGTGGACAACGGGGGCGGCAATCGGCCACATGGCCTGGGGAACGGCCCCTCCTCCGGCAGCGGATAAAGTCGCCCCCATGACCAAGTGGGAATACGCAACCGTGCCGCTGCTCGTCCACGCGACGAAGCAGATTCTGGACACCTGGGGCGAGGACGGCTGGGAGCTCGTCCAGGTCGTGCCCGGGCCGAACAACCCGGAGCAGCTCGTCGCGTACCTGAAGCGGGCGAAGGCGTGAGCGCGGTCGAGGCGAGGCTCGCCGAGCTGGGCCTGGCCCTGCCGGCGGTCGTGCCGCCGCTGGCGGCCTACCAGCCCGCGGTGCAGTCCGGCCCCTATGTGTACACGGCCGGCCAGCTGCCCATGGTGGACGGCAAGCTGCCGGTCACCGGCAAGGTCGGCGCCGAGGTCACCCCGGAGGAGGCCAAGGAGCTGGCCCGCACCTGCGCGCTGAACGCCCTGGCCGCCGTCAAGTCGGTCGCGGGCGACCTGGACCGCGTCGCGCGCGTGGTGAAGGTCGTCGGCTTCGTGGCGTCGGCCGCGGACTTCACCGGCCAGCCCGCCGTCCTCAACGGCGCGAGCGAGCTGCTGGGCGAGGTCTTCGGCGACAAGGGCGTGCACGCGCGCAGCGCGGTGGGCGTCGCGGTGCTGCCGCTGGACGCACCGGTGGAGGTCGAGATCCAGGTGGAACTCGCGCCGTAGCGGTACCGGCGCCCCGACCAGGGCCCTTCAGCGGACCATGCCTCTCAGCGGACCGCAGAGCGCTGCGGATCAGGGAGCGCTGCCGGAGAGAGGCGTGAAGAGCCCCGGGAACGTCTGAGGAAGCCGTGGAGGCGTTCCGGGGCCCGTGCAGTGGCTCCGGGAGGCCTTCTCGCACCGTCACGCGCGGCCCGTGGACGTGCCCTGACCTCGGGTACCTCTCGAACATTCGCGCGCCACGGGATAGCCTCGCGCCCATGGCGAATGGGCAGTGGTTCCCCCAGGACTGGCCGGAACGCATCCGCGCGCTGGCGGACGGCACGCTCACCCCGGTCACCCCGAAGCGTGCGGCCACCGTCATGCTCCTGAAGGACACCGAGAGCGGCCCTGTCGTCCACATGCTGCGCCGACGCGCCTCCATGGCCTTCGCCGCGGGCGCGTACGCCTACCCCGGCGGCGGTGTCGACCCGCGCGACGACGACCGGCACGTCCGCTGGGCGGGCCCCACGCGCGCGTGGTGGGCCGAGCGCCTGGGCGTCGACGAGACGGCGGCCCAGGCGATCGTCTGCGCCGCCGTGCGCGAGACGTACGAGGAAGCCGGCGTCCTGCTCGCGGGACCGACCGCGAACTCCGTGGTCAGCGACATCACGGGCGCCGACTGGGAGGCGGACCGGGCCGCGGTGGCCGCCCGCGACCTGTCCTTCGCCGAGTTCCTCGACCGGCGCGGCCTGGTGCTGCGCTCCGACCTCCTCGGCGCCTGGACGCGCTGGATCACGCCCGAGTTCGAGTCGCGGCGCTACGACACCTGGTTCTTCGTGGCCGCTCTCCCCGAGGGGCAGCGCACCCGCAACGCCTCCACGGAGGCCGACCGCACGGTGTGGATCCGTCCGACGGACGCGGCCGCCTCGTACGACCGGGGCGAGCTGCTGATGATGCCGCCGACCATCGCGACGCTGCGCCGGCTCGTCCCGTACGCCACGGCGGCCCAGGCGCTCGCCGCGGCCCCCGACCGCGATCTGGGCCCGGTCCTCGCGCAGGCCCGCCTGGAGGACGGCGTGGTCGTGCTGTCCTGGCCGGGGCACGACGAGTTCACCAAGCACATTCCGGCCGCCGCACCCGGGGGAGAGCCCGCGTGAGGCCCGCCCCGAGCATCCTCGCCGCCCCGGACCGTCGGCGGGCGGCCCCGTCCCGCCCGACGACGGTCCGACGACGCCGGACGGAAGGCCCTTCCGCATGACCGACGCAGCCGCCCTCCCCGGCCAGCCGCGAGGCGGAGTCCTCTCGGGCCCCGCCACCGCGCGCGCGGTCAACGTCCTCGCGCCGAACGCGTCCGCGATGACCCTGGACGGCACGAACACCTGGATCGTCTCCGAGCCGGACTCCGAGCTGGCGGTCGTGATCGACCCGGGCCCGCTGGACGAGCGCCATCTGCGCGCGGTCGTCGACACCGCCGAGCGGGCCGGCAAGCGCGTCGCCCTGACCCTGCTGACGCACGGCCACCCCGACCACGCCGAGGGCGCCGTCCGCTTCGCCGGGCTGACCGGCACCAAGGTGCGGGCCCTGGACCCGGCCGTGCGGCTCGGCGAGGAGGGCCTGGCCGCCTGGGACGTGATCGACGTCGGCGGGCTGGAGCTGCGGGTCGTGCCGACGCCGGGGCACACCGCCGACTCCCTGTGCTTCCACCTCCCGGCCGACCGGGCCGTCCTGACGGGCGACACGATCCTGGGCCGCGGCACGACCGTCGTCGCGCATCCCGACGGCCGCCTGGGCGACTACCTGGACTCCCTGCGGCGGCTGAGGTCCCTCACGGTCGACGACGGCGTCCACACGGTCCTGCCGGGCCACGGGCCGGTCCTGGAGGACGCCCAGGGCGCCGTGGAGTTCTATCTCGCCCACCGCGCCCACCGGCTCGCCCAGGTCGAGACGGCCGTCGAGAACGGCCGCCGCGAGCCCGCCGACGTCGTCGCGCACGTGTACGCCGACGTCGACCGCTCACTGTGGCCGGCCGCGGAACTGTCGGTGCGCGCGCAACTGGAGTACCTGACGGAACACGGGCTCATCTAGGGCCGGTCGCGGAGTCTCTGCCGTAGCCGTAGCCGGCCACGGGTCTCGTCTCTAGGCGTCCTCGGGCCTGGGGGCCTTCACGCCGTGCACGCGCGCGTACTCGTCGGCGAGCCAGGGACCGACGTCGTCCACGTAGGACGAGAGGACGGCGTGGTCGCCCCGCGGCTCGTAGCCGAGGCGGGCCGCCGCGCGCACCTGTTCCGCGCGCGTGGGGTAGTACGCGCCGAACGCTTCCGCCATCTCGTGCAGGTCGCTGGTCCAGCCGTTCCAGCGGGGCATGACGAGGGTGAACGCCGTGCGCACCAGGTGCCGGGACATGAACCGCACCAGAGGCCGCAGGGCCGCCTCGGAGCCGTCCGCCGAGGCGATGCGCTCGCGCCAGCGCGGCAGGAACAGGGCGAGGTCGCCGTTGGTCTCGCGGGCGAGCAGACCGTCCGGGCGGTAGCGGGGCAGGTGCCGGGCGAGGTCCTCGCCGAGGAGCGGGGTGCACAGGCAGGCGACGAAGAACCCGAGGTCGTGCCGCTCCAGATCGCTCAGCAGCCGGGCGCGGCCGAAGAGCAGCGTGCCGCCGCCGTCGATCTGCGGGAACCGCTCGTCGAGGGCGCGGATCAGGGCCCGTCCCGCGGCCCGGTCCGCCTCGGTGGGCTCCTCGTGCAGCGCGATCAGCAGGTCGACGTCGCTGCGCCCCACGCGCGCGGTGCCGCGGGGGATCGACCCGTTGACGTACGCACTGTGCAGCCGGGCCCCGAAGAGGCCCGGGATCCGCTCCCGGGCCGCCTCGACGACGGGTCGGAACTCGTGCGTCACGCGCGCGAGGGAGCCCTCGCGGGCGATGTGCCCCTGGGCGTCGAGGCCGCGGGAGGAAGCCGCGTCGGACATGAGGATGCGGGTCCGGGTGCCGGGTGGACGACGACCGTCAGCGCGACCGCTTGGCCAGCCGCTCCACGTCCAGCAGGATGACGGCGCGCGCCTCCAGACGGAGCCAGCCGCGCTGGGCGAAGTCGGCCAGCGCCTTGTTCACGGTCTCGCGCGAGGCGCCGACGAGCTGCGCCAGCTCCTCCTGCGTGAGGTCGTGAACGACGTGGATGCCTTCCTCGGACTGCACGCCGAAGCGGCGGGAGAGGTCCAGCAGCGCGCGGGCCACGCGGCCGGGGACGTCCGAGAAGACCAGGTCGGACATGGCGTCGTTGGTCTTGCGCAGGCGCCGGGCGACGGCGCGCAGCAGGGCGGTGGCCACCTCGGGGCGGGCGTTCAGCCAGGGCTGGAGGTCGCCGTGGCCGAGGCCGAGGAGCTTGACCTCGGTGAGGGCGGTGGCGGTGGCCGTCCGCGGGCCCGGGTCGAAGAGCGACAGCTCGCCGATCAGCTCGCTGGGGCCCACCACGGCGAGCATGTTCTCCCGGCCGTCCGGGGAGGTGCGGTGGAGCTTGACCTTGCCCTCGGTGACGACGTAGAGCCGGTCGCCGGGGTCGCCTTCGTGGAACAGGGAGTCGCCACGGGCCAGGGTCACCTCGCTCATGGAGGCGCGCAGCTCGGCGGCCTGCTCGTCGTCGAGGGCCGCGAAGAGCGGGTTGCGCCGCAGGACGTCGTCCACGAGTTCTCTCCTTGTCGACCTGCTCAGGGGATCTTGCTCCCCGCGTACCAGGGGTCCGTGTTCCCCGTTTTGCCGGGCGGTCCAAACAGTGTGATCTGTCACAAGGATGCCGCACACATGTCCTGGGGTAAGCGGCAGGGGTCCAATTGGGGGCCGATCTTCAGGGTCCGGGGCGGATGTCCGTGCCGGGCTCTAGGCTGGCCGGGTGTCCAAAACGCCGGTGAGAGCACAGGCCGAGGGGGCTGCGCTGGTGGTTGCACGTCGCGTTTCCGCTGTGGGCGAACATGGCTCCGGTGGTGTCAGGAAAACGGCAAAGGTGACAAACGAGATGCCTGCGAAGAAAGCGGCCGACGGCGCGGATCCGGACGCCGGTCGGCCCGCGTCCGAGGAGATCGCCGGCAGGCCCGCGGTCACGAGGGCCGTCGCGAGGAAGGCAGCCGTCAAGAAGGCAGCCGCTAAGAAGACCGCTGCCAAGAGGACCGCCGTCAAGAAGACCGGCGCCGACGAGGCCGTCGTCGAAAAGGCCGTCGTCGGGAAGCCGCCCGCGGTCAAGCCGCCCGCGGTCAAGGCGGGCGGCGGCAAGCCGGAGTCGCGGACCGCTCTCGTGCGCCGCGCCCGCCGCATCAACCGCGAACTCGCCGAGATCTATCCGTACGCCCACCCCGAGCTGGACTTCGAGAACCCGTTCCAGCTGGTCATCGCCACCGTGCTGTCCGCCCAGACCACCGACCTGCGGGTGAACCAGACGACCCCCGCTTTGTTCGCCGCGTACCCCACCCCCGAGGACCTGGCGGCCGCGGACCCGGAGCGGGTCGAGGAGATCCTGCGCCCCACCGGGTTCTTCCGGGCCAAGACCAAGTCGGTGATAGGCCTCTCCAAGGCTCTGGTGGAGGAGTTCGGCGGCGAGGTCCCCGGTCGGCTGGAAGACCTGGTGAAGCTGCCCGGCGTCGGCCGCAAGACCGCCTTCGTGGTGCTGGGCAACGCGTTCGGCCGGCCCGGGATCACCGTGGACACCCACTTCCAGCGGCTCGTGCGGCGTTGGAAGTGGACCGAGCAGAGCGAGCCCGACAAGATCGAGGCCGCCGTCGGCGCGCTGTTCCCCAAGAGCGAGTGGACGATGCTCTCGCACCACGTGATCTTCCACGGCCGCCGCATCTGCCACGCCCGCAAGCCGGCCTGCGGCGCCTGCCCGATCGCCCCGCTCTGCCCGGCCTACGGCGAGGGCGAGACGGACCCGGAGAAGGCGAAGAAGCTGCTGAAGTACGAGAAGGGCGGCTTCCCCGGCCAGCGTCTGAACCCGCCCCGGTCCTACCTGGAAGCGGGCGGCCGCCCCGCGCCGCCGCTGGGGGCCGGATGACGGCAGGACGGCCGGCCGCGGGGGCGGACGCTGGGCGGCTCGCGGAACGATCTGCCGGTGTTCGGGCGTTGTATGCGGCAGAACGGGGGGTGGTGTGAGGATGACGCGCACGAGCGGTACCCAGGGCGGTCCGGTGACTCTCAGCAAGGAGGGCCTGCCCGTCTGGCTGGACCCGGTGGTGCACGCGGTGGAGACGGTGCGGCCGCGTCAGCTCAGCCGTTTCCTGCCGCCGGAGAACGGCGCGGGGCGCCAGTCGGCCGTCCTGATCCTGTTCGGCGAAGGCGAGCGCGGCCCCGAGATGCTGCTCATGGAGCGGGCCACCTCCCTGCGCTCGCACGCCGGTCAGCCCTCCTTCCCGGGCGGCGCCCTGGACCCGGTCGACGGCGACCCGCACGGTGACGGGCCGCTCAGGGCGGCTCTCCGTGAGGCCGAGGAGGAGACGGGCCTCGATCCGTCCGGCGTCCAGCTCTTCGGCGTGCTGCCCAAGCTGTACATCCCGGTCAGCGGGTTCGTCGTCACGCCGGTCCTGGGCTGGTGGCGCGAGCCGAGCCCGGTCGGCGTCGTCGATCCCGGGGAGACGGCGCGGGTGTTCACGGTGCCCGTGGCGGATCTCACGAATCCGGCCAACCGGGCCACGACGGTGCATCCCAGCGGCCACCGCGGCCCGGCATTCCTGGTCGAATCCGCACTTGTGTGGGGGTTCACGGCCGGTGTCATCGACCGTCTGCTGCACTTCGCGGGCTGGGAGGTTCCCTGGGACCGGGAGAAGCAGGTCCCGCTGGACTGGCGGTCATGACAGGGTGATCCCCGTGAATGTGCTGGACATCCTGTTGCTGGTCGCGGCCGTCTGGTTCGCGGTGGTGGGCTACCGCCAGGGCTTCGTCGTCGGCATCCTGTCGGTGATCGGCTTTCTGGGCGGTGGCCTCGTGGCCGTCTACCTGCTGCCCGTCGCCTGGGACGCCCTGACCGAGAACTCCGAGGTGAGCACCACGGCCGCGGTCGTCGCGGTCATCGTCGTGATCGTGTGCGCCTCGGTCGGCCAGGCCCTCACCACCCACCTCGGCAACAAGCTGCGCCGGTTCATCACCTGGTCCCCGGCCCGCGCGCTGGACGCCACGGGCGGCGCGCTCGTCAACGTGGTCGCGATGCTGCTGGTCGCGTGGCTGATCGGGTCCGCCCTCGCCGGCACCACGCTGCCGACGCTGGGCAAGGAGGTGCGCAGCTCCAACGTGCTGCAGGGCGTGTCCCGGGCGCTGCCCGCACAGGCCGACACCTGGTTCGCCGACTTCTCCTCCGTGCTGGCGCAGAACGGCTTCCCGCAGGTGTTCAGCCCGTTCTCCAACGAGCCGATCACCGACGTCCAGCCGCCCGACCCCGCCCTGGCCAAGAGCCCGGTGGCCACACGCGCACGGCGCTCCATCGTCAAGGTCATGGGCACCGCGGAGAGCTGCGGCAAGGTCCTGGAGGGCACCGGCTTCGTGTTCGGCGAGCGGCGCGTCATGACCAACGCGCACGTCGTCGGCGGCGTCGACGAGCCGACCGTCCAGATAGGCGGCGAGGGCCGCAAGTACGACGCGACGGTCGTCCTGTACGACTGGAAGCGGGACATCGCCGTCCTCGACGTGCCGGAACTCGACGCGCCCGTGCTGCAGTTCTCCACCGGCGACGCGGCGAGCGGTGACAGCGCGATCGTGGCCGGCTTCCCCGAGAACGGGTCGTACGACGTGCGGGCCGCGCGGGTGCGCGGTCGCATCACCGCCAACGGCCCGGACATCTACCACCGCGGCACCGTGCGCCGTGACGTGTACTCGCTGTACGCGACGGTCCGTCAGGGCAACTCCGGAGGCCCGCTGCTCACCGCCGACGGCAAGGTGTACGGCGTGGTCTTCGCGAAGTCGCTCGACGACGCCGAGACGGGCTACGCGCTGACCGCCGACGAGATCCGTCAGGACGTCACCTCCGGCCGGAGCGCGGGCCAGCAGGTGGACAGCGACAGCTGCGCCCTCTGAGGGACAGCCGCGTCCCGCGAGGGACAGCCGGTCCTCCGAGGGGTCGACGGCCGCTGGGCCGTCGCGGTGCAGCGGCGGTCGCCGGGCCATCGTCCTGCGGACGGGCGCGGTCGCCGGGTCCTTCGGCGGATCAGCCGTGGCCGCTGGGCCGTCCGGCGGACAGCCACGGCTGTTGGGTCGTCCGGCGGATCGGGCGGGGGCTCCGGGCCGTCCGGCGGGTCAGCCGCGTGGGTGACGCAGGCGGACCGACACCCAGCGGGCCCGGCGACGCAGGATGCGCGGAATGCCCACGCGCAGATCGGTACCCGGCAGCTGCGGGTTCGCGGCACCTCGCTGGTGGGTGCTCAGGCCACTGGCCGAGCGGCGGGTGCGTCCTGCGTCACTGTAGTCGTGCGTCCAGCCCATACCCGGACGTCTGCCCCTGCCCCAAGGTCGATAACCGCCCTCGGGACCGCCAATTGGCCTATGCGTCGGGCATTTGGCTGTTCGTCGTACAGGTGTCCTGGTCCGGATACCGGGCGCGATCGATCTGTCACCGATCGGGTTCGGGATCCTTCAGCCAATTGACCAGTTCGGTGGAGAAGGCGACCGGATCCTCTTCGTGCGGGAAGTGTCCGAGACCGTCGAACAACCGCCAGCGGTACGGCGCTTCGACGTACTCGCCGGAACCGGCCGCGCTGCGGGTGCGCATCACCGGATCGAGGGAACCGTGCAGATGCAGTGTGGGCACCCGCACGGGCCGCTTCATACGCCGGTAGAACTGGACGCCGTCCGGCCGCGCCAGGGAGCGGACCAGCCAGCGGTACGGCTCCACGGCGCAGTGCGCGGTGGAGGGGATGCACATCGCGCGCCGGTACGCCTCCACCGCCTCGTCCTCCGGCAGCGTCGGCCCCGACCAGTCGCGGATCAGCCGGCCCACCAGCTCGCCGCCGTCCGCGGTCAGCCGGCGCTCGGGGATCCACGGCCGCTGGAAGCCCCAGATGTGGGAACTCGCGGAGGTCTGCCGGACGTCGGCGAGCATCGCCGACCGCCAGCGCCGGGGATGGGGCATGGAGGCGACGGCGAGCCGGCGGACGAGCTTGGGACGCATCACGGCCGCCGTCCACGCCAGGTAGCCGCCGAGGTCGTGGCCGACCAGCGCGGCGTCCGGCTCGCCCAGGGAGCGGATCACGCCCGTGATGTCGAGCGCGAGGTTGGCCGGGTCGTACCCGCGGGGTGTGCGGTCGCTGCCGCCCACGCCCCGCAGGTCCATCGCGACGGCCCGGAAACCCGCGTCCGCCAGGGCCACCAGCTGGTGCCGCCAGGTCCACCAGAACTGCGGGAAGCCGTGGACGAGCATGACCAGCGGCCCGTCGCCCGCCTCCGCGATGTGGAACCGCGCGCCGTTGGCGGCGACCTCGCGGTGGGTGACCGGCACGCCGAAGACGGCGTCCGGCCGTACGACCGAAGCCGGCTGGGCCGCAGGGGTGATGCCGTCGGGGTCCGTCATGACGATGAGCGTGCCACAGCCTCGATGGCCTCCGGGACCCTGTCCTGTGCCAGCTCGGGCCTCGGGTGCGGCTTGGCGTTCTGCAGGACGCCCGCCGACTCCTTCACGGACGCGGCGACCTTCTGCGGGCCCTTGCTCTTCTGCGCCTTCTTCGCGAAGACCACGCCGATCAGCACCAGGAGGAGCGCGACCAGCACGTTCGCCGCGAAGGACAGCAGGAAGCAGATCGCGAGGTTCCAGTCGCTCCAGGTCCGGATGCCGTACGCCAGGGCGAAGTTCAGCATCGGCAGCGAGAACAGCAGCACCGCGCCGGCCACCGAGAAGGCGCCGCCGCTCACCGCGCCGCGCTTGACGTCCTGCTTCAGCTGCGCCTTCGCCAGCGCGATCTCGTCGTGCACCAGCGCCGACAACTCGGTCGTCGCCGAGGCGAACAGCTGGCCGATGCTGCGTTCGGCGCCGACCGGGCTGCCGTCGGGTGCGCTCATCGCGTTCTCCCTCTCCTGCTGCACTGTGTTTCCGACTTCTTTTGTACCGTCCCGTCAGATCATGCCGGACGGTCGTCGTCCTCGCCTGCCCCGCCCGGTACTTCGGCAAGCCCGTGGCGCGCGTCCTCGTCCTCGCGGGCGAGCCGGCGGGTGATCTCCGCGGCCGTCCGGCGGTGCTCCGCCGCCTTGGCCTCGTGGATGTCCGCCATGCGCAGGTGGTACGACGGGTCGTCCTGCTCGTAGACGTCCGGGATGCCGTCGAGGTCCTCGTCGCGCTCCTCGTTCTCGCACAGCCGGCGGTACTTGGCGTTGCGCAGCTTCAGCAGGACCGTCGCCAGGCCCGCCGCGATCACCGATCCCAGCAGGACGGCGGCCTTGGCCTCGTCGGTGAGTACCGCGTCGCCCTCGAAGGCCAGTTCGCCGATCAGCAGCGAGACGGTGAATCCGATGCCGGCCAGCGACGCGACGGCGAAGACGTCGGCCCAGGCGAGGTCCTCGCTGAGCGAGGCACGGGTGAAACGCGAGGTCAGCCAGGTGCCGCCGAAGATGCCGACCGTCTTGCCGACGACGAGACCGAGAACGACGCCCAGCGTCTCCGGTTTGCCGAAGACGTCCGCGAGGGCCGGGCCCGAGATCGTCACACCGGCGCTGAACAGGGCGAACAGCGGGACCGCGAGACCGGCGGAGAACGGTCGCACGAGATGCTCGATCCGCTCGCCGGGCGAGTGCTCCTCCCCGTCGCGGGTCGTGCAGCGCAGCATCAGGCCCATCGCGACGCCGGCGATCGTGGCGTGCACGCCGCTGTTGTACATCAGCGCCCAGATCACGAGCGCGAGCGGCAGATAGACGTACCAGCCGCGCACGTTCCGGCGCAGCAGCGCCCAGAACACGACGAGCCCGGCGACCGCTCCGGCCAGCGCCGCGAAGTCGATGCTGCTGGTGAAGAACACCGCGATGATCAGGATGGCGAACAGGTCGTCGACGACGGCGAGGGTGAGTAGGAAGGCGCGCAGGGCGCTCGGCAGGGATGTGCCGATGACGGCGAGCACGGCCAGGGCGAACGCGATGTCGGTGGCCGTGGGCACGGCCCATCCGGCCAGGGAGCCGCCCCCGATGACGTTGGTGAACGTGTAGACCAGCGCCGGCACGGCCATGCCGCACAGCGCGGCCACCACGGGAAGCGCGGCCGCCCGCGGGTCCTTGAGGTCGCCGGCGACGAGTTCGCGCTTCAGCTCGATGCCGGCGACGAAGAAGAACACGGCGAGCAGGCCGTCGGCCGCCCAGTGGGCGATGGACAGGTGCAGCCCGATGGCCCCGGGGCCCAGGTGGAAGTCGCTGACGCTCTCGTAGCTGTCGTGCAGCGCGGGCACGTTCGCCCAGATCAGCGCCGTGACGGCGGCGAAGAGCAGCAGCACGCCGCCCACGGTCTCGGTGCGCAGCGCCTCCGCGACGAAACTCCGCTCGGGAAGAGAGAGCCGTCCGAGGGCACGACGGGGGCTTGGGGTGCGGGGCGCGGTCACGGGGGCGACCTCCGGTCGGTGGGCAGGACGGAGCGACTTGCCGACCAGACTTCCCGGCGCACCATGAGGGTCACGTTGTTTTGTTTACTTTACCTAAAAAGCAGCCCAGGGGCATCGGGCGGCATCCGATGCCTCTCACGGGCATCGGTGCCTCTCACGGTAGGCGCACGTCCCACGGCAGGCACACCTGCCACGGCAGGCGCTCGTCCCACGGCAGGCACACCTCCCACGGTAGGCACAAAGAGGCCGCGGTGCCGCGTCGTGCGGGGCGCTGCTCCGCGGTGTCCTGGCCTGCGGGGCGCTGCCTTGCGCCGGTGGTGTTCCGCCGTGTCGTGGTGCCTTGCGGTGCTTGTGAGGCCCCCCTCGTGGATTCCGTCCCTTGGCTTGGGCCGCCCCCTGCCGGGTCCGGGGGGTCGGGCTGTGAAATCAAGCCCGGCCCCCCGGACATCGCCCCGTACGGGGAGGGGCAGCCCCGCGGGGATCAGTCCCGCAGGGGGCAACCCCGCACCGTTCAGTTCTGCAGACGTCAGTCCGCAGACGTCAACTCCGCAGGGGTCAGTCCTCGCTCGGGGCCGCCGGCAGCTTCGCCTGGATGAGGTCCATGACCGTGGAGTCGGTCAAGGTTGTGACGTCGCCCAGCTGACGGTTCTCCGCCACATCGCGCAGCAGACGCCGCATGATCTTGCCGGAGCGGGTCTTCGGCAGTTCGGCGACCGGGAGGATCCGCTGCGGTTTGGCGATCGGGCCGAGTGTGGCCCCGACATGGTTGCGCAGGTCGGCGACGAGATGTTCGTCCTCGGCGTTCGCCGTGCCGCGCAGGATGACGAAGGCGACGATGGCCTGCCCGGTCGTCTCGTCCGCCGCGCCCACGACGGCCGCCTCGGCGACGGACGGGTGGGACACGAGCGCCGACTCGACCTCCGTGGTGGAGATGTTGTGGCCGGACACGAGCATGACGTCGTCGACCCGCCCGAGGAGCCAGATGTCCCCGTCGTCGTCCTTCTTCGCGCCGTCGCCGGCGAAGTACTTGCCCTCGAAGCGCGCCCAGTACGTGTCGAGGAACCTCTGGTCGTCGCCCCAGATGGTGCGCAGCATCGACGGCCACGGCTCGGTGAGGACCAGGTAGCCACCGCCGCCGTCGGGCACCTCGTTGGCCTCGTCGTCCACGACGGTCGCGGAGATGCCGGGCAGCGGGGTCTGCGCGGATCCCGGCTTCGTCGCCGTCACGCCTGGCAGCGGCGAGATCATCATCGCGCCGGTCTCGGTCTGCCACCAGGTGTCCACGACGGGCGTCCGGTCGGCGCCGATGTGCTTGCGGTACCAGATCCAGGCCTCGGGGTTGATCGGCTCGCCGACCGAGCCCAGCACGCGCAGACTGCCGAGGTCGAACTTCGCGGGGATGTCGTCGCCCCACTTCATGAACGTGCGGATGGCGGTCGGCGCCGTGTACAGGATCGTCACCCCGTACTTCTGCACGATCTCCCAGAAGCGGCCCTGGTGCGGGGTGTCCGGAGTGCCCTCGTACATGACCTGCGTCGCGCCGTTGGCCAGCGGCCCGTAGACGATGTACGAGTGCCCGGTGACCCAGCCGACGTCGGCCGTGCACCAGTACACGTCGGTCTCCGGCTTGAGGTCGAAGACCGCGTGATGCGTGTAGGCGGTCTGCGTCAGATAGCCGCCGGAGGTGTGCAGGATGCCCTTCGGCTTTCCCGTGGTGCCCGAGGTGTACAGGATGAAGAGCGGGTGCTCGGCGTCGAACGCCTCGGGGGTGTGCTCGGTCGGCTGACGGTCCACCGCCTCGTGCCACCACACGTCGCGGCCCTCGGTCCAGGCGACGTCCTGGCCGGTGCGCCGCACGACCAGCACATGCCGGACGTTGTCCGCGCGCCTGAGCGCGTCGTCGACGGCCGGCTTGAGCGCGGACGGCTTGCCGCGCCGGTATCCGCCGTCGGACGTGATGACGACCTTGGCGTCCGCATCCTGGATGCGGGTGGCCAGCGCGTCCGCCGAGAAGCCGCCGAAGACGACGGAGTGCGCGGCGCCGATGCGCGCGCAGGCCAGCATCGCGATCGCCGTCTCCGGGATCATCGGCATGTAGACCGCGACCCGGTCGCCCTTCTGGACGCCCAGCTCCAGCAGCGCGTTGGCCGCCTTCGACACCTCGTCCTTGAGCTCGGCGTAGGTGATGGCGCGGCTGTCGCCCGGCTCGCCCTCGAAGTGGATGGCGACGCGCTCGCCGTGCCCGGCCTCCACATGGCGGTCGACGCAGTTGTAGGCGACGTTGAGCTCGCCGTCCTTGAACCACTTCGCGAACGGCGGGTTCGACCAGTCCAGCGTCTCCGTCGGCTCCTTGGCCCAGCTCAGCCGGCGGGCCTGCTCGGCCCAGAAGCCGAGCCTGTCAGCCTTGGCCTGCTCGTACGCCTCCGCCGTGACGTTGGCGTCGGCCGCCAGGTCGGCGGGCGGCGCGAACCTGCGCTCTTCCTTGAGCAGGTTGGAAAGTGAAGGAGACTCGCTCATACGCCACTCCCCTCCCTCAGCAGGTTGGCCAGGCTCTCGTTGCTCACGACATCTCCCTTTCGAAGGGTGTCCGTGTCCGTTGTGTCCCAGGCCACAGCTCATCAGACCCAGGGGCCCGGTGACAAGGGTCATCGACCGATTGGTTTAGACCTCTGAGGGTCACAGCGCTCATCCGTACCCACGGACGCCGGGTGAGCCGAGTTCAGCCGGTGTGACGCCTCTCACCTCCCATGACGAAGCCAACCCCGCTGCCTTCGCCATGTCTTCGTTCCGCCTTCGCCCCGCCATCGCCTTGCTACCGCCCGCCCTCGCACCGCCTTCGTCCCGTCCTCGCCCTGCTCCCGCCCGTCCTCGCCCCGCCTTCGCCCTGCTCCCGCTCGCCCTCGCCCCGTCACCGACGGCATACCGTGGTGCCCGGGCCCGGCGGACATGTTCCCCTGCGCGCAGGGTCGGGGCGACACGTCCACCGGCTCGGAGCGCGGGTACCGACGGACATGTGCCTGCGAGTCCCCGCGCTCCTCCGTGGTGGACGTGCCCCCAACATCGGGGCTCAGGCAGACACGTCCACCGTTCCCACGTGGTCGAACACCCCGCCGTCTTCGTCCTCCCCGCCGCTCCCACCGCTCCCGCCGTTCCACGAGGGCTCGGTGAGCAGGTACGTCTGCGCCTCGGCCACGTGGAAGTACAGGCCGTGCAGCTCCAGCGCGCCGCTGCGCAGCGCCCGGGCCACCGATTCGTGGGCCCGCAGATGCTCCAACTGCTGGACCACGTTGGTGAGACAGAGTTGCTCGACCGCGTCCGCGGGGGCGCGTCCGGCCAGCCGGGCCGGTGGGCGGTCACTGTCGGTCGACCGCTCCAGGCTCGGCAGCCCGTGCCGCAGCCACCGTCTCAGCGGGGTTCCCGCCTCGCCGGGCTCGGCGTTGAGCAGCGCCTGCATGGCCCCGCACCCTGAGTGTCCGCAGACCGTGATGGACCGCACCTCCAGGATCTCCACGGCGTACTCGATCGCGGCCGCCACCGAGTCGTCCCCGCTCTCCTCGCCGGGCAACGGCACCAGGTTGCCCACATTGCGCACCACGAACAGGTCGCCGGGACCACTGGAGGTGATCATCGAGGTGACCAGTCGCGAGTCGGCGCAGGTGAGGAAGAGCTGAGTGGGCCGTTGCCCCTCCCGCGCCAGCCGGGCCAGCTCGCCCCGTACCAGTGGGGCCGTGTTCCGCTGGAACGTGCTGATGCCGCGCACCAGTTGCTGCCCGCTCGGTTCGAGCACCCGTGCCGTCCGTGTCGTGCGTGAAGCGTGTGGCGCGGGTGCCGGTGCCGTCTGAGCCATCGGAGCCGGCTGTGTCGCCCGTGCAGCCTCCATGGCCGGGTGAGACGCGGCCGCCGATTCGGCGCGCTCGTTCGGCTCGGCCGACCACATGGGCGGTGTGGTCCGGGCGGCCTGCGAGGCCGCTGTCGCCTGCGAGAACTCTGCCGCATGCGTGGCGGCTTGCATGGCCTGCGTGGCGCCTGTGGGCTTGGCGGTCTGTGCGATCTGGGCGGGCGGTGTGGCCGCTGCCGTCGCCCTGTTCTCCTTCCTCCGTGCGGGTTCCGTCGCTGCGGCACCGGGTGGCGCCGCAGCCCGAACGTCCGTCGTGCGTGCGACAACCGGACCTGTGGGGTTCGCCGGTTCCGCCGGGTTCACCGGGTCCGCCGCGTGTGCCGAGGCTGCCGTTCTTGCTGTCGGCGCCGGCCGCGTCGAGGGCGATCCACCGGATGTGCGTGACGTACCTGACCTGGGTGACGCATCCGTCGCGCCTGTCGTGCTTGCCATGCCGATCGCGCCGGTCGGGTTCACTCCGTTCGCAGGGTTGCCGTCCCTCAGTGTTCGGGTGGTCGTGGTCGTTGTTGTGGTTGTCGTGGTCGTTGTCGGGGGCACCTCGCACTGGTGGTTGCGCCACGGCGTCCAGGGACGGCAGCGGCAGTCGGCGATCGGGACGTCTCCGGCTCGGGCCGGCTCGGAGCCCGCGGGAGCGGGGCCGAAGGCGCCGGGCCGGGCGTGCCCTTCGGTCTCCGCGCCGTCGTCCGCTCCAGGGTCCGTGTCGGTTGTCGGGTCGAGTCCTGTGCGGGGGCGGCGGCCGGTCAGCTCGGCCGTGCCGCCCTGCGCGGTGTGGGCCTTCTGCCAGTCCTGCAGGGCCTCGTAGGCGGCGTGATCCATGAAGGAGCCGTCCAACTCGACCACGGCGTGCGTGTGGTGAGGCACGAGGTGCAGGGTGCGGCTGAGCCGTGGCACGGCGAGGAACGTCAGCTGACCTCTCACGTGTACGTGATGGACTCCTTCCTTCTCGTGGTGGGTGATGCGCGTGCGGGTGAGGCGGTGGAGGGCGACGGCCACGGCGACGGCGACGCCGATCAGCACGCCTTCCAGGACGCCGAGGCACACCACGCCGAGGGTGGTGACGGCGTACACCAGCACCTCTCGGTGGCGCGTCACCGTGCGAATGTGGTGCAGGGACACCATCTGGATGCCGACGGCCATCACCAGGGCGGCGAGTGAGGCGAGCGGGATGAGATCCAGGATCGGGACCATCAGCAGCGCGGCGACTACTACGAGAACGCCGTGCAGCATCGTGGAGTTCCGGCTCACGGCGCCGGCTCGGACATTCGCTGAACTGCGCACGGCCACGCCCGCCACGGGCAGCCCGCCGAGCGCGCCGGAGACGATGTTGGCCGCGCCCTGCCCGAGCAGCTCGCGGTCCAGGTCGGAGCGGCCGACCCGGGGGGAACGGGAGCCCGGCGGGACGGGGCGGCCGGCGATCAGTTTGTCCACGGCCACCGCGCCGAGCAGTGACTGCACGCTGCACACCAGCGTCGTGGTGAGGACGGCCGCGGCGAGCCCGAGCGCCGGTCCGTCGGGCAGCCCGGCCAGGGCGTGACTGCTCCAGGACGGCAGGTCGACCCGGGGCAGGGTGAGGCCGGTGAGGGTGGCGATCGCGGTGGCGCCGGTGACGGCCACGAGTGCGGCGGGCACCTTCCGCAGCAGGCGGCCGACCCGGCCGGGGATGCGCGGCCAGAACAGCAGCAGGGCCAGGGTCAGCATGCTCACGGCGAGGGCCGCAGGCTGCAGACCGGCCAACTGGGCGGGCAGGGCCCGGAGGTTGTCGAGGACCGAGCTCTGGGGTGTGCCGCCGAGGACGATGTGCAGTTGGGCCACGGCGATGGTGATGCCGATGCCGGCGAGCATGCCGTGCACGACGGCGGGGCTGACGGCGAGCGCGGTGCGTGCCACACGCAGACAGCCGAGACCCAGTTGCGTCAGTCCGGCGAGGACGGTGATGGCGCACGTCGTCCGCCAGCCGTAGCGGTGGATGAGGTCGGCCGTGACGACGGTCAGACCCGCCGCGGGGCCGCTGACCTGGAGGGGCGAGCCGCCGACCCGGCCGGCGATGATCCCGCCCACGGCCGCAGCGACGAGGCCGGCCTGGAGGGGGGCGCCGGTGGCGAGGGCGATGCCGAGGGACAGGGGCAGCGCGATCAGGAAGACGGCGATGGAGGCGGATACGTCGGCGCTCTCGACGCGGAAGCGGCGGCGCGGGGGCGGTGGGGGACTGTGGGACTGGTGGACGCTCTCGGTGGGCGTCGGGCGGACGGTGCGGGTGGGGACGCAGGCGGACATGTTCCCGTCTCCTCCGGGGCGGCGCGGTCGCGGAACAGGTGGCCCCCGGGTGTGGTGGGGGTGGTCGCGGCCGTGGGTCACGGCGTGCAGCGGCGGGATGAAAATCAACGCTCGGTAAACGAATCGTAATGCAGAGTAAAGGTCAAGTCTGCATTTTCCCGGCAAATGGGGCAATGGATCATCCAAAAGAGCGAAGTGGCCGTTTTGTCGGCTTGTCGTATTAATTCCTTTTCGGCCTTCGTGCGACCTTGACCGCGCCGTCGGCTCGTGCCGACGCGTCACCCGAGAACGCCCTCGTCGGCGTTGGTCGAGAGAAGGAAGAAGGTGGGCGGAAGATGGCCGCCACCCAGAGGATCGCCGTCGGCACCGCGGTCGCCGCGGCTGTCGCCGTGTCACTCGCCGGTTGTGGGACGGGAGCCCACGACTCCAACAGCTCCGCGGAAGGCGCGTCGGGCGCGCACAAGGCGAAGCCGGCCCCGGCGCCGAAGAGCGTCGTCCGACTGATCGGCGACGGCTCAACCGCGTACACCGGAACGCAACCCCACCTGCCGCAGCCCGAGCGGCTCAAGCCGGGCCAGAAGCCGCCGCAGTTCGTGGTCTTCTCGTGGGACGGCGCAGGCGAGGACAGCCAGAAGCTGTTCTCGCACTTCCGCAAGGTGGCCAAGGCCAACAACGCGACGATGACGTACTTCCTCAGCGGCGTGTACATGCTGCCGCGGGAGAAGGCGGAGCTCTACAGACCGCCGCAGCATTCCCGCGGCAGCTCCGACATCGGCTTCAACGACGAGCAGGGCATCGCCGACACCGTGAAGCAGCTGCGCCTGGCGTGGCTGGAGGGCAACGAGATCGGGACCCACTTCAACGGCCACTTCTGCGGGAAGACCGGGGTGGGCGCGTGGTCGGTCGACGAGTGGAAGGACGAGATCGCCCAGGCCAAGCAGTTCGTGAAGACATGGAAGACGAACACGGGCCTCGACAAGGCGGCTCCGCTGCCCTTCGACTACGACAAGGAGCTCGTCGGCGCCCGCACGCCCTGCCTGGAGGGGCAGAAGAACTTCATGGAGGCCGCCCGTCAACTCGGCTTCCGCTACGACACGAGCGGCGTCGACAACCAGGTCTGGCCGGCCAGGAAGTCGGGCCTGTGGGACCTGTCCATGCAGCTCGTGCCGTTCCCCGGGCACAAGTACGAACAGCTCACCATGGACTACAACTTCATGGTCAACCAGTCCGGGACCGCCACTCAGGGTGACCCGGACAAGTTCGCGTTCTGGGGGGACCAGATGCGCGACGGCCTGCTCAAGGGCTTCCACCGGGCCTATGACGGCAACCGAGCGCCGCTGATCATCGGCAACCACTTCGAGTCCTGGAACGGCGGCACCTACATGCGTGCCGTCGAGGAGGTCGTCGAGCACGTCTGCAACAAGCCCGACGTCCGCTGTGTGTCGTTCCGGCAGCTGTCGGACTGGCTCGACGCCCAGGACCCGCAGACGCTGGCGAAGCTGCGCACTCTGGACGTCGGCGAAGCCCCGAAGCAGGGCTGGGCGTCCTTCCTCGCCGGCGGCCCGGCACCCGCCCCCAAGGGTGTGCCGGGAGCGCCGGCGGTCAGGCAGTGACGGCAGACGTCCGACCCGGCCGCGGCCCGGCCGTCACACGGAGGCCGTGACGCCCTCCCCCAGGATGAAGCCGGGGTCGACCTGCGCCGCCAGATCGGCCCCGGTGCGTTCGTTGCCCCACGACTCGGCGTTCTTCAGGTGGAAGTGCACCATCTGCCGCGTGTACCGCTCCCAGTCGCGCCCGTCGTAGGCCGAGTCGACGGTCGTCCGCATCAGGCTCAGGGCCTCCCGGTTCGCGTTCTCCAGGAGTTCGAACCGGGGCGGCCGGCCCTTCTCCATGGCGCGCACCCAGTCCGAGTGCCCGACGGTCACGAGCAGGTCGTCGCCGACCTCGGACCGCAGGAAGTCCAGGTCGTCCGGACCCTGCACCTTGTTGCCGACGACCTTCAGCTCGACGCCGAAGTCACGGGCGTACTCCTTGTACTGGCGATAGACGGAGACCCCCTTCCGGGTCGGCTCGGCGACGAGGAACGTCACGTCGAAGCGGGTGAACATGCCGGAGGCGAAGGAGTCCGAGCCGGCGGTCATGTCGACCACGACGTACTCGTCGCGCCCGTCCACCAGGTGGTTCAGGCACAGCTCCACCGCTCCCGTCTTGGAGTGGTAGCAGGAGACCCCCAGGTCGGCGTCCGTGAAGGGGCCCGTGACCATCAAACGGACGGCGTTCCCGTCGAGTTCCACCGGCCGGGCGCACGCGTCGTACACCGGGTTGTCCTCGCACACCCGCAGCAGCCGGGAGCCCTCCCCGGGCGGGGTGGTCTTGATCATCGTCTCGGCGGACGTGACACGCGGGTTCGAGCCGCGCAGATAGTCCTTGATCAGCGGCAGCCGGTCGCCCATCGCGGGCAGTCCTGCGGCCTGCGCCTCGTCGAGGCCGAGCGCGGGGCCCAGGTGCTGGTTGATGTCCGCGTCGACAGCGATCACGGGCGCGCCGCAGGCCGCGAGGTGGCGGATGAACAGGGAGGACAGGGTGGTCTTGCCACTGCCGCCCTTCCCGACGAAAGCAGTTTTCATGTTCACCAAGCGTAGTGTTCACCTAGCTGTATGTGACGGGAGGGCGTGAAGAAGACCACTCCTTCGTGGGGTGCGGGCGTGGGTTGCGTAATGTCGTACTCATGAGTACGACAGGCGCGTCCGCCGATCCGCTCGCGGCCCTGGGCTCGTTGCCCGGTGTGCCGGAGTCCGTGGAGTCCGTGCGCAAGGCCGTGGACCGGGTCTACGGGCACCGGGTCATGCGTCGCCGCAGCACCGCGGTCACCTCCGAGGCGGCCCTGCGCGGTGCGCGCGGCTCGGCCGCGCTGTCCGGGGCCGACTGGGCGCTGGAGGAGGTGCGTCGGCGCAGCGATTTCGGCGTCGACGGTGAGGCGCGGGTCATGGGGGCCGCCCTGCGGCTGACGGCCGAGGCGGGCCAGTTGCTGTCCATCTGGCGGCAGTCGCCGCTGCGGGTGCTGGCGCGGCTGCACCTGATCGCCGCGGCGAGCGACGCGGACGACGTCGGACGTCCGCGGCAGGCCGGTGAGGCCGTCGACGAGCCCATGGTCGAGTTGCCCTTGCCCACCGCCGACGAGGTCGCCGGCCGGCTGGAGGGGCTGTCCGAGCTGATCATCGCGGGCGGATCCGCGCCCGCCCTGGTGACGGCCGCCGTCGTCCACGGAGAGCTCCTGGCACTACGGCCCTTCACCTCGTACAACGGCCTGGTCGCGAGGGCCGCCGAACGCATCGTCCTGATCGGCAGCGGCCTCGATCCCAAGTCGGTGTGCCCGGCGGAGGTGGGTCACGCCGAGCTGGGGCGGGCCGCCTATCGTGCGGCTCTCGACGGCTATGCGTCGGGTACCCCCGACGGGATGGCGGCGTGGATCGCCCACTGTGGCAGAGCTGTCGAACTGGGCGCCCGGGAGTCGACGGCGGTGTGCGAGGCGCTGCAGCGCGGCGCGGCGTAGCCATCCCACACGCGCGGGGCTCCGGCGTAGCCGTCCCACGTGCGGGGCGCGCGGGACCCACCCACACGCGCGAGGTGCGCCGTCGTTCACGGCCATTCGGGTGCTCGGGTGCTCCGCGCTCGAGGGCGTCGGCTCCAGCGGGGTGGCGTTCAGGCGGAACGCGGGAGCGCGTGGCACGAAAAAAGGCCCCGTGCGGGGGCCGGTGTATTGGCAGTTGAAAAGGGTTGCGGCGGTACGAGTTCTCGTACCGCCGCTGGCATGCCCACCCGGTTACCAAGCGTCCTCGATGTATTGCCCATCAGGTCGGGGACTTTGCCCGTCACCTGGTGCGGCTGGCCCGTAATCGACGGGTCGACGTCGCGTGGGTGCCCGGTGGTCATGCGCGGTCCGTGGGGCCAAATGCGTTGTTAAGGTGATCCTCGCGGATGTCCTTGGTCTCGCGGGCCGTTAAGTCCTTTGTACTCCAGGTCCCGGACAAGCGGAAGTGCTGGCACCAGTTCTTTGCTTTTGCGTCCGAATGGGAGCTAACGGTGCGCGGCGCGCGGACGGTGCCGGACGACGGTCGGCGAGCGCGTACGCGGCAACGTCGGAGGGGCGTACGCGGCCTCGGCGCACGCGCGTACGCGGCGCCGTCGGACAGTCGTGTGCGACCTGGATCAGACGGTCGCCGCCCGCCGCCGGTTCGCGTACCAGACGAGGCCCGCCGTCGCGGCCGCCGCCCCTATCGCCGCCGCCGCGACGAGCGCCGGGCGGGGCGGCACGGAGAACGAGGGAATCCGCTGCTTGAGGCGCACCGGCCGATGGAAGTCCAGGATCGGCCAGCCGCGCGCCACGGCCTCGCGGCGCAGGGCCCTGTCGGGATTCACGGCGTGCGGATGCCCCACCTCTTCCAGCATCGGCAGGTCGGTCGCCGAGTCGCTGTAGGCGTAACAACGCGAGAGGTCGTAACCCTCGGACTCGGCCAGTTCCCTCACGGCCTCCGCCTTCGTCGGGCCGTACGCGTAATAGCCCACCTCGCCGGTGAAGCAGCCGTCCTCGCCGACGACCATGCGGGTCGCGACCACGCGGTCCGCGCCGAGCAGTTCGCCGATCGGCTCGACCACCTCGGCGCCCGACGTCGACACGATGACGACGTCGCGCCCGGCCGTGTGGTGCTCCTCGATCAGGGAGGCCGCCTCGTCGTAGATCAGCGGGTCGATCAGGTCGTGGAGCGTCTCCGCGACGATCTCCTTCACCTGCTGCACGTTCCAGCCGCGGACGAGAGCGGACAGGTACTCGCGAGTCCGCTCCATCTGGTCGTGGTCCATACCGCCCACGAGGAACACGAACTGGGCGTATGCGGTCCGCAAGGCAGCCCGACGGTTGATCAGGCCGCCTTGGTAGAAGGACTTGCCGAAGGTGAGCGTGCTCGACTTCGCAATGACCGTCTTGTCCAGGTCAAAGAAGGCCGCTGTGCGGGGCAGGGAGTGGTTTTCCACAACCAAGAGCATAGGGGCAGCCCATTCGGCGTAAGGTGGGCGCGTGGGTTTGCCTGAGAGGCCTCTCGGGTACACCATGGAAGTCACGGATCGTTCGCGACCGTGCTAACCCGGTCCGGCTCCTCCCCCCCCGAGTCGGCCGTGGAGACGACCCCCGCTCTCCCCCCCGGCGGGGGTCGTCGCATGTCCTGGTGGGTTTTCCCTCCTGTCCGCGAACGATGCGTTGCGTAGAGGCGGCCCTGTGGCCGCCTCTTTCGCATGCCTGCCCGTTGTGACTGTGAGTAGTCATCAGACTGCTCTGCGGAAGTCGCACACGAGATGGCGCAGGTCTCACCGGTTCGGGTGACGGCGATATTCACAACTGCCTACTCGTCCACAGTTATCCACCAAGATCCACACGATTTCCGGGTTCGCTGCACCGTGATTCCCGGACGTCCGCACGAGCCGACTTCACATGAACGGTTCCGTTTGGCGGCGTCCGCGGTCGGTTTCCGCCGGCCGCTCATATGGAGGCCGCGTGCCGGTTCTCCTCTCGTTCGGAATCGCGGGGCCGCAGTGACTGGGCGACCCGCAGTGAAGGGGGTCGAAATCGTGACCGGAGCCGTCACACAAGATCTGCCGCCCACCGCCGGAGGGCGGCCCGGCAGGCCACTGATCGTCACGGAGGACGTGGACCTCCTCGACGACCTGCTGCGCCTGTGCGCCGCGGCCGGCGCCACACCGGAAGTGCACCACTCGGTGCCGGAACAGCGAGGCAGCTGGGAGAGCGCACCCCTCGTCCTGGTCGGTGACGACGTGGCTCGCCGCGTCCGAGGAGCCGCCCGCCGTCGCGGAGTGGTCCTCGGACGCGACCAGGACGACTCGGGGGTGTGGCAACGGGCCGTCGAGATCGGTGCCGACCACGTCCTGATGCTGCCCGACGGCGAGCAGTGGCTCGTCGACCGCATCGCCGACGTGGCCGAGGGGGTCGGACGGCCCGCGCTCACCGTCGGCGTGATCGGCGGCCGGGGCGGCGCCGGAGCGTCCACGCTCGCGTGCGCCCTCGCCGTCACCTCCGTACGAGAGGGACTGCGCACCCTCCTGGTGGACGGCGACCCGCTCGGCGGCGGACTCGACGTACTCCTCGGCGGCGAAAGCGCCGAGGGCCTGCGCTGGCCCGCGTTCGCCGCCTCGCGCGGCCGGGTCGGCGGTGGCGCGCTGGAGGAGTCGCTGCCCAGGCTGCACTCGCTGCGGGTGCTCAGCTGGGACCGGGGCGACTGCGTCGCCGTCGCACCCCAGGCCGTACGCGCGGTACTCGCGGCGGCCCGGCGCCGGGGCGGCACCGTCGTCGTCGACCTGCCCCGCCGCATCGACGACGGCGTCGCCGAAGTGCTGGCCCAGCTCGACCTGGCGCTCCTCGTCGTCCCGGCCGAACTGCGGGCCATCGCCGCGGGCAGCCGCGTGGCCTCCGCCGTCGGCATGGTCGTGCGCGACCTGCGGGTCGCCGTCCGCGGCCCCTACGCGCCCGGCCTCGACGACAACGAGGTGGCCGCACTGCTCGGGCTGCCCCTCGCCGGCGAGGTGCCCGTCGAATCGGGGCTGCTGCGCCCGGACGGCGGCAAGGCGCCGCCGGGCGCGACCGCGCGCGGGCCTCTCGCCCGCTTCTGCAAGGAGTTCTGGGAGAAGGCGCTGACCGAGGCGGGCACGACATGAGCACGCCCACCGGCCTGCGGCGCACGCGGGGCGGCACCGGGAGCCTGCTCGACGGCGTACGGCAGTGGCTCGCCGAGAGCGGGGCCGAACCTACACCCGCGCGCGTGGCGCAGGCACTGCGGGAACAGGGGCGGGTCCTCGGGGACGCGGAAGTCCTCGGCGCGGCCGCGCAACTGCGATCCGAACTGATCGGCAGCGGCCCGCTGGAACCACTGCTGGCAGACCCGTGGGTCACCGACGTGCTGGTCTCGGGCCCGGACCGGGTCTGGGTCGACCGGGGCGGGGGCCTCGAGCTGACCGGCGTCTCCTTCCCGGACGCGGCCGCCGTTCGCCGCCTCGCACAGCGCCTGGCGGCCGTGGCCGGGCGGCGCCTGGACGACGCCCGGCCCTGGGTCGACGCCCGGCTGCCGGACGGGACACGTCTGCACGCGGTACTCCCCCCGGTCGCCGTCGGCTGCACCTGTCTGTCGCTGCGGGTCGTACGGCCCCGCGCCTTCACGCTCGACGAACTGGTGGCCGCCGGCACGGTGCCGCCCGGCGGGGACCGCGTGCTGCGGGCCCTGGTGCGGGCGCGGCTGTCCTTCCTGATCAGCGGCGGCACCGGCAGCGGCAAGACGACCTTGCTGAGCGCCCTTCTCGGCATGGTCGGGCCGGGGGAGCGCATCGTGCTCGCGGAGGACTCGGCGGAGCTGCGCCCCGACCACCCGCACGTGGTGCGCCTGGAGACCAGACCCGCCAACCAGGAGGGAGCCGGACTCGTCACCCTGGAGGACCTGGTTCGCCAGGCCCTGCGGATGCGGCCGGACCGGCTCGCCGTGGGCGAGGTCCGCGGCCCCGAGGTCGTCCATCTGCTCGCCGCCTTGAACACCGGCCACGAAGGCGGCTGCGGCACGGTCCACGCCAACGCCGCCGCGGACGTACCCGCCCGTCTGGAGGCGCTCGGGACCGCCGCCGGGCTGGACCGGGCGGCGCTGCACAGCCAGTTGGCGGCGGCACTCTCGGTGGTCCTGCACCTCGTGCGCGACCCGGCCGGGCGGCGGCGGATCGACGAGGTGCACGTGCTGGAACGGGATCCGTCCGGCCTGGTGCGCACCGTCCCGGCGCTGCGGTGGCGAGCGGACGCCTTCGTCCACGAGCGGGGATGGGAGCGCCTCGACGAGCTGCTGCGAAGCCACGAGAACGAAGGGGACCGAGAGGCCGAGGAGAAGCACGAAACCGACGGCAGTCGAGAGGTGCGGGGGGAGCAGGAATTCGCAGGAAGTCGAGAGGACGGAGGGATCAAGCACATGGCAGAGGGCGCAGCGGCAGAGGTCGCAGAGATCGAAGAGGGCGCGGTGGTCCCGGAGATCGGGGAGATCGGGGAGATCGGTGGGAGGGGAGGTCGGGATGGGTGAGATGCCGATGGCGGCGGCCGTGGCGTGCGCAGGGGCGGCGGCCTGGGTGCTGGGCGGATCGCACTCAGGAGCCAGGCGCGCGCGGTTGATGTTCGCCGGCGACGCGTCGGTCGACAGCAGGCCCCCGTCGTGGGAGCAGCTGAACCATGAACTGCGACGACTGCGAGCGCGATGGCGTCCCGAGTGGTGGGCGCCGGTCGCCGGAGTGGTCCTGGCCGTGCTGGGCGGCTCCGTGCTGCCGGTCGTCGCGGGGGCGGCCGGGGTGCCGCTGCTGCGCAGGGCGCGACGTGCGGCGGAGGAACGGCGGACACGGGAACGCCGGGGGGACGCGGTCATCACGCTGTGCGCGGCACTCGCCGGGGAGGTCCTGGCCGGACGGCAGCCCGGAGAGGCGTTGCAGCGGGCCGCGCGCGAATCGTCGGGGCTCGGCGCGGCGCAACCGTCGGTGCTGGCGGCCGCCCGGTTCGGCGGAGACGTGCCCGACGCTCTCACCGCCGCCGCACGACAGCCCGGGGCGGAAGGGCTTTTGGGACTCGCGGCGTGCTGGCGGGTGGCCGTGGACCGCGGTGCCGGCCTCGCGGCAGGACTCGACCGCCTTGAGGAGGCGTTGCGTGCGGAACGGGATCAACGAGCCGATCTGCGGGCCCAGTTGTCGGGCCCCCGGGCCACGGTCGTGATGCTCGCCGGTCTGCCCGCCCTCGGCCTCATGCTGGGCGCCACGCTCGGCGCGGACCCCCTGCATGTCCTGCTGCACAGCGGAGCGGGGCTGGGCTGTCTGCTCGTCGGCGGCGCGCTGGAGGCGGCGGGCGCTTGGTGGGCCCTGCGCATCGTGCGCACCGCGGAGTCGACGTGACGGGCGGAGTGGGCGCAACGGCGAGAGGGACGCGATGTGGGATCGACGGTGCGGAAGGAGGTGGCGCGGGATGAGCGGAGAAGTTGTCCACAGGCTGGGGGTGACGGTGGTGATCGTGATGGCGCTCTGGTGGCTGGGACGTCGGTTGAAGAGCGGAAGAGACAGGCGCAGTGCGCGGCGGCGCGTGGCTGAGGTGCTGGGACGGGAACGCCGGTCGGCAGGCCGGTCGTTCACCGGGCGGGAGGCCGCGCTGCGGTGGCTTCCCGAGGTCTCGGTGGCGGGCGCCGGATGGCTCCTGGCCGGCGGCGTGAGCGGTCTTGTCCTGGGACTGGCGGCCGCGGTGGTGCTGGGGCGATGGCGTCGTCGGCAGTTGGCGTCGGCAGCGGTGAGCGATGCGGACGTCCGGCTCGCCACCCGCCAACTCCCTCTCGCCGCCGACCTGCTGGCGGCGTGCATCGCCGCGGGCGCGGGGCCGGTGGTGGCGGCACAGGCGGTGGGGGAGGCGCTCGGCGGCCCCGTCGGGGAAGGGCTCGCGCGCGGCGCCGCCGAGGTCCGCCTGGGCGGTGAACCGGCGATCGCCTGGCGGAAGCTGTCCTCGATGCCGGGAGCCGCTCCGTTGGCGGCCCTGCTGGAGAGGGCCGATGTCTCCGGTCTTCCGGCGGCCGGGCCGGTGGCCCGCCTCGCCGCCGACACCCGTGCCGAGTGGGCGCGTGCCGCGACGGCGAGAGCGCGGCGGGCGGCGGTCATGGTCACCGCGCCCGTGGGGCTGTGTTTCCTGCCCGCCTTCATCGCGGTCGGCGTGCTCCCCATCGTGATCGGGCTCGCGGGCGGCGCGATGGGAGGGGGTGAGCCGTGACAGCCGGGTGAGCGACGCGACAGGAAAGAGCGAGAAACGCGCCTGGGGCGCGATGACGAGTGAACGACCTGACGACCAGAGATCTGCTGGAGCTGGACCGAACCTCACGGGAGTTGAGATGTACAAGGCGGTACGGGCGCGGCTGTGCGCCCTGAAGTGCAGGGCGCGAGCGGCGCGCAAGGACGCGGGGATGGTGACGTCCGAGTACGCGATGGGGATCGTGGCGGCCGTCGGTTTCGCGGTGCTTCTCCATCAGGTGGTGACGAGCGAGGGCGTGTCCGCGCAACTGACGGCCCTGGTACGGCAGGCGCTCAGTGCGGGCGCGTGAGTGCGCGTCGGCGCCGGTGCGCGTGAACGGTCCGGCCCCGGTGCCGGTGCCGGGATCACCGACAGCGGGGCCGGCGCTGGTGCCGGTGCCTGTGCTGGTGGGAAGGGGGCTGCGGCTGCGGCTTCGAAGGCGGCTTCGGCTTCGGAGGCGGACGCGAGGAGGGGGGCCCGGCATCGGAGGCCGCCGGGTGCCCGCCGGGGACGGGGGGTTCGTGACGGCGGAGGCCGCGGTCGTGTTGCCGGTCCTGGTGATGTTCGCGATGGCGCTGGTCTGGGGCTTGCTCGTGATGTCCGCCCAGATCAGGTGCGTGGACGCGGCCCGGGCGGGCGCCCGGGCCGCCGCCCGGCAGGATCCGGTCGACGCGGTTCTCGCGGTGGCACGGGCGACGGCGCCGCGCGGGGCGGATGTGACGGTCGGAAGGGAAGGAGACCAGGTCCGCGTGGTGGTGGTGGCGAAGCCGCCCGTGCTGCGAGGGCTGCCTTTCGAGGTACGCGAGGAGGCCGTGGCGGCGGCAGAGGAGGTCCCGGCGGCGGCGAGCGATGACCTCGGGCAGACCCGAGCACCGTCCCCGGCGGCCTTGGCCGGGAGTTCCGTCGAGGGCCCAGCGAAGGCGCGCGGGGGCTCGCGCGCAGGCGTAGAGGAGGCGGGCGCGGGCTCCGGGGCGGCGGGCGCAGCGGAGGCGGGCGCCGGCTCCGGCGCGGGCGCAACCGGTCCGGGTGCCGGCTCCGGGGCGGATCCGGGCGAGGCCCCAGGCGCGGCTGCGGCTGCGGTTGTGGCTGGGGCCGCGGTTGTGGCTGGGGCTGGGGGTTCGGGCGCGGGGGCGGGGCCGTGAGCGCGCGGCGCTTCGGCAAGGATCGGGGGGACGCGGATCGTGGCTCCGCGACCGTCTGGAGCATCGGGGCGATGGCGGTGCTGTGTGTGGTGTTCGGGGCCGTGCTCGCGCTCGGGCAGGCCGTAGCGGTCCGTCATCGTGCCGCGGGCGGCGCCGATCTCGCCGCGCTCGCCGCAGCCGAACACTGGTCGGACGGTGTCGCGCAGGCCTGTGCCCGGGCCGAGCGGGTGGCACGGGCGCAGGGTGCGCGAGTGGTGCGCTGCGCGCTCGTCGGTGACGTCTCCGATGTGACCGTGGCGTCCGGGCGGGGGTTGTTCGCAGCCGAGATGAGGGCGCGAGCGGGCCCGCCGGACCCGGCGCTCCCCCCGGCCGCGTCCGCGCAGCTCTCTCCCGCCTCTCCTACGCGTCCGGCCCCGGCGCCGTCGTCGCCGTCGCTTCCGACGTCCCGGACGCTTCCGACGTCCCGGACGCTCCCGGGGTCCTGGACGCACCCGAGGCCGTCGGAGTCGTCGGCGACTGCGAAGCCCGCTCCACCGCCCGCTCCACGGTCCCCGGCGCTTCCCCCGCCGCCTTCGCCTCCTCCGTCTTCTCCTCGGGAGCCTCCCGCAGGAGTTCGGTGAGGAGTCGTACCGCACCCCTCTTGTGCAGCGGGTCGTTGCCGTTGCCGCACTTGGGGGACTGGATGCAGGACGGGCAGCCGGCGTCGCACTCGCAGGAGGCGATGGCTTGGCGGGTGGCGGTCAGCCACGCGCGGGCCGTGTGGAAGGCGCGCTCGGAGAAGCCCGCGCCGCCGGGATGGCCGTCGTAGACGAAGACGGTCGGCAGCAGGGTGTCGGGGTGGAGGGGCACCGAGACCCCGCCGATGTCCCAGCGGTCGCAGGTCGCGAAGAGGGGCAGCATGCCGATCGAGGCGTGCTCGGCGGCGTGCAGGGCGCCGCCGAGGATCTCGGGGTTGATCCGGGCGGCGTCGAGCTGGTCCTCGGTGACCGTCCACCACACGGCGCGGGTGCGCAGCGTACGAGGAGGGAGGTCGAGCTTCGACTCGCCCAGGACTTCACCGGTGATGACCCGTCGGCGCAGGAAGGAGACGACCTGGTTGGTGACTTCGACGGAGCCGTAGCACAACCGGCCCTGTCCCCAGGGGACTTCGACGTCGGTCTCCAGGACCGAGATCGAGGTCGTGTCGCGGGCGACCGTCGAGTAGGGCGGGTCGGCCTGCTCGACCAGGGCGACGGAGTCCTCCAGGTCCAGGGACCGCACGAGGTAGGTGCGGCCCTGGTGGAGGTGGACCGCGCCCTCGTGGACGGTGGTGTGGGAAGAGCCCGCGTCGACCGTGCCGAGGAGCCGGCCGGTGCCGGACTCGACGACCTGGACGGGCCGGCCGCCCCCGCCGCGGATGTCCGCGAGGTCGGCGGCCCGCTCCCGGCGGGTCCAGTGCCAGGCCCTGGTCCGGCGGCGCAGCAGCTTCGCGGCCTCCAGTTGCGGCAGCAGGGGCTCGGCCTCAGGGCCGAACAGGGCCAGGTCGTCCTCGGTCAGCGGGAGCTCCGCCGCCGCCGCGCACAGGTGCGGGGCGAGTACGTAGGGGTTGTCGGGGTCGAGGACCGTGGACTCCACCGGGCGGTCGAACAGGGCTTCCGGGTGGTGGACGAGGAAGGTGTCCAGGGGGTCGTCGCGGGCGATGAGGACGGCGAGTGCGCCCTGGCCGGCGCGGCCCGCCCGGCCGGCCTGCTGCCACAGGGAGGCGCGGGTGCCGGGGTAGCCGGCGATGAGGACGGCGTCGAGCCCGGAGACGTCGATGCCGAGTTCCAGGGCGGTGGTCGCGGCCAGGCCGAGGAGCTCGCCCGAGTGCAGGGCCTGCTCCAGGGCGCGCCGTTCCTCGGGCAGGTAGCCGCCGCGGTAGGCCGCGACACGCCGGGCCAGCGAACGGTCGACCTCGGCGAGTCGTTCCTGCGCGATCACCGAGATCAGTTCGGCCCCGCGCCGGGAGCGGACGAAGGCGACGGTGCGCACGCCCTGGACGGCGAGGTCGGTCAGCAGATCGGCGGTCTCCGCGGTGGAGGTACGCCGGACGGGTGCACCTTTCTCGCCGATCATGTCGGTGAGCGGCGGCTCCCACAGGGCGAACACCAGTTCACCGCGCGGTGAGGCGTCGTCGGCGACCTCGACCACCGGCAGGCCGGTCAGGCGGCCCGCGGCGACGGCGGGGTCGGCGGCCGTCGCGGAGGCCAGCAGGAAGACGGGGGAGGCGCCGTAGCGGGCGCACAGGCGGCGCAGACGGCGCAGCACCTGGGCGACGTGGGAGCCGAACACGCCGCGGTAGGTGTGGCACTCGTCGATCACGACGTACTTCAACGACTTCAGGAAGGAGGCCCAGCGGGGGTGGGACGGGAGTATGCCCCGGTGCAGCATGTCGGGGTTGGTGAGGACGTAATTGGCGTACTGGCGGATCCACTCCCGTTCCTCGAAGGGGGTGTCGCCGTCGTACACGGCCGGCCGAACGGCGTTGCCGAGAGGGTGTGAAAGTTCCTTCACCGAACGGCACTGGTCCGCTGCCAGGGCTTTCGTGGGGGCCAGGTACAGGGTGGTGGCCCCGCGGCCGTTGGGGGCCTCGGAGCCGTCCAGGAGGGCGGAGAGGACCGGCACGAGGTACGCGAGGGACTTGCCGGAGGCGGTGCCGGTGGCGACGACCACGTTGTCGCCGTCCAGGGCGTGCTCGGCGACCCGGGCCTGGTGTGCCCAGGGGTGCTCGATGCCGCAGGCCTGCACGGCCGCGATCACCTCGGGGCGAATCCGGTCGGGCCAGACTGCATGGCGGCCCGCGCGCGGGGGCAAGTGCTCCGTATGAGTGATGCGCGACGCCCGGTTCGGTCCCGGGGCGAGCCGGTCCAGGACCTCGCCCGGAGACAGGCGGGGCGCGGCCTCGGACGAGGGTCGATCGGATCGGTGATTCTTGGCCATCGGCACCGAGTGTGTCACTGGCGTGACGGACAATGGAGCCAAGGCGTCGTGCACGCCTGCCGGTAAGTGATTGAATGCCATCGCGGCTGGCGTACCGTCCCGGGGGCTCCTGCCCAGGTGTTCCGAGGGACGACCGCTCGATAGCAAGGTGCTGGAGGATCCGTGGACCTGTCCCTGTCGACCCGTACCGTCGGCGATCGTACGGTCGTCGAGGTCGGTGGCGAAATCGACGTATATACCGCGCCCAAGTTGCGCGAGCAGCTGGTCGAGCTGGTGAACGACGGGAATTTCCACCTCGTCGTCGACATGGAGGGCGTGGACTTCCTCGACTCCACCGGGCTCGGCGTGCTGGTCGGCGGACTGAAGCGGGTGCGTGCCCATGAGGGCTCGCTCCGGCTGGTCTGCAACCAGGAGCGTATTTTGAAGATCTTCCGCATCACTGGTCTGACCAAGGTGTTCCCGATTCACACCTCGGTCGACGAAGCGGTCGCTGCCACCGACTGACCACCTCGTCCCGGGTCGCCGCGCGCGGCCCGGGCGCGGTCGGTCGACCAAAGAAGGGGTCCGGGCCCAGGCGGCCCGGCCCCCTGACAGCACGCCCGTAGTTCCGAGGGGGACGTATGGCCACCGTTGAACTCCGCTTCAGCGCGCTGCCCGAGCACGTCAGGACCGCCCGACTGGTGGCGGCGGCGGTGGCGCGCAGGGCCGGAGTGGACGAGGCCGTGCTGGACGAGGTCAGACTCGCCGTCGGCGAGGCCTGTTCCCGCGCCGTCGGACTGCACCAGAGCGTCGGCATCACCGCCCCGGTGAAGGTCCAGCTGATCGAAGAGGAGAAGCAGTTCTCCATCGAGGTCGGCGACGAGGCGCCCCGTTCGGCGCCCGGCGACCGCGCGCCCGGTTCCGGCGGGGACGTGGAGGCCGAGGAGGACGAGATGGGCCTCGCGGTCATCAGCGGCCTGGTCGACGATGTGGAGGTCACCGCCGGAGAGCACGGCGGCTGGATCCGCATGACCTGGCCGAGGGCCTCGGCGGCGGCCACACCCGTCTGAGCCGTCCACGCGGAGCACGCCGACCAAACAGTCTTCTCACCCGAAGGGCCCCACTCCGGTGGGGCCCTTCGGCATGCAGGCCTACCCGGACGAGGTCTTTTCTGCACGCGGCCCCACCCTGGCGGGCCTTCGGCATGCGGGCCCCACTCGGTTGGGGTCTTCGGTAGCTCCGCCCACTCCGGTGGGGCCCCTCGGCATGCGCGCACCAGGGGTCTCGGGCATGCTGACACTGGTCTCAAGAAGTGAATCATGGGACGCCGGGTCATGAGGTGGCGAAAATCGACTGCAATTCGTGAAGCAATTCACGATCAATGCCCTGAAGGCATTACTTGACGAAAAGGCGAATTTCGTTTCCCACGCTCTGTTTTGATCAGGTTCCGGTACCTACAATCCGTCCACATCTTGAGCTCAGCCCAAGCGTCAAGGAGGACGAATGGCGGGGCTTCACACCTCTCATCCGTTGGACCACCCCACAACTCTCGCAGCGGCAGAACTGACCGACGGCAACCGCCTGCTCGTGGTGGTCATCGCGGTCGTGGCACTGGCCGCGCTCGTGGTCGCGGGCGTACTGCTGCGCCAGGTGCTCGCGGCCGGCGACGGCACCGACAGCATGAAGAAGATCGCGGCGGCGGTCCAGGAAGGCGCCAACGCCTATCTGGCGCGCCAACTGCGCACGCTCGGCGTATTCGCCGTCGTCGTGTTCTTCCTGCTCATGCTGCTTCCCGCGGACGACTGGAATCAGCGGGCCGGCCGGTCGATCTTCTTCCTGATCGGCGCCGCGTTCTCGGCCGCCACCGGCTATATCGGCATGTGGCTCGCCGTCCGCAGTAATGTGCGCGTCGCCGCGGCGGCCCGGGAAGCGACTCCGGGAAAAGGAGAACCCGAAAAGGATCTCACCGCCGTCTCGCACAAGGCGATGAAGATCGCCTTCCGCACGGGCGGCGTCGTCGGCATGTTCACGGTGGGGCTCGGCCTGCTCGGGGCCGCCTGCGTGGTGCTGGTGTACGCGGCCGACGCGCCGAAGGTGCTGGAGGGATTCGGTCTCGGCGCCGCCCTCATCGCCATGTTCATGAGGGTCGGCGGCGGGATCTTCACCAAGGCAGCCGACGTCGGCGCCGACCTGGTCGGCAAGGTGGAGCAGGGCATTCCGGAGGACGACCCGCGCAATGCCGCGACCATCGCCGACAACGTGGGCGACAACGTCGGCGACTGCGCGGGCATGGCGGCGGACCTCTTCGAGTCGTACGCCGTCACCCTCGTGGCCGCCCTGATCCTCGGCAAAGCGGCCTTCGGCGACGCCGGACTCGCCTTCCCGCTGCTCGTCCCCGCGATCGGCGTGCTCACGGCCATGGTCGGGATCTTCGCGGTCGCCCCACGCCGCGCCGACCGCAGCGGCATGTCCGCGATCAACCGGGGCTTCTTCATCTCCGCGGTGATCTCGCTCGTGCTGGTCGCCGTGGCCGTCTTCGTCTACCTCCCCGGCAAGTACGCGGACCTGGACGGCGTCACCGACGCCGCCGTCCAGGGCAAGGACGGCGATCCCCGTGTCCTCGCCCTGGTGGCCGTGGCGATCGGCATCGTCCTGGCCGCGGTCATCCAGCAGCTGACGGGCTACTTCACCGAGACCTCCCGCCGCCCTGTGCGCGACATCGGCAAGTCGTCGCTGACCGGCCCCGCGACGGTCGTCCTGGCCGGCATCTCGGTCGGACTCGAGTCGGCCGTCTACACCGCGTTGCTGATCGGCCTGAGCGTCTACGGGGCCTTCCTGCTCGGTGGCACGTCGATCATGCTGGCGCTGTTCGCGGTGGCGCTGGCCGGCACCGGGCTGCTCACCACGGTCGGCGTGATCGTGGCGATGGACACCTTCGGGCCGGTCTCCGACAACGCGCAGGGCATCGCTGAGATGTCCGGCGACGTCGAGGGCGCGGGCGCGCAGGTGCTCACCAACCTCGACGCCGTCGGCAACACGACCAAGGCCATCACCAAGGGCATCGCCATCGCCACCGCGGTCCTGGCCGCGTCGGCGCTCTTCGGGTCCTACCGGGACGCGATCACGACCGGCGCGCAGGACGTCGGCGAGGAGCTGTCCGGAGCGGGCGCGCCGCTGACCCTGATGATGGACATCTCGCAGCCCAACAACCTCGTCGGCCTCATCGCGGGCGCCGCGGTCGTCTTCCTCTTCTCCGGGCTGGCGATCAACGCGGTCTCCCGGTCGGCCGGTTCCGTGGTGTTCGAGGTGCGGCGGCAGTTCCGCGAGCACCCCGGGATCATGGACTACAGCGAGGAACCGGAGTACGGCAAGGTCGTCGACATCTGCACCCGCGACGCCCTGCGCGAGCTGGCCACACCGGGACTGCTCGCCGTGCTGGCGCCCGTCTTCATCGGGTTCACCCTCGGCGTCGGGGCGCTGGGCGCGTTCCTGGCGGGCGCGATCGGCACCGGCACGCTGATGGCCGTCTTCCTGGCCAACTCCGGCGGCGCGTGGGACAACGCGAAGAAACTCGTCGAGGACGGCCACCACGGCGGCAAGGGCAGCGAGGCGCACGCCGCGACGGTGATCGGCGACACGGTCGGCGACCCGTTCAAGGACACCGCCGGTCCCGCGATCAACCCGCTGCTGAAGGTGATGAACCTGGTGGCGCTGCTCATCGCGCCCGCCGTGATCAAGTTCAGTTACGGCGACGACAAGAGCATCGGCGTGCGGATCATGATCGCGCTCGTCGCGCTGGCCGTCATCGTGGTCGCGGTCTACGTCTCCAAGCGGCGCGGCATCGCCGTGGGGGACGAGGACAACGCGGGGACGGCGGCCAAGTCGGCCGATCCCGCGGTGGTTTCGTAGACCTGCTCACCGGTGCTCGGCTCAACGGGCGGGCGGACGGCACGGGTTGCCGCTCCGCCCGCCCGTTGTGCGGGGTGTGTGACCATGCCGTGACCCTTCTCTCTCTTGGTGCAAATGGCTTTATTCCTCCGCATAGCAGACATTCGTACTGGGGTTGTCGCCGGGTTGCCGTGTATGTTCCGGGGCCGAGAGCCATGGAAGGGACCAATCCGGTGAACAAGAAGCTCGCGGCCGCACTGTCCGGCGGTGCGGTACTGGTACTGGCGCTGTCCGGGTGCAGCAGCGACGACGGCGGCAACAAGGAACTCGACGCCTGGGCCAAGCAGGTCTGCGACGCCCTGCCCGCCCAGGACGCGAAGGTCGACGCGGCGAACGCCGCGATCAAGCAGGCCGCCACCGACAACAACGCGCCGGCGAACGTCCAGAAGACCGACTCGCAGGCCTTCCAGGACATGTCCGACGCCTACAACGCGCTCGCCCAGGCCGTGCAGAAGGCGGGAACGCCGCCCGGAGTCGAGGGCGGCGAGAAGAAGCAGAAGGACGCCGTCTCCGCGCTCACCGCCCTCTCGACCTCCTACGCCGGCCTGAAGAAGCAGGTCGACGCGCTGGACACGAAGGACCAGGCGAAGTTCGCCGACGGTTTGCAGAACATCGCCACCGACCTCGGCAAGCTCAGCAAGAGCGGCAACACCGCGCTGAAGAACCTCGAAGAGGGCGACGTCAAGAACGCCATGGCCCAGCAGGAGAGCTGCAAGAAGGTCGCCGCGTCCGCCAAGGCGGGCGCCACGTCGAGCTGACAACCGCACGGCCTGAAGGGCCTGAACGGCCTGAACGGTCCGGACGGCCCGCAGGGCATCCGGCGGCTTCCCGCGCCTCGGGGGGAAGCCGCCGCGGTGGTGACGGGAGACAATGGGACGCGTGAGCAACGCCACCCCGTCCCCCCTGCCCTCGGCCGACCGTCCCGAGGTCGCCGCCCTGCTGCGCGAGGCCCTCCTCGAGGCCTCCTTCACCGCGGACGGCCTCCTCGACCTGCTCGGCGCCCCCGCCTACGCGGCCCTCGCCCGCAGCGAGACCGTGCCCGCGCTGCGCGCGACCCGCGGGGACACGCCGCTGGAGACGCTCGTCCGCCTGTTCCTGCTGCAACAGCCGGTGCCGCACACGCGCGTGGCGGAGTTCCTGCCGGTACACGCGTGCGTGGAGAGCGGCTGGCTGGCCCCCGCGGGCCCGGACGAGGTGGCCGCGACCGTCGACGTACGCCCCTACGGCGGCCCGGACGGCGAGGACTGGTTCATCGTGTCCGACCTGGGCTGCGCGGTGGGCGGCGCCGGCGGCAGCGCGAGCGAGGGCCGGCAGGCGGACGCGGCGGTCGTCCTGGGCGTGGGAGGCGCGTCGACGACCCTCGCCGGCATCACCGTGCGCAAGCCCGTCGCCGCCGCCCTCGACCTCGGGACCGGGTCAGGCATCCAGGCGCTGCACGCCGCCCAGCACGCCACGCGCGTGACGGCGACCGACCTCAACCCGCGTGCCCTGCACATCACCGCGCTCACCCTCGCCCTGTCCGCGGCCCCGGCCGCCGACCTGCGCGAGGGCTCCCTGTTCGAGCCGCTCCACGACGACGAGACGTACGACCTGATCGTCTCGAACCCGCCGTTCGTGATCTCTCCGGGCGCCCGTCTGACCTACCGGGACGGCGGGATGGGCGGGGACGATCTGTGCCGCTCGGTCGTTCAGGGAGCGGGGCAACGACTGAACGACGGCGGATTCGCCCAGTTCCTCGCGAACTGGCAGCACGTGGAGGGGGAGGACTGGCAGGACAGGGTCAGGTCATGGGTGCCACGCGGCTGCGACGCGTGGATCGTGCAGCGTGAGGTGCAGGACGTCACCCAGTACGCGGAACTGTGGCTGCGCGACGCCGGCGACCACCGGGGCGACCAGGCCGCGTACCAGGCACGTTACGACGCCTGGCTGGACGAGTTCGAGGCGCGCAAGGTGAAGGCCGTCGGATTCGGCTGGATCACGCTGCGCAGGACGACGGCCGCGGAGCCCGTGATCACGGTGGAGGAGTGGCCGCACCCGGTCGAACAGCCGCTCGGCGACACGGTCCTGGCGCACTTCGACCGGCTCGACCACCTGCGCACGCACGACGACGCGGCGCTCCTCGCCGGACACTTCCGTCTGGCCGCTGAGGTCGTCCAGGAGCAGGTCGGACTGCCGGGCGCCGAGGACCCGGAGCACGTCGTGCTGCGGCAGAACCGCGGCATGCGCCGGGCCACCAAGGTGGACACGGTCGGCGCCGGCTTCGCGGGCGTGTGCGACGGCACGCTCAGCGCCGGCCGGATCCTCGACGCCATCGCGCAACTGGTCGGCGAGGACCCGGTGCTGCTGCGGGACCGCACTCCGGCCCAGATCCGCCTGCTGGTGGAACAGGGCTTCCTCGAACCCGCCCAGTGACCGCGGAGCCCGCCGGCGCCGGATCCTCCCGGCATCCGGCGTCGCCCGTGTCCCGGCGTTCACCTCGGGTTCGCCGGGGCGTCGTCCGCGCGTGCCAGGCTCCCCTGTCCGAGGCGGGACCGAAGCCCGTCCGAGGCGGATACGAGATCGGTCCCCGCGGGTCCGAGGCGGGTCCGGCCGGATCCGGGGCGGGTCCGGAGCGGGCGTGAGCGGGAGAACAGGAGCGGGGCCGGCATGGACAGTGCGCCGACGATCTTCGCGGGGATGGCGTTCGTCCTGTTCGCGGGCGCGCTCCTGGTGTGGACCGCCGTCCGGGTCCGGCACCGTGAACCCGTGGCCCAGGATGTGAGCCCCGTCGCATCGGCGACCCTGGCCGGTCTCGCCGCGGTCGCCGCGCTGGTCCTCGGCGTGTGGTGCCTCGCACGCCCCTGACGCCGCCGGGGGATCATGCCCGGCCACGCCGGGATCACCGCGCGGACCACCGGCGGGGCCGGATCGCGGCACGTCCGCGAGGACGGCGCCGGATCTTCCTCCGGGCGGCGCGAGCGCGGTCCCGCCGATCTCCCGCCGACAAAGGGGACGACGTGTTCCGGCCGAACGGAAAAGGGCCGGTCGGTACTCCGGGCGGCAGGAATGGCGGTAGTCGGGTTACCGTTCGAGTGGCCGTTGCGGGCTTTTCCCGTTTGACACGGGGGCGGGATGTACCGTCACACTCCGCAGCGTCCCCATGACCCGACCCCGGGAGCAAGGCCTGGGGAGGCCCCAGCGTCGATCCGGAGAGAAGAGCGAAGTTGTCCCCGACCAGCGAGACCGCACACGGCGGCCGCCGACTCGTGATCGTCGAGTCGCCTGCCAAGGCGAAGACGATCAAGGGTTATCTCGGCCCCGGCTACATCGTCGAGGCCAGCGTCGGGCACATCCGCGACCTTCCCAACGGCGCCGCGGAGGTGCCGGACCAGTACACGGGCGAGGTGCGCCGCCTCGGTGTGGACGTCGAACACGACTTCCAGCCGATCTATGTCGTCAACGCCGACAAGAGGGCGCAGGTCAAGAAGCTCAAGGACCTCCTCAAGGAGTCCGACGAACTCTTCCTCGCCACCGATGAGGACCGGGAGGGCGAGGCGATCGCCTGGCACCTCCAGGAAGTCCTCAAGCCGAAGATCCCCGTCAAGCGGATGGTCTTCCACGAGATCACCAAGGACGCGATCCGGGCCGCCGTCGCCAATCCGCGCCAGCTCAACCAGAAGCTCGTCGACGCCCAGGAGACCCGCCGCATCCTCGACCGCCTCTACGGCTACGAGGTCTCGCCGGTCCTGTGGAAGAAGGTCATGCCGCGTCTGTCGGCCGGCCGTGTCCAGTCCGTCGCCACCCGTCTCGTCGTCGAGCGGGAACGCGAGCGCATCGCGTTTCGTTCTGCTGAGTACTGGGACCTGACGGGCACCTTCGCGACCGGCCGCGCGGGAGACTCGTCGGACCCGTCGTCGCTGGTCGCCCGCCTGCACGCCGTCGACGGCAGGCGGGTCGCGCAGGGCCGCGACTTCGACTCCCTGGGACAACTCAAGAGCGCGAACACCCTCCACCTCGACGAGGCGAACGCCCGCGCCCTGGCCGCCGCCCTGGAGAACACGCGGTTCGCCGTACGGTCCGTCGAGTCCAAGCCGTATCGGCGCTCGCCGTACGCCCCGTTCCGTACGACGACGCTGCAACAGGAGGCCAGCCGCAAGCTCGGCTTCGGTGCCAAGGCCACCATGCAGGTCGCGCAGAAGCTGTACGAGAACGGCTTCATCACGTACATGCGAACCGACTCCACGACGCTGAGCGACACCGCCGTGTCCGCGGCTCGTGCCCAGGTCACGCAGCTGTACGGGGCCGACTACCTGCCGGTGCAGCCGCGCACGTACGCCGGGAAGGTCAAGAACGCGCAGGAGGCGCACGAGGCGATCCGCCCCTCCGGCGACCGTTTCCGCACGCCTGCCGAGACGGGCCTCAGCGGCGACCAGTTCAGGCTCTACGAGCTGATCTGGAAGCGCACGGTCGCCTCCCAGATGAAGGACGCCATCGGCAACAGCGTTACGGTGAAGATCGCCGGCACGGCGGCCGACGGCCGGGACGCCGAATTCAGCGCCTCCGGCAAGACCATCACCTTCCACGGCTTCCTGAAGGCGTACGTCGAGGGCGCCGACGACCCGAACGCCGAGCTGGACGACCGCGAGCGCCGCCTGCCCCAGGTGAGCGAGGGCGACGCCCTGTCCGCCGAGGAGATCACGGTCGACGGGCACGCCACGAAGCCCCCGGCCCGCTACACCGAGGCCAGCCTCGTCAAGGAGCTCGAAGAGCGCGAGATCGGCCGCCCGTCGACATACGCGTCGATCATCGGCACGATCCTCGACCGCGGCTACGTCTTCAAGAAGGGCACGGCACTCGTCCCGTCCTTCCTGTCGTTCGCCGTGGTCAACCTGCTGGAGAAGCACTTCGGCCGGCTCGTCGACTACGACTTCACCGCCAGGATGGAGGACGACCTCGACCGCATCGCCCGCGGTGAGGCGCGTGCCGTCCCGTGGCTGAAGCGGTTCTACTTCGGCGAGGGCAGCGGCACGGGCGAGGGCGGCGCCGCCGACGCCGGCAACGGCGACGGCGACCACCTCGGCGGCCTCAAGGAGCTGGTGACCGACCTCGGCGCGATCGACGCGCGCGAAGTGTCCTCGTTCCCCGTGGGCGACGGCATCGTGCTGCGCGTGGGCCGCTACGGCCCCTACATCGAGCGCGGCGAGAAGGACTCCGAGGGCCACCAGCGCGCGGACATCCCCGAGGACCTCGCACCCGACGAGCTGACCGTCGAGCTCGCCGAGGAACTGCTCGCCAAGCCGAGCGGCGACTTCGAGCTGGGCGCCGACCCGGAGTCCGGCCACCAGATCATCGCCAGGGACGGCCGCTACGGCCCGTACGTCACCGAGGTGCTCCCCGAAGGCACGCCGAAGACCGGCAAGAACGCCGTGAAGCCGCGCACGGCCTCGCTGTTCAAGTCGATGTCCCTGGACACGGTGACGCTGGCGGACGCCCTCAAGCTGATGTCCCTGCCGCGTGTCGTCGGCACGGACGCCGAGGGCGTGGAGATCACCGCGCAGAACGGCCGCTACGGCCCGTACCTGAAGAAGGGCACGGACTCGCGCTCGCTCCAGACCGAGGACCAGCTCTTCACGATCACGCTCGAAGAGGCGCTGGAGATCTACGCCCAGCCCAAGCAGCGCGGCCGGGCCGCCGCCAAGCCGCCGCTGAAGGAGCTGGGCACCGACCCGGTCAGCGAGAAGCCGGTCGTGGTCAAGGACGGCCGCTTCGGGCCGTACGTGACCGACGGCGAGACCAACGCGACCCTGCGCTCCGGCGACAGCGTCGAGGAGATCACCCCGGAGCGCGGCTACGAGCTGCTCGCCGAGAAGCGCGCCAAGGCGCCCGCCAAGAAGACGGCGAAGAAGGCGACCGCGAAGAAGGCGACGGCCAAGAAGGCGGCCCCGGCGAAGAAGACGGCCGCCAAGAAGACCACCGCAAAGACGACGACGGCCGCCAAGAAGACGACCACCGCCAAGAAGACGACCGCGAAGAAGGCGACGGCCTCCCCGTCGGCCTCCTCGGAGGACTGACGGCCCGACGGGTCCCAGGACCGGTCACCGTTTCTCCACGGCACGTTCGCGAAACGAACGCCCCGGCATCACTTTGGTGTCGGGGCGGTCGTACGTGCGGACGCGGGCCCCGGGGTGTCAGCCGCGGCCGATAGGCTGAAAGCATGACGCGAGCCGAGCAGCCAACGGCCCACCACCCGGCCCCGGACGACGCCCTGGTGGCCGACTCCCGCGAGCGCGCAGTGCGCGCCCTGCTGCGCGAACCGCAGCTCAAGCGCCTCTGGAGCGCGCAGTTGGTGGGCGGAGTCGCAGACGCCCTCGCCCTCCTGGTCTTCGTCCTCCTCGTCCTCCAGGCGGCCATCGCCGAAGGCTCCTTCGGCGGCGGCTACCGAGGCGTGGCGTTCGCAGTGGCGATCGTCTTCGGGGTACGGATCCTGGCCACCCTCCTCTTCGGCGCCGTCCTGCTGGGCCCGCTGACGGCACTGACGTCCCCCGAAGGCCCACTCGACCGCCGGTGGACCATGGTCGGCGCGGACGGGCTGCGCGCCGTGCTGCTGATCGTCGCCCCCCTGTGGATCGACTGGACGCCCGACGACGCACTCGCCCTGCTGCTCGTCACGGTGTTCGTGACGGGCGTCGCCGAACGGTTCTGGACGGTCGCCCGCGAGAGCGCGGCGCCCGCCCTGCTGCCCGCCCCGCCCCCGGAGGGCGCGACCGTACGACCGCTGCCCGACCACATGGACGCCCTGCGCCGCCTCTCGCTGCGCACCGGCTTCCTGACCATCCCGCTCGGCGCGGCCACCCTGGTGGTCGCCGCCCTGTTCAACAACCTTCTGGGCACCGGGATCGCCTGGTTCGACCAGCACCAGGCGGCCCTCGCCTCGTACGTCGCCGGCGGGCTCTTCGCCGGATGCCTGTCGATCGTGACCTTCCTGGAGCTGCCGGCCGTACGCACCCCGCGCCCGCGGTCGCCCCTCGAAGGCCTGCGCCGCCCCCGGACCGCCACCGGCGTCGACTCGGGCCGCACGGGCGTGATCCCGCTGCTGGTGCTCGCCTGCGCCGCCGTCGCGGGCGCGATCTCCGCGTCCGTCGCCGTGGCCGTCCTGCACGCCAAGGACCTGGGCGGCGGCCCGGTGCTCTACGGACTCCTCGTGCTCGGGCTGACCGGCGGAGTCGTCGTCGGCGTCCGCACGGCGCCCAAGGTGCTGGTGTCGCTGTCGCGGCGCCGCCTGCTCGCCCTCGCCATCGCCTTCACGGGCGTGGCGCTCCTCGCCGCCGGACTGGTCCCGGACGTCACCAGCGTGCTGCTGGTCATGGTCCTCGCGGGCGTCGGCGCGGGCGTCGCCGCCAACACCGGGCACTCCCTGCTCGACCAGGAGACCGAGGACCACCGCCGCACGCGCACGACCGAGCACCTGCACGCCGTCGTACGGGTCCTCGTGGCACTGGGCGCGGTGCTCGCCCCGCTGGTCGCGGCGCTCATCGGGCCGCACCGGCTGGAAAACGGCAAGTTCGTCTTCGCGCACGGCGGGGCCGCCTTCACGCTGATGCTGGTCGGCGCCCTACTGCTCCCGGTGGCCGCCCTGGTCCTCGCCAAGGTCGACGACCGCTCCGGCGTCCCCCTCAGGAAGGACCTGCGGGACGCACTGATGGGCGGCGACGACCCGGTGACGGCGCCCGCCGCGAACGGCTTCTTCATCGCCCTGGAGGGGGGCGACGGCGCCGGCAAGTCCACCCAGGCCGAGGCCCTCGCCGAGTGGATCAGGGCCAAGGGCCACGAGGTCGTCCTCACGCGTGAGCCGGGGGCCACGCCCGTCGGCAAGCGGCTGCGCTCGATCCTGCTGGACGTCTCCAGCGCCGGCCTCTCGCACCGCGCGGAAGCCCTGCTGTACGCGGCGGACCGCGCGGAGCACGTCGACACGGTCGTGCGGCCCGCCCTGGAGCGCGGCGCCGTGGTGATCACCGACCGGTACGTCGACTCGTCCGTGGCCTACCAGGGCGCGGGCCGCGATCTGTCCCCGACCGAGATCGCACGGATCTCGCGCTGGGCGACGGACGGCCTGGTGCCCCACCTGACGGTCCTGCTGGACGTCTCCCCGGAGGCCGCCCGCGAGCGGTTCACGGAGGCCCCCGACCGTCTGGAGTCGGAGCCCGCGGAGTTCCACGCGCGCGTGCGCGCCGGTTTCCTCACGCTCGCCGCCGCAGACCCCGGCCGCTACCTCGTCGTCGACGCGGCGCAGGAGCCCGAGGCCGTCACCACCGCCGTCCGGCACCGGCTCGACCAGCTGCTGCCCCTGTCCGAGGCCGAGATCAAGGCCCAGGAGGAGGCGCGCAGGAAGGCCGAGGAGGAGGCCCGCCGCAAGGCCGAGGAAGAAGCGGCCCGCAAGGCCGAGGAGGAGCGCCTGGAGCGTGAGCGCCAGGAGCAGCTCGCCAAGCTGCGCGCCGAGGAGGAGGAGCGCAAGCGGCGCGAGCTGGAGGAGGCGCAGCGGCGCGAGGCCGAACGGCAGGCCGAAGAGGCGCGGCTGCGGGCCGAGGAGGCACGCAAGCGCGCCGAGGAGGAGCGGGCCCGCCTCATCGCGGAGGAGAAGGCCCGCGCCGAGGAGGAGGCCCGCCGCAAGGCGGAAGAGGAGCGCCGGCGCAAGCAGGCCGAGGAGGAGGCCCGGCTGCGCGCCGAGGCCGAGAGCCGTCGGCTGGAGAAGCAGCGCAAGGCCGAGGAGGCGCTGCTGCGGGCCGAGGAGGCACGGCGAGCGGCGGAGCAGGCGGCCGCCGCCGCGCAGCTCGGCCCGAAGCCGGCCCGCTCCGGTCCCCCCGCGGGACCGGCGGTCCCGCCGGAGGCGGTGACCGTGCCCACGCCGGTGGTCACGCCGACGAACGCGTCGGGCGGCCCGGTGGACGAGACGGCGGTGCTGCCGCCGGTCCGGACGGACCGGACGGACCGGACGGACCGAACGGACAAGGAGCCCGAGCGGCCCTCCCGCCCGTCCGCAGGGACCTCCGCGAAGCGGTCTCCCGCCGGGGGAAGGGACGCCGGAGTCACGGACGCCGGGGGGACGGACGCGGAGGTCACGGCCGAGCTGCCGCAGCCGCCGCGGCCCGCGTCGGCCGTTCCCGCGGACGACGAGACGGCGGTCCTGCCTCCGGTGCGCGGCGGGCGGGGCCGGAGCGGCCCGACCGACCGGCGACTGCCCGGTCCCGAGGAGGAGACGGCCGTACTTCCTCCCGTGCGGGACGACAGCCCGTCGGACCGGGTCCCGCCGGGCTACTTCCGCGACGAGCGTGACGACCGCGACGCACGCGGCGGAGCCGGGCCGGACGGCACCGACGACCGCACCCGTGAGCTGCCGCAGCTCGACGAGGAGGGCGAGCCCCGGCACCGGCCGCGTCCGGACTGGGCCGAGGAGACCCCCCTCGACGATCTGCCGACCCTCGCGGACGAACTCCTGGGACCGCACCGGGACGACGACGGCCCCTCCGAGGGCCGGGGCGGCCGGGGCAGGCGCCGCTGAACACGCGCACTCCGGTGAACGCGCCCGCCGCCGAGAAAGGGGGGAGCGGCCCGACGACCGGGCCGCTCGCGCCTGACCCCGGCGGCCCGGCGGCCCGGCATGGCCGGGACGGGCGGGATCGCCGAGGCTTATGGGGCAAACGGGACCGATGGGACTGACGGGACTGACGGACCCGATTGTCAGTGGCTGACCGCACAATGGAAGCCACAGCGCGAATCGTGACGAAAGGGCGGGGCGACGCATGACCGTGTGGGACGACCTCATCGGCCAGGAAAAGGTGAGCGAGCAGCTGACCGCCGCCGCCCGGGACGCCGACGCGTTCGTCACCGCGGCCGCCGCCCGCACCGCCCCGCCGGAGGCGTCGAGGATGACGCACGCCTGGCTGTTCACCGGCCCGCCCGGCGGCGGCCGGACCCAGGTGGCACGGGCCTTCGCGGCCGCCCTGCAGTGCGTGAGTCCCGACCGGGCGCTCGGCGGCGTTCCCGGCTGCGGGTTCTGCGACGGCTGCCATACGGCGCTCATCGGCACCCACGCCGACGTCACCACGGTCGCGGCCGTGGGCGCCCAGATCCTCGCGGACGACATGCGCGACACCGTCCGCAAGTCGTACACCTCGCCCGCCACGGGCCGCTGGCAGATCATCCTCGTCGAGGACGCCGAGCGGCTCAACGAGAAGTCCGCCAACGCCGTCCTGAAGGCGGTGGAGGAGCCGGCGCCCCGCACGGTGTGGATGCTGTGCGCGCCCTCCCTGGAGGACGTGCTGCCCACGATCCGCTCCCGCTGCCGGCACCTGAACCTGCGCACGCCCTCGGTCGAGGCGGTCGCCGACATGCTCGTACGGCGGGAGGGCGTCGAGCCGGCCGTCGCCGCGGCCGCCGCCCGGGCCACCCAGGGCCATGTCGACCGGGCCCGGCGCCTCGCCACCGACCCCGCCGCGCGCGAGCGCCGGGCGGCCGTGCTGAAACTGCCCCTGCGCGTCGACGACGTCGGCAACTGCCTCAGAGCCGCCCAAGAGCTGGTCGACGCTGCCGCCGAGGACGCCAAACAGCTCGCGGAGGAGACGGACGGCAAGGAGACCGAGGAGCTGAAGGCGGCGATGGGAGCGGTCCAGGGCGGCCGGATGCCGCGCGGCACCGCGGGTGTGATGAAGGACCTGGAGGACAAGCAGAAGCGCCGCAGAACGCGGACGCAGCGCGACAGCCTCGACGTCGCGCTCACCGACCTGACGGCCTTCTACCGCGACGTCCTCGCGATCCAGCTGGGCTCCCGCGTCGCGATCGCCAACGCGGACGCCGAAGAGGCGCTGCAACGGCTCGCCCGCGGCAGCAGCCCGGAGTCGACCCTGCGCCGGATCGACGCCATCGCCGCGTGCAGAGAGGCCCTGGACCGCAACGTCGCTCCGCTGCTGGCGGTCGAGGCGATGACGATGGCACTGAGAGCGGGCTGACGCGGAACAGCCGCCTGACGCGGAACAGCGGCCTGACGTAGGACGGCGGCCTGACGCAGAACAGCGAGCTGGGCGCATCGAGCCTGCGTGGGGTGAGCCCAGCCTGATACGGCGGGGCAGGGATGCGGCCGGTACCGGCCCGAGCAGGCGGCGGCACCGGACCGAACCGGGGTTGTCGGTCCGGGGCCGGGGCCGGGGTCGGCAGCGGCCGGTACGAGCGGACCGCGTCGGGGCGTGGGTATGCGCACGAGCCCGCACAAGAGAACCGGCAGGAGAACCGGCAAGAGAGCGGGCGCGTGCCGGGGCGAGTCGTCGACCGGGGTTGACGGGGTCCCTCGTCCGTGGCAGTTGGCGGACGCAGGGCGTTCATCCCGTCGCACAGAGTTACGCTCGCTGAATGCACATCAGGCGCTCCCTCCGCAGGTCCCGTGCCGGCGTCACGCTGCTCTCCCTCGCCGCGCTGCTCCTCTCCGGCTGCTCCGCGAACGAGCCGGCCAGCTCCGCGGGCTCCGCGGCGGTTGCTGCGCTGGCCGCGCTGCCGCGGGCCACGCCGTCGGCGCTCTCCCCGTACTACGGGCAGAAACTGAGCTGGCGCGACTGCGGTGTTCCCGGCTTCCGGTGCGCCACCATGAAGGCGCCGCTCGACTACGCGAAGCCGGGCGCCGGGGACCTCCGGCTCGCCGTCGCCCGCAAGAAGGCGACGGGCCCGGGCAAGCGGCTCGGCTCGCTGCAGGTGAACCCGGGCGGTCCGGGCGGCTCGGCAGTGGGCTACCTCCAGCAGTACGCCGGCGTCGGCTACCCCGCCGAGGTCCGCGCCCGCTACGACATGGTCGCCGTCGACCCGCGGGGCGTGGCCCGCAGCGAACCCGTCGAGTGCCTGAACGGGCGGCCGATGGACGCGTACACGCAGACCGACACCACCCCCGACGACCAGCGGGAGAAGACCCGCCTCGTCGACGCCTTCAAAAAGTTCGCGGAGGGCTGCGGAGCGCACGCGCCCAAGCTGCTGCGGCACGTCTCCACCGTGGAAGCGGCCCGGGACATGGACATCCTGCGCGCGATCCTGGGCGACCGGAGGCTGACATACGTGGGGGCGTCGTACGGCACGTTCCTCGGCGCCACGTACGCGGGCCTGTTCCCGGACCGGGTGGGCCGGCTCGTCCTGGACGGCGCGATGGACCCGTCGCTGCCCGCCCGCAGGCTGAACCTGGACCAGACGGCGGGCTTCGAGACGGCGTTCCAGTCGTTCGCGAAGGACTGCGTGCGGCAAGCCGACTGCCCGCTCGGCGGCAAGGGCGCCAAACCGGCCCAGGTCGGCGCCGACCTGAAGGAATTCTTCCGCAGGCTCGACGCGCACCCGATCCCCACCGGCGACGCGGGGGGTCGCAAGCTCGGCGAGGCCCTCGCCACCACCGGCGTGATCGCGGCGATGTACGACGAGAGCACGTGGGAGCAACTGCGCGAGGCGCTGACCTCGGCGATCAGGGAGAACGACGGCGCGGGACTGCTCGCCCTCTCCGACAGCTACTACGAGCGCGACCCGCGAGGGCGCTACGCCAACCTGATGTCCGCCAACGCGGCCGTCAACTGCCTGGACCTCCCGGCGGCGTTCGACACCCCGGAGCAGGTCGAGAAGGCACTGCCGTCCTTCGAGAAGGCGTCCCCGGTCTTCGGCGAGGGCCTCGCCTGGGCCTCCCTGAGCTGCGCGTACTGGCCGGTCGCGCCCACGGGAGCGCCGCACCGCATCCAGGCCAAGGGCGCCGCGCCCATCGTCGTCGTCGGCACCACCCGCGACCCGGCCACGCCCTACCCGTGGGCCCGCTCCCTCGCGAGCCAGCTCGCCTCCGGCCGCCTCCTCACCTACGAGGGCGACGGCCACACCGCCTACGGCCGCGGCAGCGCCTGCATCGACTCCGCGATCAACGCCTACCTCCTCCACGGAACCCCTCCGGCGAAGGGAAAGCGCTGCTCATAGACCCCCCAACCGGCCCTCCACCCCCGCACCCCGGGCGGGTTCGGAGCACCCCCGGAAACTGTGTAGACTTACCGACGTTGCTGATCGCACCATGGTGCGGACAGCGCGCCGCCTTAGCTCAGATGGCCAGAGCAACGCACTCGTAATGCGTAGGTCTCGGGTTCGAATCCCGAAGGCGGCTCTGCCGAAGCCTCAGGACTCACTCGCCGTGACCTGGGGCTTTTGCTTTTTCCGGGGCGGAATCGGGCATGGGGAGCCGTACGGCGGGGGCACCGTGGAAGTGCCTGCGTGAGCGATGCGTGAGCGGAGTCGCTCGGGGACCTACTTCTTGGGCTTGCGGCGTGTGACCTTCTTGGCAGGCTTGGCCTGGGCTTTCGCCTCGCTCTTCCGCTGGCCGCCCTTGCCGGCGTTCTTGGCCGCGGCCTTCCTTGCCTTCTCCTTCTTCGCGGCCTTACGCGTGGCCTTCTCGGCCTCGGCCTTGCGCTGGAGGGGACGGCCTTCGCGGTCGCCTCGGCGGCGCTCTTGCCCACGTGGGGGAGCACGCTCTGGTAGATGTCACGCGTGATCCGGGTGTCGCTGTGCTCGAGGGTGTCCGACACGATGGCGATGTCGGCGGCGAGCGTGAAGGTGGCAGCGCCGTGCCGCGCATCGTGCAGGCGGATCTGCGGGAGGCCGGAAGCGGCAACCAAGCGCTCGAAGAGGTCGGTCACCTTGCCGGGGCGGAGCCAGGAGCCATCCGTGGTCGGCCGACTCCGGGTCGGCTTCCTGCCCCCTGGCCGTGCCGTCGGGGTGGGGTGGGGGGTTCGGGTGTTGTGTCCGGGGATCGTCCCTTGGCCGGCGGATTCCCGGCCGGGAAGCGGGAGTTGGCGGCGGGGAAATGGCGATTGACAGCGTGAACCAGCCAACCAGATAGTCATCTTCACATTATGAAGATTGTATGAGAGGTCTGGCGTGGCTGAAAGAACTCGGGGGAGAGCTGCCGTCGGCGCTGTCTCCCTACTGGTCGGGGCGTTGCTCACCGGCCAGATACCAGGGGCGTCCCTGCCCACCGCGGTCGCGCAGTCCTCGGACACGGCGGGGACGGGGTCCCGGGTCGCCGACGATCCCGCACCGGACACCCTTTCCCCCGCCGTCGACCGGGCGCGGGAGCAGGCCCGGAAGGCCGGCAAACGGGTCGAGGTCGTCTCCGAACGCGGCGCGAGCCGTGAGCTGTTCGTCAATCCCGGCGGCACCCTCACCGAGATCACGCACCTGGAACCGGTGCGCACCCGGCGGGCGGGCCGGTGGGTCGACATCGACACCGGTCTGCGGCGGGTGGACGGCGTGGGCATCGCGCCCGTGGCCGCCGCCAACGACGTGGTGTTCTCGGCGGGTGGCAGCAAGGACCCGCTGGTCAGGATGGTCAAGGCGGGCCGCGAGCTGTCCTTGTCGTGGGCCGGGGCCCTGCCCGCGCCGGTGCTCTCCGGGTCGTCCGTGACCTATCCGGAGGTCCTGCCGGGGGTGGACCTGCGGATGACCGCGGAGCCCGACGGCTTCTCCCAGGTCGTCGTCGTCAAGAGCGCCGAGGCGGCCGCCAACCCCGCGCTCGCCGAACTGCGGCTGCCCATGACGGGCAAGGGGCTCACCGTCCGTCCCACCGCCGACGGCGGGCTCCAGGCGGTCGACTCCCAGGCGGGCGGTGTGGCCTTCGAAGCCGCGCAGCCGGTGATGTGGGATTCCCGCGAAGCCGGAGCGAAGACGAGCACGGGCACGGAGGCCGGGGGTACGGTCCCCTCCGCCAAGTCCGCGCCCTCCGCCAAGTCCGCACCTTCTGTCGCGCCCTCCGTCAAGTCCGCGGCCGGGAAGGCTGTTTCGGCCGCCGCTCCCGTTGCCGACGAGCTGTACGAGGGGCCCGGCGAGACCTCGGCGCGGGCCGACGTGGACGCCTCGGTGTCCGGGAACGCCCTCCTCCTCACCCCCGACCCGGAGCTGCTCTCCGGCGGGGACACGCACTACCCGGTGTTCATCGACCCGTCCTGGTCCTCGCCGCGCGCGTCCGCGTACGCGATGGTCTCCCGCGCCTACCCCGACTCGGACTTCTACAAGTTCGACGGCGCCGCCGACTCGGGCATGGGCTTCTGCCCGCCGAACTTCACCGGTCTCAAGTGCGCGCCCAACGACGCCAAGCGGCTCTTCTACAAGCTGCCCGTCACCAGTTTCGCGGGCAAGAGCATCACCAGCGCCGAGTTCGTCGTGCGGGAGACGTTCGCCTACAACTGCACCAAGCAGCCGGTGGAGTTCTGGCGCACCAAGCCGCTCACCTCGACGACGTCCTGGAACGACCAGAAGGCCTCCGGCTACTGGATCGACCAGATGCCGACCGTGACGGCGGCCAAGGGCGCGACCGCCTCCTGCCCGGACGGCGACCTGGAGTTCAACGCCAAGGACGCGGTCGCCTGGGCCGCCGCCAACAAGCAGACGTCGCTCACCTTCGGTCTCAAGGCCCCCAACGAGAGCGCCGAGAACCAGTGGAAGCGCTTCGCGGGCAACGGCTTCCTGCGCGTCGAGTACAACAACCCGCCGAACCAGCCCAAGCAGTCCCAGCTGACCATGTCTCCCGGAGGGACCTGCACGCTGGCGCCCAAGGCCGTCAACGTCATTCCCAAGGCGACGGCCGTCCTGTCGGACCCCGACAAGGACCAGGTGTACGCCGAGTTCAAGGTCGAGTGGGACGCGGGCGACGGCTGGAAGCAGCACTGGGACTCCGGCCGTATCGGCCCCAAGGCCTCCGGGCAGGCGTACACGATCACGCTCCCGTCGACGATTCCGCAGAACACCAAGACGGCGTGGAGCGTGCGCGCCTCGGACGGCAAACTGTGGGGACCCTGGAGCTACGCGGGTGACACCCAGACCGGCTGCTACCTGACCTACGACTCCAAGCACCCGGCCGCGCCGACCGTGGCCTCCGCCCAGTACCCCGCCTCGCACACCGACGACCCGCTCGATCCCTGGCTGGACGGCGTCGGACGCTACGGCCGCTTCACCATCGACTCGACCGCGGCGGACGTGACCAAGTACTGGTTCGGCCTGAACGCGGACCCGACCTCGGCCAACGAGCGCAAACCCGCGTCGCCCGGAGCGCCCGTCTCCATCGACGTGATGCCGACCCGGCCGGGGCTCAACACCCTCTACGTGCAGGCCTGGGACGCCAACAACAACGACAGCACGATCGGCTCCTACCAGTTCCGGGTGGCCACCGGCCAGTCCGAACGCGCCGCCTGGACCCTCGACGCCCCGGCCGGCTCGACGCAGGACCCGGGCGACGGCGGAGACCGTCCCGCCCAGCTGGACGGAACCGCGGCTCTCGGTGAACCGGGCGTGCGCGGCACGGCCCTCGCCCTGAACGGCGACGCGGCCACGGACGGTTACGCGGCCGCCGGCCCGCATCTGCTGGAGACCGACGGCGACTACACCGTCTCCACCTGGGTGCGCCTCGACTCGGACGCCGGCACCGCCACGGCCGTCAGCGTCGACGGCACCTACCACGCGGGCCTCTACCTCGGGTACGAGGGAGGCAGCAAGCGCTGGGCGCTGCGCGTGCCCACGAAGGACGCCGCGGGCGCCGGCTTCGCCGTCCAGCAGGTGCTGTCACCGGCCGCGCCGGAGATCGGCAAGTGGACCCACCTCGCCGCCGTGCGGGACGCGACGGCCGGGAAGTACACCCTGTACGTGGACGGCGTCGCGGCCGGCACGTCCGCCGTGTCCACCCCCTGGCACGCCGCCGCGAACCTCCAGTTCGGCCGGGCCAAGTACAACGGGGCCTACGTGGACCCGTGGAAGGGTGCCATCGACGAGACCGCCGTCTACGACCGTCCGCTGGCCGCGGCGGACATCGGCCGGCTGGCCCGCCAGGAGCCGGTGACCACCGGCCGTCCGGCCAAGGCGGTCTGGAGCTTCGACGACCCCGCCTCCTCGCGGGTCGCGCGCGGCGCGAGCCAGGTGAACCCGCTCGTCCTCAAGGGAACCGGCGCCGCGTTCGGCGTCCCGGGGAACGTGTCCGGCGCCCTGGACCTCAGCTCCGCCTCGGGCGGCTACGCGAGCACCGCCGGACCGGCGGTCAACACCCTGCGCAGCTTCTCGGTGGCCGCCTGGGCGAAGCTGCCCCGGACGGAGTCGGACACGGCGCAGATCATCGCGACCCAGGCGGGCGCCCAGCAGAGCGGCTTCGAGCTGTACTACTCGGGCTCGTACCGCCGCTGGGTCTTCAACCGGTACAACTCCGACACGGCCGGGGTCCAGCCCACCCGGGCGATGGCCAACCTCGGCAAGCCCGCCGCCGACCAGGTCTACCCCGGCGACAGCTGGCACCACCTCCTCGGCGTGTACGACTCCACGCTGAAGGAGCTGCGGCTCTTCGTGGACGGCGGCCTCGTCTCCACGGTGCCGTTCACGCCCGCTCCGTGGGACGCCACCGGCCCGGTGCAGGTCGGCGCGGGATCGTACGGCGCACGGCCCGACTCGTTCTTCAAGGGGCAGATCGACGACGTGCGTCTGTACGACCGGGTGGTCTCCAAGGACGAGGCCGGTGACCTGTTCAAGCAGCATCCGCAGGTCAAGGGCCGCTGGAAGTTCGACGCCACGACGGCGGGCACGCCGGCCTCCAGCCCGGACGACACCGCAGGCAAGCGGTCCGCGGTCCTGGCCTCCCAGGCCGCCGTGCAGCCCGGCGCGGGATGGGTCGGCGCGGGCGGTCTCGTCCTCGACGGACTGGACGACTACGCCGCCGCCCCGACGGTCCCGGTGAACACCAAGGAGAGCTTCACGGCCACCGCCTGGGTGACCACCGCGGCGCGTCCGCAGAAGAAGGTCACCGTCCTGTCGGCGGAGGGAGCCGTCAACAGCGCCTTCACCGTGCGCTACGCGCCGGACCCCGCGGACCCGGAGAACAGCGGCGGCTACGAACTGGAGCTGCCCGGCGCGGACACGGCCGGCGCGGCCCGGCCGGTGGTACGGCACTCGGCCTTCCAGTCGGAATTCGAGTGGGACCACCTGGCCGTCGTCTACGACGCCTTCGCCGACGAGGCGCGGCTGTACGTCAACGGTCATCTGGAGCAGGTCGAGGACGCCATGTCGTGGCGGGCCAACGTCCAGCCGTTCCAGGCGACCAAGCAGCTGCAGTTCGGACGCAACAAGGAGAACGGGACCACCGGCGAGTACTGGCCGGGCGTGATCGACGACGTGTGGATCTTCTCCGGCGTGGCGAGCGAGGCCCAGATCGCCAAGCTCGGCAACGGGGAGTCCCTGGACACGGTCCCAGGCCCGTGACCCGCAGGTAGCAGGTAGCTGTCCGCGATCCGCGATCCGCGATCCGCTGTCCGCAGTCCGCGATCTGCGATTCGTGACCCGTAGCTCGCACCCTTCCGGACGGTCGCGGCGACGCGTTCCCTCCCGGCCCGTGGGCCCGCATCCGGCGGGCCCACGGGCTCCGCACGCGACCGGACCGACCCCACCCCACCCACCAACGTAAGGACCATTCGGGTTGTCCAGACCCATACGGCCGCCTCGCGCGGGCCGCTTCCTCCGGTACACCACCCTGGCGGTGACCGCGCTCATGGCCGGCTCGCTGCTCCAGGCCGAGCCGGCGCTGGCCGCGCCGACGTCGGGCGGCGTCCGGCACACCTCGCCCGTCGAGGCCGACCGTCCCGTGCCCGGCAAGGCGCTCAAGACCAAGCCGCGCAAGGCGGACGGGCTGGCGCGGGGACCGCGCCGTGCGCCCCGCGCCGCCTGGCCGGCGGCCGGCTCCGCACTGGTCGAGCTGCCCACGACCACCACGACCACCGGGGCCACCACGACCACCCCGGTCGCCCCCACCAATCCGTCCGCCCCCTCCGCCTCGTCCGCCTCCTCCGCCCCGTCCGCCCGGGTCCCGTACGCGGGTCGGAAGGCGGCGGGCGCGAAGGGCGCACGACCCGCCGTCGCACAACTGCCCGTGCCCGGCCTGCCCGTCCGGCTGTCGGCCGCCCCTGCGGCGACCGGCTCCGCCAGGGCCCAGGTGCGGCTGCTGCCCAAGGACACCGCCCGCGGCCTCGGCCTCGACGGCGTCCTGGTGTCCGTCGCCGCCGCCGGTCCCGCGAAGGCGTCCGCCGGCGCCCGCAGCGTCGGCGTCAGCATCGACTACTCCGCGTTCGGGGAGGCCTACGGCGGCGACTACGGCGCGAGGCTGCGCCTGGTCACCCTGCCCTCCTGCGCGCTGACCACGCCGAAGCTGCCCCGCTGCCGTACGACGACGCCGGTGGCCGGGCGCAACGACAGCGAGAAGCACACGGTCTCCGCGGACTCCGTCGCGCTGCGTCCCGCCGCCTCCGCCGTGCTCCTCGCGGCGGTGGCCGACCCGGACGGCGGCTCCGCGGGCGCCGGCGACTACACCGCGACCCCGCTGTCGTCGTCCGCCGCATGGCAGACCAGTCTCCAGACGGGCGACTTCTCCTGGTCCTACCCGCTGACCGCGCCGACCGTGCCCGGCGGACTGCTGCCCAAGCTGTCCGTCGGCTACTCCTCCGGCGCCGTCGACGGCCAGACCACCTCCAGCAACAACCAGTCCAGCTGGGTGGGTTCGGGCTTCGACATGAACACCGGCTTCATCGAACGGCACTACAAGCCGTGCGGCGAGGACGGCTCCTGGAGCAGGGACGACGCCCCCGGCGACCAGTGCTGGGGCTACGACAACGCCACCATCAGCTTCAACGGCCGCGCGGGTGAACTGATCCCGGCCGGCAAGGACGTCTGGCGGATCCGCAACGACGACGGGACCCGCGTCGAGAAGCTCAGCGACGCCGCCGGGCGCGCGAACGGCGACAACGACGGCGAGTACTGGAAGGTGACGACCACCGACGGCCTCCAGTACTTCTTCGGCTACAACCGCCTCCCCGGCTGGAGCACGGGCAAGCCCGAGACGAAGTCCACCTGGACCGTGCCCGTCTTCGGCAACGACGCCGACGAGCCCTGCCACCAGGCCACCTTCGCCGCGTCCTGGTGCCGGCAGGCCTGGCGCTGGAACCTCGACTACGTGGTCGACCTCCAGGGCAACGCCATGTCGTACTGGTACGACCCGGAGACCAACTCCTACGGCCGCAACCGCGTGGCCGCCGACGACACCTCCTACGAGCGCGGCGGCGTCATCGACCGCATCGAGTACGGCCGGCGCAGCGACACGATGTACTCCGCCAAGGCGGTCGGCAAGGTCGTCTTCACCAACACCGAGCGGTGCATCGAGGCGACGGCCGCCGCCTGCGCCGCCACGGAGATCGAGAAGAACCCCAACCGGTGGGAGGACACGCCCTACTACCTCAACTGCAAGGCGGGCACCGACTGCGACAAGGGCCGCTTCTCGCCGTCCTTCTGGTCCCGCAAGCGGCTGACCAAGGTCACCACGCAGGTCCTTCAGCCCTCGGGCGACTACGCGGACGCCGACGCCTGGACCTTCGCGCAGAAGTGGGGCGACGCGGACATCGACCGCTCCCTGCTCCTGGAGTCGATCCAGCACACCGGCCTGTCCGCCACCCCGTCGATCACGCTGCCCAAGGTGACCTTCGGCTACAAGCAGGGCCCCAACCGGCTCGACCGGCTCGGTGACGGCATCGCGCCCTTCATCAAGTACCGCCTCGCCAACATCTCCGACGAGTCGGGCGGCTCGATCGACGTCGCCTACTCGGAGCCCGAGTGCGACTTCGCCGCACTGCCCGCGCCCGAGACCAACACCACCCGCTGCTTCCCGCAGTACTGGCAGCCCGCCGGCGCCCCGGACCCCGTCCGGGAATGGTTCAACAAGTACGTCGTCACCCAGGTCGTCGCGACCGACCGCACCGGCGGCTCCGACGACATGGTCACCAGGTACGCCTACCTGGACGGCGCCGCCTGGCACTACGCCGACGACGACGGACTGACCAAGGAGAAGTACAAGACCTGGTCGCAGTGGAACGGCTACGGCCGCGTCCAGGTGCAGTCGGGCGGCTGGGACGGCATGCGCTCGCTGAGCGAGCACTGGTTCCTGCGGGGCATGGACGGCGACCGCAAGAACGCCGCCGGCGGCACCAAGGCGGTGACCGTCTCCGACGGCGAGGGCGGCAGCCTCACCGACCACGAGGCCTTCCAGGGCACCGAGTTCAAGACCGTCGACTACACCGGGCCGGGCGGCACGGTGGAGAGCAAGACCGTCACCACGCCCTGGCGGAAGGAGACCGCCAAGCGGGTGCGGGACTGGGGCACGGTCACCGCGAACCTGACCGGCACGGCCGCGACCCGCACCTGGGACCGCAAGCACGACGGCGGCTGGCAGCAGACGTCCACCACGTCGAAGTACGACGACCTGGGACGCGTCATCGAGGACAGCGACCTCGGTGAGGCCGCGTCCGGCGACGAGCAGTGCACCACCACCCAGTACGCCGACAACGCCACCACCTGGCTGCGGTCCCTGCCCAAGCAGGTCGAGGTCCTCGACGTGCCGTGCGGCACGGCCGTCACCTACCCCGCCCACCTGCTCTCCCGCAAGCGCAACACCTACGACTCCCTCGCCTTCGGCGCGGCGCCGACCCGCGGCCTGCTCACCAAGCAGGAGGAACTGGTCGGCTACACGGGGACCACGCCCGACTACCGCTGGAAGACCAGCGCCTACGACGGCTACGGGCGGGTCAAGTCCACCGCCGACTCCTCGGGGGCGACCAGCACGACCGTCTTCACCGCGGCGACCACCGCCAAGCCCGCCACGCTCACCGTGACCGGCACCGAACTCGTCGCGGGCACGCCGTCCAGCGCGCAGTCCGTCGTGACAGAGTTCGACGGCGTCCGTTCGCTGCCCACGGCCTCGATCGACGCCAACGGCCGGCGCAGCGACGCCGAGTTCGACGCGCTGGGCCGGCTCACCAAGGCCTGGCTCGCCAACCGGCCCAAGGCCTCCAGCCCCACGCCGAGCCTGGAGTACGGCTACCGGATCGCGGAGGGCGACATCGCCGCGGTCGTCGCCCGGAAGCTGACGAACGACGGCGGCCAGCAGTCGTCCTACATCCTCTACGACGGCTGGCTGCGGCCACGGCAGTCGCAGTCCGCGGGCCCCGACGGCGGCCGGCTGATCGACGACACGTTCTACGACAGCCGCGGTCTGGTGGCGCGCAAGTACGCGCCGTACTACGCGGCCAAGGCGCCGGAGCCCAAGCTCTTCGGCGTGACCGAGCAGGGCTCGGTGGACACCCAGACGGTCAGCGAGTACGACGGCCTGGGCCGCCAGACCGTCAGCCGGACGCTGCGCGGCAACGGCGTGGGCGTGGAGCTGTCCCGCACCACGACCACCTACAGCGCCGACCTCGTCACCGTCGACCCGCCGGAGGGCTCCACGCCGACCGCGACGGTGCTCGATGCGGCGGGCCACACCACCGAGCTGCGCGAGTTCCACGGAGCCTCGCCGGCCGGCGCCTACGACAGCACCCTGTACGAGCACGACGCCGACGGGCACCTGACGAAGGTCACCGCCCCCGACAAGACGGTCCGCACCTACACCTACGACCTGCTGGGACGTCAGCTCACCTCCACCGACCCCGACTCGGGCGCCACCAGGACGACCTACGACGACGCGGACCGGGTCACCACCGCCACCGACGTCGCCCGTCAGAAGACGCTCGCGTTCGTCTACGACCGGCTCGGCCGGCACACCGAGACCCGTGAGAACTCCGTCACGGGCCCGCTGCTGGCCTCCTGGACCTTCGACACCGTGCGCAAGGGTTACCTGGGCAGCTCAACCCGCTACGTCGGAGGCGCGGGCGGCGCCCGGTACACGCAGACGATCAACGCCTACGACAACCTGTACCGTCCGCTGCGCACGACCGTGTCGATCCCGTCCACGGAACCCGGACTGGGCGGCTCCGCGGGCGTCAGCTACCAGACCAACACCACCTACAACCTCGACGGGACCGTCAAGTCCGCCAGCTACCCGGCGGCGGGGAACCTGCCCGCCGAGGTGGTCGCACCGACCTACGACGGCCTCCAGCGCGTGGTGAAGGCCGAGGGCCTCAGCACATACGTCGGCAACGCGCGTTACAGCCTCACCGGGAAGCTGGAGGAGCTGGAGCTGGGCGACGCGGGCAAGCGGGTCTGGATCAACAACACGTACGAGCCGGGCACCCAGCTGCTGTCCACCAGCCGCGCCGAGCGCGAGGGCGTGGCCGGGGTCGACCGGGCGGTCACCTACGCCTACGACGAGTCGGGCAACGTCGACTCGGTCACCGACGCCTCCCGTCAGGGCACCGACCGGCAGTGCTTCCGCTACGACTACCTCCAGCGGCTGACCGAGGCGTGGACCCCGGCCGGGGACTGCGCGTCGGCCCCCGCCGCCACCGCCCTCGGCGGACCCGCGCCCTACTGGCAGTCGTACACCTACACGGCGGCGGGCAACCGCGACACCGACACCCGGCACGACCCCACCGGGACGACCGCGGGAGACGTCACCCGCACCTACCGCTACAACGAGAACGGCAAGGGGCAGCCGAACACCCTGACGTCGGTCTCCTCGACGGGAGCCGTCACCGGCAAGGACACGTTCACCTACGAGCCCGGCGGCGGCACGGAGTCCCGCACGCCGAGCGGCGGGGCGAAGCAGACGTTCGCGTGGGACTCCGAGGGCAACCTCGCCTCCGTCACCGAAGGCTCCGCGACCACCCAGTACCTGTACGACGCCGACGGCAAGCGGCTGATCAGCCGCGGTCCCGGCGGTGTGTCGACGCTGTACCTGGGAGCCACGGAGATCACCTGGACGAAGGCCACCGGGAAGACGACCGCCCGGCGGTACTACGACCTCGGCGGCGCGAGCGCCGTGCGTCAGGACGACGGCAAGGTCTCCTTCGTCGTCGCCGACCCGCACGGCACCGGTGAACTCGCCGTCGACGCCGCCACCCAGGCCCTGGTGCAGCGCCGCACCATGCCGTTCGGCGAGGTCCGCGGCACGGTGCCGCCGGCCGGAAGCTGGCCGGGCACCAAGGGCTTCGTCGGCGGCACGCAGGACGCGACCGGATTCACCCACCTCGGGGCCCGCGAGTACGAGCCGGGGACGGGCCGCTTCCTCAGCGCCGACGCGGTGATCGACCCGACGGACCCGCAGCAGCTCAACGGCTACGCCTACGGGCACAACAACCCGCTGAAGCGCAGCGACCCGACGGGCAACTACGACCCGGACATGATGGCCTGGTGCCAGGACAACCCCGGCAAGTGCCAGGGCGGCCGGATCATCCCGAGCAAGCCCTCGAAGCCCAAGAAGAACCCCAACCCCGGGATGGGCAAGAAGCGCGCCCATATGCCGACGGTGCAGAACGAGCGCCTCGAGAAAATCATCAAGGAGCTGTACATCCGGCCGCAGGTGGCGGACAAGGATGTGGTGGGCGACGGAAAGACGGCCACGGCCCTCATCGAGGAAATGAACGAGGGCAAGGGCTTCGGCGGTGACGGAACGAAATGGCACATCGAGAAGACGGTCGACAAACTCGGCGGCCTTCGCGATCTGCTGGAGGACGACCGCAAGGCCAAGGAGGACACCGGAAAGGGAATCCTCTCCGACTCCGACCGCAAGGTCGCGCTCAACGAGTCGAAGGAACTCTGGACGGCCCTCAACGCGGACGACGTCGCCGGGGCGGTGACGAAGCGGGTGAAGGCGTCCGGCTACGACAAGACGGTGTCCAAGCTCGTCAAGTCCGTCCTCTCGGCGGAGTCGATGAGCGAGGTCACCGGGCAGAAGTTCGCCATTCCCGAGAACCTGCACCCGAAGGCCCCGCAGCGGGCCGTGCCCACCGGCGAGAGGGTCAAGGGCCGGGGATTCGCCAAGGCCTTCGGGGTGGTGGGCGGCGCCGCCAGCGTCGCGCAGTTCCCGGTGGACGTCTACAACTACGGCGTCGGGGAAGCGGCGAAACGGCTCAGCGAATCCCTCACGGACCCGCTGAACGTCGTGCCCGACGGTCAGGGCGCGGGATGCGTGTTCTTCAATGACTGCTATGTGGTGACGCCGATGGCGTGACCCGTCGGACACCTGTCACGGACAGCCACCGGCCGGGAGGACCTCCCGGCCGGTGGCGTATCATCGTCCAGCGCAATAAGAAGGAGTGTGGGCGTGCAAGGGATATCCTCCGACGACCTGTTCCCGCAGCTTCTGCGACTGCTCCCGGAAGTGGAACCGTATGTCGAGCAGGCGGCCGCCCGTCACGATCTGAGCGTTTCCGACGTGACCCACTGGGAGCAGCTCAACACCAGTCCGGGAACGCTCCTGTCCGACGTTCTCGCTTATCCGCTGTTTCAGCCCCTGATGGAATCCCCGGAGATCGACGCGGAAGGGGAGGATTTCCTCAAGCGGTGTTTCGAATTCATCGAGGCGCTCGAGGAGGATCCCACGGGCCGGCTGACGGACACCGCTTATTTCACCTTCGTGGAGTCCTTCCTGGAGAGCAGGGAGGTGCTCGACCGCGCCTTCCGCTTCGCCTGGCCGAGGACCCGGGCGGCGGCCCTGTCCATGCTGCGCGCCTGGAACGTCCCCGTGGACCCCTCCTGGGAGCACCCGTCGGGCGAACACCCGCCGGAGTAGATCCGCCGGGGGATCACGGCGGATCACGGGGGCTCGAGACAGGGGGTGGCCGGGGACGTCCAGGGCGTCCGAGGCGTCAGAGCGGTGACCGGGCGTCGGAGCGGCGCCCCGGTGTCAGCCCAGCAGCCGTACCGGTGCTCCCGCCAGATAGGCCCTGATGTCCTCCACCGCCTGCCCGTAGTACCGCTGGTAGTTGGCACGCGAGACGTAGCCGATGTGCGGGGTGGCCAGCAGGCGGGGAGCGGTGCGCACGGGGTGGTCGGCGGGGAGGGGCTCCACGTCGAAGACGTCCACGCCGGCGCCCGCGATCCGGCCCTCCCGCAGCGCCGCCAGCAACGCGTCCTGGTCGACGATCGCCGCGCGCGAGGTGTTGACCAGGTACGCCGTCGGCTTCAGCAGGGCGAGTTCGGCCGGGCCCAGCAGGCCCCGGGTGCGGTCGCTCAGCGCCAGGTGGACCGACACGAAGTCGCTCCCGGCGAGAAGCGCCTCCTTCGACGGGGCCCGTCGCACACCGACCTCCGCCGCCCGCTCCGGTGTCAGGTTCTGGCTCCACGCGCTCACCTCCATGCCGAAGGCGAGTCCCACCCGGGCCACCGCGCTCCCGATCTTCCCCAGGCCCAGCAGGCCGAGCCGGCTGCCGTGGAGGTCCGCGCCGACCGTCGACTGCCAGGGCCCGCCCTCCCGCAGGGCCGCGTTCTCCCGCACCAGCCCCCGCGCGAGGCCCAGCAGCAGCGCCCACGTCAGCTCGACCGGCGGCGTCGACGAGCTCTGCGTGCCGCACACCGTCACGCCGTTGGCCTTCGCCGCCGCGTAGTCGATCACCGAGTTGCGCATGCCGGAGGCGATCAGCAGCCGCAGCCGGGGGAGCCGGTCCAGCAGCGACGCGGGGAAGGGGACCCGTTCGCGCAAGGTGACCACGCAGTCGAACCCGGCCAGCGCCGCCGCGAGTTCGTCCTCGTCGCCGACGTGCCGGGTGAAGGGGACCACTTCCAGCTCATGGCCGGGGGCCGACCAGTCGGCGAGGCCCGTGGCGACGTTCTGGAAGTCGTCGAGTACGGCACAGCGGAAGGGCACGGCGTTTCCTCCAGGCGGTGGTCTTCGAGGCGGCTCTTGTTCCTGGGTCTTCATCGTGACTCTTCTCCCAGGTGGGAGGGGCCGTCCCCGAGATTACGGGGGGAGACGTGAGCGCCCGAGTCCCGCCCCTGCCGTCGGCCCGGTGGAAGGGGCGGAACGGGGGCTGTCGGAGCGGCGGCGGCATCTGAGGCACCATCTAGGTGCACGAGGCAGCCGCGGCGCACACGGAACGCGGCCGCCGTCGACAACCGGACGGAGTGAGAGGGACATGGTGGACGTGGGGGACGCGGTCGGCACGGGAGACGCGGCGGGGCCGAGGATCGCCGTCGCCGTGGTGACGATGGGGGACCGGCCCGCCCAGGTGGACGCCCTGCTGGAGTCGGTGGCCAAGCAGGACCTCGCCCCCGCCCGCATCGTGATCGTCGGCAACGGCTGTGTGCTCCCCGAGTTCGCCGCGCGGCTCTCCCTCCCCGGCGAGGTCACCACGATCGACGTCGACGAGAACCTCGGCTGCCCCGGCGGCCGCAACGTCGGTCTGGCCCGGCTGCGCGAGTTCGGGGACGTCGACGTCGTCGTCGAACTGGACGACGACGGGCTGCTCGTCGACGCCGACGTCCTGCGCCGCGTCCGCGACCTGTACGCGGCCGACCCGCGGCTGGGCATCGTCGGCTTCCGCATCGCGGACGAACACGGGGAGACCCAGCGCCGGCACGTGCCGCGCGTCGGCGCCTCCGACCCCTTGCAGGGCGGGTACGTCACCGGCTTCCTCGGCGGCGGCCACGCCCTGAGCACGGCCATGCTCGAGGAGACGGGCGACTGGCCCGCCGAGTTCTTCTTCGCCCACGAGGAGACCGACCTGGCCTGGCGCGCCACCGACGCCGGCTGGAAGATCCTCTACGCGCCCGAGCTGCTGCTCCAGCACCCCAAGACCTCGCCCGCCCGGCACGCCATCTACCACCGTGTCACCGCCCGCAACCGGGTCTGGCTCGTCCGGCGCAATCTTCCGCTGCCGCTCGTCCCGGTCCACCTGGGGGTCTGGATCGCCGTCACGCTGCTGCGCACGCGCTCGCTCGCCGGACTGAGGGCGTGGTTCGGCGGGTTCGCGGAAGGCGTGCGGAAGCCCGCGGGCCCGCGCCGGCCCATGAAGTGGCGGACGGTGTGGCGGCTCACCCGGCTGGGCAGGCCGCCGGTCATCTGAGTCCGCGGGCCGTCCGGGGCACAGGGCGGGCCTCGGTCGTTCACCTCCGACGACCGAGGCCCCCTATGCCCCCGAAACCGGCCGCAGCGGCGACACTCCCCCGAGCTGCGCGTCGATACGCGCGCGCCGTCGGGCCGGATCCGAGAGTCTGATCACACCAGGCCGCGCCAACGGATCGCTAACATGTGGCCAATGGTTCGCCGCGTCGTCGCTGGTCATCTGGCCTGAAGTCGCTGGACGACCCGGGGCGCCGGCCGCACCGACGGCCGTCTCCGACGGGCATCGCCCGGTGCACCGCCGGGCCCCGGGTGGCGGGAAACCGGCGGCCGGGGGCGGAATTCCGCCAGCACGGCGGGGTACCCGCCCGGAGCGCGGGCGACTCGACAGGGCGACCCGGCGGGGGCCGGGCGCGGAAGGGCGATGGGCGGCGTGATGCGGCGGTACGGGCTGCGGTTCGGGCTGCTGGGCCCCCCGGTCCTCTACCCGGCCGGCCTCGCGGACCTCGCCGACGCCGCCGAACCGGCCGACCTGGCCGAATCGGCCGAACCGGTCGATTCGGCGGAGGCCGCCGCCGGATCCGGGAGCGTGGCCACGCCCTTCACCGGGCACGCGGCCCACCCCCACCCCCACCCCCACCCCCACCCCCACCCCCACCCCCGGCCCGAAGCCGGCGCCGCCGCCTCCGGGGACGTCCGACGCGCCCGCGCCCCCTACGAGGCCGTCCGCAGCCCCAAGGTGCGCGCGCTGCTGGCCGCCCTGCTCCTGGAAGCGGGCCGGACCGTCCCCGTCGACTCGCTGAAGGAGGCCCTGTGGGGCGGCGCTCCGCCGGCGTCCGCCCAGGCCTCGCTGCACAACCACGTGACCCGGCTGCGCCGGCTGCTCGACGACCCGCGACGGCTGCGGGCCGTGGGGTCCGGCTATCGGCTCCGGGTGGAACAGGGCGAACTCGATGTCCATGTCTTCGACCGGCACGTCGCCGCCGCCCGTGGTGCGCACGCCGCCCGGAACTGGGAACGGGTCCTGTGCGAGTGCGCGGCGGCGCTCGCGCTGTGGCGGGGCGCCCCGCTCAGCGGGCTCCCCGCCGAACTGGGCGGATACGCCTTCGTACGACGCCTGCGGGAAGCCCGGCTGCTCCTGCTCGAATGGCGGCACGACGCCGAACTCGCCCTCGGGGACGGACGGTTCGAGCACCGGCTGCCGGAGCTGACGGCCCTGGCCGCCGAACATCCGCTGCGCGAGTCCTTCCACCGCCAGCTGATGCTCGCCCTGCACCGCACCGGCCGCCAGGCCGAGGCCCTCGCCGTCCATCGCGACCTGCGCACCCGTCTCGTCGAGGAACTCGGCGTCGAGCCCGGCCCGGCCGTCCGCGAGGCCCATGTGGAGGTCCTCGGCCCCACGGCCGACGCCCCCGCCGCCACCGGCGCGACCGCACCCGCGCTCTCCGTCGCCGGTCCCGCGGCCCGGTCTGCCGCTTCCGCCGCTGCCGCTTCCGCCGCCGCCTCTTCCGCCGTTGCCGGGCCCGAGGGCTCCGAGGATGAGTCCAAGGGCAGGTCCGAGAGCAGGTTCGAGGTCGAGGGTGAGGGCGAGCCCGCGGTCCGGCGGGTGCGGCACGCCCGCCCCGCCCAACTGCCCCCGCCCCCGGCCTGCTTCATCGGCCGCGTCGACACCCTGCGCCGGCTCCGCGGCACCCTCGCGCCGGGCGTCGGCGAGGTTCTGAGAGAAGGGCTCGACGACGGATCCGACGGCCGGCCTGGCGACGGGCCTGGCGACGGGCTGGGGGAGGGTCTCGGCGGGCGGGGTCCGGCCGTCGTGGTGCTCAGCGGCACCGCCGGCGTCGGCAAGAGCGCGCTTGCGCTGCACGCCGCGCACGCCATGCGGGAACGTTTCCCCGACGGTCAGCTCTACGTCCACCTGCACGGCGCGACTCCCGGCGTGACCCCGCTGACCGCAGGCCAGGCGCTCACCGCCCTCCTGCGCGACCTCGGAGTCGAACCCTGCCGCATCCCCGAACACCCCGACGCGGCGGCCGCGTTGCTGCGCACCGTGCTCGCCCCCACCCGCACCCTGATCGTCCTGGACGACGCGGCGACCGCCGCCCAGGTCCGCCCACTGCTGCCGGCCGGCGCCGGGTGCGCGGTGATCGTCACCAGCCGCTCGCCGCTGACCGCCCTGGACGGCGCTCACCGCGTCCCGCTCGCTCCGCTGTCCGCCGGGGACAGCGCCGCGCTGCTGCGGGCCGCCGCCGGCCCCGGCGAGGGGCGGGCGGAGCTGGGCGCGGGCCACCCGCTCGTCGGCCTCACCGGCCGCCTGCCGCTCGCCCTGCGCGTCGTCGCCGCCCGCCTCGCCGCGCGCAGCGCCCTCACGCCGGACATGCTGGCCCGTCAACTGGCAGAGGCGGAGAGCAGGTTGGCGCATCTGGAGTACGACGACCTCAGCGTCCGCCGGTCCCTGGCCGTGGCGCACGACGCGCTCGCCGCCTCGGAGCGCGAGGCCGACCGGGACGCGGCCCGGGTGCTGCGGCGCATCGGCGCGCTCGACCTCCCGGAGTACGGCGTCCCGCTGCTGTCCCGCCTCCTCGACGCCGACGAGTCCCGCGCCGAGGCCGCCCTGGACCGTCTCGTCGACGTGGCCCTGCTGGAGGAGCGGGCCTACGGCCGCTACACCCCCCACGACCTGGTGCGCGACTTCGCCCGCGAACTCGCGGCGACCGGCCCCGAGACAGATCCGGCAACCGGTCCCGCAACCGGTCCCGCGACCGGGGCTGCGGCCGGGGCTGTGGCCGGACTTGCGACCGGGCCTGTGGTCGGGGCTGCGGCCGGTCCCGCAATCGGGCCTGCGGCCGGTCCCGCGACTGGGCCCGCAACCGGGCCGGTGGCCGGGGCTGCGACCGGGCCCGCGACCGGCCGGCAGGTCCGGGCGCCCGCCGTCGCGCGGGCCCGGACGGTCGCCCTGCACTGGTACGCGGCCGTGGCCGAGCGTGCGCTGGTCGCCGTCGTCGAGGCGGGTCTCGATCTGGAGGACCGGCGCCGGCCGACCTCGGCCCAGCCCGTCGCCCATACGGCGTATCTCGCGGGGGCGCCCGCCTTCGCCGGCCCCGAGGAGGCCTTCGGGTGGGTGGAAACGGAGCTGGAGAACATCGTCGCCCTGGTGGCGGGCAGCGCGGCCGGGGCAGCCGGAGCGGCTGGGGCGGCCGGGGCAGCCGGAGCGGCCGGGGCAGCTGGGGACGTCGAGGCGGTGGGGCGGGTCGAGGCGGTGGAGGGGGCCGGGGAAGTCCGGAAAGTCCGGGAAGTTCGGGGAGTCGGGTCGTCGGCCGGTTCGGCCGCTTCCGAGCCGGGGCTCGTCTCCACGTTGCTGCGGCTTCTGCTGCCCTGCCTGCAACGGCGCGGACGGGTCGCCGAGATGGAGGTGCTCGGGCGGACCGCGCTGCGGGTGGCGCGGCTGCTCGGCGACGAGGCCGCCGAGGCCTACGCACTGGGCGACCTCGCGGGCCTGCACTTCCTGACCGGCCGCCAGAGCGACGCGCTCGACCTCAACGGCCGCGCCCTGGCCATCTGGCTGCGGCTGGGCCGCCTCTCCTGGATCCGGCGCTGCCTCAACAACCGGGGCCTGCTGCTGGAGGCGCTCGGGCGGTACGAGGAGTCCGGGACGGCGCTGCGCCACAGCCTCCAGCTCTCACGCCGGCTGGGCGACCCGCACGGCGAGGCCGTGGCCCACAGCCATCTCGGCAACCTGTACGAGCACACCGACCCGCGCGCCGCCATCGAGCAGCACCGGCGGTCCCTGGCCATCGGGACCGGAATCGGTGCCGTCATCGTGCAGCACTCGGCGCACTGCAACATCGGCTACGCCCACCTCGCGCTGGGGGAGCCGGCCGCCGCGCTGCCGCACTTCGAGGAGAGCCTGCGCCTTCTCGGCGCGCACGGGGACTGGCACGGCGAGTCGCAGACGCGGCTGGGCCTCGTGCGCGCCCTGCGCCCGCTGGGCCGGGCCGAGCGCGCGCTGGGGGAGTGCGCCGAGCTGCTGCGCCGGGCCGAGGCCCGCGCCGACCGCTACACGGCCGCGCTGGCCCGCCACCAGCACGGTCTGCTGCTGCGGGAGCGGGGAGAGCAGGAGCGCGCGTTCGAGGAGTGGCGGTCGGCGCTCGACGCGCTGGACGGCACGGACGAGACGGCGGTCGCCGTGGAGCTTCGCGAGCTGCTCGCCGGCCGGGGCTGACTACTTGGCGTCGGCATAGCACTCCACCACCGCGACGGTGAACGGAAACCGCACCGGCGTCTCCCCGAAGGTGAGCCGCCCGGCCAGGTCGGAGGCCTCGCGGATCGCCGCGGCCACCTGCTCGGCCTCCTCCTCGGGACAGTGCACGATCACCTCGTCGTGCTGGAAGAAGACCAGCTCGGCGGCCATCCCGGCGCAGGCCTGGCGCAACGCGGCGAGCATCAGCAGCGCCCAGTCGGCCGCGCTGCCCTGGACGACGAAGTTGCGGGCGAAGCGCCCCCGCGCGCGGGCGTTGGTCGACGCGTATCCCGGCACCCATTCCTGTCCGTCGCCCTCCCCGCCGTCGCCGTCGCCCCGCCGCCGTCTCGCCGCGTGGCTCGCGCCGGGGCCGTCGGCGTCGTCCTCGGGGAGCGGGATGCCGGCCTCCTCCGACCCCGCGTCGCCGGTCCGGGCCGCGGGCGGGCAGGTCCGGCCCAGCCAGGTCCGCACCAGCCGGCCCTCCTCGCCGGCCTTGGCGGCCTCGTCGACGTAGGCCACCGCGCGCGGGAAACGGCGGCGCAGCGCCGCGAGGTTCTTCAGGCCGTCGCCGGAGGTCTGGCCGTAGACCGCGCCGAGGACGGCCAGCTTGGCCTGGCCGCGGTCGCCGGAGAAGGCGCGCTCGGAGACGGACTGGTAGAGGTCGCTCTCCCGGCCCGCGACCTCCATCAGCCCGGGGTCGCGGGAGATCGCCGCCAGCACGCGGGGCTCCATCTGGTCGGCGTCGGCGACGACGAGCCGCCAGCCCGGGTCGGCGACGACGGCTCGCCGGATGATCTTGGGGATCTGCAGCGCGCCTCCGCCGTTGGTCACCCACCGGCCGGTGACGGTGCCGTGCGCGAGGAACTCCGGGCGGAACCGCCCGTCGCGCACCCAGTCCTGGAGCCAGGACCAGCCGTGGGCCACCCAGATGCGGTACAGCTTCTTGTACTCGATCAGCGGCTTCACGGCCGGGTGGTCGAGGGACTCGATCTCCCAGCGCCGGGTCGACCGGACCCTGATCCCGGCCTGCGCGAAGGCCTTGACGACGTCGGCGGGCAGGTCGGGGCGGACCCGGCGGCCGAAGGCGGCCGAGACCTCGTCGGCCAGCTCGGCCAGCCGCCGGGGCTCGCCGCCGCCCGCGTAACGCTCGCCGAGCAGGTCGTGCAGGACCGCGCGGTGCACCGGGGCGCTCCAGGGCAGCCCGGCCCGGTTCATCTCGGCGGCCACCAGCATCCCGGCCGACTCGGCCGCCGTCAGCAGCCGCATCCGCTCCGGGTGCAGCGTCAGTTCGTGGCGCCGCTGCTGGTCGGCGTAGACGGCGAGAAGGTCGTCGAGGGGCAGCCGGGCGGCGGCCCGCGCTTCGAACAGCGATGACTGCGCGCCGGGGGCGGCCGCGCGCGAGGGCGGATCAGGCGGTACGGGACCGCCGCGCAGCCGGGCCAGTGCGGCGGCCGCCGAGCGGGGTTCGCCCGACCGGCCCTCGTGGCCCAGCAGAAGCGTCTCGGCGTCCTCCACGTCGTAGCACCGCTCCACCCGCACCCCCGCGGCGAGCAGCGACGGATAGACCTCGGCCGTGGAGCGCCAGACCCAGCGGGCGACGTCGGGCCGCTCGCGCACGGCACGGGCGAGGTCGGGCTCGCGCAGCACCGGCCCGGCGGGCAGCCCGCCGGGGCCGAGGGGGGCGAGTTCCACACCGCCGTCCTCGGCCGGGGCGAGAGCCCACCGATCGGCCATGCTGCGAGTGTGGCAGGAGGGTCTGACAACGGCCCTGCTCAAGCCCGGCGGCCGTCGCCTGCCCGCCGTCACCCTCTCGCCCGCCCCCGGATTTCGCGTCCCCGGGCTTCGCGTCCCCGGGCTTCGGGTCCCCGGATTTCGCGTCCCCGGGCTTCGCGTCCTCGGGCTTCGGGTCCCCGGGCTTCGCGCCCCCGGGTTTCTCGTCCGGCTGTCCGCCTCCGGTCTCGCCTACTCGGCCGCTTCGTCCGCCTCGCCCGCGTCGTCTGCCTTCACCAGCCCGGCGAGGGCCTCCGCCACGAACCTCTCGGTCGCCGCCTTGCCGACGCCGAGGCCGCTGAGCACGCCCTCGCCGTTCTCGTGTTCCAGCAGGGCCAGCAGCAGGTGCTCGGTGCCCACGTAGTTGTGGCCGAGACGGAGCGCCTCGCGGAAGGTGAGTTCGAGGACCTTCTTGGCGTCCGTGCCGTACGGCACCAGCTCCGGCGGCTCCTCGACGGCCGACGGGAGCGCGGCGGTCGCGGCCTCGCGCACGGCGTCCGGGGAGACGCCCTGCGCGGCGATCGCCTTGGCGGCGAGGCCCTCCGGTTCGGAGAGCAGGCCGAGGACCAGGTGCGCGGGCAGGCCCTCGGCGTTGCCGGCCGCCTTGGACGCGTTGTGGGCCGCCATGACCACGTTGCGCGCGCGGGGCGTGTAGCGGCCGAAGTTCTGGTTGGCGTCCAGGTCGGACGACTCCCTCGGGACGAACCTCTTCTGGGCGGCCTGCCGGGTGACGCCCATGCTGCGGCCGATGTCGGTCCAGGAGGCGCCCGAGCGGCGGGCCTGGTCGACGAAGTGGCCGATGAGGTGGTCCGCCACGTCGCCGAGGTGATCGGCGGCGATGACGGCGTCCTGGAGCTGTTCCAGCGGCTCGTCGTGGACTTTCTTGATCGCGTCGATGAGGTCGTCGAGACGCACGGACGACGTGGTGGCGGGGCGTGAATCGGTCATGTGTCAACCTTAGGTTGACAGTGGAGGGGTGTCAACCCGAGGTTGTCACTCGCGAGGGTCGTGAGTGCCCCACACGCGGGGGCGTCCTCACGGGGCGGAGGCGTCCCCACGGGGGCGGAGGCGTCCCCACGGGGGCGGAGGCGTCGTGCACGCACGGAGGCGTCCTTCCGCGCACCTGGCTCCCTCCCGCGCGTGGGGGCGGCGCCGTCCGCGTGGCACGATCGACCGGTGAGCAGCACCAGTGACAGCCCGGCCGACACCGTCGAACGCGCCTTCCGCGCCGCCCTGCACGACAGCGCCGACGCCGCCCTCGACACGGGCGCTTCCCTCCTCGCCGCCGACCCGGCGACGGACGCGGAACTCACGCGCCGGGGTGTGGAGTTCGTCGCGGCGCTCTGGCGTCGCGGCTGGCAGCCCGCGGACGCGGTGCGCATCGTCCGCCGGGAGCTGGACGTCGTCCACGTGGGCCTGGTGACGGCGCTGATCCGCGCCCACGCGCGCGACGACCGCGCACGCGGCAGGCGCTGGGCGGACCAGCTCGCGGAGCTGCCGGCCGGCCCGCCGGCGTCCGCCGACCGCTTCTCGCACGCCACCGCGGTTCTGGAGCTCTACCGCCTGCTGCTGCGCCTGCCCGCCCTCGAACCCCTCCAGGAGCGCCAGCCGCACCGGTCCGCACGCCCCGGGACCCACTCGCGCATGCTCACCCGCATCCGCGCCCTGCTGGCCAAGGCCGAGGCGACCGGGTTCCCGCAGGAGGCGGAGGCGCTCACCGCGAAGGCGCAGGAACTGATGGCCCGGCACAGCGTCGACGAGGCGCTGCTCGCCGCCCAGGCGCCGGACCCGGACGCGCCCGGCGCCTGCCGGATCGGCGTCGAGCCGCCCTACGAGCAGGCCAAGGCGGTGCTGCTGGACGCGGTCGCCGTCGCCAACCACTGCCGGGCGGTGTGGAACGAGCCCTTCGCGTTCTCCACGGTGGTCGGGTTCGAGGCCGACCTGGAGGCGGTCGAACTGCTCTATACGTCGCTGCTGGTGCAGGCGCAGTCCGCGATGGCGAAGGCGGAGGCGGCCCAGCGGTCCGGGGGGCGCAGGCGGACCAAGACCTTCCGGCAGTCCTTCCTCGCCGCGTACGCCCACCGCATCGGAGTCCGGCTGGGCGAGATCGCCGCGGCCGCCGAGACCGCCGTCGACGACGCTCTGCTGCCGGTCCTCGCCACGCGCGCGGTCGCGGTCACCGCCGCGACGGACCGGATGTTCCCGCAGACGGTGTCCACACGTCTGCGCGGGGTCACGGACGAGGCGGGCTGGACCGAGGGCGCCGAAGCGGCCGACCGGGCCAGGATGCGCTCCCGGCCCCGCCTGCCCTGACGCCCCCGGCCGCCCCGCCGCCCCCGGCGCAGGTCAGTCGCCCGCCTGCGTGAAGGCGCTCACCGTGGCGTCCGGCACGCCCTTGCTCTTCAGCGCGACGTCGCCGTACGACCAGTCGAAGCTCACGGTGGACGAGGCGTCCGGCAGGCCGTACTTCACCGTCTTGACGGCGAGGCTCTTGTCGCCGCCCTTCTCGCCGCGCACATAGGTGATCGTGAACGAGGCGGTCCCCTGTGCCGGGAGGGTCAGGGTCTGCGCCGCGGCGGCGCCGTCCTCGGCCACGGTCGCGGAGTCGCCGTCGGCCTGCAGAGCCACCTTGGGGAAGCCCTTGAGGGTGCACTGCGCGCCCTTGTTGGTGAGCGTGACGGTGACGTTGCCGGTGTCCCCGGTGGCGGGTGCGGCGTCGACGGGGCCGACCTCCTGGCCGAGGCCGTCGGCGGCACAGGCGCCGCCGGCGGGGCCGGACGAGCCGGCGGCCTTGCTCTCGTCGCCGCCGGAGTCGCTGTCGTCCCCGCCTCCGCAGGCGGTGAGGAGCAGGGCCGCGGCGAGGGCGGTGACGGTGATGGGAAGGGCGCGCATGAGGGATTCCTAGGGTGTCGTGACGGTGCTCGATGGATCATCACGCACGCGTGCGGCGACGCTGCGCGCGCCCCCCGCTTCCGTGACGGCCCGATCACTCACGCGCACCCGACGACCCGCACCGCCCTGACGACCCGCACCGCCCCGGCACCCGCACCGCCCCGCCAACCGCGCCGACCGACCACCCGCGCCGGCCGTACTGCCGAAGACGGCCCGGCTGTCGGGACCTCCTCGGCCGCAGGAGCCGCCGCCGACCGTCCGGGACGGCCCTCAGCTGCCCGCGCGATCCCACGTGCCGTCCGACTGCCTCCAGTCGCCCGAGTCGCCCCCTCGGCCGTCCGACTGCCTCCAGTCGCCCGAGTCGCGCTCTCGGCCGTCCGGCTGCCTCCAGTCGCCCGAGTCGCGCTCTCGGCCGTCCGGCTGCCTCCAGTCGCCCGAGTCGCGCTCTCGGCCGTCCGGCTGCCTCCAGTCGCCCGAGTCGCGCTCTCGGCCGTCCGGCTGCCTCCAGTCGCCCGAGTCGCGCTCTCGGCCGTCCGGCTGCCTCCAGTCGCCCGAGTCGCCCCCTCGCTCGCCCGAGCCGCCCTCGCTTGCCCGAGCCGCCCTCGCTTGCCCGAGCCGCTCCGGGCTACCTGAGCTGCCGTCGGTTACCCGGGCCGCCGTCGGCCGTCCGAGCCGCTTGCAGCCGCCCGCGTGATCCTCGGCCGTCCGCGTGATCCACGGCCGTCCGCGCGCCCCTCGGCCGTCCGGGCCGCCCTCGGCTAGCCGAGCCCCGGTGTCGGCAGTCCGGAGGGCCACTGGCCGCCCTGCGCCTTGGCGAACGTCTCCTTGCCGGCCGCGCCGGACCAGGTCACCTTGAGGGACTTCGCGTCGACGGAGTCGACCATCCCGGTCGTCCGGTCGTCCTTGCCGGCGCTGCACTTGAGGCGGATCATCCGCATGCCCGCCTCCTCGCCCGCCGTGCCGCTGCACACGGCCCCGCCGGTCACGAAGAGGGCGGCCTGCCTGCCCGTGACGATCAGGGCGACGGCCTTGCCGTCCGTCGTGGCGAGCCAGCTCCCCTCCAGTTCGTGGGAGGCCGACGCCGAGGCGGAGGCCGACGCGCCGCCCGTGCCGCTCGCGCCGCCGGTGTCCGCGGTCGCCGTCGCGGACGGCGTGGCCGGGGAGCCGTCGGACCCGCCGCCGTCGCTGCACGCCGTGAGCGTGAGCGCGCCCGCCAGCGCCGCCGCCGCGGCCACCGCGCGGACCGACGGACGGGACGTGCCCCGCGAGAAGATCGCCGAAGTCACTGCTGGCTCCCAAGCTGTGCTGTAGCGGGCCGGCCCGGTCGGCGGACGCGAGGACCGCGCGGGCCGAGGGTCCGCAGCAAGCTACCAGCAAGCCCCGGCGGAGTTCCGGGGCCGCCCGTGGCCTACCAGGACGCCTTCCGCACCCCGGGCAGCCGCCCGGCGTGCGTCTCCTGGCGCAGCCCCAGCCGGGACAGCCCGAACCTGCGGAAGTACCCGCGCGGGCGCCCGTCGACCTGGTCGGTTGCCTATCCGCGTCGCACCGGCGTGGGCGGGGCTGGGCGTGCAACTCCTGCTGTGCTTCGCGCCGTTGCGTGTCGGTCGTGGAAGGCAGCCGGACGATCTCCTTCAGCTCGGCCCGGCGGGCCGCGTAGCGCGCCACGCTCGCGCGGCGCCGCTCGTTCTTGGCGATCTTGCCCTTCTTGGCCATCAGATCCGCACCCCACGCGCGCGGATGCGCGCCACGGCCGGCTCGACGCCGATCGCGTCGACGGTCCTGACGCCCTTCGTGCTCAGCCGCAGCCGGACGTGCCGGCCCTCGCCCGGCAGCCACTCGCCGGCGTCCCTGCCGGACGCCGCCTGGGACCTGGTCCCGCCGGGGCGCCGGGCCGCCGCCGCGCTGGACTGGCACCCCGAGCACGGCGACCGCTGCCGGCACCTGGTCTTCACGTCACCCGGCCCGGACCGGGACGGGCTCGCGTCCCTCCTCGACTCCTGCCTGCTCACGGACGCCGAGTACGCGGCCGGGCGCACTGCCTGGCAGCAGTGGCCGTCCGCCTTCAACAGCCTCCTGGAGGTCTGACCCCATGCCCAGCAAGCCCGCGCGCAAGCCCGCGCGCGTCTCCGGGACGCACGCCGGCCGCGTCCCGGCCCAACCCGCTCGACCAGGCGGGCGTCGCCTGCATCGACTACAAGGACACCGACCTGCTGCGGAAGTTCCTCTCCGACCGCGGCAAGATCCGCAGCCGCCGCGTCACGCAGATCACCGCCCGGCAGCAACGGCGGCTCTCCCGAGCGGTCAAGAACGCCCGCGAGACGGCGCTGCTCCCTGACGCGACCACTCGCTGACCCGCCCCACCGCCCGGCCGCCCGGCCCGGCCCCTCTCCCGGTGGCCGGATCCGCTCAGGTGACGGCCGGGCCCGTCCGCAACCCGCCCGAGCCGTCCACCCTCCGGCTCGGGCGGGTCCGTTCGGCGTGCCGGTCCGGTCCCGGCCGCTCACCTCCCCGCCCGAACGCAAGCCGGAACCGGCCGGAGAGCGCCGCGAACCGGTCGAGAAGTGTGGCCATCCGGTCGAGGAGTGTGGCCGACCGGTCGACCGGCACGGCTGCCGTCCCCGCCCGAAGTACACCGCTTCGCCCCCTCCGAGGGGCCCGGGGGTGTGTCCTGTACGCACCCGTCCCGTCCACCACCGGCCCGCCGAAGACCTTCGTCGTGCTTAGACACGGCCCACTGCTCCCTTGGACGGTCTCCATCGTTCGTACGAGCGAATCCCGTCCCGGCGTCCACTCATGCGGGCCGTGCGCCCGTTGCCCCACCGCGACGACCGGCCGACCCCCGGCTCATGCGTCCGGCCGCCCCCGCCTCACCTCCGCGTGCCACTCCACCTGCACCCCCACCTGTGCCTCCACCTGCGTCTCCATCCCACCTCCACCCCGACCTCCACCTCCACGGCCTCTTTCGTGCTCCCGCGTGACCCTTGGCCGCGGGGGCCCGGCCGTCGTCGGCGGACGCCGCCGGCACGAGGTGTCCCGGATCGCGGGGCCCCGCCCCAGGGCAGTCGGCTGTCGGCGTCGCGCGGTCCGCCGGATCCGTGCGGAGCGCTGAGCGGAGGCCCGGAATCCGCCGGAACGGCGTCTCCCGGACCGGCGCCGTCGATCTCCGCCGTGCGACCTCGGCCGATCCCGTTTCGCCGCCGACGGAACAGGACGGGCATGCTGAGCGTCTGTCCTCATATATGGATGGTTCGATCCGTACGACTTTCGCGGGGGCCCGCGAATAGGACCGCGAAGCGGAACGAGCCGGGTAAAGCAGGCGTCAAAGCTGTAACCACTCAGGCACCGCGCGTGCACGTGCATCTGCTCATGCGACTGCACGTGAACGGGGCTATGATCCGGAACAGTTGACAACGGCACCAATGGCCACACGAGCCAGTGCACCACCAGGGAGCGACCTGTGGACCACCACGTTGACGGGGGGCACGACGTGTACAACGGCATGACGGCCACACAGCTGTACGGGGTTGCCTGGCAGAAGAGCCGGCACAGCAACTCGCAGGGTTCGTGCGTGGAGTTCGCCCGGCTGCCGGGCGGCGACGTGGCCGTGCGCAACTCGCGTTTTCCCGACGGTCCCGCGCTCGTCTACACGCGCGCCGAGATCGAGGCCATGCTGCTGGGCATCAAGGACGGCGAGTTCGACCATCTGATCGCGAGCTGACGGCGCCCGACATGATTGCGGTCACCTCTGCTCCCGTCCCGGCCTCCGCTTCCGCCCCCGTCCCGTCGGATCAGAGGCGGTCCGGTCTTCGCACTGCGGTGCGACGCGCGTAGAACCGCGGCGTCACGGCGCGCCGCGGTTCTTCACCGTGCGGGGGTGGGCAGCCGGAAGAGGGCCCAGACGACCTTGCCGCGCAGAGTGCCGGAGAGCGGGTGCCAGCCCCAGCTCTCGGCGAACGAGTCGACGAGGAAGAGGCCGCGCCCGGACTCGGCCGAGAAGTCCTCGCCCTCACGGGGCAGTGGGCTGTCGTGGCTGGGGTCGCGCACCGCGCAGACGAGGCGTTCGGTCCACCGCATCAGATGCAGGCGCACGGGCGGATGCCGGTGATCCGGTCCGACGGGAACCTCGTCGGGGGCCAGCCCGTGTCTCAACGCGTTGGTCACCAGCTCCGAGACGACCAGGCAGACGTCGTCGAGACAGTCGCCCACGTCCCACTGCCCGAGGGTCCGCCTGGTGAACTGCCGGGCCTCGCGCACCGCTTCGAAGCGGGTCGGCAGAGCGCAGGAGGCGGCGTTGGACACGGCCGCGGGATCAAGCGGCGGAAGGCCCTGCCGTAACGGCTCGAGCATGGTCGATCCATTCGTCCCCATGCGAGGCACTCCCGGGATTCGCGGTCGTTGCGATGCAGCGGTGGCGCGAGACCATGGTTTCGGATGCGCACGGTGGATGCAAGGGCAGATGCACGTGCACGTGACCGAAATGGACCCGCCCGTACCGCTTCTTGGCCATTTTTTCCGCCAACTTCTCGCCCAACACCGCCACTTCCCTTGCTTTCTCCTCACTCTTCCCGCGCATCCCTCTGTGCGTATCCTTCTGTTTCTTTCCATCTCTGTAATCGGACGAGTACTGCTCGAAGTGTTTTAGTGGCAGACTCGGTCCCCAGGACGGTTGGGGAGGCTGGCGAACGTGAGCGTGGGAGAGCCCGGATCGGTGGTGCGGCGGATGCTGCTCGGCTCGCAACTTCGGCGGTTGCGCGAGACGCGCGGCATCACCCGCGAAGCGGCCGGATACTCGATCAGGGCGTCGGAGTCGAAGATCAGCCGGATGGAACTGGGCCGGGTGAGCTTCAAGACCCGTGACGTGGAGGACCTGCTCACGCTGTACGGCATCACGGACGACACGGAGCGCCAGGCGCTCGTCGGACTCGCCCGCGAGGCCAACGTGGCCGGCTGGTGGCACAGTTACTCGGACGTCCTGCCCAACTGGTTCCCCACCTACGTGGGCCTGGAGGGCGCGGCCGCGCTGATCCGCGCGTACGAGGTCCAGTTCGTGCACGGCCTGTTGCAGACCGAGGCGTACGCCCATGCCGTCGTCAGTCGCGGCATGAAGGGGGCGTCGCCCGCCGACGTCGACCGGCGCGTGGCGCTGCGGCTGGAGCGGCAGAAGTACCTCGTCGCCGAGAACGCCCCCGACGTCCACATCGTGCTGGACGAGGCGGCGCTGCGCCGGCCGTACGGCGACCGCGAGGTGATGCGCGGGCAGCTCCAGCACCTGATCGAGATCTCGGAGCGCCCCAACGTGCGGCTACAGGTGGTGCCGTTCAGTCTCGGCGGCCACTCCGGAGAGTCGGGCGCGTTCACGATCCTGAGCTTCCCGGAGTCCGACCTCCAGGACGTCGTCTATCTGGAACAGCTCACCAGCGCGCTCTACCTGGACAAACGCGAGGACGTGGCCCAGTACGAGCAGGTTCTCGTGGAGCTCCAGCGCGACAGCCCAGGCCCGGACGCGAGCCGGGACCTGCTGCGCGGTCTGCTCCAGCTGTCGTAGGGATTCCCCCGCGGGGGCCGGCGACCGGTCGAAGTCCCCGCCAACTCCCCTGAAACCACCGTACGATGACGCGTGATCAGATCGTGATGCCGATCGATCGAAGCCGATCGCAGCAGGGGATTGAGGGATCGCATGTCGTCATACTTCACCGACCTGGCCCAGCAGTACATCGACGGCACATGGCGTCCGGGCACCGGGTCCTGGGACATCATCACCATCAATCCCTATGACGGCGAGAAGCTGGCCTCGATCACGATAGCCACGGTCGAGGAGGTCGACGAGGCGTACCGGGCCGCCGCCCGCGCCCAGAAGCAGTGGGCCGCGACCAGCCCCTACGCACGCCGCGCGATCTTCGAGAACGTGCTGCGTCTGGTCGAGGAGCGCGAGGCGGAGATCAGCGCCCTCCTCGTCGACGAGGCCGGCGGCACCTTCGGCAAGGCGGCCTTCGAGCTCCACCTCGCCAAGGAGTTCCTGCGCGAGTCGATCCACCTGGCGCTGCGCCCCGAGGGCCGCATCCTGCCCTCGCCGATCGACGGCAAGGAGAACCGCGTCTACCGCGAGCCGGTCGGCGTGGTCGGCGTGATCAGCCCCTTCAACGTGCCGTTCCTGCTGTCGTTGAAGTCCGTCGCCCCCGCGCTCGCCCTCGGCAACGCCGTGGTGCTCAAGCCGCACCAGAACACCCCGGTCTCCGGCGGCACGGTGATCGCCAAGCTCTTCGAGGACGCGGGTCTGCCGCCGGGCCTGCTGAACGTCGTCGTGACCGACATCGCCGAGATCCGCGACGCCTTCCTGGAGCACCCGGTCCCGCGGGTCATCTCCTTCACCGGCTCCGACAAGGTCGGCCGCCATGTCGCGACCGTCGCCGCCTCGCACTTCAAGCGGACCGTCATCGAACTCGGCGGCAACAGCGCGTTCGTGGTGCTGGACGACGCCGACGTCGACTACGCCGTGGACGCGGCGGTGTTCAGCCGCTTCGTGCACCAGGGCCAGGTCTGCATGGCCGCCAACCGGATCCTGGTGGACCGCGCGGTCGCCGACGAGTTCACCGAGAAGTTCGTCGCCAAGGTGCGCACCCTCAAGGCGGGCGACCCGCGCGACCCGCAGACCGCGATCGGCCCGCTGATCAACTCCTCTCAGGCGGAGGCGGTCTCGGCGGTGGTCGAGCAGGCCGTCGGCGAGGGCGCGCACGCGCTGGTGCACGGTACGACGGTGGGCAACGTCGTCGAGCCGTCCGTCCTGGCCGACCTGCCCGCCGACTCCGCGCTGCTGCGGCAGGAGGTCTTCGGGCCCGTCGTGTTCGTGAACACCTTCGACGGCGAGGAAGAGGCCGTACGGCTGGTCAACGAGTCGCCGTACGGGCTCAGCGGAGCCGTCCACACCGCCGACGTCGAGCGGGGGGTGGCCTTCGCCAAGCAGATCGTCACCGGCATGTTCCACGTCAACGACGCCACCGTGCACGACGAGCCGATCGTGCCGTTCGGCGGCGAGAAGAACTCCGGCGTCGGCCGTCTCAACGGCGAGTCGACCCTGGAGGCCTTCACCACCACCAAGTGGATCTCGGTCCAGCACGGCCGCAGCGCGTTCCCCTTCTGAGCGCGCGCCGGGGCGGGCGGGAAGGCGCCCGCGGCATCCGCGCGCGGGGGCGCGCGGCCCGCGGGCGCCCGCCCGGCACGCCCTAACCTGGGCGCATGTCAGCGATCCGTCTTCTCGTCCTGGGGGCCGTGCGCCAGCACGGGCGGGCCCACGGTTACCAGGTGCGCGGCGACCTGGAGTACTGGGGCGCCCACGAGTGGTCCAACGCCAAGCCGGGCTCGATCTACCACGCCCTGAAGCAGATGGCCAAGCAGGGACTGCTGCGCGAGCACGAGACGGCTCCCTCCCCGGCGGGCGGCCCGCCGCGCACCGAGTACGAGATCACCGAGGCCGGCGCCGAGGAGTACTTCCGGCTGCTGCGCGCCGCGCTGACCTCGTACGACCAGAAGACCGACGTGAAGTCGGCGGCCATCGGCTTCATGCTCGACCTCCCGCGCGCGGAGGCCGTGTCGCTCCTTCACGAGCGCATCCGCGGCATCGAGGCGTGGCGGACCGCCGTCACCGCGCACTACCTCCCCGAGGAGGGCCCGGAGCAGCTGGGCCACATCGGCGAGATCATGAACCTGTGGCTCCACACGGCCGACGCCGAGGCCGAGTGGACCCGCGGCCTGATCGCCCGGGTCGAGGGCGGCGCGTACACCTTCGCGGGCGAGGGCGAGCCGTTCGTCGGCGTGCTGGCCGAGGGCGAGGAGAACCCGTACGCGACGGGCGAGCGGCACCCCGGCGACGCGCACTGACCAGCCGCCAGGAGCCTCCTCGGCCCCGCCCGTGCGGGATGCGGGGCGCGGGATGCGGCGCGACGGCCGAGCCCGGCCGGCCGGCCGGTCGCCGGACCGGTCAGGTGGTCGGTCGGTCGGTCAGGCGATCGGGCATCCCGCTCGCCGCCCGCCCGGACCTAGTGGTGGAAACTCGTCGCCGCGCCCTTGTCCCGGATCGCCGGACCGGACTGGCGTCGCAGCTCCGGCAGCAGTCGCGTCAGGTCCTCCACGAACAGTTCGGCCAGGTCCTCCGAGAAGCCGTTTCTGCACACGACCCGCAGCACGGACAGGTCCTCCCGGTTCGCCGGGAAGGTGTACGCGGGCACCAGCCAGCCGCTCTCGCGCATCCGCCGGGACACGTCGAAGACGTCGAACGCCTCCACGCCCTCCGCCGTGGTGAAGGCGAAGACCGGCAGTTCGTCGCCCCGGGTGAGGAGCCGGAAGTCGCCGAGCGCCTCCACCTGTCCGGCCAGCCGGGCCGCCACGTCCCGCGTGCACTGCTGGACCGCACGGAAGCCCTCCCGGCCGAGCCGCAGCAGCGTGTAGTACTGCGCGACGACCTGGGCGCCCGGGCGGGAGAAGTTGAGCGCGAACGTGGGCATGTCGCCGCCCAGGTAGTTCACGCGGAACACCAGCTCCTCCGGCAGGGCCTCCTTGTCGCGCCACAGCGCCCAGCCGACGCCCGGGTAGACCAGGCCGTACTTGTGCCCCGAGGTGTTGATGGACGCCACGCGCGGGAGGCGGAAGTCCCACACCAGGTCCTCGTCGAGGAAGGGGGCGATCATCGCGCCGGACGCGCCGTCGACGTGCACCGGAACGTCCAGGCCGGTGCGCTCCTGGAGCGCGTCCAGCGCCGCGCACAGCTCGGCGATCGGCTCGTAGGACCCGTCGAAGGTGGAGCCGAGGATGCCGACGACCCCGATGGTGTTCTCGTCGCACAGCTCGGCCGCGAGCTGCGGGTCCAGGTGGAAACGCTCCCCCTCCATGGGGACCAGCCGGGCCTCGACCTCCCAGAAGTTGCAGAACTTCTCCCAGCAGACCTGGACGTTGATGCCCATCACGAGGTTCGGCCGCGCGCCCGGGTAGCGGTCGGCGTTGCGCCGCGCCCACCGCCGCTTCAGCGCCATCCCGGCGAGCATGCATGCCTCGCTCGACCCGGTCGTCGAACAGCCCACGGCCGCCGAGGGGTCGGGCGCGTTCCACAGGTCGGCGAGCATCGCCACACAGCGCCGCTCCAGTTCGGCGGTGCGCGGGTACTCGTCCTTGTCGATCATGTTCTTGTCGCGGCACTCCGCCATCAGGACGCCGGCCTGCGGCTCCATCCACGTGGTCACGAAGGTGGCCAGGTTCAGGCGCGCGTTGCCGTCCAGCATGAGTTCGTCGCGCACCAGCTGGTACGCCGTGGACGGGGGCGTGGGGCCGTCCGGCAGACGGTGCTTGGGAGGCGCCTCGATCATCCCGCTGACCGGATCGGCCTCGCCGTAGAAGGGATTGACGGACAGTGGGCGCTCGTCGGGCTTCCGGGGCCCTTTGTGCAACGGCATGAATGCCTCCTGATGGGTCGAACGGGTGTCAGCGGACCGGAGTTCCGTCCGCGCGCAACTGCATCTGCGGCCGCCCCGTCACCAGCAGCCAGGCAGGCAGCGTGGCGATGCACAACAGGGCGATGATCGACGCCGAGGCCACCAGGACGGCGGCGACGAAGAGACTCACCCAGCCCTGCCGGGTGATGGCCAGGAGCACGCCCAGCACCCCGGCCGCCACGCCCACCGAGGGATGGACGCCGGAGACGAGCGCGTGGGCGGTGAGACCGAACGCGGTGCCCACGAACACGGCCGGGAAGATCCGGCCGCCGCGGAAACCGCAGGACGCGGCGACGAGCAGCGCGGCCAGCTTCACCACCGTCATCGTGGCGAACTGACCGGCCGTCCAGCCCTCCGGATCGGCCGCGAGCTCCCCGACCTCGTCCAGCCCCTTGAAGAGCGTCAGATGGCCGCCCAGCGCCCCCAGCAGGCCCAGGACGACGCCGCCGAGCGGCAGCATCAGCATCGGGTGCCGCAACCGCGTGAACACGCCGTGGACGTACGGGAAGGCGCGGACGGCGCACAGGGTCAGCAGCGCGCCCGCCGAGGCGATCACGAGCGCCGCCAGCAGATCGCCCCAGCCCGGCCGGTCGAGTCCGGGCAGGCCCAGGTCGAAGGCCGGATGCGCCACCAGGGTGGTCGTCATCGAGCCGGCCGACGCGGCGACCAGCGGAGGGAACACGTGGTCCCACAGCGGCCCCTCGCTCTGCCGCCCGGCCAGCGCCTCGGAGATCAGCAGCGCCGCCGCGACGGGCGTGCCGAACAGCGCGCCGACGGTCGCCGCCTCGGCGAGGACCGCCCACAGGGCGCCCGGCGCCCGCGGCGCCGCCCGGCGGCCCAGCCAGACGGCCAGTCCCACGTTGACGGCGATGATCGGGTTCTCCGGGCCCAGGCTCGGGCCGCCCGCCAGCATCAGCGCCGTCGCCACGACCAGTCCGGGCAGCACCGCCGGGGGCAGCACGGGCGCGTCCAGCCCCATCGTCGCCGGATCGGGTCCCGCGTGTCCCGGCGCCTTCCACACCACCAGCCCCACCGCCACGCCGGTCGCGGTGAGGACGACGAGTATCCACAGCACCGAGTAGCGGCCCACGTCCAGCGCGTCCGGAAGCGTGGCCCACAGCACGTGCTCCAGCCGCTCGGCCACCCCCTCCACCAGCAGGAGCAGCACCGACGCCAGCACCCCGACCAGCAGAGCGGGCAGGATCAACGGCAGCAGGGCGCGCGCCGGCGTCGCCGCGGAGGCGGGCGAACGCTGCGAGGTGTCCTGAGCCACGGGCTCACGATAAGCGGACGAAACGGACATGACATCCGGAACGCGGACGCCTGCGGGGCATCCCGCTTGCACCTCACGCGGCGTGAGGCAGCACCGTGGAGCGCGTACAGGGAAGGGAGCGCACGAAGTGAGCTACTCGGTAGGACAGGTCGCCGGATTCGCCGGTGTCACGGTGCGCACACTGCACCACTACGACGACATCGGCCTGCTCGTCCCCGGCGGGCGCAGCCACGCGGGTCACCGGCGCTACGACGAGGCCGACCTCGACCGGTTGCAGCAGATCCTGTTCTACCGCGAGCTGGGCTTCCCGCTCGAAGAGGTCGCGGCCCTGCTCGACGATCCGGCGGCCGACCCGCGCGCGCACCTGCGCCGCCAGCACGAGTTGCTCACCGCACGGATCGAGAGGCTCCAGAAGATGGCCGCGGCCGTGGAACACGCCATGGAGGCACGCAAGATGGGCATCAACCTCACACCCGAGGAACGGTTCGAGGTCTTCGGCGACAAGGACCCCGGTCAGTACGCCGAGGAGGCGGAACAGCGCTGGGGCGGCACGGAGGCGTACGCCGAGTCGCAGCGCCGCGCCGCCCGCTACACCAAAGACGACTGGAAGCGCCTGCAGGCCGAGGTCGACGACTGGAGCGGGCGCTACGCCGCCCTGGTGGCCGCGGGGGAGCGGCCCGCCGGCGAGGCGGCCATGGACCTGGCCGAGGAACACCGGCGGCACATCACCGCCTGGTACTACGACTGCCCCTATGAGATGCACGTGTGCCTGGGCGAGATGTACGTCTCCGACGAGCGCTTCAAGGCGTTCTACGACGCCATGCGCCCCGGCCTCGCCGAGCACCTCAGGGAGGCGATCCTGGCGAACGCGGCCCGGCACGCGGGGTGAGCCACGGCCCGGCCGTCCCGGTCCCGGTCCGGGGCTACTCCCGGGCCAGGACCACGGCGGTGCCGTAGGCGCACACCTCGGTGCCCACGTCGGCCGCCTCCGTCACGTCGAAGCGGAACATCAGCACGCCGTTGGCTCCCCGCGCGCGTGCCTGCTCCACCAGTCGTTCCATCGCCTGGTTGCGGGTCTCCACCAGGGTCTTGGTCAGCCCCTTCAGCTCACCGCCGATCATCGACTTCAGACCGGCGCCGATCTGGCTGCCCAGATGCCGTGAGCGCACGGTCAGCCCGAAGACCTCGCCGATGACCTGCTGCACCCGGAACCCGGGCACGTCGTTCGTCGTGACGACCAGCACGTCCGACTGGGGGCCCTGCCCGCCGCCGTAATCCTCGATACCCATGGCTCACAGCTTCGCCCCGGCACGCGCACGGCGCATCCCGAGGACGCCCGTGGAACCTGGGGTCCGCGCGGTGCGTTGATAGCTTTGTGCGGCCGCAGCATGGACGCTGCACTTCCCCCACCCCCGTCAGGAGCCCGGAAGCGTGACGACGATCGCCCTCGGACCGAGCTGGCTGGACCCCGACTACCTGCTCGACAACTTCGGCATCTGGGGCCTGTTGCTGATCGTCTTCGCCGAGTCCGGCCTGCTGATCGGGTTCTTCCTGCCGGGTGACTCGCTGCTGTTCACCGCCGGGCTGCTGATCACGTCCAACCAGCTGGACTTCCCGCTGTGGGGCGCGGTCGCGCTGATCTGCACCGCCGCGATCCTGGGGGACCAGGCGGGCTACATGTTCGGCAAGAAGGTCGGGCCGTCGCTCTTCAACCGGCCGGACTCCCGGCTCTTCAAACAGGAGAACATCACCAAGGCGCACGAGTTCTTCGAGAAGCACGGCCCGAAGTCGCTGATCCTGGCCCGCTTCGTGCCCATCGTGCGCACCTTCACGCCGATCATCGCCGGCGTCAGCGGCATGCGGTACCGCTCCTTCCTGACCTTCAACGTCATCGGCGGCGTCCTGTGGGGCGCGGGCGTCACCCTGCTCGGCTCCTGGCTGGGCAACATCGACTTCGTCAAGAAGAACATCGAAGCGATGCTCATCCTGATCGTGCTGCTCTCCGTGATCCCGATCGCCATCGAGTTCCTGAGGGCCCGCTCGAAGTCGAAGAAGAGCGCCTCGCGGACCCCGGCGCCGGCCCCCGAGCAGCAGCACGGGCCCCAGCAGCAGCTCCCCGTCATGGACGACGCGACCACGCAGCTGCGCCGGATCGACGGGCACGACCAGCAGTACCCGTACGGCGACCAGTACGGGGGCCAGGGCCAGCAGCCCCACGGTCAGCAGAACTACGGCCAGCAGCAGCCCCACGGTCAGCAGAACTACGGCCAGCAGCAGCCCCACGGTCAGCAGAACTACGGCCAGCAGCAGCCCCACGGGCAGCAGAACTACGGCCAACAGAACTACGGGCAGCAGGCCCAAGGGCAGGACTTCGGGCACCAGGGCCGGCAGGACGACCACTACGGCGCGCAGCAGCAGTACCCGCAGCAGCAGGCGTACCCGCAGCGGCAGCGGCAGCGGCACGCCCAGGACGACTGGCCGCAGCAGCCGCAGCAGCCGCAGCAGGCCCAGCCGCAGCCGCAGGAACAGCCGTACGGCGCTCAGCCCAACGGCTCCGGCCACCACGGCCACCACGGCCCGTACCCCTACGACGACCAGGGTCACTAGCGGCGGGACGAGGGGCTCAGAAGCCCCTCGTCCGCTTGGCGGCCCGCCGCTTCTCCTGGGAACCGATCCGCAGGAACATCCGGGACACCTCGGACCCGAGGTTCACCCCGATCGCGATGGCCATCGCCAGCGCCGCCGCCTTGGTGATCGACACCAGTCCCGCGTCCACCTTGCTCTGCGCGATGGCCAGCAGCCCGAAGTAGGTCGCCGAACCCGGCAGCAGCGGCCCGATCGCGGCCGTCGTGTACGGCAGCGCGGAGGCGAACCGGTAGCGCGCCAGCAGCTGCCCGAACAGGCCGACCACCCCGGCCGCGACGGCCGTGGACGCGACGGGCGAGATCTCGCCGGTGTAGTGCATCGCCCCGTACACCGACCAGGCGACGCCGCCGTTGAGGGTCACGGCGACCACGGTGGACCGCTCCTGCTGCAACAGCACCGCGAACGTCAGGGACAGCAGCATCGACGCGCCGATCTGCCACAGCGGCCGCTTCGTGACGCCCAGGGCCGCGTCGGGATTGAGATGCGCGCCGAGCTGGACCCCGACGTACAGCATCACCAGCACCCCGGCCACGATGCCCACGAAGAAGTACATGACCTCCAGCAGCCGCGCCGCCGCGGTGATGTAGAAGCCCGTCAGGCCGTCCTGGACGCCCGCCACCAGCGCCCGCCCGGGCAGCAGCGCGAACAGTCCACCGGTGATGACGGCGGACGCCTTCACGTCGACGTGGGACAGCGTCAGCGCGATGCCGATCGCGGCCGGGGGCATCGCCGCCACCAGGAACTGGTAGAACTCCGGCAGCCCGCGCCCCGCGCACAGCCACGCCAGCCGGTCGCCGAGCATCGCCCCGAGCATGGCCGCCACGAACACGACGAGGTCGCCGCCGACCAGCACCGAGGCCGCGCCCGCGAGCAGTCCGCTCGCCGAGGTCAGCACCCAGGTCGGGTAGGGGTGCCGGTTGCGGCGCATCTCCGCGAGGCGGCGGTAGGCCTCCTCCAGCGAGAGATGGCTCTCCGCGTCGCTCAGGTCGTCCACGAGCCGGAAGACGGCCGCCAGGCGCGTGTAGTCGGTGCCGCGGCGGCGTACCGTCCGTGACGCCGTCACCGGGTCCTCCACCAGGGACGGCTGGTAGGAGATCGACAGCAGGGTGAAGGTGACGTTCGGCTCGCAGCGGTCGAGGCCGTAGGAGCGGCACACCGCGAACATCGCGGCCTCCACGTCCTCGGCGCCCTCCCCGCCCGCCAGCAGCAACTCGCCGATGCGCAGCGTCAGGTCGAGCACCCTGGGGACGGCCGGGCCCTCCTCCTCCGCCGTCTTCGGCCCCGGCTCGGGAGCGGGCCGTTCGGCCACCGGCATCCGCAGCATGGTGCGCATCCGGTCCTGCCAGGGCAGGTCCTTGATCAGGCTCACCACCGGGACGCCGCCGGCCGGCGTGAAGGCGACCGGGGCCTGCCGTGCGCTGTACGTGCTGGGCGGACTGAACGCCGACCCCTCGCCCTCGCCGGCGGCCGGCTGGGCCACGTCCAGCCCCGCCGGGACGGCGAACTCCGACGTGGTCTCCGGTTCGCCCCCGGGTCTGGCGACGGCCATTCCCGCCGGGATCGCGAACTCGGACGTGATCTCCGGGTCGAAGGCACTCCTCGCCTCGTCCGACTGCGGCTTGCGGTCCTCCGCCTCCGACACTCAGCAACGCTCCCTGGAACGACACCTTCCGTTGGCCTCAGTATGCGCACAGACACGCGAAAGGGCCGCACGCGCATGCGTGCAGCCCTTCACCTACCTCAGCGCAGGCGTTTCACACTCGCGAACGTCTCAGTGACCGCCCTGGTCCTTGAAGCGCTTGTAGGACCGCTCGATCTCGGCCTCGGCGTCGGTGCGGCCGACCCAGTCGGCGCCCTCGACGGACTTGCCGGGCTCCAGGTCCTTGTAGACCTCGAAGAAGTGCTGGATCTCCAGGCGGTCGAACTCCGACACGTGGTGGATGTCGCGCAGGTGCTCCACACGCGGGTCGGTCGACGGGACGCAGAGCAGCTTGTCGTCGCCGCCGGCCTCGTCGGTCATCCGGAACATGCCGATCGCGCGGCAGCGGATGAGGCAGCCCGGGAAGGTCGGCTCGTCCAGGATGACCAGCGCGTCCAGCGGGTCGCCGTCCTCGCCGAGAGTGTTCTCGACGAAGCCGTAGTCGGTCGGGTAGGCGGTCGAGGTGAAGAGTCGACGGTCCAGGCGGATCCGACCGGTCTCGTGGTCCACCTCGTACTTGTTCCGCGAACCCTTCGGGATCTCGATCGTGACGTCGAACTCCACCGGTGGCTCCTCCATGATCAACACATAGTTCTGGTGGTTAAGTGTCCCTCACGCAGGTGTGTGATCGCGAAAGGGGCTGGTGGTCGTGCCAGAGCTGAGGCCTTGGCGGGCCGCGAGACCGCACGTGGTGCGGATCGGGAACGCCGTACGACCGCGTCTGGCACGGGCCGCAAGGATCGTACGGCCCCGCCTCGCGCACGTGGCCGCGACCGCGAAGCCGCAGGTCGCGCGACTCGCGCGGGCGGCGCGACCGCAGCTCGCGCGGATCACGAAGGCCGGTCCGCAGGCCAGGTCCTGGCAGTACACCGCGGGTGCGGCGACCGCCGGGCTGGCGCTGACCGCCGTCGTGGTGACCGCCGTCGGGCCCTGGGACTCCAGCGGTCAGCGTACGGCCGAGCGGGACCGGGCCGCCGCCCTGGAACGGCCGGGTGGCACAGATCACGGACGCCCGGACGATTCGTCCGGCAGATCCTATTCATCGGGTGCGTCCGGTACGTCCGGTACCTCCGACAGGGCGGCCGGAGCGCCCCGGCCCGCCCCCAGCGCGGCGTCCGTCCTCACCGCCCTCGGCGGCGCCGCGGAGGCCGGCGCCGCCGTGAAGTCCGCCCCCGGCACCCTCCCGAGCGTCACGGGCCTCACGGGCGTCCTGGGGCCCCTCCTGGGCGATCCGGCCCTCGGCGCCCAGCACGCCGCCGCGGTCGTCGACGTGGCCACCGGCAAGCGCCTCTACGGCGCCGGAGCCGGCCGTGCGCTCACCCCCGCCTCCACCACCAAGATCGCCACCGCGGTCGCCGCGCTCTCCGCGATGGGCGGCGAACACCGCTTCACCACGCGTGCCGTGCTGGAACCCGACACCCGGGAACTCGTCCTCGTCGGCGGCGGCGACCCCACCCTCACGGCCCGCGCCGACGCCCGCGGCTGGGCGAGCCTGCGCACGCTGGCCGCCTCCACCGCGGCCGCCCTGAAGAAGCGCGGCCTCACCCGCATCACGCTCTCCTACGACACGACCCTGTACGCCGGTTCGCGGATTCACCCCATCGGGGTCAACCCCAACCTCGCCCCCGTCACCGCCCTGAGCGCCGACGAGGGCCGCACCGACGACTCCGACAGCGGCCCGGCGGCCCGCGTCGACGACCCGGCCGCCGACGCCACCGCCACCTTCGCGGCGCTCCTCGAGGCCGCCGGCGTGACGACCACGTCCCCCGGCCCCTCCAAGGCCACCACGCGCGCGCAGAGCCTCGCGACGGTCACCTCGCCCCCGCTGACCGCCCTCGTCGAGCGGATGCTCACCAACAGCGACAACGACATCGCCGAGGCCCTCGCCCGCCAGACCGCCGTCGCCACGGGCGTGCGCGCCGACTTCGCCGGCGGCGGCAAGGCGGTCCACGCCCAGCTGAAGAAGCTCGGACTGCCCATGGCCGGCGCCCGCTTCAAGGACGGCAGCGGCCTCGACCGGCAGGACCGACTCACCGCGAACCTGCTGACCGCCCTCCTGGTCGAGGCCGGCGACCCCCGCCGCCCCGACCTGCGGCCCGTCCTCACCGGCCTCCCGGTCGCCGGCTTCACCGGCACCCTCACCAGCCGCTACACCGACGGAGCCGCCGGCGTCGTCCGCGCCAAGACCGGCACCCTGAGCGGCGTCAACACCCTTGCCGGGACCGTCGTCGACCAGGACGGCCGGCTGCTCGCCTTCGCCCTCATGGCCGGCGGCACGACCGACCCGGGGGCCGCCCAGAGCGCGTTGGACCGGGCGGCCACGGCACTGGCCGGATGCGGCTGCCGCTGAGCCCGCCGGCCCCGAGCCGCCCCCGGTCGCCCTCGGGGCCGACCCTGACATCTCCCTGACCGGCCTCCCGCGGCCTGCCCTCCCCGACGCCGCTCACGTACGGTTGACGCATGACGAGCATCGGCGGCGCTGCCTCATCGGGGATGGTCGACTGGAATCTCGCGGTGGCGACCGCGACCCGGCTCGTACGGCCGGGACCGGAGGTCAGCCGCGACGAGGCGCGTGCCGTCGTCGCGGAACTGCGCCGGCACGCCAAGGCCTCGGAGCAGCACGTGCGCGGCTTCACCCGGATGGCCACCGACGGCGTCCACGACACGCCCGTCCTCGTCGTCGACCGCCCCGGCTGGGTGCGGGCCAACGTCGCGGGCTTCCGGGAGATCCTCAAGCCCCTGCTGGAGAAGATGCAGGAACGCCGCGGCAACAGCCCCGGCGGCGCGGTCCTCGGCGCGGTCGGCGGCAAGGTCACCGGCGTCGAACTCGGCATGCTGCTGTCGTTCCTGTCGTCCCGTGTCCTCGGCCAGTACGAGACGTTCGCCCCCGCCACCCGCGAACTCCCGGCCGGCGCGAACGGCGGCGGCCGCCTGCTGCTCGTCGCGCCGAACATCGTCCACGTGGAACGCGAACTCGACGTCGACCCGCACGACTTCCGCCTCTGGGTGTGCCTCCACGAGGAGACGCACCGCACGCAGTTCTCGGCGGTGCCCTGGCTGCGCGACCACCTGGAGGGCGAGATCCAGTCGTTCCTGGGCGAGACCGACGTCGACCCCATGACGTTCCTGGAACGCGTCCGGGAAGCCGCCCAGTCCCTCGCCGGGGGCCGCCCGGAGGGCGAGGAGGACGACGGCGGCCGCTCCCTCGTCGAACTCGTGCAGACGCCCGCCCAGCGCGAGATCCTCGCCCGCCTCACCGCCGTGATGTCCCTCCTGGAGGGCCACGCCGACTTCGTCATGGACGGCGTCGGCCCCGAAGTCGTCGCGACCGTCGCCGAGATCCGCGAGAAGTTCCAGCAGCGCCGCGCCAAGGGAGCCTCCCGGCTCGACATCGCCCTGCGCCGCCTCCTCGGCCTGGACGCCAAGCTCAAGCAGTACCGGGACGGCGAACGCTTCGTGAGGGCCGTCGTCAACGAGGTCGGCATGGACGGCTTCAACCGCGTGTGGACCTCCCCGAACACACTTCCGACCAAGGCCGAGATCGCCCAACCGGCCGAGTGGGTCGCGCGGGTGCACCGCAAGGCCGAGTCGTGAACCGCGGGCACGCGCGGGAACCGATTCCGGCCGCCGGCAGGAGAACGCCCCCGCAATCACCCGTCCGAGGGACCGTGAGCCCTCGGTAGGCGTGCAATGCTCGGGGAACGCCACGGTTCTGTCACCATCTACACACTCTGAGTGACCGAATCCCGTGCCAACCCCCGAAAACTTCATGAAGGGAACCGGACAATGGGTCCCCATCCTGCGGTCGCGGCGATACGCCTGGCGGTCCGCCGCGTACTTCACGACATCCTCAACGACCACCCCGCCCCCGAAACCGACCCGCACGAGCGCCCGAACCCGCCGCTCGTGCTCGTGGCGTGCTCCGGCGGCGCCGACTCCATGGCGCTCGCCTCCGCCCTCGCCTTCGAGGCCCCCCGCCTCGGCGTCCGCGCCGGCGGCGTCACCGTCGACCACGGCCTGCAACCCGGATCCGACCTGCGCGCCGCGGAAGTCGTCCTGCGACTGCGCGAACTCGGCCTCGATCCCGTCGAGTCCACCGCCGTCGCCGTCGGCCGCGAAGGCGGCCCCGAAGCCGCCGCCCGCGACGCGCGCTACGCCGCCCTCGACGCCGCCGCCGAAGCCCACGGCGCCACCGCCGTCCTGCTCGGCCACACCCGCGACGACCAGGCCGAGACCGTCCTGCTCGGCCTCGCCCGCGGCTCCGGCATCCGCTCCCTGTCCGGCATGGCCGCCGTCTCCGGACGTCCGGGCGCCGCCCGCCGCTACCGGCGCCCCTTCCTCCAACTGGACCGGCAGACGGCCCGCAAGGCCTGCATGGTCCAGTCCCTGCCCGTCTGGGACGACCCGCACAACGCCGACCCGGCCTACACCCGCTCCCGGCTGCGCCACGAGGGCCTGCCCGCGCTGGAGAAGGCCCTCGGCAAGGGCGTCGTCGAAGCCCTGGCCCGCACGGCCCAGCTCTCCCGCGACGACGCCGACGCCCTCGACGCCTGGGCCGGCCAGGCCGAGTCCTCCGTACGCGACGCGGCCGGCCTCCTGGAGTGCGCCAAGCTCTACGCCCTGCCGCCCGCGGTGCGCCGCCGGATCCTGCGCCGCGCCGCGATCGAGGCGGGCGCTCCCGCCGGTTCGCTCTTCGCCCGGCACATCGAAGAGGTCGACCGGCTGATCACCGGCTGGCGCGGCCAGGGGGTCATCAATCTCCCGGGCAAAGTCGTCGCCCAGCGCCAGGGTGGCAGACTGGTGATTCGGCAAGGCTGAATCCGGGCCTCCGGCAGGACCGCTTACGTGGTCGTGGGCGGTCCCGGCGGCCGGTGGGACGACCGAAGGATGCGGGTGGACGCGAAAGACATGGGCACCGACCTCAAAGAGGTGCTCATCACCAAGGAAGAGATCGACGCGAAGCTGGCCGCTCTGGCCGCGGAGATCGACGCGGAGTACGCGGGCAAGGACCTGCTCATCGTCGGTGTCCTCAAGGGCGCGGTGATGGTCATGGCCGACCTCGCCCGGGCCCTGTCCACCCCCGTCACCATGGACTGGATGGCCGTGTCGTCCTACGGGGCGGGCACCCAGTCCTCCGGAGTGGTGCGGATCCTCAAGGACCTCGACACCGACATCAAGGGCAAGCACGTCCTGATCGTCGAGGACATCATCGACTCCGGCCTGACCCTGTCCTGGCTGCTGTCGAACCTCGGCTCGCGCGAGCCCGCCTCCCTGAAGGTGTGCACGCTGCTGCGCAAGCCCGAGGCCGCCAAGGTCGCCATCGACGTCGAGTGGGTCGGGTTCGACATCCCCAACGAGTTCGTCGTCGGCTACGGCCTGGACTACGCCGAGAAGTACCGCAACCTCCCGTTCGTGGGGACGCTCGCGCCCCACGTCTACGGCGGCTGAGACCCGAAGGGCGCAAGCCCGCAGGGAAGATCGGGAACCCCGGCGGGCCTCGCACCGTTGGAGCATGCAGACGGGTGTGCCAGCCGTTCCGTGCGGCTTTGCGCGACGAAGCTGGGGTACCGTCAGAAGAACTGTCTTATCAAACTCACTATGGCAGGAGGGACGGGGCGACACCGCTCCGTATGGATGGACGTGAAGCGATACTTCCGTGGGCCGGTCATGTGGATCGTGCTGGCCGTCCTTGCCGTGGTCGTGTTGATGCAGGTCGTCGGCTCGTCCGGCGGCTACAAGACGGTGGACACCGGCCAGGTCATTGCAGCGATCAACGACAACAAGGTCGAGTCGGCCAAGCTCACCACCGGTGACGAGCAGACCGTCAAGGCCACGCTCAAAGACGGCGTGAAGATCAAGGGCAGCTCGAAGATCCAGGCGAGCTACATCGGCGATCAGGGCGTGACGATCGCCAACACGCTGCAGACCAAGTACCAGGACAAGCAGATTCCGGACGGCTACACGGTCTCGCCGACGAAGCAGAACGCCTTCGTCTCGATCCTGCTGTCCCTGCTCCCCTTCGTCCTCATCGTGGTCGTCTTCCTGTTCCTGATGAACCAGATGCAGGGCGGCGGCTCCCGGGTCATGAACTTCGGGAAGTCCAAGGCCAAGCTCATCACCAAGGACACCCCGAAGACGACGTTCGCCGACGTCGCCGGGTCGGACGAAGCCGTCGAGGAACTCCACGAGATCAAGGAGTTCCTCCAGGAACCGGCGAAGTTCCAGGCCGTCGGCGCCAAGATCCCCAAGGGCGTGCTCCTGTACGGGCCGCCCGGCACCGGCAAGACCCTGCTCGCACGCGCCGTCGCCGGCGAGGCGGGCGTCCCCTTCTACTCGATCTCCGGCTCCGACTTCGTCGAGATGTTCGTCGGCGTCGGCGCCTCCCGGGTGCGTGACCTCTTCGAACAGGCCAAGGCGAACGCCCCGGCGATCGTCTTCGTCGACGAGATCGACGCGGTCGGCCGCCATCGCGGCGCCGGCCTCGGCGGCGGTCACGACGAGCGCGAGCAGACCCTGAACCAGCTGCTCGTCGAGATGGACGGCTTCGACGTGAAGGGCGGCGTGATCCTCATCGCCGCCACGAACCGGCCCGACATCCTCGACCCCGCGCTGCTGCGCCCCGGCCGCTTCGACCGCCAGATCGCGGTCGACCGTCCGGACATGCAGGGGCGTCTGGAGATCCTCAAGGTTCACCAGAAGGGCAAGCCGGTCGCGCCCGACGTCGACCTGGCCGCGGTCGCCCGCCGCACCCCCGGCTTCACGGGTGCCGATCTCTCCAACGTGCTGAACGAGGCCGCGCTGCTGACGGCCCGTTCGGACCTGAAGCTGATCGACAACCACATGCTGGACGAGGCGATCGACCGCGTGGTCGCGGGCCCGCAGAAGCGGACCCGGATCATGTCGGACAAGGAGAAGAAGATCACCGCGTACCACGAGGGCGGACACGCCCTGGTCGCGGCGGCCTCGCCGAACTCCGACCCGGTCCACAAGATCACGATCCTCTCCCGAGGCCGTGCCCTGGGCTACACGATGGTCCTCCCCGACGAGGACAAGTACTCCACCACCCGCAACGAGATGCTCGACCAGCTGGCCTACATGCTGGGCGGGCGCGCGGCGGAGGAACTCGTCTTCCACGACCCCACCACGGGCGCGGCGAACGACATCGAGAAGGCCACGGCCACCGCACGGGCGATGGTCACCCAGTACGGCATGACCGAGCGGCTTGGCGCGATCAAGTTCGGCGGCGACAACACCGAGCCGTTCCTCGGCCGTGAGATGGCTCACCAGCGCGACTACTCGGAAGAGGTCGCCGCCCTGGTGGACGAGGAAGTCAAGAAGCTGATCGAGAACGCGCACAACGAGGCCTGGGAGATCCTGGTCGAGAACCGCGACGTCCTCGACAACCTCGTACTGCGGCTGCTCGAGAAGGAGACGCTGAACAAGGAGGAGATCGCCGAGATCTTCTCCGCCATCGTCAAGCGTCCGGCACGGCCCGCCTGGACCGGCTCCTCGCGGCGTACGCCGTCCACCCGCCCGCCGGTGCTCTCCCCCCGGGAGCTGGCACTGACGAACGGCGCCAACGGCGCGACGCAGGCGATCTCGACCGCGAAGTCCACCGCGGTGGAGACCGGCCCCGTGGCCGAGCCCAGCCCGGAGGACCGCCCCGAGAGCTGATCCGGCTCCGGCAGGCCCCACCAGGCCCGGAATGGATGCCGCGCCCCCCAGGTTCTAGCCTGGGGGGCGCGGCGTTTTCCGTATGACCGATTTCGTAGGCTCGCAGATGAGGTGCGCACCCACCCGAGCGACCCGCACAGGAACGAGGCCCCCATGACCGACCCCGTGACGCTGGACGGCGACGGCTCCATCGGCGAGTTCGACGAGAAGCGTGCCGAGAACGCCGTACGCGAACTGCTGATCGCGGTCGGCGAGGACCCGGAGCGCGAGGGCCTGCGCGAGACGCCGGCACGCGTGGCACGGGCCTACCGGGAACTGCTGGCGGGCCTGACCCAGACGCCCGAGGACGTCCTGACGACGACGTTCGATCTCGGCCACGACGAGATGGTGCTCGTCAAGGACATCGAGATCGTCTCCCTGTGCGAGCACCACATGCTGCCGTTCCACGGCGTCGCGCACGTGGGCTACATCCCCGCGGAGTCCGGCAAGATCACGGGCCTGTCCAAGCTGGCGCGGCTGGTCGAGGTGTTCGCGCGCCGCCTCCAGGTGCAGGAACGTCTCACCACCCAGGTTGCGGACTCCCTGATGCGGATCCTCGAAGCCCGTGGCGTCATCGTCGTCATCGAGGCCGAGCACATGTGCATGTCGGTGCGGGGGATCCGCAAGCCCGGTGCCAAGACCACGACGTCCGCGGTGCGCGGGCAGCTCAGGGACGCCACGACCCGCGCCGAGGCAATGAGCCTGATCCTGGCGCGCTGACGGCGCCCCGACCGGCCGGTGAGGCCGGGAAGGGCCGCAGGCGGCCCAGGATCGGGCCGTGGGCGGGGAAGGGCCGCAGGCGGGGAACAAGCCGCGGGCGGCGCAGGAACGGCGGGCGACGAACGGGCCGCAGACGACGCAGGAACGGCGGGCCCCGCAACGGCGGGTGACGAACGGGCCGCGGGCGGGCCAGGAACGGGCGGCCCGGCAACGGCGGGCGGGGAACGGCGCGGTGGGCGGCTCAGGCCGCCGTGGCCGCGCCGTTCTCGTGGTCGTCGTCCTCCGGGAGCCGGCAGACGCGCTCCAGGAAGATGGCCGCCGCTATGACCGCGATGCCGGCCAGGACCGAGAAGCCGGCGTAGATGGCCTGGTCACGGCGGGCGGGGATGTCGAGGGACTCCAGCAGGAAGACGCCCGTGCCCCCGTACATGCCGGAGACGAGCGCGGCGACGAGGGCGCTGGACTGACCGAAGACCACCGCCCGCGCCGCCATCAGGGGGTCGACGCCCTTGGCCTCGGGGCGGCGCTCGCGCTGGGCCTTGAGGCGGGCGCGCAGCGAGAGCGCCGTGGCCGTCAGCACCACGGCGATCAGGGCGAGGACGATGGGGGCGGCCAGGGGGACGCTGGGAAGGGTCCCGATCGCGTTCCACAGGCGGGCGCCCGCCCAGGACAGGATCGCGGCCACGGCGAACACGCCGATCAGCACCCTGATGCGCAGCTCTCTCACGGTGTCCCTTCAGCTCCCCCGCGCCCGCGGCGGGAAGATCTCGCGGGCAGTGGTCTCGTTGACCTTCCTGCTTGACCTTAACGACTAGTCGGGCAGGTGGAGTTCCAGGTCCTTGCGGGCTTCGACGCCTTCGCGGGGGAGCGCGCCGAGCAGATCGGCGACGGCGCCCCGGCCGGGCAGCCGGGCCTCGGGCTCCACGTCGTGCCAGGGGGCCAGCACGAAGGCGCGCTGGTGGGCGCGGGGATGCGGGAGGGTGAGGTGCGGGTCGTCGTCGACGACGTCGGCGTACGCGACGATGTCGACGTCCAGCGTGCGGGCGCCCCAGCGTTCGTCCCGCACCCGGTGGAAGGCCTCCTCGACCGCGTGGGCGCGCTCCAGGAGGGAGGAGGGCGGGAGCGTCGTCTTCAGCAGGACCACCGCGTTGAAGTACGAGGGCTGGCTGCCGGGTTCGACGCCCCACGGCTCCGTCTCGTACACGGGGGAGACGGCCTTGATGCGGACACCGGGGGTGTCCTCCAGGGCGTCGATGGCCCCCTGGAGCGTCTCCAGACGGTTGCCCAGGTTGGAGCCGAGGGAGATCACCGCGCGTTTGGGGTTGTGCAGGGTGGTGTCGGCGGCGTCGACCTGCTCGACGACGGAGGCGGGTACCGGCTGTACGGTCGGGTCGCTCTGGCCCTCGGTGGAGAACGCGGTCATGCTCGGCTCCGGGTGATGGTGACGGTCACGTCGTCGAACGGGACGGTGATCGGCGCGTCCGGCTTGTGGACGCAGACCTCGACCTCCTGGACCGCTTCGTGCTTCAGACACGCCTGGGCGATGCGCTCGGCGAGCGTCTCGATGAGGTCGACGGCCTCGCCCTGGACGACGGCCACGACCTCCTCCGCGACGATGCCGTAGTGCACGGTCTTCGTCAGGTCGTCGTCGGCCGCGGCCGGCCGGGTGTCCAGGCCCAGGACGAGGTCCACGATGAAGGTCTGGCCCTCCTCGCGTTCCTTGGGGAACACGCCGTGGTACCCGCGGGCCTTGAGGCCGCGCAGCGCGACACGATCCACGCGAATCACTCCTGCAATCGTCGGTTGGGGCCGGTGCGTACCGGGTGCGGGCGGTCGCCCGGCCTCGAACGAATCTACCTGCGAGCACTGACAGTCCCGGCCTCCGGCAGCGCGGGCCCGGACCGGAGCCGGGAGTGTTCACCGGGCGTTTCCCCCGGGGAACCCGGCGGCCCACGGGTCGGTAGCCGCCCCTACCCGTGGGTTCGTGATTCCAACCACTTCCTCGTCCTGTCGGCCGATCCCGGGGGGCTGCTGCCCCGTCCGGGCCGGTCCATCCGCTCGGAAAGCCTCGGAAAGCTCGGAGAGCTCCGGAAGCTCAGGAAGGGGTGCCGTCGATCCCCGGGGCGCCGGGGTCGTCCAGGTCGTCGGGGATGCCCGGGCTGTCGGCGTTCTCGGGGTGCCCGGCGTCCGCGGAGTCGTCGGCGTCGTCGCTCTCGGCCAGCACCGGGGAGGCGTGGTGCGACCACAGCTTCCAGCCGTCCGGGGTGCGGCGGAACACGTTGGTGGCGACCACCAGCTGGCCGACGAGCGGCCCCAGCTCCTCGCCGTCCTCGGGCGCGGGGCCGCCGCTGAGGATGTTCTCGGTGCAGGTCACCAGGGCGGTGTCGCCGGTGACGGAGACGTGCACGTCGGTGAGGAAGAACTGGATGTAGTCGGTGTTCGCCATGATCAGCGCGTAGGACCTGAGGACCTCGCCCCGGCCGGTGAGCACCGGCCAGCCGGGGTGGACGCAGGAGACGACACCGATGTCCGCGGGGTCGTGGTACGTCTCGTCCACGCCCAGGTCGGCGGGGGTGAGCCAGAGGGCGGAGACGCCTTCGAAGTCGCCCTGTTCCAGTGCTTCGTAGAACGCGGCGTTGGCGGCTTCGACCTGCTCGACGTCGGTGTGGGGGGCGCTCACCGGGCTCCCTCTGCGCGGGGCGTGGCGGAGCCGGTCCGCGCGTCGGGCGTGCCTCCCGCGCCGGGTGGGCTCGCCGCCGGCCGCGCCCGCCCGGATGCGCCTGCGCCCGGCGCTTCCGTCTCCTCGCGCGCCCCTTCCACGGCTCGTGCGACCCGTACCGCGTCCGCGGTGGCGCGGACCTCGTGCACCCGGACCGCCCACGCGCCGGCCCGGGCCGCGAGGGCCGACACGGCGGCGGTGGCGGCGTCCCGCTCGCGCGCGGGCGGCGGAGCGCCCTGCGGGCCCGCCAGAACGCGGCCGAGGAACCGCTTGCGGGAGGCGGCGACCAGCAGCGGGTGCCCGAGGGCGTGCAGCCGGTCGAGGTGGGCGAGCAGCGTCAGGTCGTGGTCGGCCTCCTTGGAGAAGCCGAGGCCCGGGTCGACGACGATGCGGTCGGGGGCGACGCCGCCCGCCAGGACGGCGTCCACGCGCGTGCGGAGCTCGTCCACGACTTCGCCGACGACGTCGGCGTACACGCCCTTGACGTTGCCGCCGTCGAGGAAGCCCCGCCAGTGCATAACGACGAAGGGTGCGCCCGCGTCGGCCACGGTGGGGATCATCGCCGGGTCGGCCAGGCCGCCGCTGACGTCGTTCACCAGGGCGGCGCCGGCCGCGAGGGCCTGGGCGGCGACGGTGGCGCGCATGGTGTCGACGGAGACGACGACGCCCTCGGAGGCCAGGCCCCGGACGACGGGGACGACCCGGCGGAGTTCCTCGGCCTCGTCGACGCGGGTGGCGCCGGGGCGGGTGGACTCGCCGCCGACGTCGACCAGGTCCGCGCCCTCGGCGACGAGCTGCAGACCGTGTTTGACGGCGGCCGTCGTGTCGAACCAGCGGCCGCCGTCGGAGAAGGAGTCGGGGGTCACGTTGACGACTCCCATGACCGCGCAGCGGTCCCATTCGGGAAGTCCCACGACGCGCCCGCGTCCGCTCTGCTTGCTCATGCGTTCAGCGTAGGCCCAGGAGGGAGCCCTGCCGCGGTGCGGCCCGGGCGGAACCGGCGAGGCGGGCCCGAGGGCCGGACCGGCGGGGCGGACCGAGGGGCGGACCGGGTGAGGCGGATCGAGGGGCGGACCGGCGGGGCGGACCGGGTGAGGCGGATCGGTGGGCGGACCGGAGGGCTTTCGCCCGGCCGGTCTCGGGGCCGGCCGGGGTGGAGGGTGGGGCCGTGGTTACGCGGCCCGCACGTCTCTGTCCGCCACCGCGTGCGTGCACGCGCGTGCCGGTGCGGAGCGACGGCGCAGGAAGCGGGGGAGGGGCAGGGCGAGGGTGACGAAGCCCTCTGCCTGCATGGCGGCGAAGCCGATGCGGGGAAGGTCGCCGGAGGCCCGGTAGACGACGAAGCGGGGCTCCCAGCGGGGCTGGAACTTGGCGTTGAACTTGTACAGGGACTCGATCTGGAACCAGCGGGAGAGGAAGACCAGCAGCCCGCGCCAGGCGCGCAGGACGGGCCCCGCGCCGATCTTCTCGCCGCGGGCCAGGGCCGCGCGGAACATCGCGAAGTTCAGCGACACGCGCGTGATGTCGAACTTCGGCGCCGCCTGGAGGGCCGCGACGATCAGCAGTTCGTTCATGCCGGGGTCGGCCGAGCGGTCGCGGCGCATCAGGTCCAGCGAGGCGCCGTCGGGGCCCCAGGGCACGAAGTGCAGGATCGCCTTGAGGTCGCCGTACTCGCCGGGGACCTCGTCGGTCTTGTGGGCGGTGGCGATCAGGCAGTCGCCGTCGCCCGGGTCGCCGATGCGGCCCAGGGCCATGGAGAAGCCGCGTTCGGTGTCGGTGCCGCGCCAGTCCTCGGCGGCGCGCCGGACGCGCTCCAGTTCGGCTTCGCCGAGGTCACCCACGCGCCGGACCCGGGTCTCGTAACCGGCGCGTTCGATGCGCTTGACCATTTGGCGTACGTTGCGCATCGCGCGGCCGGCGAGGGAGAAATCCGCCACGTCCACCACCGCCTCGTCGCCCAGTTCGAGGGCGTCCAGGCCGGTCTCCCGGGTCCACACCTCGCCGCCGGTCTCCGAGCAGCCCATGACGGCCGGGGTCCAGGAGTGGGCCTTGGCCTCGTCCATGAAGCGCTCGATGGCGCCGGGCCAGGCCTCGACGTCGCCGATGGGGTCGCCGCTGGCGAGCATCACGCCGGAGACCACGCGGTAGGTGACGGCGGCCTTGCCGCTGGGGGAGAAGACGACGGCCTTGTCGCGGCGCAGCGCGAAGTGGCCGAGGGAGTCGCGGCGGCCGTGCTTGACCAGCAGGGCGCGCAGCCGGGTCTCGTCCTCCTCGGTGAGGCGCGCGGCCGGGTGCTCGGGGCGGAAGGCGAGGTAGATCGTGGTCACCGCGGTGATCCAGCCGAGCGCGCCCAGGGAGAAGGCGACGGTCCAGGAGGTGTTGCCCTGGTAGTCCACCGGCCCCTCGAAGCCGAAGAGGCCGTACAGGACGTGCGTGATGCGATCGGCCAGGCTCGGGTCGCCGATCAGGCGGTTGGGGTGGACGCTGACGATGACCAGCCCCAGACCGAGGGATCCGGCGCCCATGAGAACGAAGTTGGCGAGCGCGCGCCAGCGGCTGCGCGGGTCGGGCAGCGCCGCGAACTGGTCGCGGTGCAGCAGCAACGGCACCAGGAGCGCGATCGAGATGAGCGCGCCCAGGATGGAGTGGCGGTACATGAACTGGGCGACCGCGCCGGCCGGGAGCAGCATCACCGCCGCCCGCCACGCGCGCCGCTTGCCGCGCTTGAGGCCGTGGGCCAGCAGCAGCAGCAGGACGCCGGCGCTGAGCGACAGCGCGGCGGCGAACGGCCCGAAGGAGCCCGGGAGCACCTCGGCGAAGGAGTGCATACGGCTGTGACGGAACCGCGGGAAGACGCCCCCGGCGACGTCCAGCAGGCCCACGAGGGCGCAGGCCCTCGCGACGAGGGCGGGAACGGCCTCAGGGCGCGGACCTCGCACTATCCGCCGCACCCGGCTTGTTCGGCGCGGAACCCCGCCCGACATTTCCGCATCTTCCGTGACAGACATCGCATCCCGTAGTTCCGCGAGAGACCTTGGACCCGGTGCCGATTCGGGCATCAGGCGACATTGCGCCCTCTAGGACGGTGTCTTGGGGAGAGAGGTTCACTCGTCTCGCCAAAGCCACTGAAAAGGCGAAGGAAAATCCGGGACAAGCCCTCGCGAAGGAGTCGGGGGAGCGGGTGTGGTCCCGGACGGAGAGCAGGCAGGAAACCACCGCATGGGTCTCACGAGCAACAAAGTGCTGCTGCTGTCAGTGCTGTTCGCCTTGCTGCTGTTCGTCGGCACGGTCTGGCTGTGGCCGCGGCTGGCCAGGCGCAGCTGGCGGGCCGTCGGCGGGCGGGTCGGGCTTCTGCTCGCCACACAACTGGCACTCTTCGCGTCCATCGGGCTCTCCGCCAATCAGGCGTTCGGTTTCTACGCCAGCTGGGCGGACCTGTTCGGTCAGGAGACGGAGCCGGGCGTGGTCGTCGACCACTCCGCGGGCGGCGCGGCGGCGGGGCCGCTGAGAGTCGTCGACACGCGCCGGGTGGACGGCGGGGGCGGCGGAGGGCCGCGGGCCGCCGGGCAGGTCCAGAAGGTCGCCGTCGCCGGGCGTACGACGCACATCACCACGCCCGCGTTCGTGTACCTGCCGCCGGAGTACTTCGACCCGGCCTACCGCACGCGGACGTTCCCCGCGGCCGTCGTCCTCACGGGGTACCCGGGCACGGCAGAGGCGCTCGTGAACAAGCTGCACTACCCGCGCACCGCCCGGCAACTGGCCAGGGACGGCAGCATGCAGCCGATGATCCTGGTGATGATGCGGCCCACGGTGGCGCCGCCGAGGGACACGGAGTGCGTGGACATCCCGGACGGCCCGCAGACCGAGACGTTCTTCGCGAAGGACCTGCGGGACGCCGTGGCGGCCCACTACAGGGTGGGGAAGAAGGCGAGCAACTGGGGCATCATCGGCGACTCCACGGGCGGCTACTGCGCGCTGAAGCTGGCGATGCACCACCCGGAGGCCTACGCGGCGGCCGCGGGCCTGTCGGCGTACTACAAGGCACCGACCGACCCGACCACGGGCGACCTCTTCCACGGGAACAAGACCCTGCGCAATGAGTCGGATCTGCTCTGGTTTCTGAAGAATCGTTCCGCTCCCGCCACCTCCCTCCTGGTCACCAGCAGCAAGGTCGGAGAATCCAACTACAAGGCCACGCGGAAGTTCATAGAGCTGGCGAAGGCGAACGACAGGACCAGGGTGTCGTCGATCATCCTGGAAAGCGGCGGGCACAACTTCAACACCTGGCGGCGGGAGATTCCGCCGACGTTGCAGTGGATCAGCGGTCGCCTGAGCGACCGTTGAGCGACGCGCCGCCCGCCGTCCGTCGGTGGCGCGCGGCGGCTGCGTGAAGTGACGGTGAGGGCGGGGGCGACCGGTGCGGCGGGCCGGCGGCCCCCTGCGGGCGCGCCCGGTCGCCGCCCACACCAGGGCCGACGGGCGCGCAGACCACGCGCGATGGGCGCGTACACCACGCGTGACGGGCGTCCGCGACAGGTGCGATGGACGCCCGCAACAGGCGCGGCGGGCACCCGCAATGGGTGCGAAGGGCGCGCCGGCGGCCCTTCCCCGAGCGTTGAATGATCTTGCTTCTTGTCGAATTCGGCGACGGTCCCGATTCCTGATGCCGTGTGAAGGCATCGTTATGGCTGTGTTTTTGTGGGGCGGGGCGCCAACAATCGCCTACGCGCGGTAAGTTTCTGGCCATGCCACGAGGACGTCACCGCCATTCCCCTCCTTTGCACAGGCTGCTGCCCCCCTCGGCGATCGCCGGCGTCTCCCTTGTCTGCGCCCTCGGCCCCTGGCTGTTCACGCAGGCGACGGCGCTCCGTGTGCTGGCCGCGGCCGCCGCGGCGACGGCGATCGTCGGCGCGGTCGTGATGCGCCACTGGGACGTGCAGGCCGGAAAGCAGGTCGCCGACCTCACCCGCGCGCGTGCCGGTGACGAGTGGCGCTTCGAGGAACGTGTCGCCGAGCTGGAGAGCGACCTCGAGGAATCGCGTGAGCTGCGGGTCAAGCTGGAGCAGCGGCTGCGGGCCAAGCGAGCCGAACTGGCGGGTCTGCGCAACGAGCACGCGGCGCTGCTGCGCCGGTACGCCACCGCGGAGACCGAGCGGGCCAGTGCCCTGGAGGGCCGCCGCCTGCTGGAGATAGAGGCGGCTCCGTCGCCCGCGTCGCTGCCCGCCGCGCGCGGGCCGCAGGACACGGAGCCCACCGAGCCGTCGGAACTCACCGGGGCGGAGGCGGCGAAGGTCGCGGAGGCCGGGGAAGCGCTGCCCGAGACGTCGTCGGCGTCCGAGGCCACGGAGGAGTCCGAGGCGTCCGGCTCCGGCGCGTCGGGTGAGTCCGCGGAGGAGTCCGAGCCGGTCGAGTCCGTCGAGTCCTCCGGGTCCGGTGAGGGGAGCGCGACGTCGGCGGTGTTCTCACCGCGGGGTTCCCAGCTGTTCCTGCGGGCGCAGGCGGCCCTCGCGCGGCTCGACGCCGACGGCGACGCGGGCGTCGAGGCGTCCGACGACGAGCCGGGCGACGACCTCCCGGAGGGGCCCGCCAAGGGCGCGGCCGGCGAGGGGACCGCGCGCGTGGCTTCCGCGGAGGCCGCGCAGGAGGACGAGGCGGAGGGGAAGCCCGGGGCGGTCGACGAGCACACGCGCGCGACCGCCCCCCACCCGGCCGCCGACGACGAGGTAACCGGGAACGACGGAACCGAGGGCGACGCAACCGGCTCCGACGGGGGGACGGCGCGGCAAGCCCGCCCGGACGACGCCTCGTCCGACGCCTCCTCGTCCGATGTCCCCGCTTCCGCTGAGACGTCCTCGACGGACATGACGGCGACGGACCTCAGCCGGGCGGGAGTCCTCCCCGAGGACGAGACCGACTCGGGTGACGCGGCCGTTTCGGGAGGGACCACGGTGCGGGCCGCGGCCGCTCGGCAGACCGACGGCGCACGGACCGCGCGCCCCGGCGCCGACCGTGACCCCGACCCGGACTCGGACCCCGATCCCGGCCCGGGTCCCGGCCGTGGCGTCACCCACGCCGTGGAGCCCGCTGCCGCTGCCGCGACCGAGGCCGGCGCCGTCGTCCGGCGTCCCGCCGCTCCCGTGCAGCGTCTCTCCGGGCACTTCGCCGTGCCGACCGCCGTGGCCGTCGTCCCGGCCGCCGAGCCGGTGCGGCGTCCGACCGTCGAGGGCGGCTTCGACTTCTTCGGCACGAAGAGCGACGCGGAGCCCGACGCGCTGGAGGCGGTGCAGAACGAGGACCTCGCCGACGTCGTCGGCCAGGAGGCCCTCGCGCTGCACAAGGCCGAGTCCGAGGCGGAGTTCAAGCCGGCGGACGAGGCGGCGCGCGGCGTGGGCCAGGTCATCGACCTGACCGCGCACGACGAGACGGAGCACATCGACCTCCAGGGACTGCGCAGCGCCGTCTCCTGACCGCCCGTCCATCGCCGGACGGCGGTCGGTCCGTCGTGGAGCCGTTACCGGGCGGCCTTCTAGGTCATCCACCGGTCGGGCCGGGCGTCCTTGCGCCCGGTCCGTGATCGTTCGGCCTGGCTCCCGAGCAGCTCGGCGGCCTGCTGTGCGTCCCGCAGGCGGGCCGTGACGGTCTTGCCGGCCCCCGTGTCCACATGGACGTCCGCGAGCCGCCAGAGGCGCTGCCAGGGCCCCTGGGTCAGCCGTACGCTCTGGACCTTGGCGTGCGGCACGAGCGCCAGCCGCCTGCGCAGCAGGCCGTGCCGGGCGGCGAACACCGTGTCGGTGACGGCGGTTCCGTAGCCCCGCCACCACACCGGCGCACACCGCCCGGCCCGTCGCGGCGGGCGCGCGAGCGACTCCGCGGCCGGGACGCACACCCCGGGCAGCACGTGCGCGACGACCGCTTCGGCCGCCTCGCGCGGAGCGACCGGCACGAGCACGGAGTTGGCGGAGCCGGCCACGTCCAGCTCGACGCGCACCCAGCCGGGCCGCCGCCACAGCAGCGGCTGGACGATGCGCACGGTCTGCACCCGCCCCGGCGGCACCGTCTCGTGCGTACGGTCCAGGAGCCCGCGGTCGATGCGCAGGCCGTCCGGCGACTCGCCGACCGTCCAGTCGTACTCGCCGACGAACCGGCCGGCGCCGGCCGCGCCCGCCGCGCCGAGCAGCGGCACGCCGGTCGCCAGGACCGTCCACACGCTGTGGGTGGCCAGCCACAGCACCGGCGGCACGACGAGCGCGGCGGCCAGGGTTCCCCAGGTCGCGCCGGTCAGCGCCAGCGCGACCGCGAGCGTGCGCGGCGGCACGCGCAGCAGCTCGCGCGCGGGCGCCTCGCCGACTTCGTGCGCGGTCTCCGGCGCGAATCCGGCCGCCCGCGCGAGCAGCTCCGCTCGCAGCGCGCGGGCGTCCTCCTCGCCGAGGAAGGCCAGTTCGTCCTTCTTCTCGGCGCCGACGACGTCGAGCCGCAGTTTCGCGACGCCCGCGATCCTGGCCAGCAGCGGCCGGCTGACGTCGATCGCCTGGATGCGTTCCAGCCGGATGTGCGCGGCGCGCCGGAACAGCAGGCCGGTGCGTATGCGCAGCTCGCTGTCCGTCACCGCGAAGTGGGTGAACCACCAGGTCAGGAAGCCGTACAGGGAAGCCGCGGGGACGAGGACGGCCAGCGCGATCAGCAGGGTGGTCGTGGTCAGCCGGGTCAGCTGCTCCTGCGCCTGGTTCGGGTCGTGCACCGCCCACCCGACGAGGACCGCGATCGGCGCCCAGGCCCGCCGGAACGGCGTGACGGGATGCAGCCGCCGCTCGATGACGGGCCGCCCCGCCCCGGCGGCGCCGGGCACCGCCGGTCCCGGCCCGCCCGGCCTGCCCGGGTCGTCCGGGACGCCGGCGCCGACGTCGGGGGTCGTCACAGTCCCGCCGATCGTGCCTCGCCGAGGGCGGTGAGCCGGTCGCGGAGCCGTTCCGCCTCGGCCGGGTCCAGGCCCGGAATGGCCGCGTCGGTCGCGGCGGCCGCCGTGTGCAGCTGGACGCCGGCCAGCCCGAAGAAGCGCTCGACAGGGCCGGAGGTGACCTCGACGAGCTGCATGCGCCCGTACGGGACCACCGTCTCCTCCCGCCACAGCACGCCGCGGCTGATCAACAGGTCGTCGGCCCGCTCGGCGTACCGCCAGGAGCGCCAGTTGCGGCCGAGGAGCACCCAGCCCCAGCCGATGCCCGCCAGGGGCAGCAGCGCGAACGCCGCCCACGCGGGAGCGACGAGCAGTCCGAGCAGCAGTCCCACCGCGACGGCCGCGAGCCCCAGCCACACCACCAGCAGCAGCCGCCGCATCCGCAGCAGACCCGCCGGCAGTCCGCTCCAATCCGGCGCGACCGCCGCCGGCTCCCCGCCCCCCGGGTTTCCCGGGCTCCCCGTTTCCATGGGGCCAGCGTACGTAGGGGAGACTGTCGCCATGACTCCTACGACGGAGACCACGGTCGGGATCGGCGGTGCCGCGGAGAGCACCGACATGGTGCTCAACATCGGCCCCCAGCATCCCTCCACGCACGGCGTGCTGCGGCTGCGGCTCGTGCTGGACGGCGAGCGCATCCGGCACGCGGAGCCGGTGATCGGCTACATGCACCGGGGTGCGGAGAAGCTGTTCGAGGCGCGCGACTACCGCCAGATCGTGATGCTCGCCAACCGCCACGACTGGCTGTCGGCGTTCTCCAACGAGCTGGGCGTGGTCCTCGCGGTGGAGCGGATGCTCGGCATGGAGGTCCCCGAGCGGGCCGTGTGGACGCGCACGCTGCTCGCCGAGCTGAACCGGGTGCTCAACCACCTGATGTTCCTCGGCTCGTACCCCCTGGAGCTGGGCGGCATCACGCCGGTCTTCTACGCCTTCCGCGAGCGCGAGGTGCTGCAGAACGTCATGGAGGAGGTCTCCGGCGGCCGCATGCACTACATGTTCAACCGCGTCGGCGGCCTCAAGGAGGACCTGCCGGCCGGCTGGACCTCCCGCGCGCGGGCGGCCGTCGCCGCCGTGCGTTCCCGGATGGACGTGTACGACGACCTGGTGCTCGGCAACGAGATCTTCCGCGGGCGCACCCGCGACGTGGGCGTCCTCGCGCCGGAGCACGTGCACGCGTACGGCGTGAGCGGTCCCATCGCGCGCGGTTCGGGCGTCGACTTCGATCTGCGCAGGGACGAGCCGTACCTGGCGTACGGGGAGCTCCAGGACACGCTGAAGGTGGTGACCCGCACCGAGGGGGACTGCCTGGCGCGTTTCGAGTGCCTGCTGGAGCAGACGCACAACGCGCTCGACCTCGCGGACGCCGGCCTCGACCGCCTCGTCGACCTGCCGCCCGGCCCGATCAACCAGCGGCTCCCGAAGGTCCTGAAGGCGCCCGAGGGGCACACGTACGCGTGGACCGAGAACCCTCTCGGCATCAACGGGTACTACCTCGTCAGCAAGGGCGAGAAGACCCCGTACCGGCTGAAGCTGCGCTCGGCGTCGTACAACAACATCCAGGCGCTCACCGAGCTGCTCCCCGGTACCCTGGTCGCGGACATGGTGGCGATCCTGGGGTCGATGTTCTTCGTGGTGGGCGACATCGACAAGTAGCCCGCGCGCGGGACGGCGGACAGCCGGGCGGCGGGACAGCCGGAGGGGCGCGGGGCCGGGCGGTGGTCGCCGGGCGGCCGGCGGGAATCAGCCGGGGGTGGGCTCCCGGTCGGGTCCGGTGTCGAGCGGATCCGCGATCCCCACCGGCTGGAGCAGCCAGCCGAAGTCGCCCAGTCCGCCCCTGGCGGTCAGCTCGGAGGCCTCGGTGGCGCCCGCCAGGGCGCGCACGTACCCCGAGGGATCCGTGGCGGCGAGCGCGAGCGGGGGTCGCGCCCCGGAGACGCCCAGGGCGCGCAGCGCGTCGCGCTGGGCGAGCACCCGCGCGCGGGACGCGACGGACCGGGCCGCCTTCGTCGTGGCCGCCGCCGGCGCCGTCCCTGTGGCGGCCGCCGCGCACGCGTCCAGGGCGACGTGGGCGGTGAGGTCGCAGGAACCGTCCGGGACGGGCGTCGTCTCGCGTCCCTCCCGGAACGCGGTGAGCGTCCCGAAGGGCGGGCGCGCGTCGGCGCGGTGCGCGTAGTCCACGGCCACCGCGAGCCCGCGTGCGACGCACGCCACCGCGGACGCCCACGCCGTGTCCCGCGGCAGCCCGATCTCCGCCCGCAGCCCTTCCTCCCCCGGCAGCGGCCACCATCGCGCGAGCCACCGGGCCTGCGCACCGGAGACCGGCTCCCCGAGCCGCTCCGCGCCGTCGTCGCGGACGAGCACGAGGCGCGGCACGCCCGCGGAGTCGACCTCCGCGACGTCGAGGGGGACGTTGTCCAGCCATTCGTTGGCGAAGAGCAGTCCGGTGATCTCCCGGGGCGGCTCGGACCGCCACGCGATCCGGGGAGCGAGGCCCTCGGGACGGCCGGCGATCTCGACGGCGCACACGCGTGTGCGGGCGGCGACGTCGGCGGGCAGCGCCGCCAGCACGCCCTCGGCCAGCTCGCCGCAGCCGGCGGCCATGTCGACGAAGTCGAGCGACGCGGGCCGGCCCAGCGCCTCGTCGACCCGGCAGAGCAGTTGGGCCACGGCCTCGGCGAAGAGCGGCGAGGCGTGCACGGACGTACGGAAGTGCCCCGCCGGTCCCTCGGGCCGCCGGTAGAAGCCGCCCCGCGCGTGAGCACCGCGATCATGCGGCGTGTCCGGGCCGGCCCGCGATCCCGCCCCGGCCCTCGCCTCGCGGTCGGTCAGGCCGCCCGCGTCCCCGGGCCCGTCCGCGCCACTCGGTCCGTCCGCGCCCCCATGGGCCCCCGGGCCGGTCCGCGCCTGCGCGTCGGGCTGTGCGTCCGGGCCGTACAGGGCGTCCTGCATGGCCTCCTGCCAGCCGCGCCAGCGGCCCGTGCCGGTCACCTCGTCCACCGTCCGTCGTTCACCACTCGTTCAATGTAGGCGTACAGGTGATCACGGCCTCCACCTTGCGGAGTACGCCCGCGCGGACCGGATCGGCCCTCCGGTTGACCCCTGCACGCATCGGGCTTCCCTACGCTGGGTTACGTGCAGCGCCTCTATGACTTCCTTCGCAGACACCCGACCAGGGTCGACGGCTTCTGGGCCCTCGTCCTGTTCGGGATCTCCGCCGCTGCCGGAACCGCCGGGCAGGACCGGGGCGGCACCGACTCCATGGCGCTGCTGGTGCCGGTGCTCTTCCTGCTGTGCCTGGTCATCGCGTTGCGGCGGCGCATGCCCGAGCAGATGCTCGTGCTCGCCGCCGGGCTCGGGACGGCGCAGCTGGTGCTGAACGTCGGCGTCACGGCGGCGGACTTCGCGCTGCTGGTGATCGTCTACACGGTCGCGGCGACGGGCGCCCGCTGGGCCTCCCGCCTGGCCCTGGTCATGGCGCTGAGCGCCGCGACCCTGGCGCAGCTGCGCTGGCCGCACGAGAACGCGAGCGTGCCGGGCCAGGTGGCGGTGATCGTCTTCCAGACGGTGCCGTTCGCCCTGGCCTGGGTGCTCGGCGACTCCATCCGCACGCGTCGCGCCTACTTCGCCCAGCTGGAGGAGCGCGCGGCACGCCTGGAGAGGGAGCGCGAGGCGCAGTCGAAGGTCGCGGTCGCCGCCGAGCGCGCCCGGATCGCGCGCGAGCTGCACGACGTCGTCGCGCACAACGTGTCCGTGATGGTGGTGCAGGCGGACGGCGCCGCCTACGTCCTCGACGCCGCGCCCGACCAGGCGCGCAAGGCGCTGGAGACGATCTCCTCCACCGGCCGCCAGGCGCTGGCCGAGATGCGGCGCCTGCTGGGCGTGCTGCGCACCGGTGAGCACCAGGAGAGCGGCGAGTACGTGCCGCAGCCGGACGTCGAGCAGATCGAGGACCTCGTCGAGCAGTGCCGCGGTTCGGGCCTGCCGGTGGACTTCAAGGTCGAGGGCACCGCGCGGCCGCTGCCCAGCGGCGTCGAGCTGACGGCGTACCGCATCGTGCAGGAAGCGCTGACGAACACCCGCAAGCACGGCGGACCGAACGCCGGCGCGAGCGTACGTCTGGTCTACTTCGACGACGGTCTGGGGCTGCTCGTGGAGGACGACGGCAAGGGCGCCCCGCACGAGCTGTACGAGGAGGGCGGCGTCGACGGCGCGGGCCACGGTCTGATCGGCATGCGCGAGCGGGTCGGCATGGTGGGCGGCACCCTGGACGCGGGACCGCGGCCCGGCGGAGGATTCCGCATCAGCGCCCTGCTGCCGCTCAAACCGGCGCATTGACGCCCACGTACGCCCCTGGTTGACACCTGTCACGCCCCCTGAAACAGACCAGAAGACCAGAAGAACCAGAGAACCAGAAGAACCAGAAGCGAACGGAAGAGGACTCGATGGCGATCCGCGTGATGCTCGTCGACGACCAGGTGCTCCTGCGCACCGGGTTCCGGATGGTGCTCGCCGCCCAGCCGGACATGGAGGTCGTGGCCGAGGCGGGCGACGGCGTCGAGGCCTTGCAGGTGGTGCGCTCCACGGCGGTGGACGTCGTGCTGATGGACGTCCGCATGCCGAAGCTGGACGGTGTGGAGGCGACCCGTCGCATCTGCGCGGAGCCCGACGCGCCCAAGGTGCTGATCCTGACCACCTTCGACCTGGACGAGTACGCGTTCTCCGGGCTGAAGGCGGGCGCCTCCGGGTTCATGCTCAAGGACGTGCCGCCGGGCGAGCTCCTGACCGCGATCCGTTCCGTGCACAGCGGCGACGCGGTGGTCGCCCCGTCCACCACCCGCCGTCTGCTGGACCGGTTCGCGCCGATGCTGCCGAGCACCGGCAGGGAGCCCCGGCACAAGGAGCTGGAGCGGCTGACGGAGCGCGAGCGCGAGGTCATGGTGCTCGTCGCCCAGGGGCTGTCCAACGGGGAGATCGCGGCCCGCCTGGTGCTCTCCGAGGCCACTGTGAAGACCCATGTGGGCCGCATCCTGACCAAGCTGGGGCTGCGCGACCGGGTCCAGGTCGTGGTCCTGGCGTACGAGACGGGGCTCGTCCGCGCGGGCGGCCTGTGAACCGCCGGGAACGGGCCGTGCGCGGCAGCGGCGCCCACTAAGGTCTGCGCATGCTCCTGTGGATCAACGGCCCCTTCGGGGGCGGCAAGACACAGACCGCACACGAGATACGGCGCCGGCTGCCCGGCAGCGTCGTCTGCGACCCCGAGCACGCCGGGTTCGGGCTGCGCCGGATGCTGCCGCCGGGCCTGCGCGGGGACTTCCAGGACCTGGCGGCGTGGCGGCAGGGCGTCGTCGAGGTCCTCGACCTCGCCCTCCGCGCGGACGACGGCGTGGTCATCGCCCCCATGACCGTCACCGACCCCCGGTACTTCGACGAGACCGTCGGCCGCCTGCGCGGACTCGGCCACGACGTGCGCCACTTCACCCTGCTCGCCGAACGGGAGACGGTCCTGCGGAGGCTGCGCGAGCGCGGCCCGGGGCACCTCCTCGGGTTCGCCCTGGGCAGGAACGCGGGGCTGCGCCGGGAGACCTGGGCCGTCCGGCAGCTCGACCACTGCCTGGAGCGGCTGCGGGAGCCGGAGTTCGCCGAGCATCTGTGGACGGATCACACGACCGTGCCGAGGACCGCCGACCGCATCGCCGTCCTGGCCGGGCTGACGCTCAGCCCCAACACGGAGGGCCCGCTGCGGACACGGCTGCGCCAGGCCGGGGTGGGCGTGCGGCACATCCGGTTCGACTGACCCCGGCGAGGCGGTCGGGCCTCAGCGAAGGATGCCTTCCAGGAAGTCGCTGCCCAGGCGGGCCACCACCGTCACGTCGAGCTGGTGCAGCACGTACCGGCCGCGTCTGCGCGTGGTCACCAGGCCGGCCTTCTTCAGGACGGCCAGGTGCCGGGATATCTCGGGCGCGCTCCTGCCGTGCACCTGGGCCAGCTCCGTCGTGGTGTACGCGCTGCGGGCCAGCAGCCGGCAGATCCGCATCCGGACGGGGTGGGACAGCGCCGTCATCCGCAGGGTCAGCTGCTCCACCGACGGGGGCGAGGCCAGCTCGGGCGAGCCCACGGGGTAGTGCAGCACGGGCTGCCAGCCGTACCGGTGCAGCACCATGAGGTGCGGCCAGCCCAAACTCGTGGGCACGAGCAGGAGGCCGCCGTCGCCGGTGGAGGTGCGGCCGGAGACCAGCTTGTCGACGGTGATCCGCGTGCCGCTCTCGTCGAGGGAGACGGCCGAGGACACCGAGGCGAGCGTCTCCGCCAGCCCCTTGTGGCGCAGGAGGTCCGTCTTGTGGCGGGCGTCGGCGGCGAGCGGGAGGCGCACCCGGGCCCAGACGTCGGCGAAGAACGCCTCGTCGCAGTCCTCCAGGAACTGCCGCAGCCAGGCACGCACGCGTGGCGGGTCCGCCAGGAGCCGCCGGGTGAACCGCACCTGCCGAGGCCCGCGCGTGGCGGCCAGGTCGAGCGCACGGCGGCACAGCTCCGGGTGGGAGAGCAGGGCCGGGCCCGGCAGGTCGTATCCGGCAGCGCAGGTGAACTCCAGCGCGGAGTCGACGAACTGTTCGTCCGTCAGCTTGTCCAGCAGGTCGAGTTCCTCGGCGAGCGCGGCGCCGGGGAGCGTGCCGCCGGGGATGCCCGCGTAGGGCAGGAAGAGGTCGGAGAACGTCGTCCGCCACAGGAAGTCGGCCTCGCACATCCGGTCGGCCAGATGCGAGTCGAGCCGGGCGGTGACGGAGGTGACCCAGCCCTGCAGGCCGGGATGGTGTGCGGGCTCGGCCAGCGCGTGCAACGCCATGCCGAGCTCGGCCAGGGGCGAGGGCACGACGGCGACCCTCTCCGGCCGCAGCCCCGCGATGTCGATGCTCAGACTCATGCCCCCATGGTGCACCTCGCCACCGACAGCGCCGTCGCCGCTCGGGGGCCGCCGTCGACCGGCGACGGCAGGCCGTGCCCGGAGCGCCGCCGTCCCTCTCGGCCCGGTCCCGTCCGCCGGCGGGGCCTACCGGCCGCCGGGTGCCCGGGCCGCGAAGTCCGCGGCCGCCGCCCTCACGTCGTCCGCCGTCCAGCTCAGGCCGGCGGCGCGCACCGTGACCTCGGTGAAGGACAGCCCCGGCCCGCCGCGGTCCCAGGCCCCGGCGAACAGCATCGTGCTCGTCTCCTGCGCCTGCGCCACGGCCGCCTCGGCCGCCACGTCCGCCTCGTACGGCAGCCAGACCTGGAACTGGTGCGTGTGCGGGACCTCGGGGTGCACGCGCGCCCACGGGACGTCCGTCCCGGCGAAGCCCTCGCGCAGGGCGGCGGCGACCACACGCGCGTGCGTCACGTACTCCGGCAGCCGGGGCAGCTCGCGGTCCAGGCCGACGAGCGCCGACAGCGCGGTGGGGAACTGCTGGAAGACCGTGCCGCCGTAGCGGTGCCGCCAGGCCTTCGCCTCCGCCACCAGGGTCTTCGGGCCGGCGAGGGCGGCGCCGCCGAAGCCGTCGAGGGACTTGTAGAACGACACGTACACGCTGTCCGCGAGGTCCGCGATCTCCGACAGGCTGCGGCCGAAGTGCTGGGTGGTCTCCCACAGGCGTGCGCCGTCGAAGTGCACCACCGCGTCGCGCTCGCGTGCCGCCTCCACGACGTCGGTCAGCTCCTCCCAGGTGGGGAGCACGAACCCGGCGTCCCGGAGAGGCAGCTCCAGCATGAGCGCGCCGAACGGCTCGTCGAAGGCGCGTATCTCCTCGGCCGTGGGCAGCCTGGGCTCGCGCGTCACCCGCACCGTGCGCAGGCCGCTCACGGCGCCGAAAGCGCCCCGCTCCCACACCTCGGGATGGCTCAGGGCGTGCAGCGCGACGGTCGGGTCGCCGGTGCGGCCGGCCCAGCAGCGCAGGGCGACCTGCTGGGCCATCGTGCCGGTGGGGAAGAACGCGGCGGCCTCCGTCCCCAGCAGCCCGGCGACCCGCCTCTCCAGCGCCTCCACGACCCCGTCCCCGTAGACGTCCGCGGGTTCGTCGAGGTCGTGGACCCCGGGGGCGGCCTCCTGGAGCACCGCGAGCCGCTCCCGCAGCGTGCTCTGGAACCCCGCGCGCGACAGCACGCGCTCCGCCTTCCGGTGCGCGAGCGCCCGCCGCTCCCGCAGGCCCTGCTGTGCCGGCTGTTCCTCGCTGTGCTCCGCGGTGTACGTCATGCCCCGGATGATGCCGTGCGCCGGGGCCGCGCGGGCACACGCGTGTGCCGTCCCGCCGCTTCGGCCCCGGATCGGCGGCGGCGGTCGGAACGGGTGGGAAAACCCACAGCCTGTGGACAACCGGGCCCCGCCGGAACAGATCGCGTTAACATGACGAGAAATCGTCCGGTACCCGGAGCGGACTGGAACGGAAGGCCGCCGTCGAGTGAGTACACCCCAACAGCCAGACCCCAGGGACCGCCCCGCGCGGCTCGCCGTCGGGGTCGTCGGCGCGGGCCGGGTCGGGCCCGCCCTGGCCGCGTCGCTGCAACTCGCCGGGCACCGGCCCGTCGCCGTCTCGGGCGTCTCCGACGCCTCCAGGCGGCGAGCGGCGCTCCTGCTGCCCGACGTGCCCCTGGTGCCGCCCGCCGAGGTCCTCCAGCGGGCGGACCTGGTGCTGCTCACCGTCCCCGACGACGCCCTGCCGGGGCTCGTGGAGGGCCTCGCCGACACCGGGGCGGTACGGCCCGGCCAGCTCCTCGCGCACACCTCCGGGCGCTTCGGCGCGAAGGTCCTCGACCCCGCACTGCGCGCGGGCGCCCTGCCGCTGGCCCTGCACCCGGCGATGACGTTCACGGGCACCCCCGTGGACGTCCAGCGGCTGGCCGGCTGCTCCTTCGGCGTCACCGCGCCCGAGGAGCTGCGGCTGGCCGCGGAGGCGCTCGTGATCGAGATGGGCGGCGAGCCGGAGTGGATCGCCGAGGAGAGCCGCCCGCTCTACCACGCCGCTCTCGCCCTGGGCGCCAACCACCTGGTCACCCTGGTCGCCCAGTCCATGGAGCTGCTGCGCGCGGCCGGCGTCGAGGCTCCCGACCGGATGCTCGGCCCGCTCCTCGGCGCCGCCCTGGACAACGCCCTGCGCTCCGGCGACGGCGCGCTCACCGGCCCCGTCGCGCGCGGGGACGCCGGCACGGTCGCCGCCCACGTCGCCGAACTGCGCGCGCACGCACCGCAGACCGTCGCGGGCTACCTGGCGATGGCCCGCGCGACCGCCGACCGCGCGCTCGCCCACGGGCTGCTCAAGCCCGAACTGGCCGAGGACCTCCTCGGGGTGCTCGCCGACGAAGCCCACCGGGCCCCCCGGGCGCCCGGCGCGCCCGGCGCGTCCGGCACAACCGGTATCGACGGCGTCGACGGCATTGACGGCATTGACGGCACCGAAGGAGAAGCGGGATGACCACCGCCCTGCTGCGCACCGCCGGCGAACTCCACGCACGCGCGCGTGGCGGCCGCCGGACCGTCGTGATGACGATGGGCGCCCTGCACGAAGGACACGCCACCCTCGTGCGCACCGCCCGCGACCTCGCCGGGCCGGACGGCGAGGTCGTCGTCACGGTCTTCGTCAACCCGCTTCAGTTCGGCCAGGGCGAGGACCTCGACCGCTACCCCCGTACCCTCGACGCCGACCTCAAGGTCGCCGAACTGGCGGGCGCGGACGTCGTGTTCGCCCCTTCCGCGGACGAGGTCTACCCCGGCGGCGAGCCCCAGGTCCGCATCACCGCGGGCCCCATGGGCGAGCGCCTGGAAGGCCGCTCCCGCCCCGGGCACTTCGACGGCATGCTGACGGTCGTCGCGAAGCTGCTGCACCTCACCCGCCCCGACACGGCGCTGTTCGGGCAGAAGGACGCCCAGCAGCTCGCCCTGATCCGCCGCATGGTGCGGGATCTCGACTTCGGCGTGGAGATCGTCGCGGTGCCCACCGTGCGCGAGGAGGACGGGCTCGCCCTGTCCAGCCGCAACCGCTACCTGTCCGCCGGGGAACGGCGCACCGCGCTCGCGCTGTCCCAGGCCCTCTTCGCGGGCCGCGACCGGCACGCCGCGCAGGAGGCACTGCGGGCCCGCGCGCGGGAGGTGCCCGCCTCCCACGCGCGCGCCGAGGCCCTCAGCGCCCTCGGGGAGTCCCGTGCCGCCGCCGACGCGCACGCCGTCGCGAAGGCCGCCCCCGGCGACGCGGCGGGCGTCCGCGCGGCCGCCCGCACGGTCCTCGACGAGGCCGCCCGCCTCGTCCCACGGCTCGAACTGGACTACCTCGCGCTCGTCGACCCGTCCGACTTCACCGAGATCGAGGACGGCTTCACCGGCGAGGCCGTCCTCGCCGTCGCCGCCCGGGTCGGCGCGACCCGGCTGATCGACAACCTCACCCTCACCTTCGGAGCCGCCTCGTGACCAGCACAGGCATACGACTGCACGCGCCCGCGCCCGGGTGGAACATCGACGCGGACGTCGTGGTCGTCGGCTCCGGCGTGGCCGGCCTGACCGCCGCCCTGCGCTGCGAGGCCGCCGGCCTGACGACGGTCGTCGTCACCAAGGCCCGCCTGGACGACGGCTCCACGCGCTGGGCGCAGGGCGGCATAGCCGCGGCCCTGGGCGAGGGCGACACGCCCGAACAGCACCTGGACGACACGCTCGTGGCGGGCGCCGGTCTGTGCGACGAGGAGGCCGTGCGGATCCTGGTCACCGAGGGCCCCGACGCGGTGCGCCGGCTGATCGCGACCGGCGCGCACTTCGACGAGTCCGAGGAAGGCGGCCTGGAGCTGACCCGCGAGGGCGGTCACCATCGTCGTCGCATCGCGCACGCGGGCGGCGACGCGACCGGCGCGGAGATCTCCCGCGCGCTCGTCGAGGCGGTCCGCGCGCGGGGCATGCGCACCGTCGAGAACGCGCTCGTCCTGGACCTCCTCACGGACGCCGACGGCCGCACCGCTGGCGTGACCCTGCACGTCATGGGCGAGGGCCAGCACGACGGCGTGGGGGCCGTGCACGCCCCCGCGGTCGTGCTCGCGACCGGCGGCATGGGCCAGGTGTTCTCCGCCACCACCAACCCGTCGGTGTCCACCGGCGACGGCGTGGCGCTGGCGCTGCGGGCCGGCGCGGAGGTCTCCGACCTGGAGTTCGTCCAGTTCCACCCGACGGTGCTGTTCCTCGGCGCGGACGCGGAGGGCCAGCAGCCCCTCGTCTCCGAGGCGGTGCGCGGCGAAGGCGCCCACCTGGTCGACGCGGACGGCGTGCGCTTCATGGTCGGGCAGCACGAGCTCGCCGAACTCGCCCCGCGGGACATCGTCGCCAAGGGCATCATGCGGCGCATGCAGGAGCAGGACGCCGAGCACATGTTCCTCGACGCCCGGCACTTCGGCGCCGCCATGTGGGAGCACCGCTTCCCGACGATCCTCGCCGCCTGCCGCACCCACGGCATCGACCCGGTCACCGAGCCCGTCCCGGTCGCCCCGGCCGCCCACTACGCGTCCGGGGGCGTGCGCACCGACTCCCACGGCCGCACGACCGTGCCCGGGCTCTACGCGTGCGGGGAGGTCGCCTGCACCGGTGTGCACGGCGCGAACCGCCTCGCGTCGAACTCCCTCCTGGAGGGCCTCGTCTACGCCGAGCGCATCGTGGCCGACATCGCCGCGAGCCGGGCCGGCGACGCGCTCCGCGCGCGGGTGCCCGCGCCCGTCGAGCACCCCGAGCGGCCGGCGCACCCGCTGCTCGCCCCCGAGGCCCGCTTCGCCATCCAGCGCGTGATGACCGACGGGGCCGGCGTCCTGCGCTCCGCCGGGTCCCTGGAGAAGGCCGCCGACCAGCTGCACCGACTGCACTCAGAGGCCCGCGACGCCCTGGACGAGAACGGCAAGACGGCCGAGCCCGGTGTCGACACCTGGGAGGCCACCAACCTCCTCTGCGTCGCGCGCGTGCTGGTCGCCGCCGCCCGGCAGCGCGAGGAGACCCGCGGCTGCCACTGGCGCGATGACCACGCCGACCGCGACGACGCGAAGTGGCGCCGCCACATCGTCGTGCGACTGAATCCGGACCGCACGCTCGCCGTACACACCACCGATACCGCAGACTTCCCCCCGACCCGGCAGCACCACCAGGAGCAGTGACAGACGTGAGCACCCCCGACCTTCCCCTCGCCCGGAGCGGCGGCTGCGGCGACGACTGTGCCTGCGGCGCCGACGCCGAACTCACCGAAGAAGGACACGCCGCCTACATGGAGTGCGGGCTCGACCCCGCGCTCGCCGGGCTCCTGTCCCACGCCGGGCTCGACCCGGTCGAGGTGGAGGACATCGCCAACGTCGCCATCGGCGAGGACCTGGCCCACGGCGTCGACGTGACGACCGTCGCGACCATCCCCGAGGACGCGGTCGCCACCGCCGACTTCACCGCCCGCGAGGCCGGCGTGGTCGCGGGCCTCCGGATCGCCGAGGCCGTCGTCTCGGTCGTCTGCACGGACGAGTTCGAGGTCGAGCGGCACGTCGAGGACGGCGACCGCGTGGAGGCCGGGCAGCCGCTGCTGTCGGTCACCACGCGCACGCGTGACCTCCTCACCGCCGAACGCAGCGCGCTCAACCTCCTGTGCCGCCTGTCCGGCATCGCCACCGCCACGCGCGCGTGGGCCGACGTCCTGGAAGGCACCAGCGCGCGTGTGCGCGACACCCGCAAGACGACGCCCGGCCTGCGCTCGCTGGAGAAGTTCGCCGTCCGCTGCGGCGGCGGCGTCAACCACCGGATGTCGCTGTCCGACGCGGCCCTGGTCAAGGACAACCACGTGGTCGCCGCGGGCGGCGTCGCGCAGGCCTTCGAGGCCGTCCGGGAGGCGTTCCCGGACGTGCCCATCGAGGTCGAGGTCGACACCCTGCACCAGCTGCGCGAGGTGATCGACGCCGGCGCCGACCTGATCCTCCTGGACAACTTCACCCCCGGTGAGTGCGAGGAGGCCGTGGGCATCGTCGGCGGGCGGGCCCTGCTGGAGGCGTCGGGCCGGCTGACCCTGGACAACGCCAAGGCGTACGCCGACACCGGCGTGGACTTCCTCGCCGTCGGGGCGCTGACGCACTCCTCGCCGATCCTGGACATCGGTCTGGATCTGCGAGCGGCTGAGTAGGGAACGGGAACCGGCCATGCTGCTGACGATCGACGTGGGCAACACGCACACCGTGCTCGGCCTGTTCGACGGTGAGGACATCGTCGAGCACTGGCGCATCTCCACCGACTCGCGCCGCACCGCGGACGAACTCGCCGTCCTCCTCCAGGGCCTGATGGGCATGCACCCGCTCCTCGGGGACGAGCTGGGCGACGGCATCGACGGGATCGCGATCTGCGCGACCGTGCCCTCGGTGCTGCACGAACTGCGCGAGGTGACGCGCCGGTACTACGGCGACGTGCCCGCCGTGCTCGTCGAACCCGGCGTGAAGACGGGCGTGCCGATCCTGTTCGACAACCCCAAGGAGGTCGGCGCCGACCGCATCATCAACGCCGTCGCGGCGAACGAGCTCTACGGCGGCCCGGCGATCGTCGTCGACTTCGGCACGGCCACCACGTTCGACGCGGTCAGCGCGCGCGGGGAGTACGTCGGCGGCGTCATCGCCCCCGGCATCGAGATCTCCGTGGAGGCGCTCGGCGTGAAGGCCGCGCAGCTGCGCAAGATCGAGGTGGCCCGCCCGCGCAGCGTGATCGGCAAGAACACCGTCGAGGCCATGCAGTCCGGGATCGTCTACGGATTCGCCGGCCAGGTCGACGGCGTGGTGACCCGGATGGCCCGCGAGCTGGCGGACGACCCGGACGAGGTCACGGTGATCGCGACGGGCGGGCTGGCGCCGATGGTGCTCGGCGAGTCCTCGGTGATCGACGAGCACGAGCCGTGGCTGACGCTGATCGGCCTGCGCCTGGTGTACGAGCGCAACGTCTCGCGCATGTGAGCCGTCCGCGTCTCCCACGCGCGGGAGACGCGGACGACGGCGCCGGTCCGCGCCGGTCGAGGCGAGGGGCCCGCGGCCGTCGGTCGAGGCGAAGGCCCGCAGTCGTCGGAGCGTCCGTGCCGGTCGGCCGAGTCCGCCCGGTTGGGCCCGATCGGCCCGGTCGATCGGGCTCGGGCGGCCCGCCGGATGGGCCCCGCCGCCGGCAGCCGGATCCGGCGTTCCGCCTCGGGCAGCCGGGCCCGGACCTGGGGCCGGGCCCGGCCCGCTTCCCCGCGGGCGGCGGCGGGTGACGGCCCGGTGGGCCATCAGGGGGTGAGCGGTGGGCCACCAGGGCGGATCCCGGCGCGCCGCGTCCGATCTCCATGTCTCATTTGTCTGATTAGCGCGTATCGTCGCCGCATGCCCACGCCATGCGGATCCCGCGGCGGCCTGGCGTTCGGCGCGGAGGAGCTGCGTGTGCTCCGCCGCGCCCTCGCCATCGCCCTCCACCCCGGCCCCGTCACCGCCGAGGACGTCCAGGACTGCCATCGCCTCGCCGAGTCGCTCGACGAGGCGATGGGCGAGGCCGCCCGCCTGCGGGCCTTCCTCGTGGCCGACCTCGGCCGGTACCGCGCAGCCCTCCCCGGCACCGCCGCCGGCTACCTCACCCTTCTGGAGGAGGTGCTGGCCACCGGCCACCTCCCCGAGCCGGACGACCTCGCCGCGCTCCGCGCCCTGCGCGGCAACCCCACGGCCGCGGCGCTCCTGGACCGCTGCCAGGCTCTCGCCGAGCAGGACGTACGCGCCCGTCTGGCGAGCCGTGCGGCCCGCCGGGCCGGATCGGCCGTCCCCACCGTCCCGGCGTCCCGTACGCACCTCCAGGCCCTTCCCGGGGGCCTCTCCGCGGCACGCCGCCCCGCCCTCGCCCCGGCCGTCGCCGCCGGGACGACCCCGGGCGGCGACGGCCGGACCGATGCGAGGGGCGATGCCGGGGCCGAGGGAGCGGCGGCCGGGGAGCCGGGGAAGAAGCCCGCGCCCGCACCCCGGAAGGAACCCGCCGAGAAGCCGGCCGCGCCCGCGCCAGGCCCGGGGCCGGTACCGGTCAAGCCCGGCTCCGAGCCGGCCCGCCGGCCCGTCCCCACTCCCGGCGAGGTCTTCCCGCGGCGCAAACCGGCCCCGCCGCCCGCCGACGCCCGGCAGCACCGGCTGGCCGTCGGCTGACCGGGCCGCAACCCCGCCCGAAGATCCGGCTCCCGTCTGGCTACTCTGGATCCATGGACTACGTCTCCGCGCTCGTGCCCCCCGTCGTCATGGCCGTGTTCTTCGTCGGTCTGATCAGGGTGATCGTGAAGACCCAGGGCGGCGCCAACAAGGCCAAGGAGGACGCGGTCGTCGACGCCGCGCTCGCGCGCGCGGAGGGCGCCCGCCAGGCCTCCGCCGGCCCCGAGGCCTGACGGCCCGCCGCACCCGTACAGCCCTCCAGGGCGTGCGTCTCCATTCGGAGCCGCACGCCCTTTTTGTTCGCGTTTGATGATGAAGATGCCCGTCCGGCACGCGATTGACGGGATCTCCCACTATTGTTCTGAGCTGTGCCTCGCCCATTGGGAGAACTCGAAGACTCGGTCATGACGCGGGTGTGGAAGTGGAACCGCCCGGTGACCGTTCGAGAAGTCCTGGAAGACCTTCAGCAGGAACGGTCCATCGCGTACACCACGGTGATGACCGTTTTGGACAATCTCCATCAGAAGGGCTGGGTGCGCCGTGAAGCGGAAGGCCGGGCCTATCGATATGAGGCGGTCTCCACCCGCGCCGCCTACGCCGCCGCCCTGATGAACGACGCCTGGTCCCAGAGCGACAACCCCGCGGCCGCTCTCGTCGCCTTCTTCGGGATGATGAGCGAGGAACAGCGCGGAGCGCTGCGCGACGCCGTGCGCATCGTCCAGGGGCCGGAAACCGCCGAACCCGTACGCGAACCCGAACCCGTACGCGAACCCCGTGAACCCGAACCCGCCGAACCTGAACGCGCGGAACCCGCAACCGCCCCGACTGCCGAGAACGGGGGGAGTGGGGGGAGTGGGGCGAGTACCGGCGGCGCCGGGGAGAACCCCGCCTCGGCATCGGAGGGCGGCGGGCGATAGCGTCCGCACATGTCAGCAGAGAGTCCCTCGGCCGAGAACGTCGGAGTCACCGCTAAAGCCATCACCGTCCGGCGGGCCCGGACAGGCGATGTCGACGCCGTGCGCCGTCTCCTTGACGCCTACGTCCGCGGCGGCATCCTGCTCGACAAAGCGACCGTGACCCTTTACGAGGACATCCAGGAGTTCTGGGTCGCCGAACGCGACGACAACGCCGAGGTGGTCGGCTGCGGCGCCCTGCACGTCATGTGGGAAGACCTGGCCGAAGTGCGCACTCTCGCGGTGAAGCCCGGGCTCAAGGGCGCCGGCGTGGGCCACCAGTTGTTGGAGAAGTTGCTCCACACCGCGCGCTGGCTCGGCGTTCGCCGTGTTTTCTGTCTGACCTTCGAAGTGGACTTCTTCGCCAAGCACGGCTTCGTGGAGATCGGTGAGACGCCCGTCGACACCGATGTCTACGCGGAGCTGCTGCGTTCCTATGACGAGGGCGTCGCGGAGTTCCTCGGACTCGAACGAGTGAAACCGAACACCTTGGGCAACAGCCGGATGCTTCTGCATCTGTGATCGTCGCCGCATTCCGGCCGACCCGCCTTGCCCGGGTGCCCTATGTCCGAAACGCGCACGTTTCCGGGCCGGGGCGGGGCTGCGGGTCTCTGCCAGGGGTTTGTGTTTTCTCAGCAAAAGCGGTTTGCTTTCCGACGTACTGCAGTACTGCATATAACAGGGTGCGGCTAAACGGCGGACGCCGCTGACCCCCGGCCCTCACGTTTTCGATGAAAGGAAATCCGGTGGCACAGAAGGTTCAGGTCCTTCTTGTCGATGACCTCGACGGCGGCGAGGCGGACGAGACCGTGACGTTCGCGCTGGACGGCAAGACGTACGAGATCGATCTCACGACCACCAATGCCGACAAGCTGCGTGGACTTCTCGAGCCCTACGTGAAGGGCGGCCGCCGCACCGGCGGGCGTGCTTCCGGCGGGCGCGGAAAGACGCGTGCGGCTTCCGGCGGCGGCAGCCAGGACACCGCTCAGATCCGCGCGTGGGCGAAGGAGAACGGTTTCGAGGTCAATGACCGCGGCCGAGTTCCGGCGACCATTCGCGAGGCCTACGAGAAGGCCAACGGCTGAGGGCACGCGCGCCGCAGCCGGACACGGTGACAATGCGTCGCCAGCGTGTCCACCAGCCGTACGAGATCGGGGGCGCCCCCAACGCCCCCCGACGCCGACATCGTCGGCAGCGAGTCCTCGACCTCGCGCCCTGCCACGGGGGGCCGCAGCCAGACGGCGGCCCCCTGCACCGGCCCGGGGCGGCACGGTCCCGGAACGCGGTCCGGGGAACGGCCCGGCGGGCGTGCGGGCGGCGGCGCCTCGACGGTCCCGCCCTCGCCGATCGCCGTCAGGTCCAGCGGCAACGCGCCCCAGTCCAGCCAGCGCAGGATGCCCGGCACCTCGTCCGCGCCGCCCGCCGCCACCAGCAGCCGCATCCGGTCGCCCCGCACGGCCACCGGAGAGTCCGGCGCCAGGCGTCGCAGCGCGGCGAAGCCCGCCTCGGCCGGCACGTCCAGGACGTCGAAGCGCTCACCCACCGAAAGTCGTACCGGCGATCCGGGCACGGTCGTCCAGCCCAGTTCGTTCTCGTACCAGCCGCGGATCCGGTCCTCGGAACCGGCCGAACCCGCCGGGCCGGCCGAACCCGCCGGGCCGGCCGAACCCGCCGGGCCGGCCGCACCATCGGGGTCGAGCGGCCGCCGGGGGACGGGGACCGTGGTGATCGCGGCGGCGGCCGGGCGGGCGAGCGGGGGAACTGAGCCAACCATGCCAAGTGCAACCGCGGAAAAGGCCCGCAAGTTACGCTGGGTGTTTCTGTGACTGCACAGGGTTCCGGCAGGGGAGGCGGGTACGGGTGCGGGGAGACGCAAGGTTGTTCGCCCGTAGCGGAGGGAACGGGGCCGTACGGCATGGACTGTCAGTCCCGGCGGGTAAGACATCCCTAGTGGGAGGGGGCGACACGCAGGAAAGGCGGTCTCACGTTCGCCATCGGCGTACTGGCGACTGGGGTATCTGCCTGGCCTGCGGGAACATCGTCTCGCACCATCGGGTTGGAGCAGATGTCGGCGTTCGGGGTCAGGAGGCCATCGACGGTGTCGGCAGTTGGAATGAGCGGTCCCCGCTTGCGGGACTAAGCTGCGGAAGGACAGGGAGGGGAAGTTCCCCCCACTGCCTGACCGCTCTGAGGAGCGATTAACGATGTTCGAGAGGTTCACCGACCGCGCGCGGCGGGTTGTCGTCCTGGCTCAGGAAGAAGCCCGGATGCTCAACCACAACTACATCGGCACCGAGCACATCCTCCTGGGCCTGATCCACGAGGGTGAGGGTGTCGCCGCCAAGGCCCTTGAGAGCCTCGGGATTTCGCTCGAGGCGGTCCGCCAGCAGGTGGAGGAGATCATCGGGCAAGGGCAGCAGGCTCCGTCCGGCCACATCCCCTTCACCCCCCGTGCCAAGAAGGTCCTGGAGCTGTCGCTCCGCGAGGCGCTTCAGCTGGGCCACAACTACATCGGCACGGAGCACATCCTGCTCGGCCTGATCCGCGAGGGCGAGGGCGTCGCCGCCCAGGTCCTCGTCAAGCTGGGCGCAGATCTCAACCGGGTGCGTCAGCAGGTCATCCAGCTGCTCTCCGGTTACCAGGGCAAGGAGACCGCCACCGCCGGCGGGCCTGCCGAGGGCACGCCCTCGACGTCCCTGGTCCTCGACCAGTTCGGCCGGAACCTCACCCAGGCCGCTCGTGAGTCCAAGCTCGACCCGGTCATCGGGCGCGAGAAGGAGATCGAGCGGGTCATGCAGGTGCTGTCCCGCCGCACCAAGAACAACCCGGTCCTCATCGGTGAGCCCGGCGTCGGCAAGACCGCCGTCGTCGAGGGCCTCGCGCAGGCCATCGTCAAGGGCGAGGTGCCCGAGACCCTCAAGGACAAGCACCTCTACACCCTGGACCTCGGCGCGCTGGTCGCCGGCTCCCGCTACCGCGGTGACTTCGAGGAGCGCCTGAAGAAGGTCCTCAAGGAGATCCGCACCCGCGGTGACATCATCCTGTTCATCGACGAGCTGCACACGCTGGTCGGTGCGGGCGCGGCCGAGGGCGCGATCGACGCCGCGTCGATCCTCAAGCCGATGCTTGCCCGCGGTGAGCTCCAGACCATCGGCGCCACCACGCTCGACGAGTACCGCAAGCACCTGGAGAAGGACGCGGCCCTCGAGCGCCGCTTCCAGCCCATCCAGGTCGCCGAGCCGTCGCTGCCGCACACCATCGAGATCCTCAAGGGTCTGCGCGACCGGTACGAGGCGCACCACCGCGTCTCCATCACGGACGAGGCCCTCGTCCAGGCCGCCACCCTGGCCGACCGGTACATCTCGGACCGCTTCCTGCCGGACAAGGCGATCGACCTGATCGACGAGGCCGGTTCCCGGATGCGCATCCGCCGGATGACCGCTCCGCCGGACCTGCGCGAGTTCGACGAGAAGATCGCCGGCGTGCGCCGCGACAAGGAGTCCGCGATCGACTCGCAGGACTTCGAGAAGGCCGCCTCCCTCCGCGACAAGGAGAAGCAGCTCCTGGCCGCCAAGGCCAAGCGCGAGAAGGAGTGGAAGGCCGGCGACATGGACGTCGTCGCCGAGGTCGACGGCGAGCTGATCGCCGAGGTCCTCGCGACCGCCACCGGCATCCCGGTCTTCAAGCTGACCGAGGAGGAGTCCTCGCGTCTGCTGCGCATGGAGGACGAACTCCACAAGCGGGTCATCGGCCAGGTCGACGCCGTCAAGGCGCTGTCGAAGGCGATCCGCCGTACGCGTGCCGGTCTGAAGGACCCGAAGCGTCCCGGTGGCTCGTTCATCTTCGCCGGCCCGTCCGGTGTCGGTAAGACCGAGCTGTCCAAGGCGCTCGCCGAGTTCCTCTTCGGCGACGAGGACGCGCTGATCTCCCTCGACATGTCGGAGTTCAGCGAGAAGCACACGGTGTCGCGTCTCTTCGGTTCGCCCCCCGGATACGTGGGCTACGAAGAGGGCGGCCAGCTGACCGAGAAGGTCCGCCGCAAGCCGTTCTCCGTCGTCCTCTTCGACGAGGTCGAGAAGGCCCACCCGGACATCTTCAACTCGCTGTTGCAGATCCTGGAGGACGGTCGGCTGACCGACTCCCAGGGCCGGGTCGTGGACTTCAAGAACACGGTCATCATCATGACGACCAACCTCGGCACCCGGGACATCTCCAAGGGCTTCAACCTGGGCTTCGCGGCCTCGGGCGACTCGAAGACCAACTACGAGCGCATGAAGAACAAGGTGTCGGACGAGCTCAAGCAGCACTTCCGTCCCGAGTTCCTCAACCGCGTCGACGACGTGGTGGTCTTCCCGCAGCTCACGCAGGCGGACATCCTGCGGATCGTCGACCTGATGATCGGCAAGGTGGACGAGCGCCTGAAGGACCGGGACATGGGCATCGAGCTCTCCTCGTCCGCCAAGGAGCTGCTGTCGAAGAAGGGTTACGACCCGGTGCTGGGTGCGCGTCCGCTGCGTCGCACCATCCAGCGCGAGATCGAGGACTCGCTGTCGGAGAAGATCCTCTTCGGTGAGCTGCGTCCCGGTCACATCGTGGTCGTCGACACCGAGGGCGAGGGTGACGCCAAGACGTTCACCTTCCGCGGCGAGGAGAAGGCCGCGCTGCCCGACGTCCCGCCGATCGAGCAGGCGGCCGGCGGAGCCGGTCCGAACCTGAGCAAGGACGCCTGACCCTCCCGGGTCGAGCCGAAGAGAGGGGCCGGTGCTTTCCAGCACCGGCCCCTCTCGCATGCCCTGGTGGGTCAGGTGCGCGTGTCCTGGTGGCTCAGGAGGTGCGCGTGCCCTGGTGGCTCAGGAGAGCTGGCCGTCGTAGTCGGGCAGCTTGTACGTCGTCTCGGCGTGGCCGCCCGACAGGTCGGTGGCGCTGTTGCCGACGTTCGCGATGATCGTGTAGCCCTTGGACTCGATGGTGACGCGCTGGGCGGTCTTGTAGGCGGCGACGTCCTTGAAGAGGTCCAGGAAGCCGCGCACGTACAGGCCGGAGACGTCGTAGCCGACGGTCTTGAGGTTGTAGTCGGTCACCCCGGAGATGATGCCCGGGCGGGCGGTGACGAAGAACAGGGCGACGCCGTGCTCCTGCGCGTACCTGGCCACGTCGAGGACGGGCTTGTTGGCCGGGGCCGGGTAGTGGAAGCCGAAGTCGGACTCCAGGGTGGTGTTGTCGATGTCGAAGACGATCGCCTGCTTCTCGCCCGGCTTCGCCGCGGCGATGCGCTGCTTCAGGGCCGGCAGCGCCTGGTTCATCACGGCCTGGCAGTCCTGCTGCCAGGTGGCGTAGTCGACCTTCGCGGCCGCCGCGGAGGCGGTGGCCACCGTGGCGGTGGCCGCGCCGGAGACGGACACGGCGGAGGTGTCTGCCGTCGTCGCCGCCTGGGCGCCGGCCGGGAGGGCCAGCGCGGTGGCGGCCGCGGTCGCCACCGCGGTCAGGGCGATGCGGCGCGTCCAGGTGCCTCTGGTCATGGGTGGGGGGTCCTCTCGCGTCCTTGCGCTACCGGTGTCGTGGACATGCTCATCGTTCGGAATGATCCGAGGGGAACCAGCGGGTTACTGGACGGTAGACGCGAACGAGACCCCGGTCACAGACCCGTGCACGTGACGTGACCGGGGTCACAAGTGCCGTACGGGGCACGGGAGTAGCCGCCGTCACATTCCGAAGTCCCTTGAGGCGGGGGGCCGGTGACATGCCGCACAGGTGGTTCGGGCCCTACTAGGCGGAATAGTCGCAGCGCATTTTCGGGCAAAACGGACGGGTGTGTGGCGTTCCGGATGCGCGAAGGGCTCATGGACCGGCCCGGTGTCGAAAGTGTCCGGAACGGGCGGTCTGTCAAGGACTGGGAAGTTTTGCGGTGAAGTACTAGCTTCCGTCGTAGATCACACGTTTGTGGGCCTGTGGGCCACCGGGTTACCAAGGGATGGCCACCGCGGCGGAGGTTCCCGCCAGGTGGTTTCCGCTGTCCCCGATCCCATGAGGTCTTCGATGTTCCAGCGCGTCACGTTCCGTTCTTCCCGTACGTCCCTGCTCCGCACCAGCGTGGCCGTCGGGGCCGCCGCAGTGGGCGCCTCGGTCGTGCTGGGGACCGGAGTGGCGTCCGCCGCCGCCCCCGCCGCCGCGCCGGCCGCCAAGAAGGCCGTCTCCGCCGCCTCCTGGATGGACCCGGTGAAGAAGTACACGCTGTCCGCCGGGTTCGCCCAGGCCGGCAAGATGTGGCAGTCCACCCACAGCGGTCAGGACTTCGCCGTGCCGAGCGGCACCAAGGTCATGGCCGCGCACGGCGGCACCGTGGTGAAGGCCGGCGGCAACGGCGCCGGCGACGGCCCGGCCTACGGCAACGCCATCGTGATCAAGCACGCCAACGGCGTGTACTCGCAGTACGCCCACCTCTCGCGCATCGAGGTGAAGATCGGCCAGGTCGTGAAGACCGGCCAGGAGATAGCGCGGTCCGGCAACACCGGCAACTCCAGCGGTCCGCACCTGCACTTCGAGATCCGCAAGACCGCCAACTACGGCTCGGCGATCAACCCGGTCGCCTTCCTGCACGCCAAGGGCGTCAAGGTCTGACCCCTGCGGGACCGGCGCGGTGACGCCGGTCCGCGATCAGCCGCCGTGATGCGCCTGCGTCACGAGATCGACGGCGACCTCCAGGACAGCGGCCCGCTTGTCCTCGGGGTCGCCGTCGAGGTCGTTCAGGAAGAACATCCCGGCGTGCAGCGTGAAGATGGCGCTCACGCAGCGGACCTGGTCGGTGAGGGGGGCCTCTGGGTCCATGATGATGTCGCGCAGGCCGCGCATGCGGTCCTTGAACGAGTCGCCGATCTGGAGCTCGCGCACCGTCGCCTGGTTCTCCTGCATGAAGCGGAAGAGCGGGGCCGCCTCGGACAGGGCCTTGCTGTAGCGCCGTACGAGTTCGTGCTTGGTCTCCAGGGTGTGCGGCTGCTCCCCGCCCCACTCGATCAGGTCTTCGATCGGTTTCGTCAGATCCGTGAAGATGCCGACGATGATCTCTTCCTTGGTCTTGAAGTGGTAGTACAGAGCCGCCTTGGTGACCTCCAGACGTTCCGCGATCTCGCGGAGGGAGGTCTTCTCGTAACCCTGCTCGGCGAACAGTTCGAGGGCCACGTCCTGGATGCGCTGGCGGGTGTTGCCGCGACGCTGCTGCTTGGTGCCGTCCATGGTGCGGTCCATCCTCGTACTCCTAGGGCTCCCGCGAAACTTACTTGCCGCCCGGCTAGTTCGACACCCTTAACTTACTTGACGACCGGCTAGTGACAGGGCTACCTTCCCAGTGTACTGAACTAGCCGGGCGGCAAGTAAGTAGCCGGCCGGAGCGGGACCCAGGGGAGTGGGAACGATGGCGGACACGAAGACACCAGAGACCGAGCCGGAGAAACAGCCCAGAAGCGTGCGGGTCGTCCTGCTCGCGCTCATGATCACCATGATGCTCGCGATGCTCGACAACATGATCGTGGGCACCGCGATGCCGACGATCGTCGGTGACCTGGGCGGCCTCGAACACCTCTCGTGGGTCGTGACCGGCTACACGCTGGCGACCGCCGCCTCCACCCCCATCTGGGGCAAGATCGGCGACATGTACGGGCGCAAGGGCGCCTTCATGGCGTCGATCGTGATCTTCCTGATCGGCTCCGCGCTCAGCGGCATGGCCCAGAACATGGGCGAACTCATCGGGTTCCGCGCGATCCAGGGCCTCGGCGCGGGCGGTCTGATGGTCGGCGTCATGGCCATCATCGGCGACCTGATCCCGCCGCGGGAGCGCGGCAAGTACCAGGGCATGATGGCCGGCGTCATGGCGCTCGCGATGATCGGCGGCCCGCTCGTCGGCGGCACCATCACCGACAACTGGGGCTGGCGCTGGTCCTTCTACATCAACCTGCCGCTCGGCGTGGTGTCCCTCATCGCGATCAGCGTGGTCCTGCATCTGCCGAGGAAGCGCTCGCAGGCGCGCATCGACTACCTGGGCGCCGGTCTGCTGACGCTCGGCATCACCTCCATCGTCCTCGTCACCACCTGGGGCGGCTCGGAGTACGCCTGGACCTCCGCGCGGATCATGGAGCTCGTCGCCATCGGCGTCGCCTCGCTCATCGGGTTCGTGTTCTGGCAGACCAGGGCCGCGGAACCGATCGTGCCGCTGCACATCTTCCGCAGCCGCAACTTCACCCTGATGTCCCTGATCGGCTTCATCACCGGCTTCGTGATGTTCGGCGCCACCCTCTTCCTGCCGCTGTACCAGCAGTCGGTGCAGGGCGCCTCCGCGACCAACTCCGGGCTGCTTCTGCTGCCGATGCTCGGCGCGATGCTGGTCACCTCGATGGTGGCCGGGCGGGTGACGACCAACAGCGGCAAGTACAAGATCTTCCCGGTCGTCGGCAGCGTCCTGATGGTGATCGGCCTGTACCTGCTGTCGACGATGGACACCGGGACCAGCCGCCTCACCTCCGGCGTCTTCATGGCCGTCGTCGGCCTCGGCATGGGCTGCCTGATGCAGATCACGATGCTGGTCGCCCAGAACAGCGTCGAGATGAAGGACATGGGCGTCGCGTCCTCGTCCACCACCCTGTTCCGCACCCTCGGCTCCTCCTTCGGCGTCGCGATCATGGGCGCCCTGTTCAACAACCGGGTCCAGGACGTGATGTCCGAGCGGGCCGGCTCACTGGGCTCGAAGATCACCGAGCAGTCCGCGCAGCTGGACGCGGCCAGCCTGGCCAAGCTGCCCGCGGCCGCCCGGGAGGCCTACCAGCACGCGGTGTCGGCCGGCACCCACACGGCGTTCCTGCTGGGCGCCGTGGTGGCGATCGCCGCGCTGGTGGCGGCGGTGTTCGTGAAGGAGGTTCCGCTGAAGGGGGCGGGACCGCAGAAGGCGAACGACGGGACCGACGGTCCGGCCGTCGCGCCGCCGCCCATGGCCGAGGCGGTCTGACCCCACCAGCACTGAACGAAGGCCTCCGGCGGTGTCCGCCTCGGGGGCCTTCCTCATGCCCCCGTCCCACCTCGCCGGAGAGGCTCTCCCGCACGCGAGGAGGCTCTCCGGCACCGAAAGCAGGCGTCTGTGCTCGGTGAGGATGACGGAGGAAACGGAGAGAACCGAGTCGGTGGCAGGTGGCATCGGTGGCGGCGGCGCCTACGGCGCAGGCGGGGGCCGACGGCGGCCCCCGTACCGACCGACCGACGGCGGGCGCGGTGCCCGGAGCGGCAGCAGTGCCGGCGTCCGCAGCGGTGCCGCCCACGGCCGCCCCCGGCGCCCGCCAGGTGCCCGCCGTGGGGTGTGGCACCGGTCCGGGTGGTGGTCGGGGCGGTGGTCCGGCGGCGGGCCCCTCACGGCATCGTCGGATAGCTTCCGGTGTTGGTCGGCGCGTGCTCGGGCAGCCACAGGACGGCCACGGCGCCCTCGGACGGTATGTGCTCCGGGGCCCCCGCGGGCCGCACGTTGCGAAAGGTCAGCCGGGCTCCCAGGACGCGGGCCTGGCCCGCCGCGATGGTGAGGCCGAGACCGTGTCCGTGCCCCGCCCGGTCGGCGCTGCCGGTGCGGAAGCGGCTCGGCCCATCGGCGAGCAGATCCGCGGGGAAGCCGGGGCCGTGGTCGCGGACCCGGATGACCCGGCCCTCGACGGTGACCTGGATGGGCGGCTTGCCGTGCCGGGCCGCGTTGGCCAGCAGGTTGAACAGCACCCGCTCCAGGCGGCGCGGGTCGGTCGTGACCATCGACTCGTGCACCACCCGCACCTCGACGTCCGGGTCCTTGGCCGCCACCCGGCGGGACACGAACTCGCCCAGCACGATGTCCTGCAACTCGGCACGCTCCGAGGCGCCGTCCAGCCGGGCCACTTCCAGGACGTCCTCGACGAGGGTGCGCATGGCCTTGGCGCGGTCCAGCACCAGCTCGGTCGGCCGGCCCGGCGGCAGCAGCTCGGCCGCCGTCAGCAGTCCCGTCACCGGAGTGCGCAGTTCGTGTGCGATGTCCGCGGTGACCCGCCGTTCGGCCTCCAGCCGCGCCTGGAGGGTGTCCGCCATGGCGTCCACCGCGCTCGCCAGGTCGTCGGTCTCGTCCCGCACGACCCCGCCTATCGCGTCACGGACGCGGACGTTCGTCTCGCCCCTGGCGACCTGGTTCGCCGCGGCCGCCGCCTTGCGCAGCCGGCGCGACATCTGGCCGCCGATGAGGACGCCGACCGCGCTGCCGCCGAGGACGACCGCGATCGAGCCGATCACCAGGGCCTGGTCGAGGTCCTTGAGGATGTCCGTGCTGCGGTCGGTGAACCCGGTGTGCAGGGACAGCACATGCCCGCCCTTGACCGGCACGGCGGCCCAGATGTCCGGCACCCCGCCCCCGCGGTCGGAGACGAACGTCACCCGGCGGCCTTCGCGGACCTTCTCGCGCAGCGCGACCGGCAGCCCGACGTCGTCGATCTTGATGTTGGGGAAGTTCGGCCGCCCCAGCTTCTCGTAGTTGGTCTGGGCGATCTGGACGCGTTCGTCGGCCAGATCGCGCGCGTTGTCCAGCATGGAGACGCGCGCGGCGTTGTGCACGACCAGGCTGAGCGCGATCGCCACCAGCGCGCCGACCAGCGCGATCGCCGCGCTCAGCTTCCATCGCAGCCCCGTGCGCAGGCCCAAGCCCTCCACGCGCGCCGGGCCCAGGTGCCGGATCATCCCCCGCATACTTCCGTCCCCGCCCCGCTCAGGCCTTCAACTTGTAGCCGAAGCCGCGGACCGTCTCGATGCGGTCCTGGCCGATCTTCGTGCGCAGCCGCTGCACATGGACGTCGACGACCCGGGTGTCGCCGCCCCAGCCGTAGTCCCACACCCGCTCCAGGAGTTTGTCGCGCGAGAGGACGGTGCCCGGAGCGGAGGAGAACTCCAGCAGCAGGCGCATCTCGGTCGGGGTCAGCGCCACCGGCTGCCCGGCCCGGCGCACCTCCATGCCCTCCGTGTCGACTTCCAGGTCGCCGAAGGCCAGCACACCGCCGGCCGGGGCCGCGTCGGGCTCGGCGCGGTCACCGCCGCCGGCGTGGCCGAACCGGCGCAGCACGGCCCGGATCCTGGCGACCAGGACGGCCCCGTCGAACGGCTTGGTCACATAGTCGTCGGCGCCGGCCTCCAGGCCCAGGACGACGTCGATGGAGTCGGCGCGCGCGGACAGCATGATCACCGGGACCGTGGACTCGTCCCGGATGCGCCGGCACAGGCTCACGCCGTCCAGGCCCGGGACCATGACGTCCAGCAGCGCGATGTCGGGGCGGTCGGCGCGGAAGGCCTCCAGGCCGGACAGGCCGTCGGGCATCGCGGTCACCGCGAAGCCGTCCCGCTCCAGGGCGAGCTGGGTGGCCTCGCGGATGACGTCGTCGTCCTCGACGAACAGAACGTGGGTCTGGTCTGCCATCCCGGTGCTCTCAGTTCTCGTTGCGTGCTCGTGTGCGTGTCGGCGGGGCGCCTGACGGCCGTCGGTCATCGGGCACCGTTGGCCGTGGTGGCCGTGGTGGCCGTGGTGGCCGTGGTGGCCGTGTCCTTGGCCGTGTCCGTCGTCCGTCATCCGTCGTCGGTCAGTCTGTCGGGTTTCTGTCCGCCTGCTGTCAGGTACACCCCCTGGGGGGACGCGCGGGACGCCGCGAGCGTTCACTGTCCGCCCGCCCTCGCCCGCTCCCGCCCCTCCACCAGATGATCGGAACGAGCGGCCCGATCGGTTCACGCCGACCCGAAAAATCTTCGGCCGGTGGCTCCCGCGCAGGTCAGCCGGTCGTCGGCACCGGTGTGGGCTCGTCGCCGACGACGCTGCTGTAGTCGTTGTGCCAGCTGTACTCCTTGCGGAAGCGGCCCGCGACCCAGCGGTACGTCACCACGTTCTCCCCGGAGGGGCTGGAGACGGGGTCGCCCTTCTCGTACACCTGGTTGGTCACCACCAGGTCGCCGCGGTCTATCTCGGCGTAGACGGGGGGCTCCTCCGCCTTGAACACGTTCGCGTAGCCGTCGCCGTCCTCCCGGTAGACGTAGGAGCCGAGGCCGACGATGTCGCCGCAGGTGAGCACGTTGACGATGAGGTCGTCGCCGGAACCGCCGGTGAGGTGTCCGTACGACACGTCGACCGGGTACTCGTCGCCGGCGCAGGGCTTCAGCTCGTTCTTGACCTCCGCCGACACCGCCGGATCGTTCTTGACGAGGCGCACCGCTTCCGTACGGTCCGGGGCGCCGGTGGGAGAGGCCGAGGGCGGGGCCGTGGCGCCCACGACCGCGTCGGCGTGCGCCGGGCCCTCGTCCCGCGCGCCGGTGCCGCCGGTGCCGCAGGCGGAGACGAAAAGGGCGAGGGCGGCGAGCACGGTCATCGCCGTGATCGCCGCCTGGATGGTGCCTCGGGCCGGTGTGGGCCCGACCTGGGTCAGGCCGCCGCGCAACGCTCCCGCTCCTCACGCTCCAGCGCGCGTGCGTCCAGATCGCGGGCTTCCAGCTCCTCACGGAGCCGGGCGAGCGCCCGGTGCAGCGTGCTCTTGACCGTTCCGGCCGACATGCCGAGGGCGGCGGCCGTCTCGTCCGTGGACATCTGCTCCCAGTGTCGCAGCACGACGACGCTCCGCTGCTTGGGTGCCAGCACCTTCATCGCGTCCATGAGCAGGGCGCGGTCGGCGTGCTGCTCGGTGGAGTCGTCCACGCAGGCGTCGGGGAGCTGCTCGGTCGGCACTTCCTCCAGCTTGCGGGCCCGCCACCACTCGGTCCGCGTGTTGATCATCACCCGGCGCAGGTAGGCGTCCGCGAGCCGCTTGTCCGCGATGCCGTCCCAGCGGCCGTACGTCCGGGCCAGCGCGGTCTGCAACAGGTCCTGGGCGTCGACCGGGTCCGGGACGAGCCGACGTGCGCTGCGCAGCAGCGCGTCCTGCCGTGTGCGGACGTATTCCTCGAACTCGAGCACCTCGCCCTGCGCCATGGTCAACCGCCTCCGATTCCCCGTTCCGGCGGTGGTCATCGCCGGCTTCACTGCTTGTGGTCTGCGGCCCGCCGGATCTCCGCCGGGTACGCAGATGAAGCTACGGAGGTGTTGTCACGGCGTTGTCCGAAGGAGCCTTCGGCCAGCGCTCAGCTGTCCGTCGGTTGTGTAACGGCCATGAGTTCTGGGTAGGAGGAAGGATCGGTTCGCCGGGTTATGGAGAGATTCGTCCTCGCGTCGGCCGTGACGAACGCCCGGCGACACCCGTGACAGTCCCTCGCGACCCCCTCGAAGCTCCCTCGCGAAGCCCTGTCGTGGCCCCCCGTCGCAGCCCGCTCGCTGCTAGTCGGCCTCCGTCGCCGACCATGAGGAAAGCCGCCGCCGGCCCTGACGAACGCCGACGGCGCCCCTGACCAACGCCAAAGGTGGCCGTGACGAACGCCGACAGGAGCCGTGACGAAGGCTCCCGGTGTAGGGCCGACCGGGCGTCAGGTGAGCGGCAGCCGGTACAGGCCGTCGGGCAGCGGCTCCACCAGCCCGTCCGCGACCAGTCCGTCCAGCGCACGCGCGCGTTGCACCGGCTCGTGCCATACGCGGTCGAGGGCGGCCTGCGGCACGGGGGCGTGCGCGTCGCGCAGGACGGCGAGCAGCTTGCCTCTGACCTGCCGGTCGGTGCCGGCGTAGGTCTGGCCGCGGCGCGCCGGGCCGTCGTGTTCCGGCTTGCCCGCGAGCCGCCAGGCGCACTGCGCGGCGATCGGGCACCGCGCGCACGCCTCGTTCCTGGCCGTGCAGACGAGCGCGCCCAGCTCCATGGACGCCGCGGCCCAGCGCGCGGCCGTCGGCTCGTCGTCGGGCAGCAGGGCGCGGGCCAGTTTGCGCTCGGCGGCGGTGGTGGCGTTCGGCGGGTACTGCACGCCGCGGACGGCGCGCGCGAAGACGCGGCGGACATTGGTGTCCAGGACGGCGTGCCGCTGCCCGTAGGCGAAGGAGGCGACGGCCGCGGCCGTGTACTCGCCGATGCCGGGCAGTGCCAGGAGCTGTGCGTGGTCGGACGGCACGTCGCCGCCGTGCCGTTCCGTTATGGCCACCGCGGCGCCGTGCAGGCGCAGGGCGCGGCGCGGGTAGCCGAGCCGCCCCCAGGCGCGCACGGCCTCGCCCGGGGCCTCCACGGCGAGGTCGGCGGGGCGCGGCCAGCGGGCGATCCACTGCTCGTAGACCGGCAGGACGCGGCTGACCGGCGTCTGCTGGAGCATGAACTCGCTGACCATCACCCCCCACGCCCCGGCCTCGGGGCGTCGCCAGGGGAGGTCGCGGGCGTGGTCGTCGAACCAGTCGATCACCGGGGCGTGCAGATCCGCTCCGGGGGCGTCGGCGTCCGCGCCGGCGCGGTCATGGAAGGGGCTGCTGCTGTGCGGGGGCTTCGTGGGAGCAGTCATGGCCCTACCGATCCTGCCATGCGCACCGCGGCACGCGCGCGTACCGCCACTTGACCGGGCCGCACGGCGGAGGCGTCTCCCGCGCGGACGCCGAGGCCATGGCCAGAGCTGCAATGCGTGCGATCGGCAACGGCGGCGCGGGCGCGGGCGGCGAAGTCGGCTGCGCGGAGGGCCGTTTCCGAAATGATGATCCGGAAAAGTTGTGTTCTCGGCGGCGGGTGCGGCCAGGGAACGCGTCGATCTCTCGTACAGTTTGGGCCGTGGGATCACTGCGCAATCCGGTCGGGCCGCTTCCCTCCTCCATCTACTGGCGACGGAGGGCCGTACTGCTGTCCGTGTTCGCCCTGTTGGCGTTGCTGGTCCTGTGGGTGACGACGTCGGGCGGAGGCGGCGGCCGGAACGGCGCCGACGGGGGCGGCGGCAAGAACCCCGCCTCCTCGATCACGCCGGGGCCGTCCGGGTCGGGGCCCGCGATCAGTCAGAAGCCGGGCGGCCGGGACGAGTCGAGCGGGGGCGCCACCGGCGGGTCCGGCTCGGGCACGGGATCCGGTGCGGGCTCGGGCGGCGGCGCGGGAACCGGTGGCGCGGACGGCGGTGCGGCCGGCTCGGGCGACCTCGACGACGGCGTCAACGGCAGCGCGAGCGGCAACGGCGGCGTGGGCGCGATCGGCGGCGGGGGCGCCATCGGGGGCGACGGAGGCACCGCCACGACGCTGCCGGCCGGCACGACGCTGCCCAACTGCGCGCCCGGCGCCGTGACGTTGACGCTGCGCAGCGTCCGCAACGCGTACTCGCCGGACGAGGCCCCCACTTTCAGGCTGACGGCCCGGAACAGCTCGGCCGCCGACTGCAAGGTCGATCTCGGGCCGAAGAAGGCGGTGTTGACGATCACGAAGGCCGACGGTGACGACGACTACTGGTCGTCCGCGGACTGCCCCAAGGGCGCCGGGAGCCTGCTGTACCGCGTGCCGGCCCGAAGCAGCTTCACGTACACCCTGAAGTGGGACCGCAAGCCGAGCGCTCCGCAGTGCGCCACGCCTCCGGCGGGCACGGCCGGAGCGGGCACCTATCTGGTGGAGGCCAAGGCCCCGGGATTCGCGAAAGCGCAGACGTCCTTCGTCCTGAAGAGCGACTGAGTCACCGCGCGGCCGGCGCTGAGCGGCGCCGGCACACAACCTCGTCGGTACGCGCCCCCGGTCTGCGCCGGTACGCGCCCCGGTCTGCGCCGGTGCGCGTCCTGGTCGGTTCAGCCGGTCAGACGTAGCGCTCCAGGATCGACGACTCGGCCAGCCGGGACAGGCCCTCGCGCACGCTCCGGGCGCGCGCCTCGCCCACGCCGTCCACCGTCTGCAGATCGTCGACGCTCGCCGCGAGCAGTTTCTGCAGGCCGCCGAAGTGCTCGACCAGACGGTCGATGATGGCGCCGGGCAGACGAGGCACCTTCGCCAGCAGGCGGAAGCCACGCGGGGAGACCGCCGAGTCGAGCGCCTCGGGGGAGCCGGTGTAGCCCAACGCCCGTGCCACCGTGGACATTTCGAGCAGCTCGGCGTGGGAGAGCGCGTTCAGCTCGTAGAGCGCCTCGTCGACCGTGCGGGAGCGCTTGGCCGTGGGCTCGGGGACGTAGTCGCGGACGACCAGCTCGCGCTCCGGCTCCACGCCCGCGATCAGCTCGTCGAGCTGGAGGGCGAGCAGCCGCCCGTCCGTGCCCAGTTCGACCACGTATTCGGCGATTTCGGTGGCGATGCGGCGGACCATCTCCAGCCGCTGTGCCACCGCGGAGACGTCCCGGACCGTCACGAGGTCCTCGATCTCCAGCGCTGACAACGTTCCCGCGACCTCGTCCAGCCGGAGCTTGTAGCGCTCCAGGGTGGCCAGCGCCTGGTTCGCGCGGGACAGGATCGCCGCGGAGTCCTCCAGGACGCGGCGCTGCCCGTCGACGTACAGGGCGATCAGGCGCATGGACTGCGAGACCGAGACGACCGGGTAGCCGACCTGCTTGCTGACCCGGTCGGCCGTGCGGTGCCGGGTGCCCGTCTCCTCCGTCGGGATCGTGGGGTCCGGCACCAGCTGGACGCCGGCGCGGAGGATCTTCGACAGGTCGGAGGAGACCACGATGCCGCCGTCGAGCTTGCACAGCTCGCGCAGCCGGGTGGCGGCGAACTCCACGTCCAGGACGAACCCGCCCGTGCACATGGCCTCGACGGTCTTGTCGGAGCCCAGGACGATGAGCCCGCCGGTGTTGCCGCGCAGGATCCTCTCCAGGCCGTCGCGCAGGGCCGTGCCGGGAGCCACCGCGCTCAGCGCGGCACGCATCAGGCCGTCGGCACCGGAACTCCCACCGGACTTTCCGGGAGCTGCCGCCCGGTCGTTGGCTGCCACTGCACTCCTCCGGTCACAGGTCTGGGACGCTCCCGTTCCGCGCACTCGTTTCGTACGGACGGGCGAGACCAGGGCAAAGTCTACCGGCGGTCCTCCGACTCCCGTGGGGCGTCTCGGCGACGGGAGCGCGGCAGGACCCGCAGGGCGTCCCCCATGTCCGCGACCTCCAGGACCTTCATGCCCGCCGGGATCTTGCCGGGGTCGCCCGGCACGAGCGCGTGCGTGAAGCCCAGACGATGGGCCTCGGACAGTCTGCGCTGGACGCCCGTGACCCGTCTGACCTCGCCCGCGAGGCCCACCTCGCCGATCGCGACGAGGTTCTTGGGCAGCGGGGTGTCACTCGCGGCGGAGGCCAGGGCGAGGGCGATCGCCAGGTCCGCGGCCGGCTCCGACAGCTTCACCCCGCCGACCGTGGCGGAGTAGATGTCCCGCTTGCCGAGGGCGGTGATCCGGCCGCGCTGCTCCAGCACGGCCAGCATCATGGAGACGCGGGAGGTCTCCAGGCCGGACGTCGTGCGCCGGGGCGAGGGGATCTGGGAGTCCACGGTGAGCGCCTGCACCTCGGCGACCAGCGGGCGTCGGCCCTCCAGGGTGACCGTCAGACAGGTACCCGGGACCGGTTCGTCACGACGGGTCAGGAAAAGTCCGCTCGGGTCCGTAAGGCCCGTGATGCCCTCGTCGTGCAGTTCGAAGCAGCCGACCTCGTCGGTGGCGCCGTAGCGGTTCTTGACGCCGCGCACCAGGCGCAGCCGCGCGTGCCGGTCGCCCTCAAAGCTAAGGACGACGTCCACCAGATGTTCGAGGAGGCGGGGGCCGGCGATCGCGCCGTCCTTGGTGACGTGGCCCACCAGGAGCGTGGACATGCCGCGTTCCTTCGAGGCACGGATCAGGGCGCCCGCCACCTCGCGGACCTGGGCCATGCCGCCGGGCGCCCCGTCGATCTCCGGAGAGGCGACCGTCTGCACGGAGTCCACGATCAGCAGGGACGGCTTCACGGCGTCCAAGTGGCCGAGGACGGCCGCGAGATCGGTCTCGGCGGCCAGGTACAGATGGTCGTCGAGCGCGCCGATGCGGTCGGCGCGCAGCCGGACCTGCGACGCCGACTCCTCGCCCGTGACGTAGAGGGTGCGGTGCTCGGCACTGGCCGACTTGGCCGCCACGTCGAGCAGCAGCGTCGACTTGCCGACGCCGGGCTCCCCGGCCAGCAGCACCACCGCGCCGGGCACGAGCCCGCCGCCCAGGACGCGGTCCAGCTCGGGCACGCCGGTGGGGCGTGCGGTGGCCTGGCGGCCGTCGACCTGGCCGATCGGGAGCGCGGAGGTGGTGACCCGGCCCGGCGCCGTCGTGCGGACCGCGGGCGTGCCGTACTCCTCGACCGTCCCCCACGCCTGGCACTCGGGGCAGCGGCCGAGCCACTTGGCCGTCTGCCAGCCGCACTCCGTGCAGCGGTAGGACGGTCGGTCCTTGGTGGTCTTCGTACGGGCAGCCATGGGGGCAACCGTAACCGCCGCCACCGACAGCCGGACGGGCCTGTGGACGAGCGCGCTCCCGAAGGCCCCCGCGCCGCCCCTCCATGCCCTCCGCAGGCCGCGCTCCGCCACCCGCCGCCGTCGCGCCCCCGCCGCCCTCCGTCATCACCCCGCGACCCCTCCGCCGGCCCCCCGGTCGGCCCCCCGTCGCTCCCTCGTCGCCGTCCGCGCGCGGGGGCGCACGGCGGGGCGGGCGGCGGCGCCCCCTGCGATCCGGCCACGCCCCGTCACGAACGAGCCATCGGACCCGCCTTCCGGGTCCCCTTATGAGGGATCGTTTCACCCGTACGGATTAAAAGGACTCAAGGGACAAGTGGACCTCGTTCCGCGCCGCCTACGGTCGCACGGGTGATGAGCAGCAGCCCGGAAACCTCGACCCGCACGACCGGCGCGCACCGGGCGCACCGGGAGGCGCGCGACACCGCTGCGGCGCGCACGCTCGCGCAGCGGCCGCCCGCGCGCTACGAGCCGTACCTGGACGGCCTGTTCACCTACTGTCTGTCGGTCCTGTGCGACCACGACGCGGCCACCGCCGCCCTCGGGGACGCCCTCGCGTTCGCCGAGCGGCGCGGGCAGCGGATGCCGGACGCCGCGGGCGACCGCCGGGCCTGGCTGTACGCCCTGGCCCGCTGGGCCTGTCTGCGCAAGCTCACCGAGGCCAGGCAGAGACGCCGGAGCACGCACGCCGCGCACCGCGACGGCGGCCGCCGCCGCCCGGCCGGGAAACACACCACCACCGCGACGCCCGCGGCCTCTCCGGCGTCCTCGGCGTCCTCGGCAGACGCGGCTCAGGCCGCAGGCGCCGTCCCTTCCGCCTCCGCCTCCACCTCCGCGCCGGCTTCCGTCTCCAGCCCCTCTGTCGCGTCCGGGGGGCCCGTCCCCGACGGGCTTCAGGAGCGGCGGCGGCGCGAACTCGCCCTGCTCGCCTGGCCGGAGGCCGCCGGCACCTCGCCGGAGCAGCGCGAGGCCCTGGAACTGGCCGTGCGTCATCACCTGGCCGCGCACGAGGTCGCCGCCGTGCTCGGCAGGGATCTCGCCGCCGCCCGCGAACTGCTCGCCTCCGCGGCCTGTGAGGTCGAGCGCACGCGCGCGGCGCTCGCCGTCGTCGAGACCGGCGGCTGTCCCGGGGTGAGCCGGCTCGCCGGTGAGAACCAGCTCGTGCTGAGCGCCGCCCTGCGCCGCGAGCTGGTCCGGCACGTCGACGACTGCCCGCACTGCCGCCGCGCCGCCGAGCGCGCCGTCCCCGGCCGCTGGCCCGGCGCCGGCGTCACCCCCGCCGAGCTGCCGATCCTGGAGGCGCCCCGCGCGCAGCTGCACGTCGCCATGGCGAGGCCCTCCCGCGCGCGGGGAGTCGCCGTGCCGCGCTACGACCGGCGCGGCTTCCCGATGGACCCCAAGGACCGCGCCGCCCGCCGGGAGCGCCTGCGCGCGCGTGCGGTCACGACGACCGTCGTCGCCACCGTCGTCGCCGCCCCCGTCATCGCCCTGTGGGCGGCCTACCGCGGCACGCCGACGGGGGAGGGGGCCGAGGGCCGCTCGGCCAGCGCGGGCGAGGCGCACGGCCCCGGCGGCTTCGACGGCGAGACCGGGGGCGGCTACGAGAACGCCGGGAACGTCAGCACCCGGCCCGGCGCCGGCCCGGCCCGGCGCGGCGAGCCGGACGTGTCCGTGGAGGTCATCAGCGTCAGCGGACTCGGGCACGGTGCGGCCGGCCGGCTGTCGGTGAAGGCCGTCACCAGCGGCGACACCACCCTCATCACCCTCGCCGCGTCCGCGGAGGCGGAGAAGCCGATCCGCTGGTCGGCCACCACGGCGGCCCCCTGGCTCTATCTGAGCCGTACCACGGGCACGCTGAAGCCCGGCGAGTCGGTGACGGTCAGGGTGTACGTCGACCCCCTGCGCGAACCCTCCGGGCACTGGCACGCGCGCGTGGCGATCGCCCCGGCGGGCGCGGTCGTCTCGATCGAGGGCTACGGCACCGCTCCCGGCCCGTCCCACCCCGGCGACGGGCACGGGCACGGGCACGGGCATGGCCACGGCCACGGCCACGGCCATGGCCCGGGCCCCGGTGATCCGCCCCCCACGTCCGGCCCGGAGCCGACTCCGACGGCCCCGTCCTCCCCGGACCCCACACCGACGGCCCCGCCCACCTCGGCGGACCCGGAGCCGACGCCCGGGGACCCGTCCCCGTCCGCCCCGGACAGCCCGTCCCCGACGACCGACGACGACCCGCCGAGCCCGGCCACGTCCTGAACGGCCCAGGCGGGCCGACGGCCCGGACCCACCGGCGCGACCGGACCCCACCGGCCGCCGGGTTGCCGCCTCGGCGCGATCGGCTAGGCGGGATCGCCCCTGTCAGGCCGGTCGACCGGGGCGACGGCGGCGGTCGGAGCGGCAGCAGGGGGGACCGGGTCCGCCGGGTGCGGGGCCAGCAGGGGGAGCTGTGCGGCGAGGCGCTCCTCGCACAGTTCGACGAGGCGGTCGTAGCCGGCCTTGCCCATCAGTTCGGTCAGCTCGGGGCGGTACGACACGTACACCGGGTCGCCCGCGCCGTGCGCCGAGGTGGCCGACGTGCACCACCAGTGCAGGTCGTGGCCGCCCGGCCCCCAGCCGCGCCGGTCGTACTCGCCGATCGACACCTGGAGCACGCGCGTGTCGTCGGGCCGGTCGATCCAGTCGTAGGTCCGCCGCACCGGAAGCTGCCAGCAGACGTCCGGCTTGGTCTCCAGCGGCTCGCGGCCCTCGCGCAGGGCCAGGATGTGCAGCGAGCAGCCCGCGCCGCCGGCGAATCCCGGCCGGTTCTGGAAGATGCAGGAGCCGTTGAACGGGCGGGTCTGGCGGGAGCCCTCCTCGTCCTGCGAGACCCAGCCGCCGCGCTCGCCCTCGGCGTGGTGCTGCCAGATGTCGGGGGTGAGCCTCGCCACGTGCTCGGCGACGCGCTTCTCGTCGTCCTCGTCGGAGAAGTGGGCTCCCAGCGAGCAGCACCCGTCGTCCGCGCGGCCCGCCTGGATGCCCTGGCAGCCGCTGCCGAAGATGCAGTTCCAGCGCGAGGTCAGCCAGGTCAGATCGCAGCGGAAGACCTGCTCGGCGTCGGCCGGGTCCGGAAACTCCACCCACGCGCGGGCGAAGTCCAGGCCCTTCTCGTCGCCGGCCGGAGCCTTGGCCGCCGCGGTCTTGCCGGGCTTCTTCGGCGGCTTCACCGGCTTCGCCCGCGAGGGGCCGCCGGCGGGTTTGTCGGCCTTCGCCTTGTTCGTCTTTGGCACCCGTCCAGGGTAAGTCGCCCAAGGCCGCTCCGGGGACGTCGTCCACCTCCCGGGCGCTCCGTTCGCGACGACCTTCCGGGCGCTCCGTTCGCGACGACCTCCCGGTCGCTTCGTTCGCGACGGGCGTTCCGACCCGCGCCCCCTGGACCGTCCGGTGGGCAGTAGCGTTCCCTGCATGAGACTCGGTGTCCTCGACGTGGGATCGAACACGGTGCATCTGCTGGTGGTGGACGCACACCCGGGCGCGTGCCCGCTGCCCGCGCACTCGCACAAGGTGGAACTGCGCCTCGCCCAACTCCTCGACGGGGACGGAGCGATCGGCGCCGAGGGCGTCGACCGACTGATCGCGGTGGTGCGGGAGGCGCTCCAGGCCGCCGAGGACAAGGGCGTCGAGGATCTGCTGCCCTTCGCGACCTCGGCCGTGCGCGAGGCCAGCAACGCCGACGAGGTCCTCGCGCGCGTGCGGGCCGAGACAGGTGTGGAGCTGCAGGTTCTCTCCGGCGCGGAGGAGGCCCGGCACACGTTTCTCGCCGCCCGCCGCTGGTTCGGCTGGTCGGCGGGGAAGCTGCTGGTCCTGGACATCGGCGGCGGTTCCCTGGAGATCGCGTTCGGCATGGACGAGGAGCCCGACGCTGCGGTGTCGCTGCCGCTGGGCGCGGGCCGTCTCACCGCGGGCTGGCTCCCCGGCGACCCGCCCGAGGCGGAGGACGTCCGGGCCCTGCGCCGCCACGTCCGTGCGCAGATCGCCCGCACGGTCGGCGAGTTCGCCCGGTTCGGCGCCCCCGACCACGTCGTCGCCACGTCGAAGACCTTCAAGCAGCTCGCCCGCATAGCCGGCGCGGCCCGCTCCACCGAGGGCCAGTACGTCCAGCGCGAGCTCAAGCGGGAGTCCCTGGAGGCCTGGGTGCCGCGGCTGGCGGGCATGACGGCGGCGCAGCGGGCGGAGCTGCCCGGGGTCTCCGAGGGCCGCGCCAACCAGCTCCTCGCCGGTGCGCTCGTGGCCGAGGGGGCGATGGACCTCTTCGGCATCGAGTCGGTCGAGGTCTGCCCCTGGGCGCTCAGGGAGGGCGTCATCCTGCGCAAACTCGATCACATGGCGTCGGCGTGACGGACCGGACGGACTGACGGACCCGACGCGTACCCGCCCGACGTGACGTACCCGACAAGAGGGCGCGCGCGGCGGCCGGACGGCGTACCGAACGGGGAGCTGAGCTGCGCTTCGGGCGGCGCGAGGGCACAACTGCGCGCGGGCGTCCGGGGCGCGAGGGCCCCGCACCCACCCGGTCCCACCCCGTAACCTGTCCACCATGGCAGAGCCAGTCGTGCGGATCCCGGATGCGAAGGTCGCCCTGTCGACTGCCTCGGTCTATCCGGAGTCGACGGCGACGGCCTTCGAGATCGCCGCACGCCTCGGCTACGACGGCGTCGAGGTCATGGTCTGGAACGATCCCGTCAGCCAGGACATCGACGCGCTGCGCCGACTCAGCGACTTCCACCGGATCCCGATCCTCGCCGTACACGCCCCCTGCCTGCTCATCACGCAGCGGGTGTGGTCGACCGACCCGTGGACCAAGCTCCAGCGGGCCCGCGCGGCCGCGGAGAAGCTCGGCGCGAGCACCGTCGTCGTCCACCCGCCGTTCCGTTGGCAGCGCCAGTACGCGCGCGACTTCGTCACCGGCATCTGGCGGATGGCGGACGAGACGGACGTGCGGTTCGCCGTCGAGAACATGTACCCCTGGCGCTACCGCGACCGCGAGATGCTCGCTTACGCCCCCGACTGGGACGTCACGAAGGACGACTACCGGCACTTCACCATCGACCTCAGCCACGCCGCGACGTCCCGCACGGACGCGATGGGCATGGTCGACCGCATGGCCGACCGGCTGGGCCACGTCCATCTCGCCGACGGAAACGGTTCCGCGAAGGACGAGCACCTGGTGCCCGGGCGCGGCTCCCAGCCCTGTGCGGAACTGCTGGAGCGGCTCGCGCTGACCGGTTTCGACGGGCACGTCGTGATCGAGGTCAACACCCGGCGCGCGATGTCCGGCGCCGAACGGGAGGCCGATCTGGCGGAGGCGCTGGCCTTCACCCGCCTGCACCTGGCGTCGGCGTCCCGAGGCGCACCCGGAACGACCGGCGCACCCGCGTCCTCCGCGTCCCCTGCCTCATCCGGCCCGTCAGGCTCCCCGTCCCCGTCCCCGGCGTCCCGAGCCTCCGGCGGCCCGCCGCAGTCCGGGTCGCACTCCTCCGTCCCGGCCCCGTCGGCGCCCTCGGCCCCGCCGTCGTCGTCCGCCCGGTCGTCGCGCCGCTCGTCGGCGAAGGCGCGCCGCCGGTGAGCGGCGTCACCGCCCGCCGGCGCGGCCGGCCCCCGCGGGCCGAGTCGGGCGACACCCGCGACCGCATCCTGACCGCCGCCCGCGAGGAGTTCGCCGAGCGCGGCTACGACAAGACGTCCGTGCGCGGGATCGCCAAGGCGGCCGGTGTGGACCCGGCCCTGGTCCACCACTACTTCGGCACCAAGGAACAGGTCTTCGCGACCTCGATCGAGGTGGCCTTCGCGCCCGCGCTGAACGCGCCGGAGGCGGTCGCCGACGGGCCGCCGGACCAGGTCGGCGAACGACTCGCCCGCTTCGTCTTCGGCGTCTGGGAGAACCCGACCACCCGCAAGCCGCTGCTCGCCATCCTGCGTTCCGCCGTCAACAACGACACCGCGGCCGCCGTCTTCCGCCGTCTGGTCGCCTCCCAGCTGCTGCGCCGCATCGCCTCGCAGCTCGACCTGCCGGACGCCGAACTGCGCGCCGAGCTGGCCGCGGCGCAGCTGGTGGGCTGCGCGATGCTGCGGTACGTGATCAAGGTGGAGCCGCTGGCCTCGGCCGATCTGGAGCAGATCATCGCGCGCGTGGCGCCGGTCGTGCAGGGACATCTCACCGGCCCCTGAGGGTCTCCGTACCGAGACATGCGTCCCGCATTCCGGACACCTCGTCCCGCCCCCTGGATGACCGGCGTACGCTCATTAACAGCCCCACCCGTCTGAAGGAGCGAGCGACGATGCCCGAGCTGAGGTCCCGCACAGTCACCCACGGACGCAACATGGCGGGCGCCCGCGCCCTTATGCGCGCCTCCGGTGTACCCGGTGCGGACATCGGCCGGAAGCCGATCATCGCGGTGGCGAACAGCTTCACCGAGTTCGTGCCCGGCCACACGCACCTCCAGCCGGTCGGCCGGATCGTCAGCGACGCCATCCGCGAGGCCGGCGGCATCCCACGCGAGTTCAACACGATCGCCGTCGACGACGGCATCGCGATGGGCCACGGCGGCATGCTCTACAGCCTGCCCTCGCGCGACCTGATCGCGGACAGCGTGGAGTACATGGTCGAGGCGCACTGCGCGGACGCCCTGATCTGCATCTCCAACTGCGACAAGATCACTCCGGGCATGCTGAACGCGGCCCTGCGGCTGAACATCCCCACGGTCTTCGTGTCCGGCGGCCCGATGGAGTCCGGCCGCGCCACGCTCGTCGACGGCACGGTCCGCACCCTCGACCTGGTCGACGCGATCTCCGACGCCGTGAACGACAAGATCTCGGACGAGGACATCCTCCGCATCGAGGAGAACGCCTGTCCGACCTGCGGCTCCTGTTCCGGCATGTTCACCGCCAACTCGATGAACTGCCTGACCGAGGCCATCGGCCTGTCCCTCCCCGGCAACGGCTCGGTCCTGGCCACGCACACGGCCCGCCGGGCGCTGTACGAGGACGCCGGCCGCACGGTCATGGACATCACCCGCCGCTACTACGAGCAGGACGACGAGACGGTCCTGCCGCGCAACATCGCCACCGTCGCGGCCTTCGAGAACTCGATGGCCCTCGACATCGCGATGGGCGGCTCGACCAACACGATCCTGCACCTCCTCGCCGCCGCCCAGGAGGCGGGCGTCCCGTTCGGCCTGGAGGAGATCAACGAGGTCTCGCGCCGCGTGCCCTGCCTGGCCAAGGTGGCGCCGAACGTCGCGAAGGACCGCACGTACTACATGGAGGACGTGCACCGCGCCGGCGGCATCCCCACCCTCCTCGGCGAACTGCACCGCGCGGGACTGCTCAACGAGGACGTGCACGCGGTCCACAGCCCGTCGCTCGGGGACTGGCTGAAGACCTGGGACGTCCGCGCCGGCTCGCCGTCCCCCGAGGCGCTGGAACTGTGGCACGCGGCCCCCGGCTGCGTCCGCTCCGCCGAGGCCTTCTCCCAGTCCGAGCGCTGGGAGGCGCTGGACGAGGACGCCGAGGGCGGCTGCATCCGCTCCGCCGAGCACGCCTACAGCAAGGACGGCGGCCTCGCCGTCCTGCGCGGCAACCTCGCGGTCGACGGCTGCGTGGTCAAGACGGCCGGCGTCGACGAGTCGATCTGGACCTTCGAGGGCCCGGCCGTCGTCTGCGAGTCGCAGGAGGAGGCCGTCGAGAAGATCCTCAACAAGCAGGTGACGCACGGCGACGTCGTCGTCATCCGCTACGAGGGTCCCAAGGGCGGTCCGGGCATGCAGGAGATGCTCTACCCGACCTCCTTCCTCAAGGGCCGCGGCCTCGGCAAGACCTGCGCGCTGGTCACCGACGGCCGCTTCTCCGGCGGCACCTCGGGCCTGTCGATCGGCCACGCCTCGCCCGAGGCCGCGTCCGGCGGCACGATCGCCCTCGTCGAGGACGGCGACCGCATCCGCATCGACATCCCGAACCGCACGATCGAGCTCCTCGTCGACGACGCCGAGCTGGCCCGGCGCGAGGCGGCTCTCGGTGGCGTGTACGCGCCGAAGAACCGCGAGCGCAAGGTGTCCGCCGCGCTGCGCGCCTACGCCGCCATGGCGACGAGCGCCGACAAGGGCGCCGTGCGGGACGTGTCGAAGCTCGGCTGACGACAGCCCGGTCCGCCCCCCGTCAGCCCCGTCAGCCCGGTGTTCCCGTGAGGGCCGTCTCCGCAGCGCGGAGGCGGCCCTCGACGCATCCGCCGCCCGGACGGCCCGGCGGCCGAGGTCGCCCTGCCGGGTTCGCGCCGGGCCTGCCTGCGTAACCGGGCCCGCCTGTGTCGTCGGGCCCGTCCGCGCTGCCGGGCCCGCCTGCGCAACCGGCTCCGCCCGCGCTTCTGGGCGCGGCCGGGGTCACCAGCGCGCCGGGTCCCGTCCGTCGACCGCGAAGACGGTGCCGTCGGGAGCGCCCGCGTAGACCCGGCCGCCGACCGCGCGGGGCGCGGGCAGCGTGGCCACCACCCGGTCGGAGTGCGCGCCGAGCCGCAGCGCCGTCTGCCCGAGGAGCCTGCCGTCCGCCGCGCCGACGGCGAGGAGCCGCCCGTCGGCGGCGCTGAAGTAGACGCGCCCGCCGTCGGCGGCCGGCGCCGACCCTCGGCTCACCGCGCTCTGCAGGGACCACACCTGTCGCCCGGCGGCCGTGTCGACGGCCGTCAGCGTCCCGTCGAAGCCCAGCAGGTACACCCGGTCCCCGTGCACCGTGGCCTGTGCCTCCTGCATCGTGACGTCCAGCCGGACCCGCCGCGCCGCCCGGCCCGCCGGGTCGTAGCGGACCACGGCGTCGACCGTGCCGTCGCCGTCGCCCCGGGACAGCAGGACCGCGCTGCCGGCGGCGGTGCCCACCAGGTCGAGCGCGCCGTCGAGCCGCCCCTTCCACCGCACCTCGCCGGTGGCGGGGTCCACGGCGGTGATCCTCGTGTGCCCGTCGTCGGAGACGTCCGACGCGTACGCCAGCGGATCGCCCGGGAAGGACGCGAAGTAGGGCTCGCTCACCCCGGCGATGCGGTGGCTCCAGATCGTCCCGCCCGTCGCGGCGGCCACCCCGGTGACCGTCCCGTCGGCCGCGGTCAGCAGCAGCGTGCCGCCGGCCACGCGCCAGCTCACGTACCCCGACAGTCCCCGCTGCCAGCGCGTGGCGCCCGTCGCCGGGTCGAGCGCCTCGACGAGCCTGCCCGCGTGCGTGACCACCAGCGCCGCGCCGCCCGCGAGCGCGGGCGCCTCGGCCGGCCGGTCACCGTCGGCGAGCGCGTGCCGCCACAGCACGCGCCCGTCGCCCGCGTCCAGCGCGGACACCAGGCCCGGCTGCGCGCAGAGCACCCGCTTCGCGCCGGTCGCGCACAACGGCATGCCACCCGTTCCGGCGCCCGAGCCCGCTCCGGACGCGGCCTTGGCCGGCCGGGTGCTCCAGGGGCGGAACGCGGGGGAGGCGGAGGGCGATCCTGCCGCGCCGCCCCGCGCGTCACGGCCCGAGTCGCCGTCGTCGGACAACAACGCGGCGCCGAGCGCGCCGCCGACGAGGACGACGGTCATCGCGCCGGCCGCCAGAGCGACCCGCCCGCGCCGCCGCCCGCCCCGGCCCCGGGCCCACACCCCGGCCCGCCCGCCCGACGCCCGCGCGGACGCGTCCACCCGCTCGGGCGCGCCCCCCGACGTCTCCTCGGCGACCTCCGACGGCTCCCCGAGAGCCGCCGACGGCCCCACGGACGCCCCCGTCGCCGCCGAGGAGCCCGAAACCCCCGAAGCCCCCGAAGCCGCCGGGTCCACCGGTTCGCCGGGACGCACGGGTTCTCCCAGGTCTACGCCGCCCGCCGGGTCCGTCGGCCCGACGCCCGCGGGGTCCGTCGCCCCGCCGTCCGCCGCATCCGTCGGCCCGACGCCCGCCGGATCCTCCGCCTCGACGTCCGCCCGGTCCGTCCAGCCGTCCCCGAGGGCCCGTTGCGACGGTATGAACGACCGGGTGAGGAACGACTGCGTGTCGTACGAGGCCGCCACCGACCGCAGCTCCCGCATCAACTCGTCCGGAGTGGGCCGCTCCTCCGGCTCCTTGGCGAGGCAGCGCGAGACCAGCGGCGCGAGGTTGTCCGGCACGCCGGTCAGGTCCGGTTCGTCGTGCACGACCTGGTAGGCGACGACGTAGGGGCTGTCGGAGTCGAACGGTCCGCGCCCGGTCGCCGCGTGCACCATGACCGACCCCAGCGCGAAGACGTCGGCGGCCGGGCCGACCTCGCGGGGCCGCCGGAACTGCTCCGGCGCCATGAACGGCGGTGTGCCGATCAACTTGCCGGTCTCCGTGCGCAGTTCGCTGTCCTTGGGCCGGGAGATGCCGAAGTCGATCACCTTCGGCCCGTCGTCGGCGAGCAGCACGTTGCTCGGCTTGAGATCCCGGTGGACCACCCCGACCCGGTGGATGTCCCGCAGCGCCTCCGCGAGCCCGGCCATCAGCCGCCGCAACTCGCCCGAATTCAGGGGCCCGTTCCGCTTCACCTGCTCGGCGAGGGTGGACCCGGGGATGAACAGGGTGGCCATCCAGGGGCGTTCGGCCTCCGGGTCGGCGTCGACGACGGGCGCGGTGAACGCCCCGCTCACCCGCCGGGCCGCGGCCACCTCCTGCCGGAAACGGCCCCTGAACTCGGGATCGCGGGCGAACCGGGCGTGCACGATCTTCACCGCGACCTTCATCCCGGAGGTGCTGCGGGCCAGGTGCACCACGCCCATGCCACCGGAGCCCAGGCATTCCCGCAGGCGGTAATGGCCGGCGTACTCCGGAAGTTCCGCTTCCGCGCCCGCTCCGGTGTTGCGCTGTGGCGACATGAACCACCCCCGTGCTGTTCAACCGTGCGCGCGACGCACGGAGCCTAGTCGATGACTCGGAGGGCGCAGAGGCGGCTTGCTAGCCTGCGCGTGCGAATTCCGCACAGGTGTTTCCTTGCGGAATTCGAGGGAATCAACGTGGCCCCATGGCAGTCATGGGGTCCGACGGGGGAGGTTTTTCATGTCCGTGGAACGCGTGGAACGTGTGGAAGAGGCCGAGAGCGCCGAGACGGCGGTGGCCGTCACGGCGGCCGACCTCAAGACGGTCGCCCTCACCTACTACCCGGTCGCCCCGGGCGTCCGGCTGAACGTGCGCAGCGGCCCGGGCACCGGCTACTCGGTCGTCAGGGTCCTGGCCGAGGGCGTCAAGGTCCCGATCCACTGCCAGACGCGGGGCACCTCGGTCTCCGGCCCGTACGGCACGTCGACCATCTGGGACAACATCGGGGACGGCCAGTTCGTCTCGGACGCGTACGTGCACACCGGCAGCGACGGGTTCGTCGCCGGACGCTGCGCCTGACCGTCCCGCCGGGCCACTTCGAAGCGCCGCATCCGACCCGACCGCCGCGCCTGCTTCGAAGCGCCGCGCCTAATCCGTCCGCCGCGCGCCTGCTCCGGAGCGCCGCGCCTGATCCGTGCGCCGCGCGCCTGCTTCGAAGTGCCGCGCCTGATCCGTGCGCCGCGCGCCTGCTCCGGAGTGCCGCGCTCGATCTGTGCGCCGCGCGCCTGCTCCGGAGTGCCGCGCTCGATCTGTGCGCCGCGCGCCTGCTTCGAAGTGCCGCGCTCGATCTGTGCGCCGCGCGCCTGCTTCGAAGTGCCGCGCTCGATCTGTGCGCCGCGCGCCTGCTTCGAAGCGCCGCGCTCGATCCGTCCGCCGCGCCTGCTTCGAACCGCCGCATCCGATCCGTCCGCCGCGCGCCTGCTCCGGAGCGCCGCGTCCGGTCCGGCGGCGACGGGCTGCCCGGAGCGTCGTCGCGAGGGGCCCTCAGCAGGCGCCCTCACGACGGGGTTCCGGGCAGGCCGCCCGGAGGCCCGCGCCGGCCCGGAGCCATAATCGTCCCGTGAGCGACGAAAACGGCACCCCGGACACCGCGGCGGGCTCCCCGAGCACCCCGCCCGGCCGGGCGGCCGGAACCCCCGCCGGCGCGGACTCCGGGTCCGGCCCCCGCCCGGAGCCCCTGCGCTTCTTCGGCACCACCTGGGTGGACCACGACCCCGGCCTTCGCGGCTACGCGGTCCGGCGGGTCGCCGCCGCCGTGGGCTCCCTCGTCGTCGCCGCCGTCTCCTGCCTGGTGCTGCGCTTCGCCTACCAGGGCATCGCCATCGCCGACCTCGGCGGCTTCGTGACCCTCCTGATCGTGGTGATGTTCGCGGTCTGCAGCGCCCTCGCCTTCCGTCACACGTGGGACGGCTTCACCAAGCGCCCCGACCCCGACCGCCAGGCCTCCCTGCGCGGCCTGCTGGCCATCGGCTTCGTCGGCTCCCTGCTCGCCTACTTCTTCCGCACGCTCGTCGAGGCCCCCGGCGAGGGCCTGCACCGCGGGGAACTCGAAGAGGCCCGCCGCCGCCACACCCGGCGCGCCACCCGCCGCACCGGCAACCCCTCGAAAAAGCGCCGCCGCGGCTGACACCGGACGGCCCCCGCCCGAACTCCGGTGCGCCGTCCTCGGCCGGTCCGCGCCGTCCTCGGCCGGTCCCTGTCATCCTCGGCCCGTCCGCGCCGTCCTCGGCCGGCCCGCGTCGTCATGGACCCGTAAATCCGTTCCCCTCCGCGCCCGCCCCCCGCGAGCATGGCCGCATGACGGTCTCCTCCCACGCAGCCCGAGTCGACGCAGCCCGAGTCGACGCGGCCCGAGTCCACGCGGCTCGGGCCCACTCCTTCAACTCCGCCGCGGCCCAGTACGCCGCCAACCGTCCCTCGTACCCGAGCGCCCTCCTCGACGCGATCGAGGAACTGGCCGGCCGCCCCCTCGCCGGCGCGCGGGTCGGGGACGTCGGGGCCGGCACCGGCATCTCGACCGCTCTCCTGCACGCCCGCGGCGCGGACGTCGTCGCCGTCGAGCCGGGGGAGGGCATGGCCGCGCAGTTCCGGCGGGCCCTCCCCGAGGTGCCGGTCGTCCGGGGCGACGGCAACCGCCTGCCGCTGGCCGACGCCTCCCTCGACTTCCTCACCTACGCCCAGTCCTGGCACTGGACCGACCCGGCCCGCGCGGTCCCGGAAGCCCTGCGCGTGCTGCGTCCGGGCGGGGCGCTGGCCCTGTGGTGGAACACCGACGCCCCGGACGTGCCCTGGCTCGCCGAGCAGAGCCGGCGCGTCGCGCGGTACTTCGGCCAGGACCTCCCCGGCCCCGACCGGAACGTGAGCGCCCGTGCCGTCGACCCCTCGGGCCGCCTGGACCCGGTCCGCCGCGAAGTCCGCTGGAGCCGCCGCGTCCCGATCGACACGCATCTGGCCAACATCGGCAGCCACTCGGCCTTCCTGGTGCAGGGCGAGGAGGCGACCGCCGCGTTCCTGGCCGAGGAGCGCGAGCACCTGACCCGCGTCTTCCCCGACGGCCTCGTCGAAGAGGTCTACGACGTCGTCCTGCTGCTCACGACAAGGCCCTGACCCGCCCCCCACACCCCCGACTCCCGCCCTCACCCCCCTGTCTGCTCCCGCGCGGCGGCCCGCCTCCAGGGCCGCCGCGCACGCATGCCCCCCGCAGGGATCTCCCGCTGTTCCCCGCAGGGTCCCCTGCCTCCGGAGCGGCCGACCCTCCTCGCCCTTCCCGCCCGCGCCGCTTGACGCCTCACCGCCCGCGCGAGCATTATTCATCGCATGATGAATTTCAGGTCCGGATCCCGTCCGCCCGACCGGGAAGCGCGGCGAAGCGAGAAGCAGACCCCGCTCAGGCCCGTCCCCGCCGACGCCGACGACCGCGACGCCCCCGACGACCTCGCCGTCCCGGCCGTCCGCGCCCAGGGCCTCACCGTGGTCCGCGGCCCCCGCACCGTGCTGCGCGCCCTCGACTTCACCGTCCCCCGCGGCCAGATCACCGGCCTCCTGGGCCCCTCCGGCTGCGGCAAGTCGACCCTCATGCGCGCCGTCGTCGGCACCCAGGCGAAGGTCACCGGCACGCTGGACGTCCTCGGACGCCCCGCCGGCCACCCCGCCCTGCGCGCCCGCATCGGCTACGTCACCCAGGCCCCCTCCGTCTACGACGACCTGACGGTCCGCCAGAACCTCGACTACTTCGCGGCGATCCTCGACCCCGGCCGGGCGGCCGCGGACCGGCGCGCGGACGACGTCACCCGCGTCATCGCCGACGTCGACCTGACCACCCACGCGGACGCCCTGGCCGGCAACCTCTCCGGCGGCCAGCGCAACCGCGTCTCCCTGGCCGTCGCCCTCCTGGGCGCACCCGAGCTCCTGGTCCTCGACGAGCCCACCGTCGGCCTCGACCCCGTCCTGCGCCGCGACCTGTGGAACCTCTTCCACGACATCGCCGCGAGCCGGGGCGCGACCCTCCTGGTCTCCTCCCACGTCATGGACGAGGCCGAGCGCTGCCACCGCCTCCTCCTCATGCGCGAGGGCCGGATCCTCGCCGACGCCACCCCCGACGCCCTGCGCACCCGCACCGGCGCCGACACCGTCGAGCTGGCGTTCCTGCACCTGGTGGACGCCGCCGCACGGACGGCCCGAGCTAAGGAGAGCACCCGATGACCACGCGCACGCCCCCCGCCCCGCCCGCCACCGCGTCCCGCGCCCCCGCGCCCGGTGGCGCCCTGAACGCGTCCCGCACCACCGCCACCGCCGCCCGCGTGCTGCGCCAGCTGCGCCACGACCCCCGCACGATCGCGCTGCTGATCCTCATCCCCTGCGTGATGCTGTTCCTGCTCCGCTACGTCTTCGACGGCAGCCCCCGCACCTTCGACAGCATCGGCGCGTCCCTGCTCGGCGTCTTCCCGCTGATCACGATGTTCCTGGTGACCTCCATCGCCACCCTGCGCGAACGCACCTCGGGCACCCTCGAACGCCTCCTCGCCATGCCGCTGGGCAAAGGGGACCTGATCGCCGGCTACGCGCTCGCCTTCGGCGCCCTCGCGATCGTCCAGTCGGCCCTGGCCACGGCCCTGGCCGTGTGGTTCCTCGACCTCGACGTCACCGGCAGCCCCTGGCTCCTGCTCCTGGTGGCCCTCCTGGACGCCCTGCTCGGCACGGCGCTCGGCCTCTTCGTCTCCGCGTTCGCGGCCTCGGAGTTCCAGGCCGTCCAGTTCATGCCGGCGGTGATCTTCCCCCAGCTCCTGCTGTGCGGCCTCTTTGCCCCGCGCGACACCATGCACCCCGCCCTGGAAGCCGTCTCCGACGTCCTGCCCATGTCCTACGCCGTCGACGGCATGAACGAGGTCCTCCACCACACGGACATGACGGCGACCTTCGTCCGCGACGTCCTCATCGTCGCCGGCTGCGCCCTCCTGGTCCTGTTCCTGGGCGCGGCGACGCTGCGCCGCCGCACCCCCTGACCGCGCCCGGCCGCGCCCGGCCGCCCCTCAGGACGCGTCGTCCGCCCACCGGACATCCGGCCCCGCCCCGCACCCCCGGTGCGAGGATGGCCCCGGACGACGGACGACGCACCCCAAAGGACCCTCCGCCATGACCCAGAAAGTCGCAGTCCTCGGCACCGGCAAGATCGGCGAAGCCCTTCTCAGCGGCATGATCCGAGGCGGCTGGCGCCCGGCCGACCTCCTCGTCACCGCGCGCCGCGCCGAGCGGGCCGAGGAACTCCGCGCCCGGCACGGCGTCACCCCGGTCACCAACGCCGAGGCCGCCAAGACCGCCGACACCCTGATCCTCACGGTCAAGCCGCAGGACATGGGCGCGCTCCTGGACGAACTCGCCCCGCACGTCCCCGCCGACCGCCTGGTCATCAGCGGCGCCGCCGGCATCACGACCGCCTCCATCGAGGAGCGCCTCGCCGCCGGCACCCCGGTGGTCCGCGTCATGACGAACACCCCCGCCCTCGTCGACGAGGCCATGTCCGTCATCTCGGCCGGCACCCACGCCACCCCCGCCCACCTCGCCCACACCGAGGAGATCTTCGGCGCCGTCGGCAAGACGCTCCGCGTCCCCGAGTCCCAGCAGGACGCCTGCACCGCCCTCTCCGGCTCCGGCCCGGCGTACTTCTTCTACCTGGTCGAGGCGATGACCGACGCCGGCATCCTGCTCGGCCTGCCCCGCGACAAGGCCCACGACCTGATCGTCCAGTCCGCGATCGGCGCCGCGACCATGCTCCGCGACAGCGGCGAACACCCGGTCAAGCTCCGCGAGAACGTCACGTCCCCCGCGGGCACGACCATCAACGCCATCCGCGAACTCGAGAACCACGGCGTCCGGGCCGCCCTCATCGCCGCCCTGGAGGCGGCCCGCGACCGCAGCCGCGAACTCGCCGCGGGCAAGAAGGACTGACCCGCACGGGAGGACGCGGGGGCGGTCAGACGCCGGCCGCCTCCACGATCTCCTTCGTGGTGACCACCCGCGCGAACCCGCCCCCGTGCAGCGACACCGCCGAGGCCTGCGCGATCTCGTCGGCCCCGCGCCGCCAGCCGAACGGCCCCTCCAGATCGAACGTGTAGGTCGCGTCGTACGCGAACAGCACGTCGTACCCGAGGTTCCCGCCCATCCGCGCCGTCGTCTCGGCGCACATGTTCGTCTGGATCCCGGCCACCACGATCTGCGAGATCCCCTGAGCCGTGAGCCAGGCCCCCAGATCGGGCGTCCCGAGGAAGGCCGAGTTCACGGTCTTCGTGACGAACAGCTCGGCCCCCGCGCCCTTCCCCCGGCGCTCCTCCACGTACTCCTTGAACCCGTTCCCCTCGTACCCCCGGCGCAGGGGCGACCCCGGCTTCTCCGAATCGTGCCGCACGAACACGACCGGCCGCCCCGACCCCTGCCACGCGTCCACCAGGGCGGCGATGTTGTCGTCGGCCCCGGGATTGTTCCGCGCCCCCCAGTACTCCAGCTCCTCGAACCCCTTCTGCACGTCGACGACCACCAGCGCTGCGTTCTCTGCGATGTCCATGCCCCCGATCCTGCCGCCGGGCCGGCCCGCGCCCCAGAGTCCGCGAAGTCATCGATCGATGGTTTACTGCCAGCCATGAAGCCTGCGTACCGGGTCGCCCTCGTCGCCTTCCCAGGCATCCGCGCCTTCGACGTCTCCGTCATCACCGAGGTCTGGGGCGCCGACCGCACCGACCGCGGCGTCCCCGCCTTCGACCTGCGCAGAGTCGCCGCCGACACCGCCACGCCCATCCCGATGCGCGGCGGCCTCGCCCTCCTGCCCGACCGCCCCCTCGACTGGCTCGCCCGCGCCGACCTCGTCCTGGTCCCCGGCCTCGACGACCACCTCACCCCCGCGCCCGCCCCCGTCCTGGACGCCCTCCGCCGCGCCCACGCCCGCGGCACCACCCTGGCCGCGCTCTGCGGCGGCGCGTTCACCCTCGCCCAGGCCGGCCTCCTCGACGGCCGCCGGGCGATCACCCACTGGCACCTCGTCGACCTCCTGCGCACCCGCCACCCCCGGGTCACCGTCGTCCCCGACGCCCTCTTCATCGAGGACGACAACATCTGGACCGCCGCCGGCACGGCGGCCGGCATCGACCTCTGCCTCCACCTGGTCCGCCGCTCCCACGGCGCGGAGACGGCCGCCGCCATCGCCCGCTCGATGGTCACCGCCCCCTTCCGCACCGGCGGCCAGGCCCAGTTCATCGAACACCCCACCCCGCACGCCGACCGGGACGCCGACGCCCTCGCCGCCGTACGCGAACACGCCCTGCGCCACCTGCACGAACCGCTCAGCGTCGCCGGCCTGGCCGCGCACGCCGGCATGTCCCCGCGCAGCTTCGCCCGCCACTTCACCGCGGCGACCGGGACCACCCCCCTGCGCTGGCTCCTCGACCAGCGCGTCGCCGCCGCCCAGAAACTCCTCGAACGCACCGACCTCCCCATGCCCGAGGTCGCCCGCCGCGCCGGGTTCGGCAGCGAGGTCACGATGCGCCAGCACTTCGCAGCGCGCCTCGCCACCAGCCCGCGCGCCTACCGCGCCGCGTTCAGCGCGGCCCCCGCCACCGGCTCCGCTGCGGACTCCGCCGCCGGCTCCACCAGCGGCGGAAGCAGCCCGATCGCGCGATAGGCGCCGTCCACCACGGGCCGGGCCATGGCCCGCGCCTTCTCGGCCCCGTCCCGCAGCACCCGCTCCACGTACCCCGGGTCGGCGCACAGCTCCTGGTGCCGGGCCCGCAAGGGCCGCAGCACCTCCACCACCGCGTCGGCCGTGTCCTTCTTCAGACTCCCGTAGGACGTGTACCCGGCGCTCAGCGCCTGTGGATCACCGCCCGTGCACGCGGCGAGGATCTCCAGCAGGTTCGCGACCCCGGGCCGCCCGGCACGGTCGTACACGACCTCCCGCCCGCTGTCGGTGACGGCCCGCATCACCTTCTTCCGGACGACGTCGGGCTCGTCCAGCAGATAGACGATGCCGGGCCCGAAGTCGTCGCTCTTGCCCATCTTCGACCCCGGCTCCTGAAGGTTCATCACCCGGGCCGCCACCGCCGGCAGCGTGGCCTTCGGCACGACGAACGTGTGCCCGTACCGCTGGTTGAACCGCACCGCCAGATCCCGCGCCAGTTCCACGTGCTGCGTCTGGTCGTCGCCGACCGGCACCTCGTCGGTCGCGTAGGCGAGGATGTCCGCCGCCATGAGCACGGGATACGTCAGCAGCGAGAGCCGGACGCTGCCCCCGCGCTCCCGCTCCCGCGCGGCCTTCTCCTTGTACTGGATCATCCGCCGCATCTCGCCGTCCGTGGCCAGGCACTCCAGCAGGTACGACAGCCGGGCGTGCTCGTCCACATGGCTCTGGACGAAGACGGTGCACAGCCGGGGGTCCAGTCCCGCCGCCAGCAACAGCGTCGCCGCCTGCCGGCTCAGCCGGCGCACCCGCGCCGGATCGTGCTCCACGGTCAGCGCGTGCAGATCGACCACGCAGAACAACGCGTCCGCCCGGTGCTGGTCGACCTCGGCCCACTGCCGAAGCGCTCCCAGGTAGTTCCCCAGCGTCAGGTGCCCGGTCGGCTTGATCCCGCTGAAGACCCGCTTCATCTCTCCACCTCCTGGTCGAGACCGCCGCCCCGGCCGGCCGATCCCCTGGAACCCTGGAGGGAGATACGAGAACGGCCGCCGAAGCGGCGGCCGTTGAGTGCATACGTGAGCGCGGCCGCCGTCAGGCGGCCCACCACAGCTGGGTGCACGTACGCGTAGTCATGGGGGCCAGCCTACGCCTCAGGGGTGCCGCCGGGACATGAGTTGACACACCCCGACCGCATACGTAGTGTTCTCCGAGTTGTCCGACGTGAGCGCCGACCCCGGTCGGTCCCCGGACAGCCATTCCGCAGGTAACCACCACTTCTCGACGTGCAGCGCATTCGTCTGCCGTCGCGTCGTCCGGTGTGTATTCGCGAAATGAGGAATCCGCGTTCGAAAGGGCGCAGGACCCCGATTGGCTTCGGGGGCCGGGAATCCGCTAAAGTCTCACTCGTCGGAACGGCCCAACAGCCGGGAAGACAAGCCCCTCTGACTGGGAATCGGGCCCGAAAGGATCTGATAGAGTCGGAACCGCCGGAAAGGGAAACCGCGAAACAAAAGCGGGAACCTGGAAAGCACCGAGGAAATCGGATCGGAAAACGGTCTGATAGAGTCGGAAACGCAAGACCGAAGGGAAGCGCCCGGAGGAAAGCCCGAGAAGTTCGGGTGAGTACAAAGGAAGCGTCCGTTCCTTGAGAACTCAACAGCGTGCCAAAAATCAACGCCAGATATGTTGATACCCCGTCCCCGGCCGTGAAAGCCGAGGATGAGGTTCCTTTGAAAAAAAACACAGCGAGGACGCTGTGAACGGTCGGGCTTATTCCGCCTGACCGTTCCGCTCTCGTGATGTGTGGTCCCGATTACGGGAAAACATTCACGGAGAGTTTGATCCTGGCTCAGGACGAACGCTGGCGGCGTGCTTAACACATGCAAGTCGAACGATGAACCACTTCGGTGGGGATTAGTGGCGAACGGGTGAGTAACACGTGGGCAATCTGCCCTTCACTCTGGGACAAGCCCTGGAAACGGGGTCTAATACCGGATACCACTTCCACTCGCATGGGTGGGGGTTGAAAGCTCCGGCGGTGAAGGATGAGCCCGCGGCCTATCAGCTTGTTGGTGAGGTAATGGCTCACCAAGGCGACGACGGGTAGCCGGCCTGAGAGGGCGACCGGCCACACTGGGACTGAGACACGGCCCAGACTCCTACGGGAGGCAGCAGTGGGGAATATTGCACAATGGGCGAAAGCCTGATGCAGCGACGCCGCGTGAGGGATGACGGCCTTCGGGTTGTAAACCTCTTTCAGCAGGGAAGAAGCGAAAGTGACGGTACCTGCAGAAGAAGCGCCGGCTAACTACGTGCCAGCAGCCGCGGTAATACGTAGGGCGCAAGCGTTGTCCGGAATTATTGGGCGTAAAGAGCTCGTAGGCGGTCTGTCGCGTCGGATGTGAAAGCCCGGGGCTTAACCCCGGGTCTGCATTCGATACGGGCAGACTAGAGTGTGGTAGGGGAGATCGGAATTCCTGGTGTAGCGGTGAAATGCGCAGATATCAGGAGGAACACCGGTGGCGAAGGCGGATCTCTGGGCCATTACTGACGCTGAGGAGCGAAAGCGTGGGGAGCGAACAGGATTAGATACCCTGGTAGTCCACGCCGTAAACGGTGGGAACTAGGTGTTGGCGACATTCCACGTCGTCGGTGCCGCAGCTAACGCATTAAGTTCCCCGCCTGGGGAGTACGGCCGCAAGGCTAAAACTCAAAGGAATTGACGGGGGCCCGCACAAGCAGCGGAGCATGTGGCTTAATTCGACGCAACGCGAAGAACCTTACCAAGGCTTGACATACACCGGAAACGGCCAGAGATGGTCGCCCCCTTGTGGTCGGTGTACAGGTGGTGCATGGCTGTCGTCAGCTCGTGTCGTGAGATGTTGGGTTAAGTCCCGCAACGAGCGCAACCCTTGTTCTGTGTTGCCAGCATGCCCTTCGGGGTGATGGGGACTCACAGGAGACTGCCGGGGTCAACTCGGAGGAAGGTGGGGACGACGTCAAGTCATCATGCCCCTTATGTCTTGGGCTGCACACGTGCTACAATGGCCGGTACAAAGAGCTGCGAAACCGTGAGGTGGAGCGAATCTCAAAAAGCCGGTCTCAGTTCGGATTGGGGTCTGCAACTCGACCCCATGAAGTCGGAGTTGCTAGTAATCGCAGATCAGCATTGCTGCGGTGAATACGTTCCCGGGCCTTGTACACACCGCCCGTCACGTCACGAAAGTCGGTAACACCCGAAGCCGGTGGCCCAACCCCTTGTGGGAGGGAGCTGTCGAAGGTGGGACTGGCGATTGGGACGAAGTCGTAACAAGGTAGCCGTACCGGAAGGTGCGGCTGGATCACCTCCTTTCTAAGGAGCACTTCTAGGCAGCCGCAAGGCTGTCCAGGGGCCAGTTCATCGGCGAACGTCCGATGCTGGTTGCTCAAGGGTGGAACGTTGATTATTCGGCACTCTCAGTCATCTCGGGCTGCAAGTACTGCTCTTCGGAGCGTGGAAAGCTGATCACGAGTGGCGGGGGTGCCGGGCACGCTGTTGGGTGTCTGAGGGCACGGCCGCAAGGTCTGTCTTCATGATGCCGGCCCCAGTGAACTCCAGCTCAGGTTGGGGGTGATGGGTGGCTGGTCGTTGTTTGAGAACTGCACAGTGGACGCGAGCATCTGTGGCCAAGTTTTTAAGGGCGCACGGTGGATGCCTTGGCACCAGGAACCGATGAAGGACGTGGGAGGCCACGATAGTCCCCGGGGAGTCGTCAACCAGGCTTTGATCCGGGGGTTTCCGAATGGGGAAACCCGGCAGTCGTCATGGGCTGTCACCCGCTGCTGAACACATAGGCAGTGTGGAGGGAACGCGGGGAAGTGAAACATCTCAGTACCCGCAGGAAGAGAAAACAACCGTGATTCCGGGAGTAGTGGCGAGCGAAACCGGATGAGGCCAAACCGTATGCGTGTGAGACCCGGCAGGGGTTGCGCATACGGGGTTGTGGGATCTCTCTTTTACGGTCTGCCGGCCGTGAGACGAGTCAGAAACCGTTGATGTAGGCGAAGGACATGCGAAAGGTCCGGCGTAGAGGGTAAGACCCCCGTAGTCGAAACATCAGCGGCTCGTTTGAGAGACACCCAAGTAGCACGGGGCCCGAGAAATCCCGTGTGAATCTGGCGGGACCACCCGCTAAGCCTAAATATTCCCTGGTGACCGATAGCGGATAGTACCGTGAGGGAATGGTGAAAAGTACCGCGGGAGCGGAGTGAAATAGTACCTGAAACCGTGTGCCTACAAGCCGTGGGAGCGTCGGAATGGAGCTTGCTCCATTCTCGTGACTGCGTGCCTTTTGAAGAATGAGCCTGCGAGTTTGCGGTGTGTTGCGAGGTTAACCCGAGTGGGGAAGCCGTAGCGAAAGCGAGTCCGAACAGGGCGTCTTTAGTAGCACGCTCAAGACCCGAAGCGGAGTGATCTAGCCATGGGCAGGTTGAAGCGGAGGTAAGACTTCGTGGAGGACCGAACCCACCAGGGTTGAAAACCTGGGGGATGACCTGTGGTTAGGGGTGAAAGGCCAATCAAACTCCGTGATAGCTGGTTCTCCCCGAAATGCATTTAGGTGCAGCGTCGTGTGTTTCTTGCCGGAGGTAGAGCACTGGATAGGCGATGGGCCCTACCGGGTTACTGACCTTAGCCAAACTCCGAATGCCGGTAAGTGAGAGCGCGGCAGTGAGACTGTGGGGGATAAGCTCCATGGTCGAGAGGGAAACAGCCCAGAGCATCGACTAAGGCCCCTAAGCGTACGCTAAGTGGGAAAGGATGTGGAGTCGCACAGACAACCAGGAGGTTGGCTTAGAAGCAGCCACCCTTGAAAGAGTGCGTAATAGCTCACTGGTCTAGTGATTCCGCGCCGACAATGTAGCGGGGCTCAAGCGTACCGCCGAAGTCGTGTCATTGCGATATATACCCCCAACGGGGATCGTGATGGGTAGGGGAGCGTCGTGTGCCGGGTGAAGCAGCACCGGAAGGTAGTTGTGGACGGTTCACGAGTGAGAATGCAGGCATGAGTAGCGATTCACACGTGAGAAACGTGTGCGCCGATTGACTAAGGGTTCCTGGGTCAAGCTGATCTGCCCAGGGTAAGTCGGGACCTAAGGCGAGGCCGACAGGCGTAGTCGATGGATAACCGGTTGATATTCCGGTACCCGCTGTGAAGCGTCAAACATCGAACCAGGCGATGCTAAGTCCGTGAAGCCGTTCCGGACCCTTCGGGGAATGGAAAGTGGTGGAGCCGGCGAACCAGACTTGTAGTAGGTGAGTGATGGGGTGACGCAGGAAGGTAGTCCATCCCGGGCGGTGGTTGTCCCGGGGTAAGGGTGTAGGACGGTGTGTAGGCAAATCCGCACACCATATAGTCTGAGACCTGATGCCGAGCCGATTGTGGCGAAGTGGATGATCCTATGCTGTCGAGAAAAGCCTCTAGCGAGTTTCATGGCGGCCCGTACCCTAAACCGACTCAGGTGGTCAGGTAGAGAATACCGAGGCGTTCGGGTGAACTATGGTTAAGGAACTCGGCAAAATGCCCCCGTAACTTCGGGAGAAGGGGGGCCACGTTTGGTGAGAGGACTTGCTCCTCGAGCTGGGTGTGGCCGCAGAGACCAGCGAGAAGCGACTGTTTACTAAAAACACAGGTCCGTGCGAAGCCGTAAGGCGATGTATACGGACTGACGCCTGCCCGGTGCTGGAACGTTAAGGGGACCGGTTAGTCACATTTCGGTGTGGCGAAGCTGAGAACTTAAGCGCCAGTAAACGGCGGTGGTAACTATAACCATCCTAAGGTAGCGAAATTCCTTGTCGGGTAAGTTCCGACCTGCACGAATGGCGTAACGACTTCTCGACTGTCTCAACCATAGGCCCGGTGAAATTGCACTACGAGTAAAGATGCTCGTTTCGCGCAGCAGGACGGAAAGACCCCGGGACCTTTACTACAGTTTGATATTGGTGTTCGGTTCGGCTTGTGTAGGATAGGTGGGAGACTTTGAAGCGGCCACGCCAGTGGTTGTGGAGTCGTCGTTGAAATACCACTCTGGTCGTGCTGGATGTCTAACCTGGGTCCGTGATCCGGATCAGGGACAGTGTCTGATGGGTAGTTTAACTGGGGCGGTTGCCTCCTAAAGAGTAACGGAGGCGCCCAAAGGTTCCCTCAGCCTGGTTGGCAATCAGGTGTTGAGTGTAAGTGCACAAGGGAGCTTGACTGTGAGACCGACGGGTCGAGCAGGGACGAAAGTCGGGACTAGTGATCCGGCGGTGGCTTGTGGAAGCGCCGTCGCTCAACGGATAAAAGGTACCCCGGGGATAACAGGCTGATCTTCCCCAAGAGTCCATATCGACGGGATGGTTTGGCACCTCGATGTCGGCTCGTCGCATCCTGGGGCTGGAGTCGGTCCCAAGGGTTGGGCTGTTCGCCCATTAAAGCGGTACGCGAGCTGGGTTTAGAACGTCGTGAGACAGTTCGGTCCCTATCCGCTGCGCGCGCAGGAATATTGAGAAGGGCTGTCCCTAGTACGAGAGGACCGGGACGGACGAACCTCTGGTGTGCCAGTTGTTCTGCCAAGGGCATGGCTGGTTGGCTACGTTCGGGAGGGATAACCGCTGAAAGCATCTAAGCGGGAAGCCTGCTTCGAGATGAGTATTCCCACCCACTTGATGGGGTAAGGCTCCCAGTAGACGACTGGGTTGATAGGCCGGATGTGGAAGCCCAGTAATGGGTGAAGCTGACTGGTACTAATAGGCCGAGGGCTTGTCCTCAGTTGCTCGCGTCCACTGTGTTGGTTCTGAAACCACGAACAGCCCCATGCCCATGGTCACGGGTGTGGTGCGGCTGACAGTTTCATAGTGTTTCGGTGGTCATAGCGTGAGGGAAACGCCCGGTTACATTCCGAACCCGGAAGCTAAGCCTTACAGCGCCGATGGTACTGCAGGGGGGACCCTGTGGGAGAGTAGGACACCGCCGAACAAATTGTATGGGAAACCCCCGCACCGTTGGTGCGGGGGTTTTCTGCGTTTCCGGGTCCCTATTCCTGGGTCGCTTAGGGTTCAGGCATGCGCTACGACTTGGTGATCTTCGACAACGACGGCGTCCTCGTGGACAGCGAGCCGATCTCGAACAGGCATCTGGCGGCCTACCTCACGGAGCTGGGGCATCCGACGTCCTACGAGGAATCGATCCGGGACTACATGGGGTCCGCGATGCACCGGATCCACGAACTCGTCCTGGAGCGGACCGGACAGCGGCTGCCGGCGGACTTCGACGACACCTTCCACCGGCGGGTGTTCACGGCCTTCGAGCGGGAGCTGGAGCCCGTGCCCGGGGCCGTGGACGTCCTGGCGAAGCTGACCGCCGACGGGGTGCCGTACTGCGTCGCCTCCTCGGGCAGCCGTGAGCGGATCCGGGTGGGTCATCGCAAGACGGGACTGGACCGCTACTTCTCGCAGGACCGTGTCTTCAGCTCGCAGGACGTGGGGAAGGGCAAGCCGGCTCCCGATCTGTTCCTGTACGCGGCTGAGCGGATGGGGGTGCCGCCGGAGCGCTGTGTGGTCGTCGAGGACAGTCCGCTGGGGGTGCGGGCGGCCGTGGCGGCGGGCATGGACGTGTACGGGTTCACCGCGATGACGCCCGCCGCGAGGCTCGCTGGGGCCACCCAACTCTTCTCGGACCTGGGGCAGTTGGCCGACCTGCTGGTCTGACGGCGAGGGCGTGCGGGACCTGACAATTGTCATGCCGAGCTCCGGACGATCGTTTCTACTGGGGGACCCCTCCCGGCGGCGAAGCTGAGGGCATGACGACGAACCAGCACAAGAAGCAGAACGCCTTCGCCCCGCTCATCGTGGACGTGGCGGTGCCGCTCGGGTCGTACTACCTGTTCAAGGAGGCGTTCGGGATGAGCACGTTCGCCGCGCTCGCCTGGAGCAGCGTGGTGCCGGCCGGGCGCACCCTGTGGAGCGCGGTGAGGGAGCGGACGGTCAACGGTCTCGCCGGGCTCATCCTCGTCGTCAACATCGTGGGTCTGGTGCTGAGCTTCGTCTCCGGCGACCCGCGGCTGATGCTCGCCAAGGACAGCGGGGTCAGCAGCACGGTCGGGATCGGGATCCTGGTCTCCGTGATGCTGGGGAAGCCGATGATGACCGCCGGGCTGAAGCCGTTCCTGGTGAAGAGCGACGCGGTGCGCGAGGCGGCCTGGGCGCGGCTGGAGAGCGGGGCGGCGGTCGCGTCGGCGGACTTCCGCAGGCGTGAGCGGGCCTTCTCGCTGGTGTGGGGCGCGGTGCTGCTCGCCGAGTGCGTGGTGCGGATCGTCGGCGCGTACACGGTGCCGGTGGACACCATGGTGTGGCTGGGCTCGGTGATCATGGTGGTGGCGGTCGGCCTGGGCATCGTGGTCGGCGGTGCGCTGGGCGCGGGTCCGATGGAGGCGATGGTCTCCGACGAGGTCAGGAAGGGCCAGGCCCGGCAGGCGGAGGCGGAGGCCGAGGTGCTGGAGGTCGCCCTCGCCCGGTGACGCCGACGGAGATGAGGAGAACTCATCTTTGGCTGGATCTACCCACGAGTACGCCGGGGCCCTACGCTCGCCGCCATGACAGATGTGCTGCGGCGCGGTAGGGCCTCTCTGGCGTTCGGCTTCTTCGCGCAGGGGGCCGCGTTCGCGCTGCTGGTGACCCGGATCCCGGCCGTCCAGGACCGGTACGGCGTCTCGGACGCGCTGTTGCCCGTCTTCCTCGCGGCGGTGCCGGTGCTGGCCGGGGTGGGGAGCGTGACGACCGAGCAGCTGGTGAAGCGGATACCCGCCAGTGTGGTGTTGCGCTGGTCCCAGCCGGTGGTGCTGCTGGCCCTGGTGGGGGTCGGGGCGGGGCGGGGGATGGCGGGGCTCGGGGCGGCGCTGGCGGTGTTCGGGCTGGCGGTGGGTGCGCTGGACGCCTCGATGAACATGCTCGGGGTGAGTCTGCAGCGGGCGTACGGGCGCAGCATCATGCTGGGTTTCCATGCCGTGTACAGCCTGGGCGGCATCGTGGGGGCCTCGCTGGCGTGGGCGGGGGCGCACTGGCATCTGGCGCTGTGGGTGTCGTATCTGCCGGTGGTGGCGGTGCTGCTGCCCGCCGCGCTGGTGGGGAGCCGGTGGTACGTCGACGGGGGCTCCGGGGCCGGGGGCGTGGCAGGCGAGAGCGAGGGCGACGGTGCGGGGGAGAAGGCGGGGGGCGGTGGCTCGGGGGTCGTCTTCCGGATGCTGCTGCCGCTGTGTCTGGTGATGACCTTCGCGTACATCGGGGACTCGACGGTCTCCAACTGGAGCGCGAAGTATCTGCAGGACGTGCTGGGTGGTTCGGAGCAGCTGGCCACCGTCCCCTACAACGTGTACATGGTGACGACGCTGCTCGGGCGGGCCATCGGGGACTTCGGGGTGCGGCGGTTCGGCGCGGCGGCCGTGGTGCGGGCGGGGGCGCTGGTGGCGGCGGGCGGGTTCGCGGTGGTGGCGGTCGCTCCGGGGGCGTGGGTGGGGATGCTGGGCTTCACGTTGGTGGGGCTGGGGCTGTGCGTGCTGGTGCCGCAGACGTTCGCGGCGGCGGGGCGGTTGTTCCCGGGGGCGTCAGACGCGGCGATCGCGCGGCTGAACATCTTCAACTACGTCGGGTTCCTCGTCGGTTCGCCGCTGGTGGGGGCGCTGGGCGACGCGTGGAGCTACCGCGGGGCGATGGCGGTGCCGATGGTGCTGGTGCTGGTGACGCCGGCGTACGCCCGTTCGTTCGCTCCGCGGCCGGACCGATACGGTGACGGGCATGAGCGGCCGCGCACAGTTGATGTGGGACGAGGCAGTAACGGGCTATGACTTCGGGCCCGGGCATCCGATGGATCCGGTCCGACTGGATCTGACCCGGAGGCTCGTGGGGGCCCTGGGGCTGGACCTGGCGCTGGACGTCGTCGCGGCGAAGCCTGCCGGGGAGTCGACGTTGCGGCTCGTGCACCGGGAGGACTACGTGGACGCCGTGAAGGCGGCGTCGGCGGATCCCGGGGCGGCGGACCAGGCCTACGGGCTGGGGACGATGGACGATCCGGCGTTCGCGGGGATGCACGAGGTGTCGGCTCTGATCGCCGGGCTGTCCGTGGGGGCGGCGGAGGCGGTGTGGCGCGGGGACGTGCAGCACGCGGTGAACTTCTCGGGCGGTCTGCACCACGCGATGCCGGGCGGGGCGTCGGGGTTCTGCGTGTACAACGACGCGTCGCTGGCGATCGCCCGGTTGCTGGAGCTGGGGGCCGAGCGGGTGGCGTACGTGGACGTGGACGTGCATCACGGGGACGGGGTGCAGGCGGCGTTCTGGGACGATCCGCGGGTGCTGACGATCTCGTTGCACGAGCATCCCCGGACGCTGTTCCCGCAGACGGGCTGGCCGGAGGAGACCGGCGGGGAGGCGGCGCAGGGGTCGGCGGTGAATCTGGCGCTGCCGGCGGGGACGGGGGACGCGGGGTGGCTGCGGGCGTTCCACGCGGTGGTGCCGGAGCTGATCGCCGATTTCCGGCCGGACGTGCTGGTGACGCAGCACGGGGCGGACACGCATTTCGAGGATCCGCTCGCCCACCTCGCGGTGTCGCTGGACGCGCAGCGGGCCGTCCAGGTGGCCTGCCACGAGCTGGCGCACGATCACGCCGGGGGGAAGTGGGTGGCGCTGGGCGGTGGCGGTTACGCCGTGGTGGAGGTGGTGCCGCGGTCCTGGGCGCATCTGGTGGCGGTGGCGGCGGGGACGCCGGTCGCGCCGGAGACGGTGATCCCGGAGGGATGGCGGCAGGAGGTCTTCGCCCGTACGCGGCAGTTGGGCCCCATGCGGATGACCGACGGGCGGTGGCCCGTGGGGTGGGCGGAATGGGAGGCGGGATACGACCCCGCCGACCGGCTGGACCAGGCGGTGCTCGCGACCCGGCGGGCGGTGTTCCCCCTGCGCGGTCTGCTGGCGTAGGCGCGAGCGCCGGCGCGGGGCAAGCACCGGTGCGGGGCGAGCGCCGGTCCAGGGCGAGTGGGGCGGAGGGGGCGGCGCGGTCGAGGAGGCCCGGCGGGGTCGGTGGGGGTCGGGCGGGTCTGGGTGCCCGGTGGGGCCGTAGGGGCGGGTGAGGGCGAAGGAGTGTGCGGGGGCGGCGGGCCGGGGTGCTTAGGCCGACCGTGCGGTGTCGGCCCCGTTTCCGCCCCGGGCCCGCTGTGCGTCCGTCAGCATCGCTTGCGTGTCGAGTACCGCGGCCCTTCGGGCGCATCTGCTTGCTGCGGGGCTGGCCGGGGTGGTGGCGACCTCCCGGGAGGAGAGCCTGCGCAGCTACCGGCTCTTCGCCGCACGGGATCCGCGGGTGCTGATCGGGCTGGATCCCGAACGGCCGTGGGGGCAGCGGGAGCTGCTGGCGTTGATGGCGGACAAGTGTGGGGTTTCGGCCGATCCGGGGTGCGTCTCGGGGCATGATGTGATCGATCCCGAACGGACGCTGGCCGCACTGGACGCTTTCGCGGACCGGCTCGCCTCGGTCGCCGAGCGTGGCGGCCGGGTGCTCCTCGGGACCGGGCATCCGCACCGGCTGCTGGGCTTCTACGCCGAGCTCGCGGACGCTCTGTCGACGGCGGGATGTGATGTCCTCAGCCCGGCGCAGGGTCACTGTGTCGACATAACGACCCGGTTCGGTCTACGCACCCACCGTCTGGCGTACGTCCGGGGCGTCGCCGTCGTCCGGGAGGCCGGCGCTGAACGCGCCGGTTGTGCGACCGGTGTGCACAGCCATTCCCCGCTGCCGGTTCGGGCGGCGCTCGCGGTGGCCGCGGAGGACGGCGGGCGGCTCCCCGAGTTGGTGATCGGTGACCACGGGTGGGTCTGCGGGGCAGGTCAGCTGGGGTTCGAGGCGATCGGGCTGGCGGACTCCGACGACCCCGCGCCGTTCGTCGGGGAGGCCGAGGGGACCGTCTCCGTGGTCGTTCCACTTGACGACGCCGTGCGCTCCGCTCACTACGAGCCGCTGACCCGCTACGTACTCAATCGCGCGTGTCTGTCCGAGTAGGCCGCTGATGCGTGCACCTCTTCCCCACTCGCATCACCCGCCCCTACATTGGGGAGTGAGCACGCAGCGACGAAGAGTCACCGGAAGGGGAAGCCGGTGGCCGTCGAGTCGAGTGCGGAAGGTTCAGGTGTGTCATGGCTGCAGCTGGCGAGAGGCCTCTGAACGAGGTTCAGTTCCTTACCGTGGCGGAAGTCGCCTCGGTGATGCGAGTGTCGAAGATGACCGTGTACCGGCTGGTGCACAGCGGTCATCTGCCCGCGATCCGGGTGGGGCGGTCCTTCCGCGTCCCCGAGCAAGCGGTTCACGAGTACCTCCGCGAGAGCTATGTGGGGGTGCAGACCGCCTGACGGCCAGGCCTGTCCGCAGGGCAGGCGGCAGGGCGGAGGGGTCCGGCCGCAGGGCCGTCCCGGACCCCTCCCCTCCCTCGATTACGACCTCAGCGCTCGGGCGGGTAGGCTAGCCCCTCGTAGGTCGTATGGGCCCATGGCGCCCAGCACCGAGTGATGAGAAGTGAGCGAGGGTAGTCGTGGGCTCTGTTATCAAGAAGCGGCGCAAGCGGATGGCCAAGAAGAAGCACCGCAAGCTGCTCAAGCGCACGCGCGTCCAGCGTCGCAACAAGAAGTAAGCGAACGTACTTACTTCCTCGCGACGCGAGCCGCGTAGGCGTCGTGTGGCCCCCCACCGTGTTATCGGTGGGGGGCCACACGCATGTCCGGGCCGTGTGCGCTCGGCTGGACGCCGTGCGCATGCGGGGACGGGCGCGGTGGCCGGTCCGGTCGTGCGACCGGCGGTTTCCGGCACGTCGGCGTCGGCCGGTCACCACAGCGCGATATCGACCCGCTAAGTTGGCCCGCAGACGGGAACGCGGCAGGGTAGCCAGGCGGTTCCCGGACGGAAGGAAGGCGCTGATCTTGGGAAAGGTCGTGCTCGTTACCGGAGTGGCCCGTCAGCTCGGGGGCCGGTTCGTACGGCGGATCCTGCGGGATCCACAGGTCGACCGGGTCGTCGCGGTGGACGCCGTGCCGCCCGAGCACCATCTCGGCGGCGCCGACTTCATCCAGACCGACATCCGCCAGCCGACTATCGCGCGGGTGCTCGCCGAGACCGGCGCGGACACGGTCGTCCATCTCGACGTGACGGGCACCGCGTTGGGCGGCGGCAGCCGGACCACGGTCAAGGAGACCAACGTCATCGGCACCATGCAGCTGCTCGGCGCCTGCCAGAAGTCGCCGAACGTGAAGCGGCTGGTCGTCAAGTCCAGCACCAACGTCTACGGGTCCGCGCCGCGCGATCCGGCCGTGTTCACCGAGACCACCTCCGCCAAGTCGCTGCCCAGCGGGGGCTTCGCCAAGGACGCCGTCGAGGTCGAGGGGTATGTGCGCGGCTTCGCCCGGCGGCGGCCGGACGTCGCCGTGTGCGTGCTGCGGTTCGCCAACATCCTCGGGCCGACCGCCGAGACGCCGCTCGCCGCGTACTTCGCGCTGCCCGTGCTGCCCACGGTGTTCGGCTACGACCCCCGGTTGCAGTTCGTGCACGAGGACGACGTGATCGAGGTGCTGCGGATCGGCTCGCACGAGCCGGAGCGGGGCACGCTCAACAGCGGCACCTTCAACATCGCCGGGGACGGCGTGCTGTTGCTGTCGCAGTGCTCGCGGCGGCTCGGGCGGCCCACCGTGCCGCTGCCGCTGCCGGCCGTCACCTGGGCGGGCTCCCTGGTGCGTACGCTGGGCATGACGGACTTCTCGCCCGAGCAGATCCGGCTGCTCACCCACGGCCGGGTGGTGTCGACCGTGCAGATGCGCGAGACGCTGGGGTTCCGGCCCCGCTACACCACGGCCGGGACGTTCGAGGACTTCGCGCGCAGCCAGGGGCCGGGGCTGCTGCCTCCCGAGGCCGTCGCCGGGGCCGTCGACCGGATCGCCGCGCTGCCGCTGCCGGGCCGCGATCCGGCCGCCGTCCCGGTCCACCCCCCGACGCCGAGCGCCAACTGAGGAGCGCAGCAACGATGGCGGACGCCAAGGTCATTCCGTTCGACGACGACCGGTCCCGCGGGAGCGCGGCGACGCGGCCGCCCCGGCGCCGGGGCGGGGGCGGCCGGCGCAGGAACGGCGAGGCCGCGCCGGTCCGGGAGATCGGCGAGGCCGGAGAGGTCCAGCCCCTGCCCACCAGGGCGGCCGGGCTGGATGATGTTCCTGTGACGGGTGAGGAACAGGGGCCGGAACGCGAGGACGGGGGCGCCGGCGGCCTGGAACGGCGGATCGCGGGCGGCCTGTCGTTCCTGCGCCGGCGCCTCACGGGCGACTACGAGGTCGACGACTTCGGCTACGACGAGGAGCTGACCGACCAGGTCCTGATGTCGCTCCTGCGGCCGGTGTACGAGAAGTACTTCCGGGTCGAGGTGAAGGGCGTCGAGAACATCCCGGCCGAGGGAGGGGCGCTGATCGTCGCCAACCACTCCGGGACGGTGCCGCTGGACGGGCTGATGATGCAGGTCGCCGTCCACGACCACCACCCGGCGGGGCGGCATCTGCGGCTGCTCGCCGCCGACCTGGTGTTCGTGCTGCCGGTGGTCAACGAGCTGGCCCGCAAGCTCGGTCACACGCTCGCCTGCGCCGAGGACGCGGAACGGCTGCTGGGCCAGGGCGACCTGGTCGGGGTGATGCCGGAGGGCTTCAAGGGCATCGGGAAGCCGTTCGGCGAGCGGTACAAGCTACAGCGGTTCGGCCGGGGCGGCTTCGTCTCGACTGCGCTGCGCCAGGGCGCGCCGATCATCCCCTGCTCGATCGTGGGGGCCGAGGAGATCTACCCGATGATCGGCAATGCCAAGACGCTGGCGCGGGTGCTGGGTTTCCCGTACTTCCCGCTGACGCCGACGTTCCCGTGGCTGGGCCCGCTGGGCGCGATCCCGCTGCCGACGAAGTGGACGATCCAGTTCGGCGAGCCGATCCGCACGGACGGCTTCCCGCCGGAGGCGGCCGAGGACCCGATGCTGATGTTCAACCTGACGGACCAGGTCAGGGAGCAGATCCAGCACACGCTCTACAAGTTGCTGGTGCAGCGGCGGTCGGTGTTCTTCTGAGCCTGGCCGGTGGGCCGGTGGGCCGGTGGGCCGGCGGGCGGTGTCCGGCGCGGCCGGCCGAAGCCCGCACAGCGGTGGGGCGCCCCTTCCCGGAGGAATTCCCGGAAGAAGGGGCGCCCCACCGCTGTGCGGGTCGCCGGAAGGCTTCGTCAGTCCGCGTCCTCGCTGTCGATGCCCAGGCCCGGGAGCAGGCCGGGCAGGAGGGGCGGGAGGGTGACGTCCGGCCGGGTGCCGGGGGTGTTGTCCGGGGCGGTGCTGCCGCCGTTGTCCTTCGGGGGGTCGAGCAGGCCGCCGGTGTCGCCGCCGAGCAGGCCCCCGTCGTCCCTGGCGGCGCCGGAGGAGGACGTGCCGGGGGCGCCGGGGGTGGTGCCGCCGGTGTCGGCCGACTCCTTGCCGGGGCGGGCGCCGGGGCTGGTCGAGCGGCCGCTCTCGGAGGAGCCGCTGGACGCCGGGCCGGTGCCGTGGCGGGCGCCGCCGCCGGGGGCGGGCGGTTTCGGCAGCAGGGACTGAAGCGGCGCGACCTCTTCGTCCATGGCCTCGAAGACCGAGGAGACCTGCTGGCTGACGTCCCCGAGCTGGACCGGCAGGCGGTCCCGCAGGGCGCCCCAGGCCTCGCGGTGCGAGCGGGTGAACGCGTCGAGGGCCTGGATGGGGCCCAGGGAGTGCGGGTCGCGTTCGTACGCCTCGTGGAGGAGGCGGTGGCCTTCCGTGGCGTCGTGCTGGACGCCGTTCAGGGCGCGGCGGATCTCGCCGAGGGACTCGTGGTCGAGGTCGCCGCTGCGGCCCCGTTCCATGAGCCGGCGGGCTTCGCTGAGCCGGGTGGAGGCCTGGTCGAGGTAGGTGCGACCGCGTTCGTCGTCGCCGTCGGCCAGGTAGTTGAGTTTGAAGTCCTCGATGCCGCGCTTCAGTCCGTAGAGCCCGTCGCCGGGGAGGGCGTCGGAGCTGGCCGCGGCGACGCCGCCGAAGGCCCCCGCCGCGACGCCGACGCTGAGGCCGCCCGCCGTGAGGCCCTTCGCCAGGCGGGAACGCGGTCGCAGTTTGCCCAGGGGACCGGCCCGGTGTGTGCCCTTCGCCCGGTGGGAGCGTTGCTCCGGCACCGAGGGTTCCGCCGCTTCGCCTCCCACGGTGCCCGCCTTCAGCATGGCCTCCATGGCGGCGACCAACTGGGCGCGCTGGACGACCTTGACCTCGGGGTCCATCTCCGGCTTGGGCAGCTCGGCGAGACTCGTGGCGAGGGCCAGGACGCGGCCCTGCTCGGTCTGGTCCGCAGCGGCCGGCGCCGGCGGTGATCCTTCGGTCTGCTCGGCCGCCGTGCCCTGGTCGGACTGCTCCTCCAGGGCCTGGGCGAAGGCGTTCGCCCGCCGGTGTGCCGATACGTTCGCGATCACAGGCGGCACCTCCTCTCGTCATGACGGTCGACTCCCCGGGGGTTCTGAGGGTTGCACGCCCTCGGCCGGTTCCACACGATCGGGTGATCGGGGTCGGCCAGGACGTGACCACAGGGAGCCTGTATCCCGCACAACGACTGGCGCGGCACTTGGGTTACGGACGGCGGATGATCGGATCGGGAAGTCAACGGACTTTCACTGAAAGTGAGTTGGGGATGGCCGACGGTGGCCTGCCGACGGGTCGGGTCAGCGGGCGTCTTCCGGCAGGAGGCGGGCGAGGGTGCGGACGGCCCGGTACTGGAGCGTTTTGATGGCGCCCTCGTTCTTGCCCATCACACGAGCGGTCTCGGCGACGGAGAGGCCCTGAAGGAACCGGAGCGTCACGCACTCCTGCTGCTGGGGGTTGAGTCGGCGCACCGCGTCGAGCAGTGCGGCGTTGGAGAGGGACTCCAGGACGGAGTCCTCGGGTGAGCGCTCGACCTCGTTGGCGTCGAGCATCTCGCCGGTGGTCACCTCCAGCCGGAAACGGCTCGACTTGAAGTGGTCGGCGACGAGGTTGCGGGCGATGGTGACGAGCCAGGCGCCGAAGTCGCGGCCCTGCCAGGTGAACGTCCCGATGCGACGCAGGGCGCGCAGGAACGTCTCGCTGGTGAGGTCCTCGGCTGTCGCCTTGCCGCCCACGCGGTAGTAGATGTAGCGGTACACGGTGTCGCTGTACTGGTCGTACAGCCGCCCGAAGGCGTCGGCCTCGCCGGCCTGTGCGCGTTCGACGAGATCCATCATCCGGGCGCTGTCGCTGTCGGCGGCCGGTCGGCGGGCGGTGGTCGCGCCGGTCGGGCGTCCTCTTCTGCCGACCGCGGCGCTGCCTTCTGCCAGTGCATAGCACGGGCCCGCCGGAGCGGCTGTGGCGAAGGCGGGGACGGCGTACGCGGTGGGGACGAAGCCGCGCAACAGGTCCTGGACCGTAGCGACCGTTGCGCGCAGCGTAGCCAGGCCCGAGGTGTCAACCCCGACGTGTGGGTACACGGGACTCCCAGAGGCAGAGCTTCCATCACGTGCAGTGCGGAACCTTTCACCCGTCGTGACGACGGGAGGGGTGCCGGAATGCGTCTGAGGAGAATAACGCTTCGTACAGGCCCTGCTACACCGAGTTGCTCAAATCATCGATTACGTCGCTTCTGTGGCCTATTGGCGCTCGATCAAGTCACGCAAGATGAACGATTGTTGACTGAATTGGTTCGGGTTTCGGGTCGGTCCGGGGCGTGTTGTGGCTGTCCGCGGACAACAGGACTGCGTGTGGGGTTACGGGGGTACGGCCGTTGGATTGGCCGGGTTTGCTCGTGGGTGTGGAGTGTTGTCGGGCGCAATGACGAAGCGGCCGGGCGATTGTCGTACCGCCGCGGCCGCTTCCGCCGTTCTCCGTGCCCGTCGTTCTCCGGGCCCGCCGCTCGCCTACCGGCGCCGCCGGTGCAGGGCGATGGCCGCCGCGGTGCCGCCCGCGACCGCGCCCACGCCCGCCGCCGCCGGGATGCCCACCTTCGCCGCCTTGCGGCCGGTGCGGTAGTCGCGCAGCCGCCAGTCCAGGGTGCGGGCGTGCTTGCGCAGCTTGGCGTCGGGGTTGATGGCGTAGGGGTGGCCGACCAGGGACAGCATCGGGATGTCGTTGTGGGAGTCGCTGTAGGCGGCGCAGCGCGAGAGGTCCAGGTTCTCCGCGGCCGCGAGCGCGCGCACCGCCTCGGCCTTCGCGGGCCCGTGCAGCGGTTCGCCGACGAGCTTGCCGGTGTAGACGCCGTCGACCGACTCGGCGACCGTGCCGAGCGCGCCGGTGAGGCCGAGGCGGCGGGCGATCACCTGGGCGATCTCCACCGGGGCCGCCGTGACCAGCCACACCTTCTGGCCGGCGTCGAGGTGGGCCTGGGCGAGGGCGCGGGTGCCCGGCCAGATGCGCTCGGCCATGTACTCGTCGTAGATCTCCTCGCCGATCGACATCAGCTCGGAGACGCGGTGGCCCTGCACGATGGACAGCGCCGAGTCGCGGGCCTCCTGCATGTGCTCGGGGTCCTCGACGCCGGCCAGCCGGAACCAGGCCTGCTGCCAGGCGAAGCGGACCAGGTCCTGGGTCTCGAAGAACTTCCGTTTGTACAGGCCGCGGCCGAAGTGGAAGAGCGCCGCGCCCTGCATGACGGTGTTGTCGAGGTCGAAGAAGGCGGCGGCCAGCGCGTCGCCGTGCACCGGGAACTGCGGCTCCCGGGCGGAAGCGTCCGGGGCGTCCTGGGAGTCCAGGGCCTGGGTGGACTTGCGGGCTGCCTCCGCCGAGGCCTCGCCTGCCAACACGCTCCGCGCCGTGGCGGAGCGCCTACGGGGGGTGAGCCATCCTAGAGCGGCCATGGCGTGAGCATAGCCATTGTGTTCGGCGGTTCCGGATCGGAGAGGTTCGAAGGAGGTGAACTCGCCGGGGCCACGCCGTGGAGAAAGCGCGAGAATGGCGGTATGAGTCCCCTCTTTCGACGCAAGGCCGGGCCGGGCGACCGGTCGGTCACGCTGATCCGCAAGTCCGGCTGCCATCTGTGCGACGACGCCGAGCGGGTGGTCGACAAGGTCTGCGCGGAGCTCGGCGTGCCCTGGGAACAGAAGGACATCGCCGACGACCGGGAGCTGTACGACCGGTACTGGGAGCAGATTCCGGTCGTCCTCGTGGACGGCAGACAGCACACGTTCTGGCGGGTGGACGAGGACCGGCTGCGCGGGGAGCTGACCGGCTGAGGAACTGACCGAGCAGTACAAGGGGCGCCGAACGTCGCTTAGGATCGATGGTGGTTCGGACGCGGGGGCGGGATTCACGAGGAGAGTGGCGGTTTTGCCCCCTGGAATGACGCGCGTGACCCCGGTCACGTTGGCCGGGCAAATCGGACACCATCTTTGTGCACGCGTTCACAAAGACATAGCCTGCTGTCGACGGGGCGGTCTGGGAACGTACGACCGCCCACAGCCCCGCTCTACCCGCAGGAGCACCGTGGCAACTGGCCGAACTCACCGACCGGCGACCCGTGGCCGAGGGATTCCCGAGGCCACCGTCGCCCGCCTTCCGCTGTACCTCCGCGCGCTGACCGCACTGTCGGAGCGCTCGGTGCCCACGGTCTCCTCCGAGGAGCTCGCGGCCGCGGCGGGGGTCAACTCCGCCAAGCTGCGCAAGGACTTCTCCTACCTCGGTTCCTACGGCACGCGGGGCGTCGGCTACGACGTCGAGTATCTCGTCTACCAGATCTCCCGTGAACTGGGGCTCACCCAGGACTGGCCGGTAGTGATCGTCGGCATCGGAAACCTCGGCGCGGCGCTCGCCAACTACGGCGGCTTCGCCTCGCGCGGCTTCCGCGTCGCGGCGCTCATCGACGCCGACCCCGCCATGGCCGGCAAGCAGGTCGCCGGGATCGCCGTCCAGCACAGCGACGGCCTGGAGAAGATCATCTCCGACAACGGGGTCTCCATCGGCGTCATCACCACCCCGCCGTCCGTGGCCCAGCAGGTCTGCGACCGGCTCGTGGCCGCCGGCGTCACCTCCATCCTGAACTTCGCGCCGACCGTGCTGTCCGTGCCGGACGGCGTCGACGTGCGCAAGGTCGACCTCTCGATCGAGCTCCAGATCCTCGCCTTCCACGAGCAGCGCAAGGCCGGCGAGGAGGCCGCCCTCAACGAGGCAGCCGCCCTGTCCGCGTCCGCCGGCCGCGGCGACTCCACCGACCAGGGACCCGACGGGGACGTGCCCGCCGTGATGCCGGCATGAGTCTCCTCGTCGTCGGACTGAGCCACCGCAGCGCTCCCGTGAGCGTGCTGGAGCGGGCGTCGCTGTCCGCGGACGCCCAGTCCAAGCTGCTCCAGGACACCGTCGCCGCCGAGCCCGCCGCCGAGGCCGCCGTCCTCGCCACCTGCAACCGGATCGAGCTGTACGCCGACGTGGACAAGTTCCACGCGGGCGTCGCCGAGCTGTCCACGCTGCTCGCCCAGCACAGCGGGGTCGGCCTGGAGGAGCTCACTCCCTATCTCTACGTGCACTACGAGGACCGCGCCGTCCACCACTTCTTCTCGGTGGCCTGCGGACTGGACTCCATGGTCGTCGGCGAGGGCCAGATCCTCGGGCAGATCAAGGACGCCCTGGCCCGCGCGCAGGAGCTGCACACCGCCGGACGGCTGCTGAACGACCTGTTCCAGCAGGCCCTGCGGGTCGGCAAGCGCGCCCACTCCGAGACCGGCATCGACCGCGCCGGGCAGTCCCTGGTCACCTTCGGCCTGGAGCAGCTGGCCGCGGGCGGGGACGTGCGGGACTGGGCGCGGGGCAAGCGCGCCCTCGTGATCGGCGCGGGATCCATGTCGTCGCTGGCCGCCGCCACCCTGGCGCGCGCCGGGGTCGCCGAGGTCGTCGTCGCCAACCGCACCCTGGACCGCGCCGAGCGGCTCACCCGGATACTGGCCGAGGCCGACGGCGGACACGTGTCGGCCCGCGCGGTACCGATGGAGTCGGTGCCGGCCGAGCTGACACGTGCCGACGTGGCCGTCTCCTGCACCGGGGCCACGGGCCTGGTCCTGACGGCGGAGTCGGTCGCGGCGGCGGTCGAGGGCCGCACCGGCGCGCCCGTCGCCTTCGACGAGGAGGCCGCCCCGGCCGGTGAACGGCCGCTGCCGGCCGCCTCCGCGGGCAGCGACGACAACTGCCCGCTCGACCTGGCCGCCGTCCAGCAGTCCGGGGTGCAGCGCGACGGGTTCTCCGTGATCGGGGAGGCCGCCGTCGCCGGCATGGACGCCGCCACGCTGGAGCAGCACGCCGCCTGGGTCGACAACGCCACCGTCGACCGGCGGCTCGCCGGCCGGCGCGGTCCCGAGGCCGACGCCGAGCTGATCGCCGCGCTCGCCGCGACCGCCGCCGCCGTCGGCCGCATCCCCGAGCGCCGCACACCCGAGCCGGTCGCCGCGCTCGTCCGGCCGCAGCCGGTGCTCTTCCTGCTCGACCTGGCGATGCCGCGGGACGTCGACGCGGCCGCCCACCGCCTCGCCGGGGTGCGGCTCGTCGACATCGAGTCGCTCTCCGAGGCCTCGGCCGACGCGCCGATGGCCGCCGACGTCGACCAGGTGCGGCGGATCGTCGCCGACGAGGTCGCCGCGTTCGGGGCGGCGCAGCGGGCCGCGCACATCACGCCGACCGTGGTCGCGCTGCGCGCCATGGCCGCCGACGTGGTGGCCGGCGAGATCGCCCGGCTCGACGGGCGGCTGCCCGGCCTGGACGACAGGCACCGCGCCGAGATCACCCAGACCGTGAAGCGCGTCGTCGACAAGCTGCTGCACGCGCCGACCGTGCGGGTCAAGCAGCTCGCCGCCGAACCCGGCGGCGCCGGGTACGCGGACGCGCTGCGGACTCTGTTCGACCTCGACCAGGAGACGGTGGCCGCCGTGTCCCGGGCCGAGGACAGCACCGAGAAGACATCAGAGAACCGAGGGCCGGCATGAGCGGCATGAGTACGAAGGCACTGAGACTGGGGACGAGGCGGAGCAGACTCGCCATGGCCCAGTCCGGGCAGGTCGCGGAGGCCGTGAGCCAGGTGACCGGGCGGCCCGTGGAGCTCGTCGAGATCACCACCTACGGCGACGTGTCCCGTGAGCACCTCGCGCAGATCGGCGGCACGGGCGTCTTCGTGACCGCGCTGCGCGACGCGCTGGCCAAGGGTGAGGTCGACTTCGCGGTTCACTCGCTGAAGGACCTCCCCACCACCCAGCCCGAGGACCTGGTGCTGGCCGCCGTGCCGGTGCGCGAGGACCCGCGCGACGCGATCGTCGCCCGGGACGCGCTGAAGTTCACCGACCTGCCGCGCGGGGCGCGCATAGGCACCGGCTCGCCGCGCCGCATGGCGCAGCTGAACGCGTACGCGCGCAGCCACGGGCTGGACATACAGACCGTGCCGATACGCGGGAACGTCGACACCCGCATCGGGTACGTGCACGACGGCGAGCTGGACGCGGTGGTGCTGGCCGCGGCCGGCCTGAGCCGCATCGGCCGCCTCGACGAGGTCACCGACTTCCTGTCGATAGACACGGTTCTGCCCGCTCCCGGCCAGGGAGCACTGGCGATCGAATGCGCCGCGCACGACGCGTCGCTGATCTCCGCGCTCGGCGCGCTCGACGACCCGTTCACCCGGGTCGCCGTGACCGCCGAACGGTCCCTGCTCGCCGCCCTGGAGGCCGGCTGCAGCGCCCCTGTGGGCGCACTGGCCGACCTCCTGGCCGACGGGCAGATTGTCAACGAAATGCGCCTGCGGGGCGTCGTCGGGACTCCCGACGGCTCTCGCACGGTGCAGCTGTCCACCACCGGTCCCGTGCCCGAGACGCACGACGGGGCGATGGCGCTCGGTCGCGAACTCGCCGCCGAGATGCTCGCCCAGGGCGCGGCCGGTCTGATGGGGGAGCAAGCACAGTGAGCCCCACCGCCCTTCCAGCCGCTGGCCTCGAACACGGGCACGTCACCTTCCTGGGTGCCGGACCCGGGGATCCGGGACTGCTGACTCTGCGCGCCGTGGAGGCGCTGGCGCACGCGGACGTCCTCGTCGCCGAGCACGAGGTGCTCGACGTCGTGCGGACGCACGCCAGGCCCGGCGTCGCCGTCGTGCACGCGGACGCGAGTCCTTCTCCGGACTCCGCCGCGGGCACGGGCACGCCGTTCCCGACGCTCGTTGACGGCACGTCAACAACCGCTGAGACACCCGCTGTGCGCGATGCCGCACATCTTGTCATGGAGGCCGCGCGGGGCGGCAGGCGGGTCGTCCGTGCGGTGTCCGGGGACCCCGGACTCGACGCGTACGCGGCGGAGGAGATGCTCGCGTGCGCCGCCGCCGGCGTCCCCTTCGAGGTCGTGCCCGGCGTCGCGGCCGCGGTCGGCGTGCCCGCGTACGCCGGTGTGCCGCTGCGCGACGCGCAGGGCGCGGACGTCCGCTTCGTCGACGCGCGCACCGCCTCGGACCGCTGCTGGACCGAGGTCGGCGCGTCCGACGGCACGGTCGTGGTGTCGACGACCCTCGACTCCGTGGCCGCGGCCGCGGGGGAGCTGGTCTCGGCGGGCCGCAAGCCCGACACCCCGATGACGGTGACCGTCGCCGGCACGACGACCCGGCAGCGCACCTGGTCGGCGACGCTCGGCACCATCGCGCAGACCCTGAAGCAGGCCAAGGTGCTGCCCTCCCCGGAGGGCGGCCGGCCGGTCATAGCCGTGGTCGGTGAGCGTTCCGCCCCCGCCCAGCGCGACCAGCTGGCGTGGTTCGAGTCCAAGCCGCTGTTCGGCTGGAAGGTGCTCGTCCCGCGCACGAAGGAGCAGGCGGTCTCGCTCTCCGACCAGCTGCGGTCCTACGGGGCCGTGCCGCACGAGGTGCCGACGATCGCCGTCGAGCCGCCGCGCACCCCCCAGCAGATGGAGCGCGCGGTCAAGGGCCTGGTGACGGGCCGCTACGAGTGGATCGCCTTCACGTCCGTCAACGCCGTCAAGGCGGTGCGGGAGAAGTTCGAGGAGTACGGGCTCGACGCGCGCGCCTTCGCGGGCATCAAGGTGGCCGCGGTCGGCGAGCAGACGGCGAAGGCGCTGATCGCCTTCGGCGTGAAGCCCGACCTGGTGCCGAGCGGCGAGCAGTCGGCCGCCGGGCTGCTGGAGGACTGGCCGCCCTACGACCCGGTCTTCGACCCGATCGACCGGGTGTTCCTGCCGCGCGCCGACATCGCCACCGAGACCCTGGTGGCCGGGCTCATCGAGCTGGGCTGGGAGGTCGACGACGTCACCGCCTACCGGACCGTGCGGGCCTCGCCGCCGCCGGCCGAGACGCGGGAGGCGATCAAGGGCGGCGGCTTCGACGCGGTGCTCTTCACGTCGTCGTCCACCGTGCGCAACCTGGTCGGCATCGCCGGCAAGCCGCACAACGTCACGGTGATCGCCTGCATCGGCCCGGCGACCGCCAAGACGGCGGAGGAGCACGGCCTGCGGGTCGACGTGATGGCTCCCGAGCCGTCCGTGCTCAAGCTGGCCGAGGCCCTGGCCGACTTCGGCCTGCGCCGCAGGGCGGCCGCGCGGGAGGCCGGCGACCCGGTGACCCGGCCGAGCGAGCGACGCCCGGGGGCGCGGCGCAGGCGGGCTACCTAGTCGCCCGTGCGTGGTCCGCCCCAGGGGCGCCTCGCCCTGAACGGCCTCTTGTGCGCCCCGCCGTCTCCGTCGGAGACGGCGGGGCGTTCTCCTTGCGCGAGCGCTTGGCTGGGCTCCGTCCGGGGCGAGCCCCAAGCCGGCGGCGAGGTCAGTGGTCGGACGCGTAGGGCAGGAACTCCGCCCAGGCGGTGGGGGTGAGGGTGAGGCGGGGGCCGACGGGGTTCTTGGAGTCGCGGACGAGGACGTGGCTCTCGTCGGGGATGGCCACCTCGACGCAGTCAGGGCCGCTGGACGTGCTGTAGCTGCTTTTTATCCACTCCAGCTTCATGTTTCTCCAAGTACTTTCTCGACGAGGGCCGTCGACTCCCGAGGGCTGAGAGCCTGTGCCCGGATGATTCCATACTGGATGTCCAGGAGTTGCACCTCTTTCGGCTCAGCGATCACACGGCTGACGTGCACGACCTCGACGTGACCGACGGTCGTGCCGTCCGTCAGCCTGAGCAACCTGAACGACCCGTCGAGCCCCGAGTTCTCCTCGTGACCCAGAGGCAGCACCTGAAGGTCGACGTTGCCGAAATCCGCGACCGCCAACAGGTGTTCGAGTTGCGCGCGCATCACCATCTTGCCCCCGATGGGCCGACGGAGCGTCGACTCGCACTGGACAAAGCTGAAGACAGGCCGCGCCGTCGTGCCGTTGACGATCTCCTGCCGTGCCACCCGGGCCGCTACTTGCTGCTCCAACTGGTCAGCGGCGAACGGTGGCCGACGAGCGCTGAGCACCGCGCGCGCGTACTCCCTGGTCTGCAACAACCCATGAATCACCGAGTTGTTGTACGCGCACAGCTCGACCGCGTCCGCCTCCAGCCTCTTCAGGTCCCGCACTTTCTTCGGGTACCGGACCTCCGCCAGGTCCTCCTTCAGCGCCGCGATCCTGCCGCCCGCCGACAGCACCTCGTCGGCGCGGTCCAGGTACTCGGGGCGCGGAATCCGCCGCCCGCGCTCCACGGAGGAGACCTGTTCCTCGCCGTACCCGATGGCCGCCCCGAACTCGGCCTGGGTGAGGCCGGCCGACTCCCGCCACAGTTTCAGCTGCCGTTGGACGGTCCTCATCACCGCGCCGGCTTCGTCGTCGACCTCCGGTTCCGCGTCCCACCCGCTCATGTCCGCCGTCCTCCCGCCGCGCCCTTTTCGGTCCAACTCCGGGTGTCCGCGCCCCGTCAACCCGTACGGCCCGGACGGAACCGGACGTCACGCGGACGGACACCCTCCGCACGGGCCACCCTGCTTCACAGGTTACGCACGCGTGGACACGCTGAGTGACGTGAATCAGCAAACTGTGCGCGCTCCCCTCCACCAGTTCTCCGTGCCGCTCTCCGCCACCCGGCGCGGCGCGCGTCTCGCCCGCCTCCTCGCGGCCGAGCAACTCAGCGCCTGGGGTGTGCCGTTGGACCCGGCCCGGCTCGTGGTCGCGGAACTCGCCGCGAACGCGGCTCTGCACGGCCGCGTCCCCGGACGGAGCTTTCGCCTCACGCTCTCCGTCACCGCGCCAAGGACGTTGCGTGTCGAAGTCGCCGACACCCTGGGCGATCGCCTGCCGCATCGGTCACGAGAGGACTCCGGAGCCCCTCCGGAGTCCGGCTACGGGCTGTTGCTCGTCGAGGAGTCGGCCGACCGGTGGGGCGTGCGGTGCGGGCCGGTGCCGTGCAAGACCGTCTGGGCGGAGCTGGATTTCACCCCCCTCCGGTGAACTCCGCACCGGAGCCCGGAAAACCGGGATCCGGTGGTGCGAAGGCCGGTGCGGCGGGCGGTAAAAGATCAAAGAAACCGGGGAAAAAACCCTTCCAACCAAACCAAACCCCGTGTTTGTCACTCGAGTGGGTGAAACGGGCCGTTGTGGCTGGCGTGTGGGTCGTCCCACCGTGCACGCTCGGCACGAACGACTCCCACACATGCATCGGCCCTCGCCGGGACGGCAATCCCAGTGCGAGGGCCTGACCATCCAGGAAGAGAGCAATTCTTCCCCATGGCTGCCACGAAGCCTATCGCTGCCACGCACTCCGCACAGGGCGTTCGGCGCAGTGCCACCCACTCCGGTGTCACCCACGTACGTGTGTACCAGCCGATCCGCTACACGGTCATCGGCAACCACCTCGCCCAGCACCCGGCGTTGTCGCTGGTCGCGATCGGTCTGGCCGTGCACATCCTGTCGCTGCCGCAGGGTGCCTGCGTCGACATCCGCAGTCTCGCCGGACGCTTTCCCGAAGGGCGGGGCCGCATCGCCTCCGGGCTGCGGGAGCTGGAGGCGCACGGCTATCTGGAGCGGGTGCGCGAGCGCACGGACGGGGGCCGTTTGGTGACCCGTACGTACGCCTACGACAACCCGGCGCTCACCCGGAGGCAGACGGAGGCGACCGAGGTGCAGGACGCGCCGGTGGCTCCTGCCGCCGCCGTCGCCTGCGTCGCCCCGGTCGCACCCGTCGCCTCGGTCGCGCCCGTGGCCCCGGTCGCGCCCGTCGCTCCGTTCCCGCCCGTGGCCCCGGTCCCGCCCGTGGCCCCGGTCGCGCCGGTCGTGGTCGCGGAAGCCGTAGTGGTCGAGGCGGCATGCGACACGGTCCCCGATGACGCTCCGACGCCGCCGTCCGAAGGGTTCGAAAGCTCCGAGCCGTCCGAGCCGTCCGAGCCGTTCGAAGCCTCCGAGCAGTCCGAGCCCTCCGAGCAGTCCGAGCCCTCTGAGCCGTCCGAGCCCTCCGATCCGTCCGAACCAGTCGGATCCCTTGACCAGCCGGGACCGTCCGGCAGCGAGCACCGTGAGAAGGCCTTCGCCCTGCTCGCGGGCCTGCGCCGCATCGACGACCGCTTCACGCTCTCCCGGAAGGACGTGGAGAGCCTCGCCCCCGCCGTCGTCGCCTGGTTGGACAACGGCGCATCCCGGGCCGCGGTGACCCACGCCATGATCGCCGACGTTCCCGTCCCCTTGATGTCTCCCGCCGGGTTCCTCGCCTACCGGCTCCGGGAAGGTCTCCCGCCGCCTCTGCCGGCGCCTCCGCCGTACGCGGATCCTCCCGGCACCCCGCCGACCGCCACCGTGCCGGACCGGCCGGCCCCCTGGTCGGATCCCTGGGAGGACTGCGAAGGCGGCTGCACGCGCGTCTTCCGGGAGTCGGCGCCCGACAAGTGCTGTCGCGAGTGCCGTGCGCGCAGAGCGGCAGCGTCGACGAAGTCGCCGGTGCGCACGTCTGAGCCCTCACGCAGCCGGAGTGGACCGGTGAGGGGCCGACGGGGCGTCGGCAAAGGGGCCGGCGGGGCGGGCGTAGCGTAGAAGGCATGTCGAAGTACGGATCCTTTCCCGGTACGCGTCCTCGGCGGCTGCGCACCACCTCCGTCATGCGGCGCATGGTCGCGGAGACCCGGCTGCATCCGGCGGACTTCATCCTCCCGGCGTTCGTGCGGGAGGGCGTGAGCGAGCCGGTGCCGATCCAGGCCATGCCGGGCGTCGTCCAGCACACGCGGGACAGCCTGAAGAAGGCCGCGCTGGAGGCCGTCGAGGCCGGGGTCTCGGGGATCATGCTGTTCGGCGTGCCCGAGGAGTCGAAGAAGGACGCGGTCGGGACGCCCGGTACCGATCCGGACGGCATCCTCCAGGTCGCCATCCGGGACGTGCGCGCCGAGGTCGGGGACGACCTCCTCGTCATGTCCGACCTGTGTCTCGACGAGACGACCGATCACGGGCACTGCGGCGTACTGGACGCGGAAGGGCGCGTCGACAACGACGCGACCCTGGAGCGGTACGCCGAGATGGCCCAGGTCCAGGCCGACGCGGGGGCTCATGTCGTCGGGCCCAGCGGGATGATGGACGGGCAGGTCGGGGTCATCCGGGACGCCCTCGACCAGATCGGGCGGGAGGACGTCGCGATCCTCGCCTACACCGTCAAGTACTCCTCGGTCTTCTTCGGGCCGTTCCGTGAGGCGGTCGGGTCGTCCCTGAAGGGGGACCGGAAGACCTATCAGCAGGACCCCGCCAACCTGCGCGACGCGATGCGCGAGCTGGCGCTCGACCTGGAGGAGGGCGCGGACATGGTCATGGTCAAGCCGGCCGGGCCCTATCTCGACGTCCTGGCGAGGGTCGCCGACGCCGTGGACGTGCCGGTCGCCGCGTACCAGATCTCCGGCGAGTATTCGATGGTCGAGGCCGCCGCCGAGAAGGGCTGGATCGACCGCGACCGGGCGATCTTCGAGACGCTGACCGGCATCAAGCGGGCCGGGGCGCGGAACATCCTCACCTACTGGGCCACCGAGGCGGCCCGCAAGCTGCGCTGACGCGCCGGGCCGCCCGGCTGTGCGTGCCCGCGCGGGGGCGCGGCCGCGGAACCGTTCACGGTGCTCGCGCCCGACGGACCCTCGTCGCGCAGGCCCTGGCCGTCGTGACAGCCGGTGAGGGCGAGCGCCGCGACGACGGTCAGCGCGGCGCTCGCGAGCAGTCGGGCCCGACGCCGGACACCACGGGGGACGGGCGGGGTGGAGGGAGCGGAGCGCGTGGACATGGGGCAAGCCTGTGCCGCGGAGCCGCCCTGCTTCCACACTCCTCGGGGAAGTCGGGACGACGGTTCGTCCTCCTGCCCTCTGAGCTGCGAAAACAGGCATCCGGCGGGACGCCGGTTGGGACGCCCGGCCCGCCGGAGAGCCGTCCGCCGGACCGCGGTCCACATGCCGAAAAGGCCGGTGTAGACGCCACCCATATCTCTAGGGTGCGGACATGACACCCGCATCCACGCCTGCCCCCGCATCCGCACCGGCTCCCGCACCCGCGCCCGTCTCCGCGTCCGCCGTGGCGCCTCCGCCGCTCGCCGCCCGTGCCGGGTCGGTGGGCGGTTCGCCCGTGCGGGACATCCTCGCCGTCACCGCCCGTCCCGAGGTGATCAACTTCGCGGGCGGGCTGCCCGCGCCCGAGCTGTTCGACCGCGAGGGCGTCGCCGCCGCGTTCCGCCATGTGCTGGAGGAGGCCCCGGCGCGCGCGTTGCAGTACTCCACCACCGAGGGCGAGCCGGCGCTGCGGGAGCCGCTGGCCGCGCGGACGACGGCCCGCGGACTGCCCACGACCGCCGACGACCTCCTTGTCACCACGGGCTCCCAGCAGGCGCTGTCCCTGCTGGCGACCGCCCTCCTCGACCCCGGCGACACCGTGCTCGTCGAGGAGCCCTGCTACCTGGCGGCCCTCCAGGTCTTCGGCCTGGCGGGTGCGCGGATCCTCGCCGTGCCCGCCGACGCCGACGGTCCGGACCCGGAGGCGCTCGCGGAACTGGTGGTCCGTGAGCGGCCCAAGCTCTTCTACACCGTCCCCACCTTCCAGAACCCCACCGGCCGCACCCTGCCTGCGGAGCGGCGGGCCGCCGTCGCCGCCGTCGCCGCCCGGCACGGTCTGTGGATCGTCGAGGACGACCCGTACGGCGAACTCCGCTACGAGGGCGGACGCGTCCCGTGGATCGCGGCCCACCCGGACGCCCGTGACCGCACGGTGCTGCTCGGCTCCTTCTCCAAGGTGATGGCCCCCGGCCTGCGGCTGGGCTGGCTGCGGGCGCCCGCCCCGCTGCGGCGGGCCTGCGCGATCGTGAAACAGGCCGCCGACCTGCACACGCCGACCGTCAACCAGCTCGCCGCCGCCCGCTACCTCGCCGTCCGGGACCTCGACGCGCATGTGTCGCGGGTGGCGGCCGTCTACCGGGAGCGGCGCGACGCCATGCTGGCCGGGCTGGGAGACGCGCTGCCGGACGGCTCGGTGTGGAACCGGCCCGAGGGCGGCATGTTCCTCTGGGCCCGCCTCCCCGAGCGGTACGACACCACGGCCCTGCTGCCGCAGGTCGTCGCCCAGGACGTGGCGTACGTCCCCGGCGCGCCCTTCTACGCGGGCGAGGCCGACCGCTCCACGCTGCGGCTGTGCTTCGTGACGCAGACGCCGCGGGAGATCGCGGAAGGACTGACCAGGCTCGGACGGGGACTCCGGGCGTGACCGGCGGCGGGCCCGCCGGGGCTCACCGTTAAACCGGGCTTGCCGGGCTTGCCGGATCGGCCGGGCCTGCCGGGGCGGCGGCCGTCTCCGTCAGTCCCACCAGAAGGACCAGACGGGCTCGCCGACCAGTTGCTCGGCGTAGGCCGCCAGGTCTCCCGCGCCCTGGAGGACGTTGTCCGGGCAGAACGCGAAGTGCTCGGCGGCCACGGCCGTCGCCTCGGTGAGCGTGGCGGGCGGGGCGGCGACGGAGACCACGAGCACGTCGAAGCCGAGCCCGACGACCCGTATGCCGAAGCGGTCCTCCCAGGAGCGCAGCACCGCGCAGAGGCGGGCCGTGTCGCCCTCGTGGTTCACCGGGCCGGTCCACCCGACGACGGCCGGGATGTCCGCGCTGCGGCGCGCCGGGACCAGGGCGAGGTGAGGAGCGGCGAACACGGAACCGCCCTCGCCGGTCAGGGAGTCGGCGACCTGGGCGGCGCGCGTGCCCGGATCGGAGGCGAGGGTGGGCGCGGCGGCCGGGCCGGGCCACTCCTCGCCGTCGGCCGCGCACTCCTCCCAGTGCCGGGCGAGGACCTCCTCGGCGTCGTGGTCGCCCGGGTAGGACATCGCGTCGGGCGCCAGCTCCCAGTCGTCCGGACCGCCGCGGGCGCCGCCCATGTCGACGAGCACGGGCAGCAGCCCGGCCCGTGCCGAAGGGCCGCCGAGCGCGCTCCAGTTGCCCGGCGCGGCCGCCCGCTGCGCATGCCAGAGCAGCGGCTCGTGCCACGGCCCCTCCACGGTCGAGTCGATCAGCCGTCCGGGCGGGAGCCGCAGCCCGAGGGAACGCCCGCTCGGGTCGGACGCGAGCTTGGGCAGCGGGTTGGGAAGAGTCGCCATGCCGGTGACTGTACGGGCGGCCACTGACAACGGGCCGCCGTCCGGGGGGAGTCCGGGATCGCCGGCCCCGGGGGCCCGCTTCCGCGCCCGGACGCGGTGCGTCAGCCAGATGCCCGCGCCGATCGCCGGGAGGAGGACCGACGCCGGGACGAGCACCCCGAGCACTCCGATGAACAGCAGACCGAGCAGGGCGTCGGCGGGCGACTCGTCCTCCACCTCGGCGCTCCCCGTCTCTCGTGCGTCCCGGCCCGCGTTCCGGCGGGCGCCGCGGCGGTGTTCCGGCCGTTGTGCCGTTGTCCCGTTGTGCCGTGGGGGACGAGCGGCGGTGAGGGAACGGTTCCCCGGGCCCGCGGCTGCCCGGCGCACCCGGCTCCCGACGCGGTCCGGCGGCCGCCGTGGCGGAGGGCGTCGTCATCGCCGTCCACGACGGGGCCGTGTACGACGACGGCCCGTTCCTCCCGTGCGGGAGGGAACGGGCCGTACGCGTCTTCGGCGGCCGCGGCCCCGCGCGCTCAGAGCCGCTCGGGCGTCCTGATGCCCAGCAGCGCCATGCCCCGTTGTAGCGTCCTGGCCGTGAGGTCGACCAGGAACAGCCGGTTCGCCACGACCTCGGGCGCGTTGTCGGGCGACAGCACGTGGCACTGGTCGTAGAACGTCGTCAGGTGCGAGGCCAGCTGGTACAGGTAGGCGGCCAGCTTGTGCGGGGCGTACTCCGCCGCCGCCTCCGTGACCGTCTCGCCGAACCGGTCCAGGTGCAGGCCCAGCGCGCGCTCCGCCGGGGCCAGTTCCAGCTCCGGGTGGGCGACCGGACGGGCCTCGCCGGCCTTGCGCAGGATGGACTGGATCCGCGCGTACGCGTACTGGAGGTACACGGACGTGTCGCCGTTCAGCGAGACCATCTGGTCCAGGTCGAACTTGTAGTCCCGCACCGCGGACGTCGACAGGTCGGCGTACTTCACCGCGCCGATGCCCACGTACCTGCCGTTCTCCTCGATCTCCCGCTCGGACAGGCCGACCTTCTCCGCCTTGTCCCGGACCACGGCCGTCGCCCGGTCCACCGCCTCGTCGAGGAGGTCGACCAGCTTGACGGTCTCGCCCTCACGGGTCTTGAACGGCTTGCCGTCCTTGCCGAGGACCGTGCCGAAGGCCAACTGGTGCGCCTTCACCCGGTCGTTCAGCCAGCCCGCCCGGCGCGCCGTCTCGAAGACCATCTTGAAGTGCAGCGACTGCCGGGCGTCGACGACGTAGATGAGCGAGTCCGCCTTGAGGCCGAAGACGCGGTCGCGGATCGCCGAGAGGTCCGTCGCCGCGTAGCCGTAGCCGCCGTCGGACTTCTGCACGATCAGCGGGACCGGGTTGCCGTCCGGGCCCTTGACGTCGTCGAAGAACACGCACAGCGCGCCCTCCGAGCGGACCGCGACGCCCGACTCCTCCAGCAGCCGGCAGGTCTCCGCCAGCATGTCGTTGTACCCGGACTCGCCGACGATGTCCGCGTCCCGGATCTCCATGTCCAGCTTCTCGAACACGGAGAAGAAGTAGATCTTCGACTCGTCGACGAACTTCTGCCAGATGGCGAGGGTGTGCGGTTCGCCCGCCTGGAGGTCGACCACCCGGCGGCGGGCCCGGGTCTTGAACTCCTCGTCCGCGTCGAACAGCTTGCGCGCGTCCTTGTAGAGGCGGTCCAGGTTGGACATCGCCTCCTCGCCGCTGACCCGGGAGTCCTTGTGGTCCAGCTCGTGCGGGTGCTCGTCCAGGTACTGGATGAGCATGCCGAACTGGGTGCCCCAGTCGCCGATGTGGTGGCGGCGGACCACGCTCTCGCCGGTGAACTCCAGCATCCGCACCGTCGCGTCGCCGATGACCGCCGACCGCAGGTGGCCGACGTGCATCTCCTTCGCCACGTTCGGCTGGGCGTAGTCGACGACCGTCGTGCCCGGCCGCGGGGACGTGGGCACGCCCAGCCGGTCGGCGTCCGCGTAGCGCGCCGCGAGGTTCTCGGTGATCGCCCGGTCGGTGACCGTGACGTTCAGGAAGCCGGGGCCCGAGACCTCGATCTCCTTGATCACGTCACCGCTCACCACGTTCGCCACGACCCGCGTCGCCAGCTCCCGCGGGTTCGCCTTCGCCTTCTTGGCCAGCGCGAGGATGCCGTTGGCCTGGAAGTCGGCCCGGTCGCTTCGTCGCAGCAGCGGGTCCGCGGCGGCCTCCGGCAGGGTGGCGGAGATCGCGGACGACAGGTGCTGCTCGACGGAGTGGCTGAGGGACGTGACCGAGGCCATAGGAGTGGGTGCCGTTCTCCTCGTGGGTGGGATGGGCAGGACCAGTATCCCATGGGGGGTAAAGCGGTTTTCCCGGGCGCGGGGCCGTCTGGGACAATGGAGCGCACTTCAAACCCGCAAGCCTTCACAACAAGAGGACGTGCCGATCGTGGGGCAGAGCACCGAGACCACCGACTGGGTCTCCCGTTTCGCCGATGAGGTCATCGAGGAGTCGGAACGCCGGGCCCCGGGCAAACCTGTGGTCGTCGCGTCCGGGCTCTCCCCCTCCGGCCCCATCCACCTCGGCAACCTGCGCGAGGTCATGACCCCGCACCTCGTCGCCGACGAGATCCGCCGCCGCGGCCGCCAGGTCCGCCACCTGATCTCCTGGGACGACTACGACCGCTACCGCAAGGTGCCGCTCGGCATCGACGGCGTCGACGGGTCCTGGGCCGAGCACATCGGCAAGCCGCTGACGTCCGTCCCGGCCCCGCACGGCTCGGCGTACCCGAACTGGGCCGAGCACTTCAAGGCCGCGATGGTCGAGTCGCTGGCCGAGCTGGGCGTGGAGTTCGACGGGATCAGCCAGACCGCGCAGTACACCTCCGGCGTCTACCGCGAGCAGATCCTGCACGCCGTCCGGCACCGCGGCGACATCGACGCGATCCTCGACCAGTACCGCACCAAGAAGGCCCCGGCGAAGAAGCAGCAGAAGCCCCTCGACGAGGCCGAGCTGGAGGCCGCCGAGGGCTCGGGCGCGGCCGCCGAGGACGACGGCTCCTCCGGCACCGCCGGCTACTTCCCGTACAAGCCCTACTGCGGCAACTGCGAGAAGGACCTCACCACGGTCACCTCGTACGTCGACGACACCACCGAGCTGTCCTACACCTGCACCGCGTGCGGCTTCGCCGAGACCGTCCGGCTGAACGAGTTCAACCGCGGCAAGCTGGTCTGGAAGGTCGACTGGCCGATGCGCTGGGCGTACGAGGGCGTCGTCTTCGAGCCGTCCGGCGTGGACCACTCGTCCCCCGGCTCCAGCTTCCAGGTCGGCGGGCAGATCGTCGGCATCTTCGGCGGCAAGCAGCCCATCGGGCCGATGTACGCCTTCGTCGGCATCAGCGGCATGGCGAAGATGTCCTCCTCCAAGGGCGGGGTGCCCACCCCCGGCGACGCGCTGAAGATCATGGAGCCGCAGATCCTGCGCTGGCTCTACGCCCGCCGCCGTCCCAACCAGTCCTTCAAGATCGCCTTCGACCAGGAGATCCAGCGGCTCTACGACGAGTGGGACAAGCTGGACGCCAAGGTCGCCGACGGCAGCGCCCTCCCGGCCGACGTCGCCGCGCACTCCCGCGCCGTGGGCACGGCCGGCGGCGACCTCCCGCGCACCCCACGGCCGCTGCCGTACCGCACCCTCGCCTCCGTCGCCGACATCACCGCCGGGCAGGCCGAACAGGCGCTGCGCATCCTCGGCGACCTCGACCCCGGCAACCCGATCACCACGCTGGACGAGGCCCGGCCCCGGTACGACAAGGCCGAGGCCTGGATCAACAACCACGTCCCCGCCGACCAGCGCACCGTCGTGCGCGAGGAGCCGGACGCCGAACTGCTGAAGTCCCTCGACGAGGCCTCCCGGCAGTCCCTGCGCCTGCTGCTCGACGGACTCGCCGAGCACTGGTCGCTCGACGGGCTGACGCACCTCGTCTACGGCGTGCCCAAGGTGCAGGCGGGATTCTCCGCCGACGCCACGCCCAAGGAGCTGCCGCCGGAGATCAAGACCGCCCAGCGGACGTTCTTCGCCCTGCTCTACCACCTGCTCGTCGGCCGCGACACCGGCCCGCGCCTGCCCACGCTGCTGCTCGCCGTGGGACAGGACCGGGTACGGGCCCTGCTCGGGGAGTAGACGGGACGAACGGAAAGGGGCCCCCGCACCGACCACCAGGACACGAGGTCTGGTGCGGGGGCCCCTTTCACGCGCCTGCTTCACGCGCCTGCTTCACGCGCCTGCGTGCCGAGAGGTGCTAGGCGATGTGGTCGTCCTGCAGTTCCGCCGTGTGGCGGTTGGTGAAGCGGTTGACCATCCGGTCGGCCTCACGCTGCGGGAGGATCACACCCCACGTCGCCTCCACGTCGTTCCTCAGCTGACCCGAGGTGGGGTAGCTGCCGTCGATCGACTTCTTGAAGACCAGGTAGTAGTCGTCCTCGGTCGGCTCCGGGCTGCCGCCGCCCTCGCCCAGCTCACGGCTGCGCCCCGGCACCACCGGGATGGGGAACGAACCGGTCTCCTCCGGCGACGGCTCCTGCGCCGGGGGCTCCTCCTGGTACTGGTCCGCGTACTGCTCGGCCTGCTGCTGCTCCTCGTACCACTGGGCGTACTGCTCCGAGGGGTCGTAGGTGGGGTCGTAGCCGCCCTGGTACTGGACCTCGTGCGGCGACTGGAACCACGGGTTCTGGTCGTCCTCCGGGGGCTCGGGCTGCTGGGCCTGCGGGACCTGCTGCGCCGGCCGCATCCCCTGCTGCCCGTGTTGCCCCTGCTGGCCCTGGCCCTGAAGCCGGGGCTGCCGTTCCTGCCCGCGCACCGGAGCCGCCGCCAGCTCCTGCATCTCCTGCTGGGGCGCCAGGGCCGGCCCCTGCGACCGGTCCTGGGCCTGCATCGGCATGGGCGGCAGCAGGGCCGGTTCTATGCCCGCCGCCGCCAGACCCGCCGGGGCCGTCTCCGCCAGCGGGACCCCGTAACGGGCCAGCCGCAGCGGCATCAGCGACTCCACCGGAGCCTTGCGACGCCACGCCCGGCCGAACCGCGAACGCAGCCTCGCCTGGTAGACGAGACGTTCCTGCTCCAGCTTGATCACCTGGTCGTACGAGCGCAGCTCCCACAGCTTCATCCGCCGCCACAGCAGGAAGGTGGGCACCGGCGAGAGCAGCCAGCGCGTGATGCGCACGCCCTCCATGTGCTTGTCCGCCGTGATGTCGGCGATCCGGCCGATCGCGTGCCGGGCCGCCTCGACGGCCACCACGAACAGGATCGGGATCACCGCGTGCATGCCCGTGCCCAGCGGGTCCGGCCAGGCCGCCGCGCCGTTGAAGGCGATCGTCGCGGCCGTCAGCAGCCACGCCGTCTGCCGCAGCAGCGGGAAGGGGATGCGGATCCACGTCAGCAGCAGGTCCAGGGCCAGCAGGACGCAGATGCCCGCGTCGATGCCGATCGGGAACACATAGGAGAAGTTCCCGAAGCCCTTCTCGATGGCCAGCTCCCGGACGGCCGCGTACGAACCGGCGAAGCCGATGCCGGCGATGATCACGGCGCCGGTCACGACCACGCCGATGAGAACGCGGTGCGTCCGGGTCAGCTGTATTCGCTCGGCCACCCGTACTCCCCTCCCCTTGCGTGTTCTTGCGCGCAACAGGGTGGCACATGTGTGCGGCTCACGCTGTGCCGGACCGTCAGCTCTTCGCGGACGCGGACGCCTTCGGAGCCGCCGCGGCCGCCTTGGACGCCGACGCCGACGGCGCGGGCGAGGTGGACGCCGACGCCGTGGCGGACGGCTTCGCCCTGCCCGTCGGCGCGGGGGACTTCGAGGGGGCCGTGCCGGAGCCGGAGTCCGAACCGCCGCCGTCGCCCGAGCCGTTGGCGGACCGCACCGCGGCCACCGTCTCCTTGGCGGCCTTCTCCGCGGCCTTCGTCAGAGCGTCCGCGGTGGGCGTTTTGTCGCCCGCCAGACCGGCGCCGTTGTAGTCCAGCGTGACCACCACGTTCTCCACGCGCGCGACGACCGTCTGCTGCCGGAACGCGCCTTCCGCCTTCTTCAGGTCGTAGCGGACCAGCGTCGCCTCGTCGCCCGTGTCGGCGGCCGGCGTCGCCTTCGTGTTCTTCGCGCCGGTCACCGCCTGCGCGTCCTTGACCTGCTTCGCGTAGTACGTCTTCGCCTGCGACTCGCCGTCGCCCGTGGCCGCGTCCGACTCGAACCGCAGCAACGACACGTTCAGCCAGCGGAACTGCGACCCCTTCACCCCGTTGTTGACCAGGCTCGACCACGAGCAGCTCGCCCGCTCGCCCGTGTCGCTCGACGTGCCCTTCTTGCCGGAGGCCTTCGGCACCAGCTCGGTCAGCGTCTTCTTCGACATCACCGCGCAGGGCTCCGGCAGCGTCTTGTACGCGGCCGCCCGCACGGTCGGCGTCGCGCTCGCCGCCGGGTCCGTGCCCGAGCCGCCGGTGGCGGCCGCGTCCTGCGCCTTGTCACCGGAGCCGGAGTCGGAGCCGGAGTCCGAGGAGCAGCCCGCGGCGATCAGCATCACCGGGACGGCGACCGCCGCGGCGAGGAGGCGGTTCAGGCCCCCGGCACGCCTCGCTCGTTCGTCACGCTGCTCACGCTGGTCAAACTGGCCGTCTCGCTGGGCTCGTCGCTGCATGGTTCCTTCACTCATGACGCTCGTGGTTCCTGCGGTCGGATCGGGTCCGAGGGGCCACGGTACGCGGTGAAGAAGCTGTGCGGTTCCGCTTCCAGGCCTTCGCGGACCGGGCACGGAAGGGGCCGAAGTGGCCTCAGGAAGACAGGGAGTCGACCAGTTGCGCGGCCAGTTTCCGGGCCTTGTCCTGCATTTCCTCGCTGTCCGGCGTCACGCCGACGGTCGCCGGCTGCTCCTCGTACTGGATGGTCACGATGACGTTGGACGTGCGGAACGCCACAGTCACCGTCCGCTGCTTGGCCGTCGAGCCGGAGCTGCCGAGCGCGTCGTCGACGAACGCCTCGTCGCCCAGGTCGTCCAGGAGCCGGGGTTGCAGATCGGCCGGCGTCACGGTCGAGGAGGCCGAGGGCGAGGCGGAGGCGGAGGGCTTTCCCGCGGCCGCGCGGGAGGACGAGGCCGACGCGGAGGGGGCGCCCGACGGCCCGGACGACGCACCCGCGCCCGCCGCGGAGGCGGCGGCGCCGCTCGCGGATCCGCTCGGCGACACGGCCGGCGCCGGCAGGTCGGCCGCCGTCACCTTCCGGGCGAACAGCGCCTCGGCCTGCGAGTCGTCGCTGACCGCGTTGTCGTAGGAGACGACCCGCTCGAAGTCGAGGAGGAGATGGTCGGTGGCGTCCGCGGACTCCACCTTCCAGCGGCAGCCCACCTTGCGGTCCGTGTCGTAGGTCAGCGTCGCCTCGCCCGCGTAGGCCGCCTCGCGCTGCGGCTCGTCGGGGAGCTGCTTGACGCCCGGCAGGAGCGAGTCGAGCGTGGACCGGCTCACCACGCCGCACGCCTCCGGCAGCGTGGTGTACCGGCCCGGCTGGGCGGCCGCCGAGGTCGTGCCGGCCTCGCCCGGATTGGCGTCGTCCGTCGAACCGCCGTCGTCCGAACCGCCGGTGCAGCCGGCCACCAGCGCGGCGAGGAGCGCCACGACGCCGGGTACGTACGCCTTCCGCTGCACGGTCGGCTCCTCTCGACGGTCACTTGGGGATCTTCGGGCCGGTGTCCGCGCTGGTTATTCGCTTGCCGGACGGGGGCGGCCCCCGCAGACAATGTGTATCGCACGCGACACCGAGGACGCCGGTCCGTCGTCCCTTTTCGACTGCCTTGGCGCCGGTTTTGCGGCTTGAAACTTCTGTAGGGTTTTCGGGGGAATGAGGACGTTATGTCGTACGTGGAGATGCCGGGTGCGAAGGTACCCATCCGCATGTGGGCCGATCCGGGGTCGGTCGAGGAGGGCGCGCTCCAGCAGCTGCGCAACGTGGCGACCCTGCCGTGGATCAAGGGTCTCGCGGTCATGCCGGACGTCCACTACGGCAAGGGCGCGACCGTCGGCTCGGTCATCGCGATGCACGGTGCGGTCTGCCCGGCGGCGGTGGGGGTCGACATCGGGTGCGGGATGTCCGCGGTGAAGACGTCGCTGACCGCGAACGACCTGCCCGGCGACCTGTCCCGGCTGCGCTCGAAGATCGAGCAGGCGATCCCGGTGGGCCGGGGCATGCACGACACCCCGGTCGAACCGGGCCGCTTCCACAGTCTGGCCACCGGGGGCTGGGACGACTTCTGGGGGCGGTTCGACGGGATCGCCGAAGCGGTCAAGTTCCGTGCGGAACGCGCCGCAAAGCAAATGGGAACGCTCGGATCAGGAAATCACTTCGTCGAAGTGTGCACGGACACGACCGGTTCTGTGTGGTTGATGCTGCATTCCGGTTCTCGCAACATCGGCAAGGAACTCGCCGAGTTCCACATCGGGGTGGCGCAGAAGCTGCCGCACAACCAGGGTCTGGTCGACCGCGACCTCGCCGTCTTCGTCGCGGACACCCCGCAGATGGCGGCCTACCGCAACGACCTGTTCTGGGCGCAGGAGTACGCCCGGTACAACCGCACGCTGATGATGGCGCTCCTGAAGGACGTGGTCCGCAAGGAGTTCAGGAAGGCGAAGCCGGCCTTCGAGCAGGAGATCAGCGCGCACCACAACTACGTGGCCGAGGAGCGCTACGACGGGATGGACCTGCTCGTCACCCGCAAGGGCGCGATCCGGGCGGGCTCCGGCGAGTACGGCATCATCCCGGGGTCGATGGGGACGGGCTCGTACATCGTGAAGGGCCTCGGCAACGAGAAGTCGTTCAACTCGGCCTCGCACGGCGCGGGTCGGCGCATGAGCCGCACCGCCGCCAAGCGTCGCTTCTCGACGAAGGACCTGGAGGACCAGACACGGGGTGTCGAGTGCCGTAAGGACTCCGGTGTGGTCGACGAGATCCCCGGCGCCTACAAGAACATCGACCAGGTGATGGACCAGCAGCGGGATCTCGTGCAGGTCGTGGCGAAGCTGAAGCAGGTCGTCTGCGTGAAGGGCTGAGGGGCTGACGGGCCGAAGAGCTGACGGGGCGGCGCGCCCCCGGGGGACCGGGGGCGCGCCCGCGCGGTGTCGTCAGCCGAGCCGTTTCTCCAGCAGGGTGACCGCGTAGGGGCTGCCCTGGCCGCCCTGCTTGGCGCGTTGTTCGCCGACGACCGTGTAGCCCGCCGCCTCGTAGTAGCCGCGCAGGCGGGGGTTGGAGGAGAGGCAGTCCAGGCGGGCGTAGGGGCGGCCGGCGGCGGCGACGCGGGACTCGGCGTGTGCCAGCATCCTGCGGCCCGTGCCGGGCGGGGCGGTGTGGGGGGCCGTCATCAGGCGGTGGATGTAGCCGGCGTCCGGCGGGCGGGGTCCCCAGGCCGCCGGGTCGTCCCACCACAGTTCGAAGGCGCCGGCCGGCGTCGTGCCCGTGTACGTCAGCCAGACCTCTCCCTCGCGCATCCGGTCCACGAAGTGGGCCTCGTCCTTCTCGCCGGGCCGCCACTGGTCGATGCCGCGGGCCAGCTGCCACAGGGCGGCCGTGTCGCGCAGCCGGACCAGGAGCGGGGCGTCCTCGGGGGCGGCTCTGCGGTGGACCGGGTCGGGCCAGGCGGTCGGGAGGGGTTCCAGGAGCCGGTCGCGCAGGGCGGCGGACAGGGCCTCCGCGTCGAGGCCCAGGGTGTGCGTCACGTACGCCTCGACGGAGCCGTGGCGGTCGCGCAGGGCCTGGAGGAACAGGCGCATCACGGCCTCGGGGGCGCGGCCGAAGCCCGGCCACAGGGGGGTGCGGCCGTCGTTGCGGGCCCGCCAGTCGTCCAGCAGGGCGCGGCTCGCCAGTTCGGTCAGGGTGTAGTCCTCGACGATCGTCTCGTCCGGGACGCCGAGGAGGGCGAGGACCAGGGCGGCGAGCTGGCCGGTGCGGTCCTTGCCGGAGGCGCAGTGGAACACCAGGCCGTCCCGCGCCTCGGCCACCAGACGCAGCGCCGCCGCGATCTCCTCGACGCCGTCCTCGGCCACTTCCAGGTAGCGGGCGCAGAGGAAGGGGCCGGGGTCCACGTCGGGTGCCGCGGCGGCCTGGTCGTAGGGGCGGTGCTCGATGCTGAGGTTGTGGTAGGCGAAGGAGTCGTGCCGCGGGACGCGGCCCGCGGCCTCCGCCTCCCAGGGATGACGCAGGTCGACGACCGTGCCGATGCCCAGCGCGAGGAAGCGGTCCCAGTCGGGGGTGCCCGGCCGGAGCCTGCCGAGGGAGTCCGAGCGGAACAGCAGGCCCGGCCGGACCCGGAGCCCGGCTGCGGCCGGGTATCCCCCCAGGTCGCGGAAGTTGCGCAGGCTCTCGAACGGTATGTGTCTGTCCACGAGCAGGACCCTAGAGGACACGACCGGGACCTTGGCGGAGGGGAGGCGAGGGGAGGGGAGGGAGAGGGGGCGGCGGGAGGGGGCGGGGCGCGGGCGGTGGGAACCGGGCGGGCCGTCGCGCTGTCTTCAGCTGAGCGGTCGGCCTCGCTCGAACGGCGGTGCGAGGACCGGACGCGGGGACACGGGCAAGGGGACACGAGGACACGGAAGCAACGGGGGGTCTGCGATGAATGGTGGGCGTGGAGGGGTCAGGGTGGCTGTCTGGAGCGCGGGGCTGGTGCTGCTGGCCGTCGGCGCGCTGGCCGGCTGTTCCGACGAGTACAACGACGAGCGGGGCAAGGGGGACGCCCCCGTGCAGGGCAAGGCGGGGGACGACACGCCCGCCGAGGTGTTCAACATGCCCGACGGGTTCGGGAACCTGGCCACCAAGTGCGTCGGGCACGGGTTCCGGGCGTATGTGACGACCAATGCGACGGGCCCGTCCAATGTGCAGATAGTCGCGGACAAGTCGTGCGGCGGCTGACGGCGGCCGGCGTCGTGCTCGCCCTCGCCGTCCTGCTCTGCGGCTGTTCGCAGCGGTACTACGACGAGCGGGGGAAGGCCGACGCCCCGGTCGCGGGGCGCAGGGGGGACGACACGCCGGCCGAGGTGTACGACTTCCCCGACGGGTTCGGCAACCTCGCCACGAAGTGCGTCGGGCCGGGGAAGCGGGGCTACGCGACGACGCGGAACGTCCACGTGGAGGACGACGGAGGCGACGGCGAGGTCGTGATCATCCCGGCGAACGCGGTCGTCGTCGACGATCCGGACTGCAAGGGACCGTAGCCGGACCGCCTCCTGCGGTCAGCCGCCTCCCCACTGCCGTCGCCGCCGTACTCCGGCGCCCGCGGCCCCTCAGCGTTCCCGGTGGACCTTGGTGTTCGACGCCTGGGCGCGGGGGCGCAGGACGAGGAGGTCGACGTTGACGTGGCTGGGGCGGGTGACGGCCCAGACGATGGTCTCGGCGACGTCGGAGGCGGTGAGGGGTTCGGCGACGCCTTCGTAGACCTTGGCCGCCCGCTCCTCGTCGCCGCCGAAGCGGGTGAGGGCGAACTCCTCCGTCCTGACCATGCCGGGGGCGATCTCGACGACCCGGACCGGGCGGCCGACGATCTCCAGGCGGAGCGTCTCGGCCAGGACGTGCGCGCCGTGCTTGGCGGCGACATAACCCCCGCCGCCCTCGTACGTGCCGTGGCCCGCGGTGGAGGAGACGACGACCACGACGCCGTCGCCGCTCGCGTCGAGCTTGGGCAGGAGGGCCTGGGTGACGTTGAGGGTGCCGAGGACGTTCGTCTCGTACATGGTGCGCCAGTCGGCGGGGTCGCCGGTGGCGACGGGGTCGGCGCCGAGCGCGCCGCCCGCGTTGTTCACCAGCACGCCGATCGTCTTGAAGGCCGTCGCGAACTCGTCGACCGCGGCCCGGTCGGTGACGTCCAGCTGGTAGGCGGCCGCCGAGCCGCCGGCCTGCGTGATCTCCTCGGCGAGGGCCTCGACGCGGTCCTTGCGGCGGGCCGTCAGGACGACCCGGTAACCGGCCGCGGCGAGCTGCCGGGCGGTCGCGGCCCCGATCCCGCTGCTCGCACCGGTGACGACGGCGATGCGGGAGGCGGCGGACGGTGCGGCGGTGGCCATGTGCTGCTCCTCGGACGGGGCGGGTCGGTGCCGTCAGGATAGGCGGGCCCGACGGCGGTCCGGCCGGCGGTCTCGCCCTGTGGGCGCGGAGCCGGGCGAGGGGACGGGGCCTCGGTGGCGTCCGCGGTCTCCTCGGCGGCTGTCACCTGATGGAGGGCGCTCGGGACGCGGTGGCCGTGGGATACATCCCCTGCACGGGGGCCTGGCGGTTACTGACCGAGGAGTGATGGCATGCGGGGATCGCGGGGACGGCGGGGTTTCGCGGTGTGGGGCGGCGCGCTGCTGGCGGCGGGGGCGGTGGTCTCGCCGGCGCGGGCCGCGGGGGAGCCGCCCGAGGCCGATCTGGCCTATCACGGGTCGGCCGTGCTGGCGGGCGGCCGGGTCGACGTGCTGCTGACTCCGCGCAACCACGGGCCGGGGGACGTCCCCGACTCGACCGTGCGGCTGCGGTGGTCGGCGCCGTTGGCGGCGGGGGCGCAGCGGCTCGCGGCCGGATGTGCGCGGACGGGGCGGCAGGAGGTGGTGTGCCGGACGGGAGCGCTGGCCGCCGACGGTCCGGGGGAGCGGATCGCGCTGGGGGTGCGGCTGCGGGGGCGGCCGGCCGAGGTGACGATGGACGTGGACACGGTGTGGGGCGGCGGGGCGGTGGACCGCAACCGGTCCAACGACCGGCGGCAGGTGCTGGTGCTGGACACCGGGGACGCCTACGCCTTCTGACCGTCGTCCCGTGCGTGCGTCGTACGATGCGCGGACGGCGTCGGCAAAGGCGCCATGAAGGGGTGCGATGTCCGGGAACGCGCGGTCGCGGCTGCTGGACGAGCTGTCCGTGGTCTCCCGCCGGTACATGGCCGCCTACGCCCTGTTCAACCAGGCGCTCGCGGACCGTCTCGGGCTGCATCCCACGGACCTGCAATGTCTGAACTTGCTGGTTCTGGAGCACGGGCCGGTGACGACGGGCCGGGTCGCCGAGCTGACGGGGCTGACCACCGGGTCGGCGACCCGTCTGGTGGACCGGCTGGAGAAGGCGGGCTACGTGGTCCGGGAGCGGGACGCGCGGGACCGGCGGCGGGTGCTGGTGGCGACGGTGCCGGAGCGGACCGCGGAGTTCACGCGGATGTGGGAGCGGCTGGGCGGCGACTGGATGCCGCTCTTCGAGGATCTCGCGGACGCCGAACTCGCCGTGATCGTCCGGCACATGCGGCGGACGGTGGAGTTCGGCGCGGAGCACATCGTGCGGTTGCGGAAGGGCCGGGTCTAGCGGCGGATGCGGGACACGGAGATAACGGAGATATCGGAGCCACGCCCGTCCGCGGTGGCGGACGGGGTGACGGTCGCGGGCGCGGTGGCGGGCGAGCGGGTGCGGGGCGCCGGTGGGCCGGGCGGGCTGCCGCGGCACTGGCCGCTGGTGCTGCTGGGCGCGGCGCTGGTGCCGGGAGCGGTGCTGGTGCTCGTCGGGCGGACGCTGGAGGAGCCCGCGGTCCAGGCGTGGCGGACGGTGTGTCTGGCGGTGACGGTGCAGGCGCTGCCGTTCCTGTTGCTGGGCACGGCGCTGTCGGGGGCGATCAACGCGTTCGTGCCGGCGAGCGTCTTCAGCCGGCTGCTGCCGAGGCGGGCGGCGCTGGCGGTGCCGGTGGCGGGGATGGCCGGGGTGGTGCTGCCGGGGTGCGAGTGCGCGTCGGTGCCGGTGGCGAGCAGTCTGATCGGGCGCGGGGTGACCCCGGCGGCGGCGTTCGCGTTCCTGCTGTCCGCGCCCGCCGTGAACCCTGTGGTGCTGACGGCGACCGCGGTGGCGTTTCCGGGCAGTCCTGAGATGGTGCTGGCCCGGCTCGCGGCCTCGCTGGTGACGGCGGCGGCGATGGGCTGGCTGTGGCTGTGGCTGGGCCGGGAGGAGTGGCTGCGCCCGGCGGTGCGGCACTCCGGGCACCGTCCGGGGCACAGCCGCCGGACGGAGTTCCGGCGCGGCTTCCAGCACGACTTCCTGCACGCCGGGGGCTTCCTGGTGGTGGGGGCGATGGCGGCGGCGACCTTCAACGTGGCGGTGCCGAGGTCGGTGCTGGACACGTTCTCCGGTTCGCCGTGGCTGTCGGTGCTGTTCCTGGCGGCCCTGGCGATCGTGCTGGCCGTGTGCAGCGAGGCGGACGCGTTCGTGGCGGCGTCGCTCAGCGGGTTCTCGCCGGTGGCGCGGCTGGCGTTCATGGTGGTGGGCCCGATGGTCGACCTGAAGCTGATCGCGTTGCAGGCGGGGACGTTCGGGCGGGCCTTCGCGGTGCGCTTCTCGGCGGCCACGGCGGTGGTCGCGGTGGTGTGCAGCGCGGTGGTCGGAGGGGTGCTGCTGTGAGGCGGTTCGCGCAGGTGGGGCTGCTGGCGCTGGCGGGGCTGGGACTGCTGCGCACCTCGCTCCTCACGGACGAGTACCTGCGGTTCGTGAAGGAGGGCATGCGGCCGCTGCTGATCGTCTCGGGGGTACTGCTGATCGGCCTGGCGGCGGCGGAGGCCCGGCCCGGCCGTCGCCACGGCGGCGACGCGCACGCCCACGGCGACGACCACGGCAGCCCCGGCTCGGGGTCCGGCTCGGGCTCCGGCTCGGGGGACGATCACGATCCCGGCCCCGCCGGCGCGCACGGCCGTGCCGACGGCCACGCCGACGGCGACGGTGACGGCCGGAAGGCGGGGGACGGCGACGGGGGCCACGGGCACGGGCACGACCACTCCCGGGTGCCTCGGGTGGCGTGGCTGCTGTTCCTTCCCGTGCTCAGCCTGCTGTTCTACGCGCCGCCCGCCCTCGGCTCGTACACCGCGTCGAGGGAGCCCGCCAAGGCCGTCGCCGTGCAGGAGGACGACTTCGATCCGTTGCCGCGGGAGACGCCGCTGCCGATCACGCTCACCGGGTTCACCCAGCGCGTGCAGCAGGACCGTTCGCGGGCGATCCGGGGGCGCACGCTGCGGATGACCGGGTTCGTGACGTCCGCCGGCGGGGGCGGCTGGTACCTCACCCGGATCGTCATCAGCTGCTGCGCGGCGGACTCGACCACGCTGAAGGTGCGGGTGTACGGGGTGGCGGCGCCGGAGACCGACACCTGGGTGACCGTCGACGGGACCTGGCATCCGGGCGGGACGCTGGGGACGCCGTCGGCGGCGGTGGCGGTGGACGCGCGCGCGGTGACGGCGGTGGCCAAGCCGTCCAACGCGTACATGGACGCCGTCCCGCTCACCGGCTGAGCGGCGTCCCGGCGCGGGTGCGGAACACCGGAATACGGGTGGCGGGGTGGCTGTTGGACCGTATAGTTTAACGGTCAACAACTTTGGAGGGTGAGCGACCATGCAGTTCGGGATCTTCACGGTGGGCGACGTCACGCCGGACCCGACGACGGGCCGTACGCCGACCGAGCGCGAGCGGATCAAGGCCATGGTCGCCATCGCGCTGAAGGCCGAGGAGGTCGGCCTCGACGTCTTCGCCACCGGCGAGCACCACAACCCGCCGTTCGTGCCCTCGTCCCCGACGACGATGCTCGGCTACATCGCCGCCCGGACGGAGAAACTGGTCCTCTCCACCTCCACCACCCTGATCACCACCAACGACCCGGTGAAGATCGCGGAGGACTTCGCGATGCTCCAGCACCTGGCCGACGGACGCGTGGACCTCATGATGGGACGCGGCAACACCGGCCCGGTCTACCCCTGGTTCGGGCAGGACATCCGCGAGGGCATCAACCTCGCCATCGAGAACTACGCCCTGCTGCGCAGGCTGTGGCGCGAGGACGTCGTCGACTGGGAGGGCACGTTCCGCACGCCCCTCCAGGGCTTCACCTCCACACCCCGCCCGCTGGACGACGTGCCGCCGTTCGTCTGGCACGGCTCCATCCGCTCGCCCGAGATCGCCGAGCAGGCCGCCTTCTACGGCGACGGGTTCTTCCACAACAACATCTTCTGGCCCGCCGACCACACCCGGCGGATGGTCGAGCTGTACCGGGCCCGGTACGCGCACTACGGGCACGGCACGCCCGAGCAGGCGATCGTCGGCCTCGGCGGCCAGGTGTTCATGCGGAAGAACTCGCAGGACGCGGTGCGCGAGTTCCGGCCGTACTTCGACAACGCGCCGGTCTACGGTCACGGGCCGTCCCTGGAGGACTTCACCGACCAGACCCCGCTGACCGTCGGCACGCCGGAGCAGGTGATCGAGAAGACGCTGAAGTTCCGCGAGTACGCGGGCGACTACCAGCGCCAGCTCTTCCTGCTCGACCACGCGGGACTGCCGCTGAAGACCGTGCTGGAGCAGCTCGACCTGCTCGGCGAGGAGGTCGTCCCGGTGCTGCGCAGGGAGTTCGCCGCGGGCCGGCCGGCCGGCGTGCCGGACGCGCCCACCCACCCGTCGCTGCTCGCGCGCAAGGAAGCCCAGGACAAGACGCGGGACGAGGTGCAGGACGAGGCCCAGGACCAGGACCAGGCCCCGGAGAAGGCTGCTCAGGAGAAGAAGGAGGCCGTGGCATGAGGCTCGTCGTCGTCTCGGCGGGGCTGAGCGTCCCGTCGTCGACCCGGCTGCTGGCCGACCGGCTCACCCAGGCGGTGCGGCGGCGCGCGCCCGTCGACGTCCGGGTCGTGGAACTGCGCGACCTCGCGGTCGAGATCGCGCACCACCTCACCAACGGCTTCCCGGCCGGGAAGCTGGCCGCCGCGCTGGACGCCGTCGCGGCGGCGGACGGCCTGGTCGTCGTGACGCCGGTGTTCTCCGCCTCCTACAGCGGCCTGTTCAAGTCGTTCTTCGACGTGATGGACCAGGAGGCGCTGGCCGGCAAGCCGGTGCTGATCGCCGCGACCGGCGGCAGCGCCCGCCATTCGCTCGTGCTGGAGCACGCGCTGCGGCCGCTCTTCTCCTACCTGCGCGCCGTGGTCGTCCCGACCGCCGTGTACGCGGCCTCGGAGGACTGGGGCGCGCAGGGCCTGCCCGAGCGGATCGAGCGGGCGGCGGGGGAGCTGGTCCCGCTGATGACCGCCCTGTCCGCGGCGCCCGCGGCGACGTCCGCCCCGGAGCAGTCGGAGCAGACGGGGCAGACGGCGGCCGGACCGCAGGAGGAGCCGGGGCGGGCGGTGGCCGGACCGGAGAAGAACGGCACGGGCGGGTTCACGGTGGTGCCGTTCGCCGAACAGCTGGCGGCGCTGTCCGCACGGTGACCACCGGCCGCCGGGCGGGCGCGGGCGACCCGCCGGGCGGACGGGTGAGAGCCGAGTAAGAAGGGGAGGCGGGGAACGTCCCCGCCTCCCCGGCCGCCCGGGACCAGGGCAGACTGGGCGGGTGCCTCCCACCGTTCTGCTCGCCGAAGACGACCGCGCCATCCGCCACGCCCTGGAACGCGCCCTGGCCCTGGAGGGCTACCGGGTCACCGCGGTCGCCGACGGGGTCGAGGCGCTGGCGCAGGCCCACCGGAACCCGCCGGACATCCTCGTCCTCGACGTCATGATGCCCGGGATCGACGGACTCCAGGTCTGCCGCGTGCTGCGCGCCGAGGGCGACCGCACCCCCATCCTGATGCTGACCGCACTGGTGGAGACCGCCGACCGGATCGCGGGACTGGACGCGGGCGCCGACGACTACGTCGTCAAACCCTTCGACGTCGAGGAGGTCTTCGCCCGGCTGCGGGCGCTGCTGCGCCGCACCGGCGCCGAGACCGTGCCGCCCGCCCCGCCGGAGCCGCCGCGGCCGTCGCCCGAGCGCTACGTCGAGGCGGCCGGACTGCGGATGGACCCGCAGGCGCGGCGGGCGTGGCGTAGCGGGCGGGAGCTGGAGCTGACCCGGACCGAGTTCGAGCTGCTCGAACTGCTGGTGCGCAACGCCGGGATCGTGCTGGACCACTCCACGATCTACGACCGCATCTGGGGCTACGACTTCGGTCCCGGTTCCAAGAACCTCGCCGTCTACGTCGGCTATCTGCGCCGCAAGCTCGACCAGCCGGGAGCCCCGCAGCTGATCCACACCGTGCGCGGGGTGGGTTACGTGCTGCGGGAGGACTGAGGGGCGCGGACGTGAGCGGTCTGCGCCGGCTGCGCCGGGCGCTGTCCCGGCCGCGGCCGAAGCTGGTGTCGCTGCGCACCACGTTCGCGGTGTCCTTCGCGGCCGTGACCGCCGCCGTCACCGTGCTCGTCGGGGTCCTGTCGTACTCGGCGGCCGCCCGGCTGGTGCGGGTCGACCAGGAGTCGGTGTTCGACGAGGTCGTGCAGGACCTGCGGGACGAGGTGCGCGACCACCGGATGGCGCCGGAGGACTTCTCCTCGTCCGCGCCCGGCCACGACATCGTGCGGCCGGCCCGCACGGACGTGCAGGTCCTCGGAGCGGACGGTTCGGTCGTGGACAGCGGCAGCCCCGGACTGCCGGTCGTGGCCGCGGACCGCACGGCCGCGGCCGCGCCGGCGGCCGGCGCGATGACCGTCCACAAGGACGTGGACGTCGGCAGCGACGTCTACCGCATCGCGACGGTCTCGCTGGGCGGCGGCCGGGGCGCGGTGCAGGTGGCGCAGGAGTTCAGCGACACCGAGGACCTGCTGCGGGCGCTCCAGCAGCGCACCCTGATCCTGATGACGGCCGTCGTGACGGCCGCCGGTCTGTTCGGCTGGTGGCTGGCCCGGCGCATCACCCACCGGCTGGTCATCCTCACCACCGCCGCCGAGGACGTCGCCCGCACCCGCCGCCTGGGCGTCCAGGTGCCGGTCACCGGACACGACGAGGTGGGCCGCCTCGGCCGTGCCTTCGACCGCATGCTGGGCCGACTCGCCCAGTCGGAGGAGGACCAGCGGCGGCTCGTCCAGGACGCGGGCCACGAACTGCGCACCCCGCTGACCTCGCTGCGGACGAACATCTCCCTGCTGCGCCGGATCGACGAACTGCCGCCGGACACCCGCGACGAACTGGTCGCCGACCTCACCCAGGAGGCCCGCGAGCTGACCGACCTGGTCAACGAGCTGGTCGATCTCGCGGCCGGCCAGTCGGACGCCGAGCCGCCGCGCAGGCTGGACCTCGCCGACGTCGCGGAGGAGGTCGCGGGCCTGGCCCGGCGCCGCACCGGGCGGCAGGTCCTGATCCGGGCGAGCGGCGACACCACCGTCCACGGGCGGCCGGCGATGCTCCAGCGGGCCGTGTCCAACCTGGTGGAGAACGCCACCAAGTTCGACCGCGACGGCCGCGCGCCGGTCGAGATCGCCGTCACCGGGCCCGCCCGGCCGGGCGTCGTGCGCGTCGAGGTCCGCGACCGGGGGCCCGGCATCGCCGAAGCCGACCTGACCCGCGTCTTCGACCGCTTCTACCGGGCCGCCGACGCCCGCTCCCTGCCGGGCTCCGGCCTCGGCCTGTCGATCGTCCGCGAGGTGGCCCTGGCCCACGGGGGAGCGCCGTTCGCCTTCCGCCGCGCGGGCGGCGGCACGGTGATCGGCTTCACGGCGGGCGGCGGCGGCCTCCCCGACCGCGCGCCGGACGACGACCGCGCCCACGACCACCGCGCCCACGACCACCGCGACCACCGCGACCGCCTCCGCCCCTGACGCCCGCCCCCGCCGGCCGAAGGGCCCTCCCATCGCGCTGAGGCAGGGGGCTTGAGGTCGGAAAAGGGTGGGAATAATACGAGATGCGTGCTTACGCGGGAGAGCGAGATGAGTATGTGAGTGACGCAAATGACGCCGTCAGTGACGCGTCGGACGCCGTCGGCGAACCGTTCACCGCCCGCGTCACCGTCGACGGACAGGGCGCCGTGACCGGCTGGAACGACGGGGCCGCCCGGCTGCTGGGATACGCCCCTCGGGAGATCCTCGGGCGTCCGGCGACGACGCTGCTCGCCGACGGGTCCACCGCGGCGGACCTCCGGCCGTCGCCGGGGCTGCCCCGCCGGCAGGGCACGCTCGCCCTGCGCCACCGCGACGGCCGCCGCCTGGAGGCCAGGGTCCTGGCGCACCGCCGCACGGGGGACCAGGGGGACCGCGGCTGGTTCCTGGTCGCCGCCCCGGCCGCGCCGCCCCGGCCCGAGGACGACGCCCTGATGCGCTGGGGCTTCCTGCGGTCGCCGTCCTGCGCGACCTCCGTCTACGACACCGACCTGCGGCTGCGCCGCTCGAACCGGACCGCGCAGGACGCGCTGGGCCTGACCGAGGAGGAGCTGCGCGGGCTGCGGATGACGGACGTCCTGCCCACGCCGCTGTCACAGGAGGTCGAGCGGCGGATGCGGCAGACCCTGGAGACCGGCGAGCCGCAGTACGTCGAGAACCACGCGCGGGCCCCCGGCGAGCCCCGCGAGCACGCCTGGTCGGTCCACCTCCACCGGGTCGAGGACGCGGACGGCCGGGTGCTGGGCGTGGCCGCCACCGGGCACGACATGACGGAGCAGCACCGGGCCCGCGAGCGGCTCCAGCTGATCGCGGAGGCCAGCTCCCGGATCGGCGGCACCCTCGACGTGACGCGGACGGCGCAAGAGCTGGCGGACGTGGCGGTGCCCGGCCTCGCCGACTTCCTCAGCGTCGACCTGCTGACCTCGTTCGAGCAGGGGCGTGAGGAGCAGACCGCGACCGGCGGCCCGCTGCTGCTGCGGCGCGTCGCCCACCAGTCGGTGCTGCCGGGCGCCCCCGAGGCCGTCCTCGCCCTCGGCGACGTGGACGAGTACCCGGCAGGCTCCCCGCCGGCGGAGAGCCTGCGTTCGGGGCGGGCCGTGCGGCGCCGGATCGACGCGGCCGCGCTGCCGGAATGGGTCGCCGGGGACCCGCTGCGCGTCGCCCGCGTCCACGACTACGGCTTCCACTCGCTGATGGCCGTGCCGCTGTCGGCGCGCGGCACCACGCTGGGCGTCGTCGTCCTCGCCCGGCACCGGCGCCCGGACCCCTTCCAGGCCGACGACGTCGTCCTCGCCGAGGAACTGGCGGCCAGGGCGGCGGTCTGCATCGACAACGCCCGGCGCTACACCCGCGAACGCGCGACGTCGGTCGCCCTGCAACGCAGCCTGCTCCCGCAGCGGCTGCCCGAGCAGTCCGCGGTGGAGGTGGCCTCCCGCTACCTCCCGGCCGACGTGCGGGCCGGGGTGGGCGGCGACTGGTACGACGTCATCCCGCTGTCCGGGGCGAGGGTCGCGCTCGTCGTCGGCGACGTCGTGGGGCACGGCATCCACGCCTCGGCGACCATGGGACGGCTGCGCACCGCCGTGCGCACCCTCGCCGACATCGACCTGCCCCCCGACGAACTCCTCACCCACCTCGACGACCTCGTGGGCCTGCTGGCCACCGGCACCGACGCGCTCGGCGACCCGGAGGCGGCCGGAGACGTCGGGGCGACCTGCCTGTACGCCGTCTACGACCCGCTCGTGCGGCGCTGCACCCTGGCCAGGGCGGGCCACCCGCTGCCCGCGGTCGTGACCCCGGACGGCGAGGTGGAACTGCTGGCCCTGCCGGCCGGGCCGCCGCTCGGACTGGGCGGGCTGCCCTTCGAGTCGCTGGAGGTCGAACTGCCCGAGGGCAGCCTGCTGGCCCTCTACACCGACGGCCTGATCGTCTCGCGCTCCCGTGGCGGGAGCGGCGGGGGCGGTGCCGTCGACGTCGACGACGGGACGTCCCGGCTGTGCCGGGCCCTGGCCGCGCCCGCCGCCTCCCTCGACGCGGTGTGCGACACGGTCCTCGCCGACCTGATCCCCCGGCTGCCCTCCGACGACGTGGCGCTCCTCGTCGCCCGCACCCGGGCCCTCGACCCCTCCCGCATCGCCACCTGGGACGTGGCGTCGGACCCCGCCGCGGTCGCCGAAACCCGCAAGCGGGCCGTCGACCAGCTGGAGACCTGGGGGCTGACCGACGCCGCCTTCGTCACCGAACTGATCGTCAGCGAGCTGGTCACCAACGCCATCCGGCACGGCCGGCCGCCCGTGCAGCTGCGCCTCATCCACGACCGCGCGCTCATCTGCGAGGTCTCCGACGGCGGCGGCACGGCCCCCCACATGCGCCGGGCCCGCACCTACGACGAGGGCGGCCGCGGCCTCCTCCTGGTCGCCCAGCTGAGCCGGCGCTGGGGCACCCGGCCCGGCGCCAAGGGCAAGACGATCTGGGCGGAGCAGACCATCGACGGCCCGCCCGGCGGCTCCTGGCTCTGAGCCCCGGCCCACCGACCCGCCCCCGGCTCCTGGCTCTGAGCCCCGGCCCACCGACCCGCCCCCGCGCACCGGCTCTCGCACCATGACTGGCACACCATGACTGTCGGGACATCAGCCTGACATGCCGTCGAGGAACGCCAACCCTCGGCGGCACCAGCGCAGTCGACCGCAGTCGAACGGAGCGGCTCAGCCCAGGAGCCGGCGCTTCTGTTCCGCGAACTCGTCCTCCGTGAGCACCCCCTGCTGCCGCAGCTCACCGAGCTGCTTGAGCTGCTCGATCCGCTCGCCGAGATCGTCCGGCCGCTGCGGGGCCGCCTGCGGCTGCCCGTAGCCCTGCTGCTGTTGTCCGTAGCCCTGTTGCTGTTGCTGCCCATAGGGCTCCGGCGGGGCTTCCCGGTAACCCTCCTGGGCCGCCCAGCGGCCCTGCTGACGGCGTGACACACGGTTGGAGACGGCGGTCGCCGTACCCGCGACGACCGCGGTGCGGGCGACTCCGCGAAGAAGACCCGGCATGGCGCATCCCCTTTCGTCCATACGTCATTCCATTGGACCACCGAACCCGGCCCGCCGCGAATTCCGCCCGATCTGCCGATTACGGCATCTGGTGGCACGCTGGACTTGTGTCCACGACCGGGCGGTCGTCCCGGCGTCGAGGCCCAGTTGAAGGAGCCCGCAAAATGGCCACACAGAGCACCGGAACGCACCGGACCACCGCCCGCGGAATGGGCGAGGTGTCCGGCTGGACGGTTTTCGCCGCGATCATGATGATGTTCGGCGGCGTTCTGGCGATATTCGAGGGAATATCCGCCATCGCGAAGGACGACGTGTTCGTCTCCACCCGCAATTTCACCTTTCAGTGGAGCCTGACCAGCTGGGGCTGGCTGCACCTCTCGCTCGGCATCGTCGTGCTGCTGGCCGGTATGGCCCTGTTCAGCGGGGCGATGTGGGCCCGCGTCGTCGGTATCACCGTGGCGGGCCTGAACCTGATCGCCAACTTCGTGTGGCTGCCCTGGTATCCGTTCTGGGCCATCACGCTGATGGTCATCGACGGATTCGTGATCTGGGCCCTGTGCGTCGGCCCCAGAAAGGAACGCGCCATGTGACCCTCGGCCCTGCGGGAACCGCGCCGCCGTCCGTCTCCGGCCGCACCTCCGGGTGCGGCCGGAGGCGCGGGTCGGTGAATTCCGCGCGCTGAACGCGGCGAACGCCTGAACGCCTGAACGCTGCGAAAGCGGTGAATGCGGTGAACTCGCCGAAAGCGGTGAACTCGCTGAACTCGCTGAATTCGCTGAACGCGGTGAATTCGGTGAACGCGGTGGGCTTCGCTTGTCCCTGGCTTCCTCCGTCGCCCGGCCCTTCGCGTTGCGCGGCTCGTCCTCCGGCGGCGGTCAGCCGGGCGGTCCCGCTCGGGATGCCGACGGCCGCCGGTCCCGGCAGCCTGGGGCCGAGAGGCCGCGGTTCCGCGCCGGCCCCCGACAGACGAGGACCGTCGCCATGATCCGTCGCAGTCGAGCCCGCCGAGGCGCGGGAGCCGTCCTCCTCCTGCTTGCCGTCCTGCTTGCCTTCGCCGGTTGCAGCAACGGTTCCGCCCTCGGCACGATCCAGTACACGGGCCCCGGCGGACGGGTCGTGAGGATCCAGAGCCCCTCCCACGACGGATGCCACCGCCTGCCGGGCGGCGCCCGCAGCGTGCGCAACTACACCCTCGACGACATCCGGCTGTACGCGAACGAGTCGTGCGTGCTGACGGAGGCCGGTGACGACCAGAGCGGCCGCACCGGCGGGGAGAGCTTCTATCTGGGGACGCAGTCGTCCGTCGCGTTCACCCCGGGCCAGTCCCTGTGGCGCAGCTACTCCGTCGTCGGCGGAGGCGCCTGAACCCGCCCGGCGCGGGGGCCGGTCAGCCTGAGGCGGCCTCGGTCGCCTCCAGTGCGGCGAGGAGCGCCTGGACGGGCAGCCGCCCGGACGCGACCAGCTGGGCTCCTCCCCGGCGCAGGGCGGCGGCGAAGGGCGCGGCCCACAGGTTCTCGTACACCAGCAGCGCCGCGGAGTTGCCGGGTTCGACGGCCGCCGCGGCCGCCTCCAGGTCGTCGCGGCCCAGCAGGCCGGACCGCGCGCCCTCGAAGACGGCGAGGTCGAGCCGGCCGTCGCCGTTGAGGTCCGCGATCTCCAGGGCGGTCACCGAGCCGTCGGCGTCCTTCCTGACGAACGTCAGGTCGAGGATCCGGATGATGCCGCGGTCCACGAGGTCGACCAGCAGCGGGAAGCCCTCACCTGTCATCCGGTTGCCGGGAAACTCCACCACCACGTAGTCGACGGGCCCCATCTCGTCGATCGGCTCGCCCTGCTCGTCCGGCCCGGCCGGCGGTGTCTGCTGCGTCAGGTCGCTCTGCTCGCTCACGGCTTCACCTCTGGTGCTGGTGCTGGTGCTGGTGCGGGTGCGGGTGCTGTGCTGGTGTCGTTGCTGTCGCGCGGGCCCCCCGACTGCCATTGCACCACCGGGCAGGGGGTGCCGCACCCGGTGTCCGCGGTGTCCGTTCACCCGGCCGGACCGCCCGGCTCGCCGGGCCGCCCTCCCGGCGTTCTCCTCGAGGCATGACTGGCAGCGATGCGCCCCCGCCCCGCCCCGAGGACCCCTACGGCGGCTCCGCCGAGGAGGTCCGGATCGCCCAACAAGCCGGTGAGCTGGCCGAACTGCACCGGCGGCTGGGCGAGTTGGAGAGCGGACGGCATCCGCACCGGCACTGGTGGCGCGCGCTGGGGTCGACCCTGCTGATCGTGGTGGCGTCCCTGCTGTCCCTGCTGGCCGTGGTCGCGGTCTGGGCGAACAGCATCGTCCGCGACACCGACCGCTACGTGGCGACCGTGGCGCCGCTGGCCTCCGACCCCGACGTCCAGCGGGCCGTCACCACCCGCGTCACCGACGTCGTGCTCCGGCAGATCGACGTCGATGCACTGGTCGACGAGCTGAGCCGGGCCGCGTCGCAGCAGGGCGTGCCGCCGAAGGCCGCGGAGCTGATCAAGAACCTGAGCGGCCCCATCGACAGCGGACTCAAGGAACTGGTGAGCGGCACCGTGATGCGGGTCGTGTCCGGGCCCGCGTTCGAGAAGATCTGGACGGAAGCCAACCGGCGGGCCCACAGCGCCGTCGTCAAGGCGCTGACCGGCTCGGGCGGCGGCGCCGTGCAGGTGCGCGACGGCCAGGTCGCCATCGACGTCGCGCCCGTCGTCGCCGAGGTGAAGGAGCGGCTCGTCGACTCCGGACTCGCGGTGGCGGCGAAGGTCCCCGCCGTGCACACGGACTTCGTCGTGGTGCAGAGCAAGGACATCGGCAAGATCAAGTCGTATCTGAGGGTGCTCCAGATCCTCGGCAGCTGGCTGCCGGTCGTGGCGGTGCTGATCGCGGCCGCGGGCGTGTTCCTGGCGGTCCACCGGCGGCGGGCGCTCATCGGGGCCGCGATCGGGGTGTTCCTCGCCATGGTGCTGCTGGGCGTGGTCCTCGCCGTGTTCCGCGCGGTGTACCTCGACCACCTGCCGCCCGGCGCGAACTCGGACGCCGCGGGCGCCGTCTACGACGCGCTGGTGCGGTTCCTGCGGTCCAGTATCCGGGCGGTGGGGGCGCTGGCCCTGGTCACCGCCCTGGGCGCGTTCCTGGTGGGCCCCTCGCGGCCGGCGGTGTTCGTCCGGCACTTCTGCGGCAAGGGGATCGGCGCCGGGCGGGACGTGGCGACTTCGGCGGGGCTGCGACTGGGCCCGGTGGGCGGGTTCGTGCACCGCTTCAAGGGGTGGATCGGGGCGGCGATCCTGCTGGTGGCCGCGGTGGTCCTGTTCACCTGGAGCTATCCGACCATGGCGGTCGTGGTGTGGACGGCGGTGATCGTGCTGGCCGCCTTCGCCCTCCGCGAGTTCCTGGACACCGGCGAGGCATAGGCCTCCGGCCGCGGTCGAAGTCCCCGGTCCCGGCCCGCGGCCGCCGCCGAAGTCAGCCGCCGAAGCCCCCGTCCGCGGCCGCCGGCCGCGGACGCCGCCCTCGGTCACCGCCGCAGCCCTCGGCCGCCGCGCGAGCCCTTGGTCGCCGTCGAAGTCACCGGTCGCCGTCGAAGTCGGCCGAAGCGCCCGGCCGCCGCTGAAGCCCCCGTGCGCACGTCGTCCCCCGCGGTCCTGACGCCGCGCGGTCTCACGCCGTGCGTGCTCACGCCCCGCGGTTTCCCGCCACGCGTACGCGTAGGTGTCCACTCTCGCCCCGCCGGCGCGTGCCGTGCGTGCCGTGCGTACGCAAGCGCTGCCGTGCGTGCTCAATCGCCGGACGTCAGTTGGTAGATGCTCCGGGCCACCAGGAACAGCCCCACGCCCAGCAGCAGCACGACGAGCGCCTGGTCCTGGTGGGTCTGGAGCCAGACCCGCAGCCTGCCGAGGCGCAGCCGGGAGGCGTCGGGGGCGAAGGCCGTGTAGACCTCCATCGCCAGCAGGCTGCTGGTGGCCAGCAGGCAGTAGCCGAACAGGGCCGCGAACGAGGACGCGTGGGAGAGGTCGGCGTCCACCACGGTCGCCGCACCCGCCGCCACGAGCCCCCAGGGCTGGAGCAGCGGTCCCAGCGCCGCCGCCTCCCACAGCGAGATCCGGTCGAGCCGCGCCATCATCCCGCCCGACGGCCTCGGCCGGGGCCCCCTGCGATGACGGCGCACCCCGTACCAGACCAGCGCCACGCCGACGGCGAGCTTGACGGCCGTCGAGGCGGTGGAGGGCGCGGACCGGGGGGCCGGGGGTTTCCCGCCGGTCGTCAGGAGCACCGCGGCGATGACGGCCACGAAGCAGGCGAGCCAGGCGAGGACGAAGGCCAGGCCCTTCCACAGGCCCCGGCGTGCCGCCAGCACGAGGACGAACGCGGTCGCCGACAGCGGGAAGACGGCGATCGCGAGGGCGATGACCAGCAGGTCAAGGACCATGGCCGCCCCTGTGGCCGCCTGCGTTCATCTCCTCATCGTCGGCGGCGGAGCCGGGCCGCACAACCTCACGCGGCGGGCGGGCCCCGGACCGCCCGCGCTCCCGTGCCCCGGCCTCCGTCCGCCTCCCGCCCGCCTCCCGCGCGTCACCCGTTCGGCCCTCGCCGGGGTTCCGCCACGGGCCGTGGGGGCCCGCTGCGGGCACGCTGGCAGCATGCAGCCTGGCGCAGGCCCCCGACGGGACCGTCCGGCGTCCGCGTCGCGCCGCGAGCGGTGGCGGGCGCGGGGCGCGGCGGTCGCGGTCCGGGCGCGTGGACTGCGGGCCCGGGCCGAGCGGCGGTTCCCGGTGATCACGCATCTGATGACGCATCTGATCTCGGTCAACGTGCTGGACTCCGCGACCCGCCTGGCGGCGCAGACGTTCCTCACCGCCGTGCCGCTGCTGTTCGTGGCCGCGGCGATCGCCCCGCAGGCGCTGCGGGAGCAGTTCGTCGACTCCGTCAGCGACGTCTTCGGCCTGACCGGGGACGCCAAGCAGCAGCTGGAGCAGGTCTTCGAGGGGGACACGACCGAACTGCGCCAGACCACCGGCGTCGTCAGCGGGCTGATGGTGCTGATCTCGGCCACCGCGTGCAGCCGCGCCATGCAGCGGCTGTGCCAGCGTGCCTGGGGGCTCCCCAAGGCGGGCGCGCGGTCCCTCGCCTGGCGCTGGGTCGTGTGGCTCCCCGCCTGGCTGGTCATGATCGCGGTGCAGGGCGTCCTGCGGGACGGCTTCGGCGCCGGGCTGTGGCTGGGCCTGCCGCTGCTGCTGATCGCCGAGACCGGCCTGTGGTGGTGGACGCAGCACCTGCTGCTCACCTCGCGCGTGCCGTGGCTGCCGCTGCTGCCGGGCGCGCTCCTCGCCGGCGCCGCCCTGAGCGTCCTCACCTCGGCCGCGCACCTCTACGTGCCCAGGGCCCTGGAACACAGCCTCCAGCGGTACGGCTCGCTGGGCGCCGTCTTCACGCTGCTGTCGTGGCTCATCGCGCTGTGCGTGACGATGACGCTGTGCATCACCGCGGGCGCCGTCTTCGCTCAGGAGCCCGCCGTGGCGCGCCGCCTGGGCGGACCCGGGTCGCCGCCTCCCGCCACCGGCGATACGTTGGAAGACGGACAGCGGCCGACCGGTCCTCGGCCGCCTCGGGACGCGTGAACCCGTCGGCCGCGCTTCAGCCCAACCGGCCACCCGTGAACCCCGCCGGCCGCGCTCGTGCCCGCCGGCCACTCCTCCATCCGCCGGCCGGGCGCGCGTTCGCCGGCCGCCGCCGCACGGCGCGTCCGCGGCGACGACCGCTCCCCGCGCCCCCGGCGACCCCATCGCGGAGCGTCTGCCATGAGCGAGAACCACCCCACCGGCCACGAACTGCGCCACCGCACCCCGAGGGAGCGCGCCCGGCGCGGCAAGTCCGCCCGGTCCGGCGTGCCGAGGTCCGCGCACGCCGAGTTCGCGCCGGCGCCCGGACGCGCCGATCCGGTGGACGTCATCGAGGCGCAGTCGGCGAGGAGGCTCCCCGACCTCGTGCCGATCCGCTACGCGCGGATGAGCGAGTCGCCCTTCCGCTTCTACCGGGGCGCCGCCGCCATCATGGCCGCGGACCTCGCCGGAACGCCCCGCACGGGGATCCGGGTCCAGTGCTGCGGCGACGCGCACCTGCTGAACTTCCGGCTGCTGGCCTCCCCGGAGCGGCGGCTGATGTTCGACATCAACGACTTCGACGAGACGCTGCCGGGCCCGTGGGAGTGGGACGTCAAGCGGCTCGCGGCGAGCCTGGTCATCGCGGGCCGCGCCAACGGCTTCAGCGCCAAGGAGCGGGCCTCGGTGGTGCGCACGGGGGTGCGCTCGTACCGCGAGCGGATGCGGGAGTTCGCCGGCATGGGCAATCTCGCGGTCTGGTACGCCCGCTTCGAGGCGGACGGACTCCAGGAGGCGTTCGCCCCCCGCCTGGACGCCGACACCCGCCGGCGCTGGGACGCCACCCGCGAGAAGGCCCGCTCGCGCGACACGCTCCAGGTCTTCGACAAGCTCACCCACGTCGTCGGCGGACAGCGCAGGATCGCCGACGACCCGCCGCTCCTGGTCCGCCTCGAGAGCCTGCTGCCGGAGGCCGAGAGCGGCGCGCTGGAGACCGAGATCAGCCGTCTCGTCGAGCGGTACGGCCAGTCGCTCCAGTCCGACCGCCGCTTCCTGCTGGAGACCTACCGCGTCGCCGACGTCGCCCGCAAGGTCGTCGGCGTGGGCAGCGTCGGCACCCGCTGCTGGATCGTGCTGATGCTCGGCAAGGACGGCGAGGACCCGCTGTTCCTCCAGGCGAAGGAGGCCGACGAGTCCGTGCTGGCCCCCTACGCGGGGGCCTGCCGGTTCCGCACCCAGGGCGAGCGGGTCGTCGCCGGGCAGCGGCTGATGCAGGCGACCAGCGACATCTTCCTGGGCTGGGAGCGCAGCACGGGCATCGACGGCCGGCGCCGCGACTTCTACGTCCGCCAGCTCAGGGACATGAAGGGCATCGCCGTGACCGAGAACATGTCGCCGAAACGGATGTCCCTGTTCGCCTGGCTGTGCGGGGCGACCCTGGCCCGTGCCCACGCCCGCTCCGGCGACCGCATCGCGATCGCCGCCTACCTCGGCGGCGGCGACGTCTTCGACCGGGCCCTCGCGGCCTTCGCCGAGCTGTACGCGGACCAGAACGAGAAGGACCACGCGGCCCTCCTCGACGCGGTCGGGGCGGGCCGCGTCCCCGCCCGGTCGGCGTGAGACGACGCCGGCGACCAGAGGGAGACCATGATGGACCGTTACCCGCCCATCGCCGAGCACGGGCTGATCGGCGACCTCCAGACCGCCGCCCTGGTGACCTCGGAGGGGGTGATCGACTGGTTCGCTGCCCCGCGCTTCGACTCGCCCAGCGTCTTCGCGTCCCTGCTGGACCACGACGGCGGCGGCCACTTCCTGTTCGCGCCCACCCACGGCGAGATGACGCGCCGTCAGATCTATTACCCGGACAGCGCCGTGGTGGTGACCCGTTTCCTCTCCCCGGACGGGGTCGGCGAGGTCATCGACCACATGCCCGTCATCCGCGCCCGGACGCCGTCCGACCGGCACACGGTGGTGCGGATCGTGCGGACCGTGCGCGGCACCGTGCGCTTCGCCCTGGAGTGCCGTCCGCGCTTCGACTACGCCCGCGGCGACCACACCCTCGACCTGACCGGCGCGACCGGCCGGACCGGAGGAAGCGGAGGGAGCGGAGGGAACGGCGGAAGCGGAGGAGCCGGAGGGGGCAGCGGGGACTTCGGCGGAGGCGGAGGCGGGGACGGTGGCGGAGGCGGGGACGGCGGGACGGTGGCGAGCGCGGTCTTCCGCGCCCCGGCCGCGACCGCGTATCTGCAGGCCACGTTCCCGCTGGAGCGGGACGGGCGCGACGTGCGGGGCACGGTCACCCTGGAGGCCGGCCGGTCGGCGGCCGCCGTCTTCACCGTCTGCGACCCCGACGGCGAGGCCCCGCCCCCGCCGACCGCGGACGCGGTCACCGCGCAGATGTGGGACGACATCGACTTCTGGCAGCGCTGGGTGCGCACGTCCCGCTACCGCGGCCGCTGGCCGGACATGGTGAACCGCTCGGCCATCACCCTCAAGCTGCTCACCTACGCCCCGACCGGCGCCCCGGTCGCCGCCGCGACGATGGGGCTGCCCGAGCAGGTGGGCGGCGAACGCAACTGGGACTACCGCTACACGTGGGTGCGCGACGGCTCGCTGTCGGTGCGGGCCCTGCTGGACCTGGGCTTCGTCGAGGAGGCCGACCAGTTCGTGCACTGGCTGGGGGAGCGGCTGGCAGACCGCGCGGGCGTGACCGGGGAGCCGCTTCAGATCATGTACCGGGTCGACGGGGACCCTCATCTGACGGAGGAGACCCTCGACCACTTCGAGGGCTACCGCGGCTCACGTCCGGTGCGCGCCGGCAACGCGGCCACCGGGCAGCTCCAGCTCGACATCTACGGCGAGGCCCTCTACGCCATGTCCGAGGGCATCGAGCAGATCGGCCGGCAGGTGGGCTACCACGGCTGGCGGGGCCTGGCCCGCCTGATGGACTGGCTCTCGGACCACTGGGACCGCCCCGACGAGGGCATCTGGGAGACCCGCGGCGGGCGCAAGGACTTCACCTACAGCCGGGTGATGTGCTGGGCCGCCTTCGACAACTGCGTCAAGCTCGTGGAGGAGTTCCGGCGGCCGGGCGACACCCAGCGCTGGATCCGGGCCCGCGACGCGATCCTCGAACAGGTCATGGAGCGCGGCTGGAGCGAGGAGAAGCAGGCGCTGGTCCAGCACTACGGCGGCGACGTCCTGGACGCCTCGCTGCTGCTCGCGCCCCGGGTGGGCTTCATCGCGCCGCGCAGCCCCGGCTGGCTGTCGACGCTGGACGCCATCGACCGCCGGCTCGTCTCGGACAGCCTCGTCTACCGCTACGACCCGGCCGCCTCCCCCGACGGACTGCGCGGCTCGGAGGGCACGTTCAGCCTGTGCACCTTCCTGTACGTCGACGCCCTGGCGCGGGCCGACCGTCTCCCGCAGGCCCGCTACACCTTCGAGAAGATGCACACCTACGCCAACCACGTCGGGCTGTTCGCGGAGGAGATCGGCCCCAGCGGGGAGCAACTGGGCAACTTCCCGCAGGCGTTCACCCATCTGTCGCTCATCATGGCCGCGACGACCCTGGACGAGGCCCTCGACCGGCTGGCGGCCCGCTGACCGCCGGCCCGCTGACCGCAGGCCCGCTCCCCCCAGGGCCGCTCCCCGCAGGCCCGCTCCCCGCAGGGCCGCCGAACGCCGGGATGCCCGGCCCCTGCGGCAGCAACTGCGTCACCGCGAAGGACACCACCGCCGCGAGCACCACGAGCGCCACCGTGTCCACGTTGCCCAGCAGCAGCACGACCAGCACCGCGCCGCTGACGGGCAGCCGCAGGGCCGCCGTGACGGCCGCCGCCATCCCGGCCGCCATCGCCGGCACCAGGCCGAAACCGGGCAGCGGCGCGAGAAGGGCGCCGGCCGCCCCGCCGAGAAACAGCGCGGGAAACACGGGGCCGCCGCGCAGGCTGCCGAGACAGAGCGCGTAGGCGAGCCCCTTGAACACCAGCACCGCCACGAGCGCGCCGACCGACCAGGCGGCCGCGTCCCGTGCCAGGGCGGCCAGGGCGCTCTCGCCGGACAGGGCCGCCTCGGCGGGGGAACGGCCGGTGGAAACGGAGTAGAGGGCGATGCAGCCGGCCGCGCCGAGCGCGCACAGCGTGGTGGTGCGCACCGTCCACGACGTCACGAAACCGGCGGTGAACCGTCCGGCCACGAAGATCCAGTGGATCAGGAACGCGAGGGCCACGGCGATCAGCAGCGTCCAGAGGATGTCCGCCCAGTCCAGCGGCGGCGGCGCGGGCAGCCCGATGTCGAGGCTCCCGGTGTGCAGGCCCGTCCAGCGGACGAACCCGGTGAAGACCAGGTCGCCGACCCCGCTGGCGAGCAGCACCGGCAGCATCACCGCGAACAGCTGCGGTCCGCCGACCCCGGCCACCTCCATCAGCAGGACCGCGCCCACCAGCGGATTGCCGAAGAGCGCGGAGATCGCCGCGGCGGCTCCGGCCGCCCCGAGCAGCGCGGTGCCCGCCTCCGTCCGCGGGGCCCGCACGAACCGCGCGAAGAGCAGGGCCAGTCCGCCGCCCAGGGCGATCAGCGGCGCCTCGGGGCCGAGCACGGTGCCGAGCGGCAGTCCGACGAGTGCGGCGACGAGCACTCCGGGCAGCGCCTTCTCATCGGCCCCGCCGGAGTGCAGTCCGCCCGCGGGGATGTGCCCGCCCCGCCCCGGCAGCCGCGAGACCACCAGCCCCACGACCGCGCCCGCCACCGCCAGCAGGGGGAACCCCCACCACCACGGGGCCCGTGTCCACCCCAGGTCCTCGGGCCAGTCCGTCCAGATCAGCCGCTCCAGCTGGTCGAGCGCCACGAGGAACCAGAAGGCGATCAGGGCCACGGGAACGCCGATCAGGCCGCAGAACACGAGCGCCTTGAGGTATTCGGGCCGGCGCAGCATCGTCCGCAGCAGATCGGCCTCCGGCGGCTGACTCGCGGCGGGCGCGGCGGGCGCCTCCGGTCGCGTCCCGGCGATGGGGACCTCCTCGGCTCGTCAGTCCGGCGGCATATCCCCCCGAACCCCGACATTTCGCGACGAGGCTATCCGCCCGCCCGCCTCCACACGGGGACCGGCGCGGACAGTCAGGGCGCCGCTTCGCGGACGAGTTCCTCGGCAAGTTCCACACGCTTCTCTCGGCTGAAGGTCATGCCGTGGCAGCCGTGCAGCTCGCAGGATTGAACGAGGAGACCCGGGACGCGGTCAACGTGTGTCTGCAAAGGCGCAAACAGTTTGCCGTGGATGCCGAGAGCCGCACCCTCCTCGGGGATGCAGAAGTCCTGTCGGACACCTATCAGCGCGCACGCAAACTCAGTGCCTTCCGTGCGGCGGAGCTTGCCGAGGAACTGCACATCTCCTTGCCTGACGCGAACAATCGGCTCAAGCGTCTCCTGGAAGCGGGAGCACTCCGGCGTGAACGTTCCGCGGGCCCTGACCGAGGGGGCAAGGAATTCAGCTACAGCGTGCCTGCCTTCTGAGGGGCAGCCGGGCCCTCGCCCCACTCGTGAGGGCTCAGTACGCTGCCGGTCCGCCGAGTTCGCCCGGGCTTCAGCGCTGTTGATCTCCAAGCCGTACATGGACGCGTTCGTGTGGGACCGGCCGCCAGCTGTGGCCCGAGGTGCCACGAGTGGCTTCTGAGCGCCGGATTCGACATCCTCCTGTCGTCAGGTTCTGAGGATCGATGCAGTTCAGGCGGAGGCGGGAGAGCGGAGCTCATTGCGGACGCGGGTGAGTGTTCGCGGTGCGGCTGTAGCCCTCTGCGTGATCGGGCCATGGCTCGGTGCTGCTGATGAAGCCGGTCGCCGGGTCCAGCCCCTCGGTCCCGTAGAGCGACTCCGGCTCTGCGGCTGATCGACGACTCCGACGCGGACCATGAGCAGCACATCGTCCTGCCGACGACGCTGGTCCCGCGGACGACCACCGGGCCGCCGCCCGGGACCTCTGGGGAGCGGGACACCGAGTAGGACCGCACCTCGTGGAGCGGGCTCCGAGTCAGGGGAGAAGGCCGATCCGGATGGCCATGGCGCCAAGGGCTTCCTTCGCCGGTGGGTAGATGGCCCGGATACGGGCGAGTTGCTCGTCACGGGTGGCGGTGGGGTTGACGTTCGAGGGCCCCTCACCGTCGAGCAAAGCCTCGAAGTTGGAGTACTCGGTGACCCGTTTGACCGTGACCTCGCAGGTCTCCTCGGTGCCTTTGATGCGGAAGCGGATGGTGTCACCGGCGGCGAGGTCGGCGAGGTGGGGGTACTTGACTCGTACCTCGATGGTCTTCTCGCCTGATGCGACGAGGTCGAAGTACTGGCGGTAGAGGTTGAGTTCGTGGACGCGGCCGGTGGTGTTGCTCATGGGGCGGAAATGCTCCTGGGTGCTGGTGCGGTGATCAGGCGGCCGATCTCGGCTGCGGAGTACGAGCGGAAGAAGTGACGGGGGTCGGACAGCATCGTCTGGGTCGTGGCCAGCAGTTGGTCCGCGTACTCGGTGACGGTGCCGGGCCATTCCCGGGTGTCGAGCATCCAGCGGGCCGCTTCCTCAGACAAGGGGGCATGGCCTTCGCGGATGAGCGACTTGGAGAGTTTCGCGCCGGTGTCGGTGACGACCTGTGGGCAGAACAGCCGGGCGGGTAGCTGTGCACGGGTGAGGCCGACGGCCTGGAGGGCTTCGTCGACCAGGATGGAGCCGAAGACCCAGTCGCCGCCCTTGACCATGACGTACAGGGTTTCCCGGGTCGCCATGCTCGTGAGCGTGAGTTCCTTGACCAGGTTGCGGTACAGGGTCGCCAGGTCGAGGTAGGCGCTGGTGGTGGGCGTGATGGTGGCTCGGTACGGGCCGTGGTGGAGACAGACCGCGGAGACGGCGGCGGTTTCCTGGTCGGTGAGGTGGACCCTGGTGCGTTCAGCGTGCTTCTCGGACCAGCCACAGCCGTGTTGGGGGCACGGAACTCGGAGGTGTGGGGTGCCGGTGGAGGGGGCCAGCCACCAGCGGGCTGCGTCGATGCGGGGGAGGAGCCGTAGCCAGGTTCGGCGGAAGTATTCGCCGGCTTGCTGCTGGGTGTAGGTCTCGACATGGTGGGGGATGCCCAGGCGCCGGGTCAGGGCCGTGAACAGGGGTTGGTATAGCGCGGTGACGAGGTCGGTCAGGGCCTTCTCGCCGAGTGCTTGGGCGTAGGCGCGCTGGTAACGATGTCCGCTGGCTGGGTCTGTGGCCAGTTCGTACGGGGCGTTGTCGAGGGCGCTGAAGACGACCGCGCTGGGGATGCCGAATCGATCGCGAAGGCGGGCGGCCATGGCGAAGGCGAGGGACTGGACGAGCGAGGTGCCGATGTGCGGGGCACCGTTGATCTGGGTGCCGACAACCAGCACGATCCGCTCGGGCGGGGTGGCCAGGATGCGTGGGGTCAGGACGTCCTCTGTGCGGAGAAGTGCGTTGGCGAGGACGGTGTTCGGTGAGACGGGGTGGCTAGTCACGGATGTCCCCTTGCGGTCGGGTCGGATGAAAGGCGCCGCTGCCAGGTGTGGGGCGGGGCCGCGGGGCTTCAGAGGCAGGCGTCGGAGCGGCGTTTCGCGTTGTCAGCGGTGACGTACGGGTGCTGGAGCGCCATCCGGAGGGTTTCGGCGTCCGTGAGGGTGTCGTCGTCGGGAAGTTCGCACCAGCCGCCGTACCAGTCGGCGATCACCTCCCAGCCGGGTGCGACGAGCCAGCTGTTGGTGGAGAGATGCCGTACGGGCAGGCCGTTCCAGCAGTCGGCGGTGCCAGGCTCGATGGCGTAGTAGAGGCGCTCGTTGGGTCCGTCATAGAGCACCGGGCCGATCGTGGCGCCGGTTGCCCGCAGGAGGACCAAGGCCAGTAGGCCCGTCTCGGCAGAGGTTCGCACGAGGTCCCAGCCGTCGCCGACCTTCAGCAGGCGCAGGCCGGGCACGTCGCTGACCCTGGGGGCGCTGCGCAGCGCGTCACGCACGGATGTCATGTGTCCGCCCGTCGCTGGAGGTTGGAGCTGGAGCCGCAGGCCGGTGCAGCCCCCGTCATCGGCTTGGAGGTACGGACCACGATCAGGCGTGCACCCGCCGCTGTTATCCGTCGCCTTCGCTCGGCACTGAGGTCCTTGGGCCCGAGGTGGTTCAGCGCGGGGATCACGGCACCGTATGTGTCGGGCAGTTCGAGGGCGTCGACGAGTCCGACGAAGGCCGGCGAGCGGATGGCTGCCGTGGTGTCGCGGTCGACGAAGACGCCGCAGAGGGCGAGTTCATGTCGTCGGCAGTACTCGGTGAGGCAGCTGACAAGTGCGCTGTGACGGGCCGGGCTGCTGGTTGCATGGCGCAAGTAGCCGAAGACCTGAGGGAAGGCTACGGGGCGGCGTTCCGTGATGAGTTCCATGAGCACAGCGTCGGCTGCCGTGAACGGCCTTGAAATGACCTGCTGTTGCACTTCCGTTGCACTTCCCGCCCCACGTCGTCACCGAGAGTGCTTCCATACGTGACGGAGGGAGGTAATCCGTGGTCAACGTGCAGCAGTGGACAGGCCAGGAGGCGAGAGCCCTTCGCGCCGCCCTGCGTATGAGCACCCGTGCCTTCGCCGAGCACCTCGGTGTGGCTCTGCGCACAGTGGCCAAGTGGGAGAGCTTCGGTACCGGGACTCAGCCCCGTCCCGACACACAGGCGATCCTCGACACCGCGCTCGCACGGGCGGACACCGCGGCCCAGGCCCGGTTCGAAGCGCTGTTGTTCCCCGCACGGAAGGCCGTGAGACCGGCGGATTACGAGACCTGGACCGACGACATCGAGCGCGCCGTGGTCTGTGTCAGCCGCCAGGACTTTCCATTCGCCTCGACCTTGCTGAATCGGTGGCTGGTCAGCCAAGGCCCCCACGACCTCGACGACAAGGGCCTATACCTGTACGGGCGTTCGCTCGTCCTGCTCGGCGATGTGCAACGGGACCAAGGCGCGATCCTCGGCCCACTGTCCGCTCGCCAGTCCTACCTCACCGCGCGCGGCATGTTCTCCGAGCTCGACATCCCGCGCAGGGTGGCCCAGATCGAGCTGTCCCTCGCTGTCGTACGGGAGATGTCAGGCCAGCTCGATGCCGCCGCTCATCGATACGAGCAGCTCGCCGCAGACGAACGCCTCAGTCGACGCGACCGGGCCAGGGCCCGGCTGTGGATCGGCACGGCCCTGAGCAAGGAAGGCAACAACGGCTACGCCACGGAAGTCATGATGGCGGCCACCCGCGAGTTCGAGGAACTCGGCGAGCCTGAGGACTGGTCCGTGGCGCATCAGAAGCTGGCCCTCGCGCATCGCGGTGTCGGTGACCTGACACAGGCCCTGCACTACATCGACATCGCGCGTACCACCGGCACGGTCGACTCCCCGATGCAGCGGGTGCGGCTGGACACCGCCTACGGGCACATCCTTCTGTCGGACGCTGCGACCCGGAATGATGGGCTGTCCGTCCTCGATCAGGTGGCGCAGGTGGCTCGGCAGTACGGGCTGAGCCACCAACTGCGCAGCATCGAGGGCATCCGAAGGGGCCAGCAGGGATGAGCCAGGGAGTGCCAGTGCCGCAGCACGAGCAGCGCCAGATCACCGACGAGCAGTTCCACGACGCGACGTTGATCTGGAACTACCACCAAATGGGCCACGAGCAGCGGCCCTGCTCGGCGGCGATCGGCCTCGGCAGCCACGACCTGGGCGTGGCCACCACAGCCGCCGACCTCTACCGTGCCGGCCTCTTCCCGGTCGTGGTCTTCAGCGGCGGCAACAGCCCCACCACCCGCGCCCGCTTCCCGCGCGGCGAGGCCGTCCACTATCGCGAGCATGCCCTGAGTCTGGGCGTTCCGGACGAAGCGATCCTGGTCGAGCCGAAGGCGGCCAACACCGGCCAGAACATCACCTTCTCCCGTGAGCTGCTGGCCGAGGCCGGCATCGCTGTCGAGTCGCTGCTGCTGATCTCCAAGCCGTACATGGAGCGCCGTTCGTACGCGACTTGCCGCAAGCTGTGGCCCGAGGCAGAGGTCGTCTGTGCCTCAGAGCCGCTGGAACTGGACGACTACATCAAGTCCATCGGCGACGAGAAGCTCGTCGTCGACATGCTTGTCGGGGACCTGCAACGGGTGATCGAGTACCCGAATCTCGGCTTTGCCGTCGAGCAGCACGTACCGGGGGACGTATATGACGCGTACGAGCGCCTCCTGGGCGCCGGCTTCGACAGCCGTCTCATCACCACCTGAGCTACCCCATGTCAGCTCGTCGGGCGGGGTGTGCGCGATCCACCAGCCGAACCTGTTCCCACGGCTGTCCACGTTGGCGAAGCTCTTCGCCGCCGACCGGTGGATCGTCCTGACCGACGTGCAATTCGCCCGGCGCGATTTCCAGCACCGCGCCCGATTGGCCGCCTTGGACGATCCTGGTCGGCAGCAGTGGCTCACGCTCCCGACGCACCTTCCACACGGACGTCCGACGCTGATCAGCCAGGCGCGGCTTGTTGACCCCTGCCGTTCGCGCCGGAAGGTCGAACTGCTCGTGCGCCAGTATTACGGCGGTAGCCGCCACTGGGGTGCCGTGTGTGAAGTCCTGGAGGCGGTCCTGGACACATTCGACACCTCAGAATGCGTGGCAGGCGTCGCGAAAACATCGACGATTGCCCTGCTCACGGCTCTCGGCTGGTCGGGGGAAGTGCTGGACAGCAGCGAGATTCCGAGCCGCCAAAACCGGTCCGAGCGCCTTGCCGACCTCGCCGCCGCCACCGGCAGCACCCACTATCTGTGCGGATCCGGTGGCTCGCGTTACCTCGATGTGGGTCCGTTCGATGCCAACGGCATCCCCGTGCTGCCTTTCCACATCCCTGTGGATGCGGATGACCCGCTCTGGCAGTGGAACCGATGTACCAGCAGCCTCTGGGCCCTGAGCAAGATCGGGCCCGGGGCGCTGGCGAACCGACTGGCTGCCCGACCAGGAGCCGCGTTCCCTTGAAACCTGGGAGTGACTGAGCCGCTACTGCACGAGGCGGTAGAACGGGGCGCTGTTCCTGGACGTCGAGCAGTTCTCGGACGCGCTTGGTCGTCCAGGCCAACTCGTGCGCCAACGCACCCACTGACAGGTCTGCTCCGTGGCGCTGTCCACCTGGTGGAACTGGTGTATCGAAGGCCGCTGTTTCGGTGCGGGTGGGGTGCTTCCGGTCGTGGCGGAGTTACGAGATCGCGCACTCGGTGTTCCCCACTAGCGACGCCGACACCGATGCGACCCTGGCGCGCGCGAGGCGACTGCCTGCACCTCGACGCCATCGCCGACCTCGCGGTTCTCTGGATGAGGATCACCCGCCAGGAGCCCAAGGCTCTTGACGGGCTCGCGAAACTCATCAGGTGCGCCCGGCCCGACCGGCGGCGGGCTATGAGGGCTGACTGGGCCGAGCGACTGACCGGCGGGAATCCGAGTACGCCGGCCACTCGGACCCGACTTCACGCTGCGGACGTACACGCACCCGCTGTCGTCCAGCGACACGCGGACCCGCAAGACGATCGACGACGCCTTCAGGCAGTAGCCAGCACCAGAAGCCCAGGGTGTATCAGGGCCTCCGCTGCACCAATGTGCCCTCGATGTGCCCCGGCCGCCTGACGCCCCCTCCCCGCCACCAAAAAGGGCGAGGCCCGAAGACCCCGCCCGCCCCTCACGCAACCCCAGCTCAGGGCCACACCAAGCAATAAGGCTGGTGCCCCGCCTCGTGCAGCCGGTGCGAGAAGTCCTGCCATTCGTGCAGGAGTTGGTACACGTTGAAGGCGTCGCGGGGGCCGCCGCGGTCGGGGACCGTGGACCAGATGAACGCCGCCGCGCCGACCGCCTCCTCGCCGATGTCGCGCAGGGGGTCGACGACCGTCATGGGGAGCTTCACGACGGCGTAGTCGGGGTGGAGGACGACCAGCTCCAGCGGGGGCACCTTGTGGAGGGGGACGCCTTCGATGCCGGTCAGCACCATCGCGGCCATCGTCTCCGGCTTGATCTTGGTGAACATGCCGTTCATGCCCAGCTCGTCGCCGCCGAGTTCCTCGGGGCGCATCGAGATCGGGACGCGGGCCGCCGTGGCGCCGTCGGGCGCGCCGAAGTACTTGTACGTCACCCCCACCCGACCACCGTTCCCGCTCCCCGCCCCAAGGCGGTCGACCCGCTGGTCGACTCGCCGGTCGACCCGCTCGGGTTCACTCGGTACACCCTGTGCCTGCGTCTGCCGTGCTTCGCTGACTTCCTCCGCGTCGCGCCGGTGCCTTCCCCGCCGGGCACGTCGAGGACCCAGGTCGTCAGTCCCCTCGCCCAGTCCGCCACCGCGATGCATATCTCCACCCGACTGCTTTTCTAGGACGCGTGGCCCCCGCCGCGCAACCCGATCATCGTGTCAGTGACCTCCCCCACGGCCGCTCGCCGAAACGTGCGGTGAAACACCTGTCCGCAGGATCTTCGCAGCCCCTCGACACACGGTCGGAGAGAGCTACGTCTGTCAGGCCCGTTCCGACTCAGTTTCGCAGATGGCGGAGGGGCCGGCGGCGCGGGCGGCGGAGCGGGCGCGCGGCGGGCGGCGGGAAGGGACTGGCCGTCCGGTCAGTAGGGGCGGGACGCCCCGCACGGCCCCCGTGGGTCGCGGGGGGCGCTGGCCTACCCTGGGAGGTCACTGGCAACCGGAGTCCAGCAAGTCGGAAAAGGTCGGAGAAGCCGCAGGTCATGAGCGAACTGCCCTATTCATACGATGCGCCCCTCTCGCAGGCGTTGTTCGACCGTGCGTCCGTCGTCACGCCGGGCGGGGTGAACTCGCCGGTGCGCGCGTTCCGCGCCGTGGGCGGAACGCCCCGGTTCATGGTGTCCGGCGCCGGCCCGTATCTGACGGACGCCGACGGGCGGGAGTACGTCGATCTCGTCTGCTCCTGGGGGCCCATGATCCTGGGCCACTCGCACCCCGAGGTCATCGCGGCCGTGCAGGAAGCCGTCTCGCGCGGCACGTCCTTCGGCACGCCCGGCGAGGGCGAGGTCGCGCTCGCCGAGGAGATCGTGGCCCGGGTGGAGCCGGTGGAGCAGGTGCGGCTGGTGTCCAGCGGCACCGAGGCCACCATGTCCGCGATCCGGCTCGCCCGCGGCTTCACCCGGCGCTCCAAGGTGATCAAGTTCGCCGGCTGCTACCACGGGCACGTCGACTCGCTGCTCGCCGCCGCCGGGTCCGGCGTCGCCACCTTCGCGCTGCCCGACACCCCCGGTGTCACGGGCGCCCAGGCCGGCGACACCATCGTCCTGCCGTACAACGACCTGGAGGCCGTGCACGAGGCCTTCCACCGGCATCCGGGCGAGATCGCCTGTGTGATCACCGAGGCCTCGCCGGGCAACATGGGCGTCGTGCCGCCGATGCCCGGCTTCAACCAGGGCCTCAAGGACGCGTGCGCGACCAACGGCGCGCTGTTCATCTCGGACGAGGTCATGACCGGGTTCCGGACCTCGCGGGCGGGCTGGTTCGGGATCGACGGGGTGCGGCCGGACCTCATGACGTTCGGGAAGGTCATGGGCGGCGGCTTCCCCGCGGCCGCGTTCGGCGGGCGCGCCGACGTGATGGCGCACCTCGCGCCCGCCGGGCCCGTCTACCAGGCCGGCACGCTCTCGGGGAACCCGGTCGCGACGGCCGCCGGTCTCGCCCAGCTCCGGCTCCTCGACGACGCGGCGTACGCCACGGTGGACGCCGTGTCCGAGCAGATCCAGGCGCTGGTGTCGGGCGCGCTGGCCAAGGAGGGCGTGGCGCACACGCTCCAGAGCGCCTCCAACATGTTCTCCGTCTTCTTCACGGACCGGCCGGTGCGCGACTACGACGACGCCAGGGCGCAGGAGTCGTTCCGCTACACCGCCTTCTTCCACTCGCTGCTGGCGGACGGCGTCTATCTGCCGCCGTCGTCCTTCGAGTCCTGGTTCGTGTCCACGGCCCACGACGACGCGGCCGTCCAGAGAATCGCCGACGCCCTTCCGGCGGCGGCCCGAGCGGCTGCGGAGGCCACCGCCCGATGAGCACCTTCGACAAGAACGACGCCGGCCGGGACGTCACCGTCGTCCACCTCATGCGGCACGGCGAGGTGCACAACCCGGACGGGGTCCTCTACGGCCGTCTCGACGGCTACCACCTGTCCGACCTGGGCCGGCGGATGGCCGACCGGGTGGCCGAGCACCTCGCCTCCCGTGACGTCACGCACGTCGTCGCCTCCCCGCTGGAGCGGGCGCAGGAGACGGCCACCCCGATCGCCAAGGCGCACGGCCTGGACCTGGGCACGGACGCCCGGCTGATCGAGGCGGAGAACGTCTTCCAGGGCAAGACGTTCGGCGTGGGCGACGGGGCGCTGCGCAGGCCGGAGAACTGGAAGCACCTCGTCAACCCGCTGCGGCCGTCCTGGGGCGAGCCGTACATCGACCAGGTCGTGCGGATGATGGGCGCGCTGGACGCGGCCAGGGACGCGGCCCGCGGCCACGAGGCGGTCCTCGTCAGCCACCAGCTGCCGATCTGGACCGTGCGGTCCTACGTCGAGCGGCGGCGGCTGTGGCACGACCCGCGCAAGCGGCAGTGCACGCTCGCGTCGCTGACGACGTTCACGTACCGGGGCGACCGGATCGTGTCCGTGGGGTACACCGAGCCCGCCATCGACCTGGTGCCCGCTCACCTCCGCGCCGGCGCGAAGCCGGTGAAGGGTCGGGCCCCCGGCGGCGGCAAGGCGTTCGGGGCGTAGGCTCCGCTCACCCAGTCATGACCGAAACCGGATGACCGATCAGTGGCCTGAATCGACCGCTCTGTTACGGAATCCGGACGTATTGGCGGAACCTCCTCGTTCGTCATGTCCTCTGAATGGGTGACGTGCCCACCAGAGAACGTGACGAACGGGGTTGCCATGCGCGCCATCACCCGAAGGGGAGCACTCGGACTCGGCGCCGGTGCCGCCGCTGCCGCAGGACTCGTGGGCTGCGGCGGCCTCACGGGTTCGGACGAGCCGTCCGGGAAGGGCGGTTCCGGCCACGGCAAGGACTCCTCCGGCAGCCCGAAGCCGAAGGCGTCCGCCCGCCCGATAGGCGACGGCTCGACGTCGTTCACCGGCAAGCAGCCCCACCAGCCCGCCAAGCCCGTGCCGCTGGAGGCCGGTCAGGAGCCGCCCCAGTTCGTCGTCTTCTCCTGGGACGGCGCGGGCGAGGTCGGCAACGGGCTCTTCCCGCGCTTCCTCGACCTCGCCAAGGAGCACGGCGCGAGCATGACGTTCTTCCTCTCCGGGCTGTACCTGCTGCCCGAGTCGAAGAAGCGGCTCTACGACCCGCCGAACAACCCGCGCGGCGCCTCCGACATCGGTTACCTCTCCGACGACCACGTGAAGGCCACGCTCGCGAACGTGCGCCGCGCCTGGCTCGAGGGCCACGAGATAGGCACCCACTTCAACGGGCACTTCTGCGGCGAGGGGCACGGCTCGGTCGGCAAGTGGACGCCCGCGCAGTGGCGCAGCGAGATAGACCAGGCGAAGAAGTTCGTGAAGGAGTGGCGGACCAACACCGGCTGGACCGACCTGCCCTCGCTGCCCTTCGACTACGACAAGGAACTCGTCGGCGGCCGCACGCCCTGTCTGCTGGGCCAGGACAACCTGCTGACCACCGCCCGCACGCTCGGCTGGCGCTACGACGCCTCCTCGCCCGGCGGCAACCAGGTCTGGCCCAAGAAGAAGCAGGGCATATGGGACCTGCCGCTCCAGGCCATACCGTTCCCCGGGCACAGCTTCCAGGTGCTGTCCATGGACTACAACATCCTCGCCAACCAGTCGATCAACTCGACCAAGGCGCCCGCCCACAACTACCCGGGCTGGCGGAAGCAGGCCTCCCAGGCGTACATACAGGGATTCAAGCGGGCATACGAGTCGAACCGGGCGCCGTTCTTCATAGGCAACCACTTCGAGCAGTGGAACGGCGGCATCTACATGGACGCCGTCGAGGAGGCCTTCAAGCACATCGCGCGCGAGAAGGAGAAGGGCGCCGACGTGCGGCTGGTCTCCTTCCGGCAGTTCGTGGACTGGATCGACGTCCAGAAGCCGGAGATCCTCGACAAGCTGCGCACCCTGGAGGTCGGACAGCAGCCGGCCGGCGGCTGGAAGACGTTCCTCGCCGCGGGCTCCGCCACCGCCGGCACGTCCGCGGGCGCCACCGCCGGCAGCACCGGCAGCACGGGCGGCGCCGGCGCGAGCGCGTCCCCGAGCGCCGCCTGAAATGCGGTTCTCCCCCCGAAAGGGGGGCGGGCAAGATCCCCAGAACGGGCATGCGAAACTTTTCACATGAGTGCCGCCAGCCGCGCCCTTACGCGCTCGTCCGCCCGGTTCCGCCCGCGCCGTGCCGCCCTGACCACGGCGGCCGGCGGGGCCGTCGCCGCACTGCTGCTCTCCGCCTGCACCTCTGGAGGCGCCTCCGGGGGCGGCGGTGACACCAACTTCGTGATGGGCAAGGACGGCATCTCCACCGTCGAGCCGGGCAAGCGGGACGAGGCCCCCGACCTGTCCGGCAAGACCGTCGCCGGCGGACAGCTCGACCTCAGGAGCTACCGGGGCAAGATCGTCGTCCTCAACGTGTGGGGATCCTGGTGCTCCCCGTGCCGGGCCGAGGCGCCGGGCTTCCAGAAGGTCTCCGCCGACCTCAAGGGCCGGGGCGTGCAGTTCGTCGGCATCAACACCCTCGACACCAGCAACAAGAACGCCCTGGCCTTCGAGAAGCACCAGGGCATCACCTACCCCAGCCTGTCCGACCCCAAGGGCAAGCTGCTGCTGCGGTTCAAGAAGGGCACGCTCAGCCTCCAGGCCATCCCCTCCACGTTGGTCATAGACCGCAAGGGCAAGATCGCCGCCCGCTCGCTGGCCGCGCTCAGCGAGGAGAAGCTGCGCTCGATGATCTCCCCCGTCCTCGCGGAGAAGTGACGTGAGCGCTCTCACCACGCTCGCCGCCACCGGCTACAACGACACCGTCCTCAACGGCGCGTTGCTGGTCGCGCTCCCCGTCGCCCTCCTCGGCGGTCTCGTCTCCTTCTTCTCGCCCTGCGTTTTGCCGCTCGTCCCCGGCTACCTCTCGTACGTCACCGGCGTCGCCGGAACCGACCTCGCCGACGCCCGCCGCGGGCGGATGGTCGCCGGAGCCTCGCTCTTCGTCCTCGGCTTCACCGCCGTGTTCGTCTCCAGCGGGGCCCTGTTCGGCTACTTCGGCGACACCCTGCGGGCCAACCAGGACATGCTGTCCAAGGTGCTCGGCGTCCTCATGATCGCCATGGGCGCGTTCTTCATGGGCCTGATGCCCTGGATGACCCAGCGCGAGTTCCGCATCCACAAGCGGCCCGTGACCGGCCTCGTCGGCGCCCCCGTGCTGGGCGCCCTGTTCGGCATCGGCTGGGTGCCGTGCATCGGCCCCACCCTCGCCTCCGTGCTGGCCCTCTCCTCCCAGCAGGGCAGCGCCGGCCGCGGCGCCCTGCTGACCGTCGCCTACTGCGCCGGCCTCGGCGTGCCGTTCGTCCTCGCCGCCGTCGCCTTCCGCAAGGCGCTCGGCGCCTTCGGCTGGATCAAGCGGCACTATGTCTGGGTGCTGCGGATCGGCGGCACCATGATGATCCTGACCGGCGTCATGCTGCTGACCGGAGCGTGGGATCGTCTCGTGCAGGACGTGCAGTCCTGGTCCGCCGGTTTCGATGTGGGGATCTGATCCATGAGCAAGACCACGCCCACCGGGCCGGCCGAGGCCCCCGCCTCCGACGAGCAGGAACTCGGCGCGGCCGGCTCCCAGCTGTCCACGGCCCCCGCCGACACCCTCGCGAGCACCCCCGGCCTCGGTGTGATCGGCTGGGCCCGCTGGTTCTGGCGGCAGCTGACCTCCATGCGGGTCGCGCTGCTGCTCCTGCTGCTGCTGGCGCTCGGCGCGATCCCCGGCTCGCTCATCCCGCAGACCGGCACCGACGAGACCAAGGTCGCCGACTTCCGCGCGGTCCACGGCACCCTCGCCCCGGTCTACGACAAGCTCGGCCTCTTCCACGTGTACAGCTCGGTGTGGTTCTCCGCGGTCTACATCCTGCTGTTCGTCTCCCTCATCGGCTGCATCGTGCCCCGCACCTGGCAGTTCGTCGGCCAGCTGCGCAGCCGCCCGCCCCGCGCGCCGGGGCGCCTGACCCGGCTGCCCGCCTACACCACCTGGCGCACCGAGGCCGAGCCCGAGCAGGTCCGCGAGGCCGCGCTCGCCCTGCTGAGGAAGCGCCGCTTCCGCGCCCACGTCGCCGGGGACGCCGTCGCCGCCGAGAAGGGCTACACCCGTGAGGTCGGCAACCTCGCCTTCCACATCGCGCTGATCGTGATGCTGGTCGCCTTCGCCTGGGGCCAGCTCTTCAAGGCCGAGGGCAACAAGCTGGTCGTCGAGGGCGACGGGTTCTCCAACACCCTCACCCAGTACAACGACTTCAAGTCCGGCAGCCTCTTCGACACCGACGACCTGAACCCGTTCAGCTTCACCCTGGACAAGTTCACCGGCACCTACGAGACGTCCGGCCCCAACACCGGCACCCCGCGCACCTACCAGGCCGCCCTCACCTACAGCGTGGGCGCCTACGGCAAGGACCGGAAGGCCGTCGTCAAGGTCAACCACCCGCTGGAGATCGCCGACTCGAAGGTCTACCTCACCGCCCACGGCTACGCGCCCGTCATCACCGTCCGCGACGGCAGGGGCGAGGTCGTGTACAGCGACGCCGTGCCGCTGCTGCCGCTCGACTCCAACGTCACCTCCACTGGCGTCGTCAGGGTCCTCGACGGCTACCGCGACGCCAAGGGCGTCACCGAGCAGCTCGGCATCTCGGCGTTCTTCCTGCCGACCTACACCAAGGGCATGGAGACGGCCTCGACGTTCCCGGCCCTCGGCAACCCGGTGCTGAACCTGACGCCGTACCACGGCGACCTCGGCGTCGACGCGGGCATCCCGAAGAGCGTCTACCAGATCGACAAGACCCACATGAAGGCCTTCAAGGACGCCAAGGGCGCGCAGCTGAGGGACAACCTCAGGCCCGGCGAGACCATGACCCTGCCCGGCGGGGCCGGCACGGTCACCTACGAGGGCACCAGGCAGTGGGCGAACTTCCAGGTCACCCAGCAGCCCGCGAGCGGCTGGGCGCTCACCGGCGCACTCGTCGCGATCTTCGGTTTGGCCGGCTCCCTGTTCCTCCAGCGCCGCCGCGTGTGGGTGCGCGCGGTGAAGGGCTCCGACGGGGTGACCGTCGTCGAGATGGCCGGCCTCGGCCGCAGCGAGTCCGCCAAGGTGCCCGAGGAGCTCGGCGACCTCGCCGGGATCCTGTACGACCAGGCTCCCGGGGCCCCCGACCCCGGTCCCACGGATTCCCCCGACTCCCAAGCCGTACCTGCCGAAGGGGCTGAGAAATGACTCTCGCCGCCGCAACAGAGCTGGCCACCGCCACCAACGAGCATCTCGCGAGCATCAGCAACACGCTGATCTACTCCGCGATGGCCGTCTACACCCTGGCCTTCTTCGCGTACATCGCCGAATGGCTCTTCGGCAGCCGCAGCAAGGTCGGCCGCACCGCCGCCGCGCTCACCGCCGGGACGAAGGCGGGCGGCGGCGCGGGTCCGGCCGTCACCGTCAGGCAGAACGGCGGGACGGCCGTCCTGGAGCGGCCGCAGGTCGTCGTGCGTTCCACGGCGGGCGCGCGGGACGTGCCGGACGGGCCCGGCGCGCACGGCGGCGACGAGCAGGGCGACATGTACGGCCGGATCGCCGTCTCGCTCACGGTCCTCGCGTTCCTCGTCGAACTCGTGGGCGTGGTCGCCCGCGCGGCCTCGGTGCAGCGCGCGCCGTGGGGCAACATGTACGAGTTCAACATCACGTTCTCCACGGTGGCCGTCGCCGTCTACCTCGGGCTGCTGGCGCTGCGCAAGAACGTGCGCTGGCTCGGCCTGTTCCTGATCACCACGGTCCTGCTGGACCTCGGCCTCGCGGTGACGGTCCTCTACACGGCGAGCGACCAGCTCGTCCCCGCCCTGCACTCGTACTGGCTGTACATCCACGTCTCCACCGCGATCTTCTGCGGCGCGGTCTTCTACGTCGGCGCGGTCGCCACGATCCTGTACCTGTTCAAGGACGCCTACGAGAACAAGCTCGCGACCGGCGGCAAGCCGGGCACGTTCGCCCACTCGGTCCTGGACCGGCTGCCCGCCTCCGCCTCCCTCGACAAGTTCGCCTACCGCGTCAACGCGGCCGTCTTCCCGCTGTGGACGTTCACGATCATCGCGGGCGCGATCTGGGCGGGCGACGCGTGGGGCCGCTACTGGGGCTGGGACCCCAAGGAGACCTGGTCCTTCATCACCTGGGTCGCCTACGCCGGCTACCTGCACGCCCGCGCCACGGCCGGCTGGAAGGGCCGCAAGGCCGCCTACCTGGCCCTGGTCGCCTTCGGCTGCTGGCTGTTCAACTACTACGGCGTCAACATCTTCGTCACGGGCAAGCACTCGTACGCGGGAGTCTGAGCCGCGCACGGCCCCGTACGACAAGCTCGGCGACGAAGGCCGGTTCCCGTGATCCAGCGCCCTGGACCACGGGAACCGGCCTTCGCCGTACGGCCGCCCGCCACGGAACTCCCCCGGCCGGGCACACCACCCCGCCTCCGCCCCGCCTCCGCCCGCCTCTCCCTCCCGACCGCTCCCGCCACCGCCATCGCCACCGCCCGGAGTTCCGCACCATGACCGACCGCCGGCTGCGCACCGTCGATCTCGCCCGGGTCGCGGGGCTGTCCACGCAGCAGATCCGCAACTACGAGGAGACGGGCGTGCTGCCCGCGGCGGGGCGGACGGAGTCCGGATACCGGGTGTTCGGGGAGGTGCACCGGCAGGCGCTGCCCGCGTACCGGGCGCTGGTGCGGGGGTACGGGCCGGTGACGGCGGCGCGGATCATGCGGACCGTGCACGCGGGGGACGTCCCGGCCGCGCTCGCCCTCGTCGACGAGGCCCATGCCGGGCTGCACGAGGAACGGACCGCTCTGCACGCCACCGGCCGCGCCCTGGAGGAGACGGCCCACCGGGCCCCCGAGGCCGTCGGGACGGGAGCGGCGGGCCGGCTGCGGATCGGGGAGGCGGCCCGGCTGCTCGGCGTGCGGACCTCGGCGCTGCGGGTGTGGGAGACGGCCGGGCTGGTCGCGCCGCCGCGCGAGCGCGGGACGCGGTACCGGCTCTACGGGCCGTCCGACGTGCGGGACGCGCGGATCGTGCACAGCCTGCGCCGGGCCGGATACCCCTTCGCGCAGATCCGGCCGGTGCTCGCGGAGCTGCGCCGGGAGGGCGGCAGCACGGCGGAGCTGCGGTCCGCGCTGGCGGCCCGCGCGCGGACGCTGACGGCCCGCACCCGCGCGATGCTCGCGGGAGCGGGCCGGCTGCACGCCTACCTGGACTGCCTGGACCGCCTGTACGGCCAGAACGACCAGGACGGCCTGGGGGACCAGAACGACCAGGACGCCGTCAGCGCAGTCGGGACGACGACAGGATCGACAGCAGGTGCGCCGGGACCATCAGCCACGTGACGACGGCGATCGCGGCCAGCGCCCAGCGGGTCGGGCCGACGGAGCCGGTGGCCGCGTCGGCGAACGCCACGGCGAGGAGGACCAGGGACGCCTCGATGCCGTTGGTCACCCGGTGGATCCTGAACGCGGCGGCCAGCCGGCGCACCGACGCGACACCCTGCGAACGCGGCGCGGCCGCCTCGTCGTCGGCGACCGCGAGCCCCCGCCGGGCGCGTGCCACGTCCACCAGGTCGGTCGACGCCTTCAGCAGCACCACGCCCAGGGCGGTCGCCAGCCCCAGGGACACCCAGCCGTTGAACCCCGCCCAGCCGCCGAGCCCGGACTCGGCCGCACGGAAGCCGAAGCCGGTCATCAGCGCCGCGTCGGCGAGATACGCGCCGAGCCGGTCCACGTAGATGCCGGACGCGCTGTTCTGGCCCTTCCAGCGGGCGACCTCGCCGTCCACGCAGTCGAAGAGCAGGAAGAGCTGCATGAGGAGAGCGGCCAGGACGGCCCCGGCCAGGCCCGGGATCAGCAGCGCCGCCCCGGACAGCACCCCGCACACCACCATCGTCCAGGTCAGCTGGTCCGGGGTGACCCGGGTGCGCACCAGCTGGCGGGTGAACCGCAGGGAGACCCGGCGCATGTACAGCCGGCCCGCCCAGTGTTCGCCGTTGCGGCTCGCCAGCTTGGCCTGCGGCTGGCAGACCTCCCGCAGCTCCTCCAGTACCGGAGCAGCAACCATGAACGTTCCTCCCACGAGCCCGAGTTGATCGGGCAAGGCTACCGATCGCCCGGGTGGCCGCCGCGGCGGGGCGGTGGGGCCCGCGCCGGGGGCGGCGGCGGCCCCGGCCGGGTGGTCCGCGTTGCCTCGGACCGCTCGTCGCACCAGCATGAGGACATGGACCTTCTGGACCGGGCGACGGCACGGACCTGGCTCGCCACCGCCGTCGCCGAGGCGCGGGCCGGTCTCGCCGAGGGCGGCATCCCGGTCGGCGCGGCCCTGTACGGCGCGGACGGCACGCTCCTGGGCCGCGGCCGCAACCGGCGCGTGCAGGACGGCGATCCCTCCGTGCACGCGGAGACGGCCGCGTTCCGCGCGGCGGGCCGGCAGCGCTCGTACCACGGCACGACGATGGTCACGACGCTCTCGCCGTGCTGGTACTGCTCGGGCCTGGTGCGCCAGTTCGGGATCTCGCGGGTGGTCGTCGGGGAGGCGGTCACGTTCCACGGCGGCCACGACTGGCTGGCCGGGCACGGTGTGCAGATCGTGCTCCTGGACGACGCCGGATGCGCCGCGATGATGCGCGGGTTCATCGAGAGCAACCCCGCGCTCTGGAACGAGGACATCGGCGTCTGACCGGCCGCCGCCCCGTCGGGGAACGCCCCCCTCGCCTCCCCGCGGCCTGTCGGCCGGGCCCGTCCGGTGGCGGCCGTGGTGCCGCCGCCGGACGGACCCGGCCCCGCGTCAGCCCTTCAGGTGGCGGGTGAGGAACCGGGCCGCCGCCTCGCCCGCGTGCTGCGGGACGCCGGTGTGCCCGCCCATGTTGGCGTTCAGCGTCTTCTCCTTGGAGCCGAAGGCGTCGAACAGGTCCAGTGCGGACTGCCGGTCGTTGCCCTCGTCGTCCCACTGCAGCAGGACGTGCAGCGGGACGGTGACCTGCCGGGCCTCCTCGAACATGGTCCGGGGCACGTAGCTCCCGGCGAAGAGGACCGCGGCCGAGACCCGCGGCTCGACCAGGGCCAGCCGGACGCCGATGGAGATGATTCCGCCCGAGTAGCCGACCGGGCCGTCGATCCCGGGCAGCGCGAGGAGGGCGTCCATGAGGGCCCGCCATTCCGGGACCGCCCTGTCGACCAGCGGGAGGACGAGCCGGTCGACGATGTCGTCGGAGACCGGCTCGCCGGCCTCCAGCGCACGCCGCATGTCCGCGCGGGCCTGCTCGACGTCGGCGGAGCGGGGCCGCGCACCGCTGCCGGGGAGCTCGACGGTGGCCGAGGCGAAGCCGTCCGCCGCGGAGTGCCGGGCCCGGGCCGCCAGCCGGGGACGCATCCGGTCCAGTCCGCCCGGGTGTCCGAGCAGGATCAGCGGCACCGGTGCGGAGGGGGAGGCGGACGCGGGCGTCCAGAGGACACCGGGGATGTCGCCGAGGGTGAAGTCGCGTTCGAGGACGCCGTCGTCGAGACGCTGTTCAGAGGTGAAACGCATGGTCGTGCCTTTCGGGAGAGCTGGTGAACGGCGCTCCCGGACGACCTATCGCCCGACCGTGACCCCGGAGGAGAGCACCCATGTCGTCGCTGTGTTCACGGGTACCACCTCCTCTTTCTCTCGCACGGCCTCCGGAAAGATAGCAGCGGCCGCCGTGGCCCGCCACGGGATTTCCGAGGCCGCCGTGGGGGGCCTGCGTCGCGCGGACCGGGTCACCGTGCGGCGGGCACCGCGTAGTCGGCGACGGTCCGGCGGTATCGGGCGCGCCCGGTCTCCCGGGTGTGCCCGCAAGGTGACCGACGGCCGCGAGCCGCACAGGGCGGCGGGGACCGCGGAGCGACCGCGGTCGCCCTGCTCAGCCCTCCTTCGGCTCCTCGCCCGACTCGCGGCGCTTCAGTTCGTCCTCGCGGCGGCGCAGGTCGGCCTCCCAGTCCTTGAGGAGCTTCTCCTCGTTCCTGGCCTTCTCGTCCTTCAGGGACTTGAGGAACTCGGGGTTGTCGTCCGGGGCGACGAACTCCGTGCGGTGGTTGCGGTGCCACTGCGACGGCGTGGAGCCGCCCGCCGGCGCGTGCCGTGTCCTGCCGGCCACCAGCCAGGCGATCGGGCCGACCAGCACCTCGCCGAAGAGCAGGATGATGATGACCCAGACGACCTTCGGCAGCCCGCGCACCTCCTCCTCGGGGGTGTTCAGGCAGTCGATGAAGGCGTAGATCCACAGCGCCAGGACCAGCAGGAACGGCAGATACCTGAGCATGGTGGCGGGTTCTCCCAGAACGCGGTGAGGGGGCGGGGCGGGCCCCGGTGACGGGGTCAGGGTAGCGGGTGGCCGCCGTGCCGTTCCGGGGGACGACCCACGGACCTCCGGCCGGAAGGCAGGGGCGGGCGTCGGGGGAGAGCGGGCCCTCGGCGATACTGGGACACATGGCTTACGACGATCTTCGTTCCCTGCTCAGGGCACTGGAACGCGAAGGCGACCTCAAGCGCGTCAAGGCCGAGGTCGATCCGTATCTGGAGGTCGGGGAGATCGTCGACCGGGTCCAGAAGTCCGGCGGCCCCGCGTTGCTCTTCGAGAACGTGAAGGGGTCGAGCATGCCCCTCGCGATGAACGTGTTCGGCACCGACCGGCGGCTGCTGAAGGCCCTCGGCCTGAAGTCGTACGCGGAGATCAGCGACAAGATCGGCGGCCTGCTGCGGCCCGAGCTGCCGCAGGGCTTCGTCGGCGTGCGCGAGGCGTTCGGCAAGCTCGGGGCGATGACGCACGTGCCGCCGAAGAAGGTGAAGGCCCAGGACGCGCCCGTCCAGGAGGTCGTGCTGCACGGCGACGACGTCGACCTGGACGCCCTGCCCGCCCTCTTCACCTGGCCGCAGGACGGCGGCTCCTTCTTCAACCTGGGCCTGACGCACACCAAGGACCCGGAGAGCGGGATCCGCAACCTCGGGCTCTACCGGCTCCAGCGCCACGACAAGCGCACGATCGGCATGCACTGGCAGATCCACAAGGACAGCCGCAACCACTACCAGGTCGCCGCCCGCAAGGGCGAGAAGCTGCCCGTGGCGATCGCCTTCGGCTGCCCGCCCGCCGTGACCTACGCCTCCACCGCGCCGCTGCCCGGCGACATCGACGAGTACCTGTTCGCCGGGTTCCTCGCGGGCAAGCGCATCGAGATGGTCGACTGCAAGACCGTCCCGCTTCAGGTGCCGGCGCAGGCCGAGGTCGTCATCGAGGGCTGGCTGGAGCCCGGCGAGATGCTCCCGGAAGGGCCCTTCGGGGACCACACCGGCTTCTACACCCCGCAGGAGCCGTTCCCCGCCCTGACCATCGACTGCGTGACGATGCGCAAGCGGCCGCTGCTCCAGTCGATCGTGGTCGGCCGGCCGCCGACCGAGGACGGTCCGCTGGGGCGGGCCACGGAGCGGTTCTTCCTGCCCCTGCTCAAGATCATCGTCCCGGACATCGTGGACTACCACCTGCCCGAGGCGGGCGGTTTCCACAACTGCGCGATCGTCTCGATCGACAAGAAGTACCCCAAGCACGCGCAGAAGGTCATGCACGCGGTCTGGGGCGCGCACATGATGTCGCTGACCAAGCTGATCGTGGTCGTCGACGCCGACTGCGACGTCCACGACCTGCACGAGGTGGCCTGGCGGGCGCTCGGCAACACCGACTACGCCCGCGACCTGTCCATCGTCGAAGGGCCCGTCGACCATCTCGACCACGCCTCCTACCAGCAGTTCTGGGGCGGCAAGGCGGGCATCGACGCGACGCGCAAATGGCCCGAGGAGGGGTACACGCGCGACGGCGGCTGGCCCGAGATGGTCCTGTCCGACCCGGAGACGGCGGCCACGGTGGACCGCCGCTGGAAGGAGTACGGACTGTGAGCTCCGCATCCGCAGCGCTCCCGCGGCAGCCGGGACGCACGAAGGCGTTCCTGCGCCTGGTGATGATCGAGCACTCGGTCTTCGCGCTGCCCTTCGCCTACATCGCCGCCCTCACGGCGATGTTCGAGCTGGACGGCAACATCCACTGGGGCCGACTGCTGCTGGTCACCGTCTGCATGGTGGGCCTGCGCACGTTCGCCATGGCGGTCAACCGGATCATCGACCGCGAGATCGACGCCCGCAATCCGCGCACCGCGCACCGCGAGCTGGTCACGGGCGCGATGTCGGTGAAGCACGCCTGGACCGGCGCGCTCGTCGCCGTCGCCGTCTTCCTCGGCTCGGCGGCCCTGCTCAACCCGCTCTGCCTGGCGCTCGCCCCCATCGCCGTCGTCCCGATGGTCGTCTACCCCTACGGCAAGCGGTTCACGAACTTCCCGCAGGCCATCCTGGGGCTGGCCCAGGCGATGGGCCCGATCGGCGGCTGGCTGGCGATCACCGGCGAGTGGTCCTGGGACGCGGTGATCCTCGGTCTCGCCGTCGGCGTCTGGATCGGCGGCTTCGACCTGATCTACGCCTGCCAGGACGTCGACACCGACCGGGAGACCGGCGTCCTGTCGGTCCCGGCCCGGTTCGGCATCCCGGCGGCGATCCGGGGCGCGCGCGTCTGCCACGCCGTGACGACCGCGCTGCTCGTCTGGTACGCGCTGGCGACCGGCGCGGGCGCGTTCTTCTGGCTGGGGCTGGTGATCGTCGCGGGCGCGTTCGTGTACGAGCACACGATCGTCCGCCCGCACGACCTGTCCCGCCTGAACAGGGCGTTCTTCTCCGTCAACGGGTTCATCGGGATCGCCCTGTTCGTGTGCGCCCTGCTGGATCTCCTGGTTCGAGGTCTGACCGTCTGACCTTCCGAGCGTGCGGACGGCCGGTGGCGCTCGGCCGACCCGCGAGGGCCGCCGACCGTTCCGCCCGCCCCTCCCGCCGTCGATCCGGACGCGGCCACGCCGGCCCGCACCCGGCCAGTCCTGAAGACCTTTCCGCCCACCGGTACGCTCAAGGTGTGAACGCAGGAGAAACGCAGCGCGTGCCTTGGATCGTGGGGGTGTCCGGGGCGTCCGGTACGCCCTATGCCGCCGCCGTGCTGCGGGCGCTGCTCGCCGGGGGCGAGAGCGTCGACCTGGTGGTCAGCCGGGCCTCGCGGCTCACGCTGCTCGACGAGACGGGGATCTCCTTCCGGGACGCGCACTGGCGTGACGACCTGCGGGAATGGCTCGGGCGTGGGGCGGACGGCAAGCCGGACGCGTTCGACGTCGACGTCAGCGGCGACCGGGTGCGGCACTGGGCGGCGGGGGACCTCGCCGCCGGCCCGTCCTCGGGCTCGTATCCCGTGCGGGGGATGCTGATCGTGCCCGCCTCGACCGCCTGCGTCGCCGGAGTCGCCCTCGGGTTGTCGAAGGACCTGCTCCAGCGGGCCGCGAGCGTCACGCTCAAGGAACGGCGGCCGCTGGTCGTGGCCGTCCGGGAGACCCCGCTGAACGGGCAGACCCTGCGCCATCTCGTCGCGCTGGACGACGCCGGCGCGCACGTCGTGCCCGCGTCCCCCGCCTTCTACGCGGGCGCCACGCACATCCAGGACCTGGTCGACTTCGTCGCCGGGCGCGTACTCGACGCGGCGGGGGCCGCGCACGGGCTCTATCGCCGGTGGGACGGCGAACTGGGCGGCGCGGCCGGAACCCGGGCCCCGTGAACACCGTCTGAGCACGTCGCAGTACCTCTCATCTTTCAGGAACACTGACCGGAAGGCTTCGATTCGCATGGACGCGGTGGACAGGCAGCTCATCCAGGCCCTGAGGGAGAACGGCCGGGCCTCCTACGCGGAGCTGGGACGCCTCGTCGGTCTGTCGGGACCCAGCGTCACCGACCGCATCAACCGGCTGGAGGCGGCCGGCGTCATCACCGGCTACCGCGCCACGGTGAACGCCGCGCAGCTGGGCCTCGGCGTCATCGCCCTCATCGGCATCTCCCTCTCCGACGCCGCCGACCACGAGGACGTGGCGGCCCGGCTGAAGGACCTCAGCGAGATCGAGGACTGCTGGTTCATCGCCGGCGACGACTCGTTCATGCTCAAGGTGCGGGCCACGGACGTCGACGGTCTGGAGCGGATCATCCGCCGGCTCAGCGGCACCAAGGGCGTCTCCCGGACCCGTACCACCATCGTGCTCTCCACCAAGTGGGAGAACCGCGTCGGGGAGCTGCCGGAAGAGGTGTAGCCGCGGGGACGTACGGTTGGTCGGGTGGTCAGCAGAGCCGTCGGGAAGCCGTCGGCAGGTCGTCGGTGAAAGGTGAGGGCATGGACGTCGGGCTCAAGCGCGAGCTGGAGGAGAAGGTCAGGGCCGGTGAGCGGCTGACCCGTGAGGACGGCGTCGCGCTGTACGAGTCGGACGACCTGGCGTGGCTGGGCGGGCTCGCGCACGAGGTGCGCACCCGCAAGAACGGCGACGTCGTGCACTTCAACGTCAACCGTCACCTCAACATGACGAACGTGTGCACCGCGTCGTGCGCCTACTGCTCGTTCCAGCGCAAGCCGGGCGAGAAGGACGCGTACACGATGCGCATCGAGGAGGCGGTGAAGCTCGCCAAGGCGATGGAGGGCGAGAACCTCACCGAGCTGCACATCGTCAACGGCCTGCACCCGAACCTGCCGTGGCGCTACTACCCGCGCTCACTGCGGGAGTTGAAGGCCGCCCTGCCGAACGTCTCGCTCAAGGCGTTCACGGCGACGGAGATCCACCACTTCGAGACGATCAGCGGGCTCACGGCCTCCGAGATCCTGGACGAGCTGATCGACGCGGGCCTGGAGTCGCTCACCGGCGGCGGCGCGGAGATCTTCGACTGGGAGGTCCGCCAGCACATCGTGGACCACCGCACCCACTGGGAGGACTGGTCCCGCATCCACCGCCTGGCGCACGAGAAGGGTCTCAAGACCCCGGCGACCATGCTGTACGGCCACATCGAGGAGCCCCGCCACCGCGTCGACCACGTCCTGCGGCTGCGCGAGCTCCAGGACGAGACGGGCGGCTTCCAGGTCTTCATTCCGCTGCGCTACCAGCACGACTTCGTGGACATGAAGGACGGCAAGGTCCGCAACCGGCTCCAGGCGCGCACCCAGATGGCGACCGGCGCGGAGGCGCTGAAGACGTTCGCCGTCTCGCGGCTGCTCTTCGACAACGTCCCGCACGTGAAGGTGTTCTGGGTGATGCACGGCGTCCAGACCGCGCAGCTGGCGCTCCAGCACGGTGCGGACGACATGGACGGCTCGGTCGTCGAGTACAAGATCACGCACGACGCCGACAACTACGGCACGCCGAACAAGCTCACCCGCGAGGACCTGCTGGACCTCATCCGGGACGCCGGGTTCCGCCCCGTGGAGCGCAACACCCGCTACGAGATCATCCGCGAGTACGACGGCCCCGACCCGGCCCGCCGGGAGTCGCCGCAGCCCATGCGGGTCTGACGGCGGTACGGCGCACGACGCCGCCGCGCGCCCCGGCCGGTGACGGCCGTACGGCGCGCGGCCCTTCCGCCCCCCGCCACTCCGGCCGCTCCGGCCACTTCCGTAAGGGCTACCATCGCCCGGTGCCCCTTACCTTCACGCTCGATCCCGCCGTCGGCCCCGCCCTGCGCGACGGCGTCCTCGACCTGTGGACGGACGTCTCCAACGCGGGCGGAGCCGTCGGCTTCGTCCCGCCCGTCGACCGCGAGACGGTCCGCCCGGAGCTGCTCCGGCACCTCGCGGCGATGGCCGAGGGCCGCCACCGGCTGCTCGTCGGACGGGACGCGGCCGGCGAGGTGGCCGCGACGGCCTTCTTCTCCTTCAACACGCACCGGCTTCAGAAGCACTGGGTCTGGCTCTACACCGTGATGGTGCACCCCCGCCACCAGGGCCGGGGCCACGGCCGCGACCTGCTGGCGGCCGCCGCCGACGCGGCCCGGGGCTTCGAGGGCATCGACGCGATCCGCCTCACCTGCCGCGGCGGACTCGGCCTGGAGGACTTCTACGCCTCCTGCGGCTACAAGGAGGTCGGCCGCATCCCGGGAGCCATCCGGGTCGCCCCGGGCGACGACCGCGACGACGTCGTCATGCTGCTCCCGCTGCGCTGACGGCGACGGGGCGGCGGGGGGCCGCGGGGGCGGCTGCGGGAACGGCGGTCCGGCGTGCTTCACTGGATGACGGCCCCTTGGAATCGCCTGTTTTGATCGGAAGAGTGGATTGACATGCTCCGCTACACACTGATGCGCCTCGGTGTCTTCGCCGGCTGCTTCGTGGTCGTCTGGGGCCTCGTCTACTCGGGTGTCGTCCCGCGCGGCCTCGGCGACTCCAACCTCATGTGGATCCTGCTGCTGTCGCTGGTGATCTCCGCGCCGATCAGCTTCGTGGTGCTGCGCAAGGAGCGCGACCGCGCCTCGGTGACCGTCGTGCGGCGGGTGGACCGCATGAAGGCCAACCTGGAGGCCAACCGCTCCCAGGAGGACGCCACGGCCGACGACGCCGCCGCCTCCCAGGGCCGCACGCAGACCTCCTGACGCCCCGCGCGGGTCCGGTCCCCTCCGTCGCCGCAGGACCGGGCGCGTCCCGCCCTGGCTACGCTGTGCCCATGGGTGCCGTGAAGACCAAGCGGATGCCGCGTGCGGTCCGTGAGCAGCAGATGCTGGACGCCGCCGTGGAGACCTTCGGGCGCCGGGGGTACATGGCCGCGTCGATGGACGAGATCGCCGAACTCGCGGGCGTGTCCAAGCCGTTGGTGTACCTGTACCTGAACTCCAAGGAAGACCTCTTCACCGCCTGCATCCGGCGCGAGGCCAAGGCGCTCGTCGAGGCCGTCCGGGCCGGCGTCCGCACGGACCTGCCCGCCGACCGCCAACTCTGGGAAGGACTGCGGGCGTTCTTCGCGCACACCGCGCGGCACCCGCACGCCTGGTCCGTCCTGCACCTCCAGGCCCGCACCCACGGCGATCCCTTCGCCGCCGAGGTCGCGGCGATGCGCGAGGAGATCGTCGCCTTCGTCACCCAGCTCATCGCGGTCGCGGCCCGCGAGGCCCACCGCAACCCCGACCTCCCCGAACGCGAGGTCGCCGGCCTCGCCGAGGCCTTGGTCGGCGCGGCCGAGTCCCTCGCCGCCTGGGCCAACGCCACGCCGGGCGTCACCTCCCACCAGGCGGCCGCCACCCTGATGAACTTCGCCTGGTCAGGCCTGGGCGACCTGATGAACGACCGGCCCTGGACCCCGCCGGCGGACTGAGCGGGACCGCCGGGCCCGGGCGCGGGCGAGGGAGTCCTCAGGCGTCGCGGGCCGTCGCCGTGAACGGGGGCCTGTCGCCGCCGAGCGCGTCCACCCGGCCGCTCACGTGGAGGCGGCCCGTGTCTCCCGGACCGCGCAGTTCGAAGCGGCTGCCGTCCGCCGCGAAGACGACCGTGCCCGGCAGCAGCACCGGGGCCCGGAAGTCCGCGCGCACGCGTACCGCAGGGGGCGCGCCGTGGGCGGCGAGGCAGCGGGCCACGGTCCACATGCCGTGGGCGATGGCCCGGGGGAAGCCGAAGAGGCGGGCGGTGAGCGGGTGCAGGTGGATCGGGTTGCGGTCGCCGGACGCCGAGCCGTAACGCCGTCCGACGTCGGCGGCGAGCCGCCACTCGTCGAGCACGGGGAGCGGGCCGGTCCCGTCCTGACGGGCGGCGGGGGGCCCGGCGTCGGTGCGGTGGCGGGAGAGGTAGGTGCTCGTCGACGTCCAGACGGGGGCGGCGGGTTGCGGTCCGGTGTTCGTGCCGTGGGCCGCGGTCGTGGCGTGGTCGGCGGCGGCTCTCAGCTCGGTGACGACGACCGCCTCCGTCCCCTTGCGGTGGGGGGCCAACCGATCGACGTGGACGGTGAGTTCGTAGGTCCCGGTGGCCGGGAGCGCGCTACGGCGGGTGATCTCGATCGACGTGTGGACGAGGCCGAGCAGCGGGAGCGGGAAGTCCCGCGCGCCCATGAGCCGCATGGCCAGGGGGAAGCCGAGGACGTGCGGATAGGTGAGCGGCAGCGCGTCCTCGCCGGTCGGGAAGGCGCAGACCCGCTCGTAGGCGGCGAGCCGGGCCAGGTCGACGCGCAGTGCGGGCACCACGAGACGGTCGCCGGCGCGGGGGAGCAGCGCACCGGGGCGGGGCCGCTTGAACGGGGAGCGCACGGCCCCGAGGGCGAGGATCGGGCCGAGCGGCGGGGGCCCCGACAGCGTGGTCACGGTGCCGGTCACTACGCCCCCAGCAGGCTCTGGCCGCAGACCCGCACGACCTGGCCGTTCACCGCGCCGGAGGCGGGGTGGGCGAGCCAGGCGGTCGTCTCGGCGACGTCGACGGGCAGTCCGCCCTGGGCGAGGGAGTTCATCCGGCGGCCCGCCTCGCGGATGAACAGCGGCACCGCGGCCGTCATCCTCGTCTCGATGAAGCCCGGGGCAACCGCGTTCACCGTGATCCCGTGCTCGGCGAGCGCGCGCGGCGCGAGCGCGCGGACCAGACCGGCCACGCCCGCCTTGCTCGCGCCGTAGTTCGTCTGCCCGGCGTTGCCGGCGAGCCCGGCGATGGAGGCCGTGGCCACGATCCGGCCGCCCCGGCGCAATGTCCCCTTGTCGAGCAGCGCGTCCGTGGTGCGCAGCACGCTCGCCAGGTTGACGTCCAGCACCGAACTCCAGCGCTCGGCGGGCATGTTGACCAGCCGCCGGTCCCGGGTGACGCCGGCGTTGTGGATCAGCACGTCGAGTCCGCCGGGGAGTTCGGCGGCGATCCGTTCGCCCGCGTCGGCGGCGGTGATGTCGAGGGCGAGCGCGGTCCCGCCGAGCTGTCCGGCGACCCGCCGGGCGTCGTCGTGCGCCTGCGGCACGTCGAGCACGACGACATGGGCCCCGTCGCGGGCCAGTGTCCGGGCGACCGCCTCGCCGATGCCGCGCGCGCCGCCGGTGACGAGCGCGGTGCGCCCGGCCAGCGGCAGCGACGGGTCGGCGGGGGCCGCGGAGCCGTCGGCCGTCGCCGCGATCACCTGGCCGCTGACGTAGGCGGACCGGGGGGACAGGAGGAAGCCCAGGGTGGATTCGGCGGCGTCGGCGTCGGACAGCCGCAGCAGGTTCACCGTCCTGCCGCGTCCGATCTCCTTGCCGAGGGAGCGCACGAACCCTTCCAGGGCCTGCTGCGCGGCCGCCCGGTGGTGGTCGCCGCCGGTTTCCAGGGGGGAGCCGAGCACCACGATCCGGCCGCTCTCCGCGACCGAGCGCACGACCGGGTGCAGCGCCGCGTGGACCTCGGCGAGCGTGTCGACGTCGCGCACGCCGGTGGCGTCGAGGACGACGGCCGCGAGGGCGGCGTCCGCGGGGCGTCCGGCGGCGGCCGGGGCGGTGGCGGGGTCGGCGAGGGGGAGGCCGGTGCGGGCGAGGACCGGCGCGAGGCCGCGGAGCCCGGACCCGCCGGCCGTAAGGTGAAGCAAGCCGCCGGGGAGACAGGGCTGTTCGGGCGACCAGCGCCGGAGCGCCGCCGGCTGGGGGAGGCCCAGCCGCCGGGTGAGGAACCGGCCGGGGGCGGTGGCGGTGAGGCTCAGATAGCGGTCGGCCATGTTCGTCTCGTCTCCCACGGGCTTGACGCACAGGATATTTTACTTACTCCGGAGTAAGGTTACCGCGGGTAAGTCTAGGTCAAAGGTGAGGAGCAGGTCGAGATGAGTACCTCGGAGCCGTCGAAGGTGACCTACCTGAGAGGGGCCCGCAAGAGCCCCCTGGAGCCCCCGCGCGCCCGCCGCGTCGCGATCGTCGGCGGCTCCCGCATCCCCTTCGCCCGCTCCGACGGCCCCTACGCCACCGCCTCCAACCAGGACATGCTGACGGCGGCCGTGAACGGGCTCGTGAACCGGTACGCGCTCGACGTGCCCGGCGTGGTGGGCGAGTTCGTCGCCGGGGCCGTCCTCAAGCACAGCCGGGACTTCAACCTGGCCCGCGAGACCGTCCTCGGCTCGAAGCTCGACTCCCGCACCCCCGCCTACGACGTCCAGCAGGCCTGCGGCACCGGCCTCCAGGCCGTGATCGCCGCCGCCAACAAGATCGCCCTCGGCCAGACCGACTCCGCCGTCGCGGGCGGCGCGGACACCGCGAGCGACGCCCCCCTCGGCGTCAACGACGCACTGCGCCGCATCCTCCTGGAGGCCCGTCGGGCGAAGTCGACCGGAGACCGCCTCAAGGCGCTGGCCCGCATCCGCCCCTCCCACCTGGTCCCCGAGATCCCGCGCAACGCCGAACCGCGCACCGGCCTGTCCATGGGCGAGCACGCGGCGGTCACCGCCCGCGTCTGGGGCGTCGGCCGCGAGGCCCAGGACGAACTGGCGGCCACCAGCCACCAGCGGCTCGCCGCCGCGTACGAGCGGGGCTTCTTCGACGACTTGGTGGTCCCCTTCCGTGACCTGACCCGCGACCAGAACCTGCGCCCCGACTCCACCGCCGCGAAACTGGCCCGTCTGAAGCCGGTGTTCGGCGTCGACGGCCCCGAGCCCACCATGACGGCGGGCAACTCCACCCCGCTGACGGACGGCTCGGCGGTCGTCCTGCTCGCCTCCGAGGAGTGGGCCGAGGCCCGCGGCCTGGAGCCGCTCGCCTACCTGACCGCCTACGAGACGGCGGCCGTGGACTTCGTGCGCGGCGACGCGGCCGGAGGCGAGGACGGCCTGCTCATGGCCCCCGCGTACGCGGTCCCGCGCATGCTGGAGCGGACCGGCCTGGGCATCGAGGACTTCGACCTGGTCGAGGTGCACGAGGCGTTCGCCTCCCAGGTGCTGGCCACCCTCGCGGCCTGGGAGAAGCAGGGGCTCACCCCGGTCGACCGGGACAAGCTGAACGTGACCGGCTCCTCCCTCGCCACCGGCCACCCCTTCGCGGCCACCGGAGCCCGCATCACGGCGACCCTCGCCACACTCCTCGCCGAGCGGGGCGGCCCCGCACGCGGGCTGATCTCGATCTGCGCGGCCGGCGGACAGGGCGTCACCGCCATCCTCGAACGAACGTGAGCACCCCTCATATGACCCCCGAGGTTGCACAGCCCCGACCCCGGAACATCCCCGAACACGCACATGCCTTACACCTACGAGCCGTACGATCCCGTACCTGACCGGGGGCAACCCCTTTCATGGCGGGCATCCCGGTTGAACGCGTGGGTGCGCCGAGCACGTACGTCATGCAGCAAGCAGTTTCGTCGCTGCACGCCCAGGGAGCCGCCCGTGTCCACCCCCTCCTCCGTCGCCGGCCCGGCCCACGCCGACCACGACGCTCCCCCCGTCCCCGTCGCGCCCGAGACCCGCCGGCTGGACGGCGCGGTGCGGGAGGCCTCCGTCCCGGCCCTGGCGCGCCCGGTGACCTACGGCTCGCTCGCCGACCTCCCCTACGACAACGCGGCCGCCGCCCCCGACGCCGTGGTCCTCAGCCGCAAGGGGCCGGACGGCGACTGGACGGACATCACGGCGGAACGCTTCGCCGCCCAGGTCCACGCGGTGGCCAGGGGACTGATAGCGGAGGGGCTGGTCCCCGGCGACCGGCTCGCCATCATGGCCCGCACCACCTACGAGTGGACGCTGCTCGACTTCGCGGCCTGGGCGGCCGGCCTGGTCACCGTCCCGATCTACCCGACGTCCTCGACGTTCCAGACCCGCTGGATCCTCCAGGACTCCGGCGCGGTCGCGCTGGTCACCGAGACGGCCGGCCAGGCCGCCGCCCTGGGCCCCGAACTCGACCGGCTGCCCGACCTGCACCACCTGTGGGTGATGGACAAGGGCCACGTGGACCGGCTGATCGACGCGGGCGAGCGCGTCCCGGACGCCGAGGTCGAGATCCGCCGGGGCATGCTCGTCCCCGACACGCTCGCCACCCTCATCTACACCTCCGGCACCACCGGCCGCCCCAAGGGCTGCGCGCTCACCCACGGCAACTTCTTCGCCGAGGTCGACAACGCGATCGAACTCCTCTACCCGGTCTTCCGGTCCAAGGACGACGAACTCTCCGTCCTGCTCTTCCTCCCCATGTCCCACGTCTTCGGCCGGATGGTCGCGATCGCCTGCGTACGGGCCCGCGTCCGCCTCGGCCACGCCCCCAGCATCAAGTCCGAGGACCTCCTGCCGGACCTCGCGGCCTTCAGACCCACCTGCCTCCTGGCCATCCCCTACATGCTGGAGAAGGTCTTCAACACGGCCCGCGCCAAGGCGGAGGCGAGCGGCCGGGTGGCGTCCTTCGACCGCGCGGCCGGCGTGGCCCGCCGCTACGGCGAAGCGGTCGAGGCCCACAAGACCGGGACCGGATCCGGCCCGGCGGCCACCCTGCGCGCGGCCCGCGCCCTCTACGACCCGCTCGTCTACCGCCGCATCCGCAACGCCATGGGCGGGCGCGTGCGCCACGCCATCTGCGGCGGCTCCCCGCTGGGCCGCCGCCTCTCCGCGTTCTACCTCGGCGCGGGCATCGAGATCTACGAGGGCTACGGCCTCACCGAGACGACCGCCGCGACCACGGTGACCCCGCCGATGAAACCGCGTCTGGGCACGGTGGGCTGGCCGCTGCCCGGCACCAGGATCCGTATCGCGGCCGACGGCGAGATCCTCGTCGCGGGCGAGCACGTCCTGCGCGGCTACTGGGACCCGTCGGCCGGCGGGGTCGTGCCCGCGGCCCCCGACGGCTGGCTGGCCACCGGCGACCTCGGCGAGCTGGACGACGAGGGCTACCTGACGATCACCGGCCGCAAGAAGGAGATGATCATCACGGCCGGCGGCAAGAGCGTCGCCCCCGCGCCCCTGGAGAACTGGCTGCGCTCGCACCCGCTGATCTCCCAGGCCCTGGTCCTCGGCGACGGCCGCCCCTACGTCACCGCCTTGCTCACCCTCGACCCCGACGGCCTCACCCACTGGCGTCAGATGCACGGCAAGCACCCCGTCCCCGCCGAACTCCTCGTCGACGACGAGGAACTGAAGGCCGTGCTCCAGCGCGCGGTCGACGAGGCCAACAAGCTGGTCTCCCGCCCCGAGTCGATCCGCCGCTTCGCCGTCCTGCCGACCGACTTCTCCGAGCACGCCGGCCACCTCACCCCCTCGATGAAACTGCGCCGCGAGACGATCATGCGCGACTTCGCCGACCACGTGGAGAGTCTCTACCCGCGGTGATGGACGGGCAGGACGGACAGGACGGGCAGGACGGGCAGGGCGGGCAGGGCGGGCAGACGCCGTGCGCGGCGGGCCGGGGGCCGGAAGGATGCGGTCCGTGAACGGCATCGAGTTCTTCCACTACCCCTGGGACGGCGGCCCGTCGCTCGCCTGGGGGCTGCGCGTCGACGGCGTCGACCTGCGCGCCCGCACGGCCTGGGCGACGCGCGAGCTGTGGCGGCCGGAACTGCGGGACCAGTTCGAGGACCAGGAGCGCGAGTCGGCCGAACTGATCTGGCGTCAGCACGAGGGCCTGGGCGTCCTCGACGTGCCCGGGGACCCCTTCCGCGGCACGGCGGGCCGCACCGCCGTCCTCGGCTGCTCCTGCGGAATCCCGCGGTGCGGGGAGCTGACCGCGCACGTCGAGGCGAGCGCCCGCACCGTCACCTGGTCCGCGTTCCGCCGGCCGGAGCGCGAGCAGTGGGGCGAGCTGCCCGTCGGCCCGTTCGTCTTCGCGCGCGCGGCCTACGAGGCGGCCCTCCGCTCGCCCACGCTCCTCACAGCGGACCCCCTGGGCCCGGCCCCCGCCGGGCTGGGGGTGTGACCGGCCGAGGCCCGGCGGACGGGCGAAGGCCCCGTCAGACGCCCGGCCTGCGGGCGATCAGGAAGGCCTGGGGGACCTGCTCGGCGAGAGCGGCGTCCGGCTCGCGCACCGTGCGCGACACCATCGCGAAACCGGCCCCCGCCAGCAGCTCCTCCATCCGCTCCGGGCGGCGGCGCTCGAAGTCGAGGGTGACCGGGCGGCCCCACGGCTGCTCGTGACGGCGGGGCTCGTCGCCCACCTGGAAGGCCAGCAGGAGGTGACCGCCCGGGGCCAGGACCCGGCGGAACTCGGCGAAGAGGGCCGGCAGCTCGTCCACCGGTGTGTGGATCGTGGAGTAGAAGGAGACGACCCCGGCGAGGGCCTCGTCGGGAAAGTCCAGCTTCAGCATCGAGCCCTGCTCGAAGGGGATCCCCGGGTTCTCGCGCCGGGCGATCGCCAGCATGGCCGCGGACAGGTCCAGCCCGGACACGTCGAGCCCGAGCGAGGCGAGCCGCCGCGTGGTCCGGCCGGGCCCGCACCCCAGGTCGGCCACCCGCCCGCCGGCCCCCACCAGCTCGGCGTACACGGCGAGCAGGGCCCGCTCCAGCGGCCGGGAGACGAGTTCCTCGCGGAAGAGCGCGGCGTAGTCCTCGGCGACGGCGTCGTAGAAGACGCGGGTGGCGGTGACGAAGGCGGGAACGGACGCCGCGGAGGGCGACGGCGCGGGACCAGAGGCTGGGGTGTCGGTCATGGGCAGGGAGCCTAGGACCCGCCGCCGACAACGGCAGCCGGTCAAAGGCGGCCGGGAAGGCAGCCGGGGAGGGTGGCGGGAAAGGCAGGAGCCCCGTGCCGACAGGCACAGGGCTCCTTGGGTACTGCTCTCAGAGACTTGCGATCTCAGGGTGTGGAGATCAGACGGGAGTGACGTTCTCCGCCTGCGGACCCTTCGGGCCCTGCGTCACGTCGAAGGAGACCTGCTGGTTCTCCTCGAGCGAACGGAAACCCTGCGCGTTGATCGCGGAGTAGTGGACGAAGACGTCGGGGCCGCCGCCTTCCTGGGCGATAAAGCCAAAGCCCTTTTCGGCGTTGAACCACTTCACGGTTCCGGTAGCCATAAGCCCTCCTTGGGCCCAAAGGGTTGCCCTGCTCCAGAACCCTGCAAGCGTGAAAGCAAGTGCCGCACAACTGCATACGTCTGAAAACGACGAGAGCCCGCGGTTACATGCTCCGCAGGCTCTGTACTGCAAGGGAAACCAAACTGCAACTTGCGGCGAGCCTAGCACGCAGGCACCCGGATGCAATAGAGGTCAAGATCACGTCACCCGGAGGTTTGAAGATCCCCGAAAGGGGTTGACCCAGGGGGCGAAGACCCGGGAGCGACCGAAGGGGTCTAGCCTCGCGATGTGGACAATTCTCGCACCCGGCCGCGCGTCGGCCACATCCAGTTCCTCAACTGCCTGCCCCTCTACTGGGGGCTCGCGAGAACCGGCACCCTCCTCGACTTCGAGCTGACCAAGGACACCCCCGAGAAGCTCAGCGAGCGGCTGGTGCGCGGCGAGCTGGACATCGGGCCCGTCACCCTCGTCGAGTTCCTGAAGAACGCCGACGACCTGGTCGCCTTCCCCGACATCGCCGTGGGCTGCGACGGCCCGGTGATGTCCTGCGTGATCGTCAGCCAGGTCCCGCTGGAGGAGCTGGACGGCGCGCGCGTCGCCCTCGGCTCCACCTCCCGCACCTCCGTGCGCCTGGCACAGCTCCTGCTGGCGGATCGTTTCGGCGTCCAGCCCGACTACTACACCTGCCCGCCCGACCTCAGCCTGATGATGCAGGAGGCCGAGGCGGCCGTCCTCATCGGCGACGCGGCCCTGCGGGCCAACCTGCTCGACGGCCCCCGGTTCGGCCTGGAGGTCCACGACCTCGGCGCGCTCTGGAAGGAGTGGACCGGCCTGCCCTTCGTCTTCGCCGTGTGGGCGGCCCGGCGCGAGTACCTGGAGCGCGAGCCCGTCATCACCCGCCAGGTCCACCAGGCCTTCCTCGACTCCCGCAACCTCTCCCTGGACGAGGTCGGCAAGGTCGCCGAGCAGGCGGCCCGCTGGGAGGAGTTCGACGAGCAGGTCCTGGAGCAGTACTTCACCACCCTGGACTTCCGTTTCGGCCCGGCCCAGCTGGCGGCCGTGACCGAGTTCGCCCGCCGCGTCGGCCCGACGACCGGCTTCCCGGCGGACGTCAGGGTGGAACTGCTCCAGCCCCGTTCTGCGTAGTCTGCTGCACAGCCCGTGCGCACGGAATCCGGCCACGGGCAGCGGGCCGCGGCCGACGCGGCCCGCGGGTCCTGACGGGGGAGGGGTGGACGCCCATGCAGCCGCTCGGAGACGACGAACCCGCGACCGTGGGCCCCTACCGGCTGCTCGGCCGGCTGGGCTCCGGCGGGATGGGCCGCGTCTACCTCGGTCGCAGCGCCGGCGGCCGCACGGTCGCCGTCAAGATCGTCCACCCGCACCTCGCGCTCGACGAGGAGTTCCGCGCCCGCTTCCGGCGTGAGGTGGAGGCCGCGCGGCGCGTCGGCGGGGCGTGGACCGCGCCGGTCCTGGACGCCGACCCGGAGGCCGCGGTGCCCTGGGTCGCCACCGGCTACGCGGCCGGCCCCTCCCTCGCGGCGGCGGTAGCCTCCGGCGGGCCGCTGCCCGAACACTCCGTGCGCGTGCTGGGGGCCGGTCTGGCGGAGGCGCTGGCGACCGTGCACGCCCTGGGGCTGGTGCACCGGGACGTGAAACCGTCCAACGTGCTGCTGACCGTGGACGGCCCGCTGCTCATCGACTTCGGCATCGCCCGCGCGATCGACGGCACGGCCTCGCTCACCTCGACCGGCGTCTCCGTCGGCTCGCCCGGCTACATGGCCCCGGAGCAGATCCTCGGCCGGGGCGCGTCCGCGGCTGCCGACGTCTTCTCCCTCGGTGCGGTCCTGGCGTTCGCGGCCACCGGCCTGCCCCCGTTCCCCGGCGACTCCTCGGCCGCCCTCCTCTACCGGGTCGTGCACGAGCCGCCCGAGCTGGGAGCCCCGCACGGCCCGCTCCGGGGCGAACTGCGGGACGTGGTCGAGGCCTGCCTCGACAAGGACCCGGCCGCACGGCCGGCCCCCGGCGCACTCTCCGCCCGCCTCGCGCCCGAGGGCGCGACCCGCCTGGTCGCCGCGGGCTGGCTGCCGGCCCCCCTGGTCGCCCAGGTGAGCCGCAGCGCCGTCCAGCTCCTGAACCTGGAGGGAACGGCGGCGGGGGCCGGGGCGGGAACGGCGGCGGGGGCTGGGGCCGGGACGGCGGCGGGGGCCGACCCGTCGGCGTCCGGTACGTCCGGTCCGTCTGGCGTGTTCGGTCCGTCCGGTCCGTTCGTGTCCGGTCCGGTGGAGTTCAGCAGTCCGGCGGTGAGGTCCGCGGGCGGTTCCCCGGCCGGGTCCTCCGGGCCGGTGGGGGAGACCCACTCCGGAACGCGGGGCGGGTCTTCGGCGTCGGCGGGCGGCGGGTTCCCGGCGGCGCTGGGGGAGTTCGGGCCGCCGCCGGTCATGGACCGGACGTCCACGGCTCCCGGCGGCGCGCCGGGCGGCGTGCCCGAGCCGCGGGACGCCGAGCCCACGGCGGGCGGGGACGGACGTCCCGGCCGGATGTCCGTCACCGTGGCCGCCGCCGCGACGCCGGGCGAGGACGGCCGCGGGCGACGGCTGAGCTGCACCGTCGCGCTCGCCGTCGCGGGAGCGCTGGCGGCGGTGACGGTCGGTTCGGCGTTCCTGTTCCACCTGCGCCCCGACGGCGGGGACGGCGACCACGACTCCGCCTCCGGCAGCGACGCCCGCTCCTCCCCGCCGGCGGCCGCCCGCACCCCGGACCCCACCGACGGCGGGACGTCCGCCGCGCTCCCGGCCCGCTACGTCGGCACCTGGGAGGGCCAGGGCGCCGGCCTCGGCGGCTCCCTCCCGATGGGCACGTTCCGGGTGACGGTCCGACAGGCCGGCGTCGGCCAGAAGCTGGGCGAGCTGCGGCAGACGGACGTGCTCGGCGGGGTCTGCCTCGACGTGCTGACGCTGAAGCAGGTGACGCGCGAAGGGGTCGTCGCCACGTCGGTCGGCGCGAAGGGCAACCACGGCGGCTGCAACCCGACGGCCCACACCGTCCGGCTCACCCCCACCGGCGACGACCTGACGTACGCCTCGGACAGCGCGGCCGAGGGCAACCCGGTGGCGCGCATGTCACGGGTGGACCCGTAGCCGGCCGCAGCCCGTGGCCGTCTCCTCCCGCGGATCCCTACGATCGCTGACGATGACCACACCACCCGACGACCTGACACTGGCCGCCGTCGCCGCGCTGTGGGGCGTCGTCACCGGCGCGCTGCTGCCCCGGGCGGCCTACCGCTTCTCCACGCCGTGGGAGGAGGCGGACGGCGCGTGGCGCACGCAGTGCCCGGCCGGGCACCCGGTCCGCGGGTGGCTCGGACGGGCGCGGTGCCCCCGGTGCGCCCGACGCGCCGAGCCGGGTTCCCCGGCGGGATACGCCCCCGGCGGCGTCCTGCTGCCCGTCGTCACCGCCGCCGTGTGCGCGGCGCTCGCCCTCGCCACCGGTGTGCGGCCCGAACTGGCCGTGTGGCTGGCGCTCGCGCCGGCCGGGGTGCTGCTCGGCGTCGTCGACCTGCGGGTGCACCGGCTGCCGGACCCGCTCACCCTCCCGCTCGCGGCCGCCGCCCCGGCCCTGCTGGGCTGCGCCGCGCTGCTGCCCGAGCACGCCGGTCACTGGACGACGGCCCTGCTGGGCGCGCCCGCCCTCGGCGCGGCCTATCTGGTCCTGCACCTGGTGAACCCCGGCGGCATGGCCTTCGGCGACGTGAAGCTGGCCCTCGGGGCGGGCGCCGTCCTCGGCTGGTACGGCTGGTCCACGGTCGTGCTGGGCACGTTCGCGGCGTTCCTGTCCGGCGCGCTGTACGTGGGCGCGCTGGTCGTCGCGCGGCGGGCGGGGCGCAAGACGCTGGTCCCGTTCGGGCCGTTCATGCTCGCCGGGACGCTCGCGGGCGTGCTGATCGGGGCGTACGCGGCCTGAGGTCGGGACGTCGGGACGGCTGGCGTAGGCTGGCTTGGGTCTGTCCACAACCCTTGACGAAAGGGACGCTCCCGGTGACCGAGAAGGCCGACCTTCAGTCCGTCCTCGACCGTGCCGCCGCCGGTGGGCGGATCACTCCGGAGGAGGCGCTCGACCTCTACCGCGACGCGCCCCTGCACGCGCTCGGCGCCGCCGCCGACGCCGTGCGCCGCCGGCTGTACGCGGGAACCGAGCACATCGCCACGTACATCATCGAGCGGAACATCAACTACACGAACGTGTGCGTCACGGCGTGCAAGTTCTGCGCCTTCTACGCGGCCCCCAAGGACACCGCCAAGGGCTGGTCGCGCGACCTCGACGACATCCTGCGCCGCTGCGCCGAGACCGTCGAACTGGGCGGCACCCAGATCATGTTCCAGGGCGGCCACCACCCGGACTACGGCGTCGAGTACTACGAGAGGCACTTCGCGGCCATCAAGGAGGCGTTCCCCCAGCTGGTGATCCACTCGCTGGGCGCGTCCGAGGTCGAGCACATGGCGCGGATCTCCAAGGTGACGGTCGAGGAGGCCATCACCCGGATCCACGCGGCGGGTCTGGACTCGTTCGCGGGCGCCGGCGCCGAACTGCTCCCCGCGCGTCCGCGCAAGGCCATCGCGCCGCTCAAGGAGTCCGGCGAGCGCTGGCTGGAGATCATGGAGATCGCGCACGGGCTGGGCGTCGAGTCGACGTCCACGATGCTGATGGGCACCGGCGAGACCAACGCCGAGCGCATCGAGCACCTGCGGATGATCCGGGACGTCCAGGACCGCACGGGCGGCTTCCGGGCCTTCATCCCGTACACGTACCAGCCCGAGAACAACCACCTGAAGGGCCGCACCCAGGCGACCCTCTTCGAGTACCTGCGGATGATCGCGATCGCCCGCCTGTTCCTCGACAACGTCCGCCACATCCAGGGCTCCTGGCTGACGACGGGCAAGGAGGTCGGCCAGCTCTCCCTGCACTACGGCGCGGACGACCTCGGCTCGATCATGCTGGAGGAGAACGTCGTCTCCTCGGCGGGCGCCAAGCACCGCTCCAACCGCATGGAGATCATCGACCTGATCCGCAAGGCGGGCCGGGTGCCGGCGCAGCGCGCGACGACCTACGAGCACCTCGTCGTCCACGACGACCCGGCGAACGACCCGGTCGACGAGCGGGTCATGTCCCACATCTCGTCGACGGCGATCGCGGGCGGCACGGCCCACCCCGAGCTGAAGCTGCTGGCGTCCAACTAGCCGCCGCATGCTGACCGTTCACGAGGATTCCCGGGGCCGGGCGCTCGCCGTCGAGGGCGCCTGGATCGCCGGCGCCGGGTCGCGGGACGAACTCCTCGCCGCCCACCCCGGCGCACGGGTGCGGACGTGGCCCGGCATCCTGACGCCGGGCCTGATCAACCTGCACGGCAACGAGCTGCTGGAGGAGGCGTACCACCCGGACCCGCGCGAGGCCGGCGAACTGGGCGTCGAACCGGTGACCGGGGACGCGCTGGCGGCGCTCGTCATGGACGACGCCCGCTGGAACGCGAGCGTCCGGCGGGGTGTGCAGCGCATGCTGGCGCACGGCACGGTCCGGGCGGCCTGCGAGGAACTGCGCAACCCCGTGGTGCGGGAGGCATTGAACCGCTCCGCGCTGGCGGGCACGGGACGGATCGGCCGGCCCGGTGGGACGCCCTCGCTCGACCCGTACGCCTCCGGGCTCCCGGTGGAGTTCGCCCGGCCGCGGGAGCGGCACTCCTCGGCCCGCTTCGCGGTGTTCGACGTCCGGGACGAGGCCGAACTCGCGGAGCGCGGCGCGAGCACCTGCGTGGCCACGGTGGCGGAGGGCCGCCTCGTCTACAGACGCCGGTAGGGCCTCCGGTTGTCCGGCGATCCGGCGATCGGGCGATCCGGTGGGGCTGCGGGACTGCGGGCGGCGGTGCTTCGCGGGCGGGGCGTCACTTCGAGAACGCCTGCGCGAACGCGCCCGGACTCTGCTTCACCCCGCTGCAGTTCGTCAGGGCGTCGTCCTTCGCCGAGTCGGCCGCCGAGCACTGCCGGTCGCGGAACGTCGACCACATGGAGACCCAGGAGATCCCCTTCCGCACGGCGAACGCCCGTACCTGTGCCGCGTCGGCCAGCGAGAACGTCTCGCCCGCGACGTCGTTCGTGCCGATCATCGACGTGAGCGCCATGCCCTTCCACGCGTCGGCGTCCGTCGTGCCGAACACCTTCCGCAACTGGGCCTGGGCCGCCGTCGCCGAGGCGATCGCGTACCCGCCCATGTCGGCGGCGTACGACTCGCCGTAGTTCATCGTCATGAGGTTGACGGTGGCGACCTGCACGTCGTACTTGTTCGCGGACGCCAGCAGCGCGAGGCCGTCGGCGTCCAGTCCGGACGGCATCACCGGGAGCGTGAAGGAGACCTCCAGGTCCGGGCGTTCCTTCTGGAGCGCGGCGATCGCCCGGGAGCGCAGGTCCACCGAGTCGGCGTCGGTCAGCTCGTCGCCCTCGACGTCGAAGTCGGCCTGGGCGGAGCCCGCCGCGTCGAGCGCCTGGCCGTAGGCCCTCGCCAGCGCGGAGACGCTGTCGCAGGAGGCCGCCAGCTCGGCGCCGGAGGCGCCGCCGAAGGAGACGCGCGCCGTGGCGCCCGTCTTCGTCAGCTTCGAGACGCGGGAGGTCACGACCGGGTCGCCGATGGCGTTCACGCCGTTCCACGTCGGGGTGCAGGCGCTGCCGCGCGAGATGACGAACGCCAGGTTGTACGCCGTCGGCGAGCCGGCCGAGTCGGTGTCCGAGGCCTCCGCCGCGCTCACGTAGGGCGCGTAGGAGGTGCCCGCGGCGGTGGCCGGCGACGTGGACCCGTCGCCGGGTGAGGGACTGGCGGAACCGCTGCCGCCGGTCCGCCCGGCGGCCGGGGGCGCCGCGTCCGACGTGGCGCCGGATTCCGCGGAGCATCCCGTGACGGCCAGGGCGAACAGGCAGACCACCCCGGCCGTCGGCATCAGGAAACTCCTCATTGCGTACGCACCCGCTCTCATGGATTCTGTCCCCGCCGGGAACAATGCCTGCTCCCGAAAGGGAAATGTCTCACAAGCGGGCGGTCCGCGAGGGAACAGCGGGCACGCGGTCGGTTCATGGACGCAAGCGAGCAAAAGGCGACAACTGACCGTACGAAAAAGGGCAATCACCCCTCACGTAGGGGATGGACGGGGCGCGGGATTTCCCCCGGACTCTCAGGCGGAGGACAGGTTCGGGCGTTTCTCATCGGCCTTTCACAAGCAGCACAGAGTTTGCACCGCATAAAGGCTCCCTAACATCCGGGGAATGCAATCCGAGCCTGTCATCGAAAGCCGTGCCGCCGCTCGCGGCAGCCGTCGCGGCCGCAAACGTGACGACGCCTGCGCCGAGGGGCCCGTGTTCGTCGACACCTCCGGACGCCGATCGAAGCTGCTGCGCCGGATCGGCCTCCTGCTGGGCGTGGGCTGTCTCGCCTACGCGACCGTCCTCGGCGCCGCGTTCATGGGCTGGGGCACCTCGCTGACCCCGTCCTCGCTGCTGCCGTTCGGCGACGGGGGCCGGCGTGGCGCCCAGGACTCGGGACCCGGCGGCGTCCGGCCGCAGGGCGGCGCCGGCACCCCGCCCGCCCGTCCCACCGGCGCCCCGCCCGAGGGCGCCGCCACCGGCGAGCCGCCCGGCCCGGCCGCGACCGAGACCGCCGCGATCACGACCGAGACCGCCGCGACCGCGACCGCCGCCGCGGTCGCCGACTGACCGGAGCACCGCCACTTCCATGACGACCACCACCTCCCGCGGCCGCGGCCGTGGCCGCCGCCGCGCCCCGACCCGCATCGAACGGGCGGCGGGCAGGGCCGCCGCGCTGCAGAAGCCGCGCGTCATCCTCGCCCTGCTGCTCCTGCTCGCGCTCACCAGCGTGATGCTCCTCGACGGCTATCTGCGCGCCGAGGTCGGCGGCGACCAGCGCGTGCGCACCGGGGCCAGTGCCGGCGACGTCCCCGACGAGGTCCTCGACGGCGGCCCCGTCCTGACGTTCCGGGGCGGCCGGGCCACCACCGTCTCGGTGCCGGACAAGACGATCGCGCTGACCTTCGACGACGGCCCGAACCCGACCTGGACCCCCCAGGTGCTGCGGATCCTGCGCGAGTACGACGTGCCCGGCACGTTCTTCCTGGTCGGCTCGATGGTCTCGCGGTACCCGGACATCGTCGCGGACATGGTCCGGCAGGGCGAGGAGGTGGGCATCCACACCTTCACCCACGTCGACCTCTCCTACCAGTCGTCCGCCCGCGTCCGGCGCGAGATGACGCAGACCCAGCTGGCGTTGGCCGGAGCGGCCGGCATCACGACGACGCTGTTCCGCGCCCCGTACTCCTCCGAGACCGACGCCATCGACGACTACAGCTGGCCGGTCTACAAGGAACTCGGCGAGGACGGCTACACCAGCGTCTTCGTCGACACCGACAGCGACGACTGGAAGCGGCCGGGCGTCTCGAAGATCGTCCAGTGGGCCACTCCGGCCGACGGCAAGGGCGCGTCGGTGCTCTTCCATGACGCGGGCGGCGAACGCTCGCAGACGATCGAAGCCCTGCCCGCCTACATCAAGAAGATGAAGGCCGCGGGCTACACGTTCACCACCATCAGCGGGGTACTCCAGCAGCAGGACACCGCGGCCGGCGACGCCCCGGGCACGGCGGCGGGGCAGCGGGCGGGCGGCTTGCAGGCCGCCCACCGCAGGGCCAGCGGCGTCACCCTGTACGAGGGCAAGGCCCTCGTCGCCGCCGTCGCCGTCGCCGAGTGGACCGTTCCGGCGCTGTCCGTGGGGCTGATGGTCGTCGGCGTGGCCGTCATGGGCCGCTTCGCGATGATGCTGCTCCTGGCCCGTCGCCACTTCCGGCAGCGCAACAGACGCCGGTTCGCCTGGGGAGCCGAGGTCACCCGGCCGGTGAGCGTGATCGTCCCGGCGTACAACGAGAAGGAGTGCATCGCCAACACCCTGAAGTCGCTGGCGGGGAGCACCCACCCGATCGAGGTCGTCGTCGTGGACGACGGCTCGACCGACGGCACGTCCGAGATCGCCCGCGAGGCGGCGCGGTCCCTCGGCATGACCGACGTGCGCGTCATCCGCCAGGACAACGCCGGCAAGCCCGCCGCCCTCAACAACGGCGTCCGCGCCGCCCGTCACGACATCGTCGTGATGATGGACGGCGACACGGTCTTCGAGCCGGACGCCGTGCACCAGCTGGTGCAGCCCTTCGCGGACCCGGAGGTCGGCGCGGTCGCGGGCAACGCGAAGGTCGGCAACCGCGACACGGTCATCGGCGCCTGGCAGCACATCGAGTACGTGATGGGCTTCAACCTCGACCGCCGCATGTACGACCTGCTGCGCTGCATGCCGACCATCCCCGGCGCGATCGGGGCGTTCCGCCGTGACGCCGTGCTGGAGGCCGGCGGCATGAGCGAGGACACCCTCGCCGAGGACACCGACATCACCATCGCCATGCACCGCGCGGGCCGGCGGGTCGTCTACCAGGAACACGCCAGGGCCTGGACGGAGGCGCCGGGCTCCCTGAAGCAGCTCTGGTCCCAGCGCTACCGCTGGTCCTACGGCACGATGCAGGCGTTGTGGAAGCACCGCGGGTGCCTGACGGACCGGGGGCCCTCGGGCCGCTTCGGCCGGGTGGGCATGCCGCTGGTGGTGCTCTTCCAGATCGTCACACCGCTCTTCGCCCCCCTCATCGACGTCTTCACCGCCTACTCGATGATCTTCATCGACTTCCGGGCGTCCCTGCTGGCCTGGCTGGCCGTCCTCGGCGTCCAACTGGTCTGCGCCGCCTACGCGTTCCGCCTGGACCGCGAGAAGTACCGCTACCTGCTGATGATGCCGCTCCAGCAGCTGGCCTACCGCCAGATGATGTACCTGGTCCTCATCCACTCCTGCGTCACCGCCCTCACCGGCGGCCGGCTGCGCTGGCAGAAACTGAAGCGCACGGGCGAGGTCGGCACCCCGGCGGGAGCGACCCGGTGAGCCGGGACCAGCAGGCGCAGGACACCCGGCCCGCCCGGCGGCACGCCCGCCGGCCGCAGCCCCCTGACAGTCAGGTCCCCCAGCGCGACCGCTACTTCGACACCCTGCGCGCCCTCGCCCTGATCAGGGTCGTCGCCTATCACACCTTCGGCTGGGCCTGGGCGGGCATGGTCTTTCCCTCCATGGGGGTCATGTTCGCCCTGGCCGGAACCCTCATGGCGAAGTCCCTGGAGCGGCCGGCCGTGGGGGTGGTGCGCGGCCGCCTGCGCCGGCTCCTGCCGCCCTTCTGGTTCTGGGGCGTCTTCGTCGTCCTGGCGATGCTGGTGCACGGCTGGATACCGGGCTGGGACATCGTCTACTGGGTGGTGCCGCTGGGCGACCCGCCGGGCGACGCCTGGGCCGAGCAGGCCTGGGAGATCCTGTGGTACCTGCGGACCTACCTCTGGTTCGTCCTGCTCTCGCCGCTGCTGCTGCGCCTGTTCCGGCTCGCCCCCGCGCCCGTCCTGGCGCTCTCCCTCGCGCCCGTCCTGGTACTGGCCTTCCTACGGGCGGCCCCGGACGGCCGTGTCGGCACCGCGGTGTGGGACCTGTCGACGTACCTGTGCTGCTGGATGCTCGGCTTCGCACACCGCGACGGGATCCTGCGGCGCATGAGGCCCGCCCCGGTCGCCGTGGCGTCCCTGGCGGCGCTCGGCTTCGGCGGCTGGTACGCCTTCGCGCACCGGGCCGGAGCCGGAACCTACGACCTCGACGAGAACCCGCTCGCGCAGGCCTTCTGGTCGGCCGGCTTCGTCCTGCCGCTGATGTGGGCGAAGACGTACTTCGGCATCGACTTCGCCGGGCTCGCCCGCCACCGGCGGGCGGACCGGATCGTGACCGTCTTCAACGCGCGCGCGGTCACGGTCTACCTGTGGCACGAGATCGCGCTGATCCTGGCCGTGCCGCTGATCGACCGGTTCTGGGACGTCCCCGCGTTCGAGACGTACCTGCCGCTGGACAGTCAGTGGTTCCTGTTCGGCGTGGGCTGGCTGCTGACCGGCGTCTTCGTGCTGCTGTGCGGGTGGGTCGAGGACGTCGCGGCACGGAAGGAACCGAGGCTCCTGCCGTGAGCCGCCGGGGGCCGGGCTGCCACAATGGGCGGGTGACCCGCGCCTCCCTGAACAAGCAGCCCAACGAAGTCGCCTCGATGTTCGACCGCGTGGCGGAACGGTACGACGTCACCAACGACGTGCTGTCCCTCGGCCAGGACCGCCGGTGGCGCAAGGAGGTCGCCAAGGCGGTCGACGCCCGGCCCGCGCAGAAGGTCCTGGACCTCGCGGCCGGCACGGCCACCTCGTCGCTCCCCTTCGCCCGGACCGGCGCCTACGTCGTCCCCTGCGACTTCTCGCTCGGGATGCTCCAGGTCGGCAAGCGCAAGCACACCTGGCTGCCGTTCACGGCCGGGGACGCGACCAGGCTGCCCTTCAAGGACGACACCTTCGACGCCGTCACCATCTCCTTCGGCCTGCGCAACGTGCAGGACTTCGACGCCGCGCTGCGCGAGATGCACCGGGTGACCAGGCCCGGCGGCCGGGTCGTCATCTGCGAGTTCTCGCACCCCGCCTGGGCGCCCTTCCGGACCGTCTACACCGAGTACCTGATGCGCGCCCTGCCGCCGGTCGCCCGCGCGGTCTCCTCCAACCCCGACGCCTACGTCTACCTCGCCGAGTCCATCCGCGCCTGGCCCGACCAGCCCGCCCTCGCCGGGCATCTGCGCAAGGCCGGCTGGTCGAAGGTCGCCTGGCGCAACCTGACCGGCGGCGTGGTCACCCTCCACCGGGGCTTCAAGGAAGCCTGAGCGGCCCGAGCGGGTCCCGCCCAGGGACCCTCGGGCGGCCCCCGCCTTCTCCAGGTCCCGGCCGGGTCCCCTCCCGGCCGGGTCCCCTCCGGGTCAGTGCGGGATCGTCGCGAAGGGGTCTTGTACACGGTCCGGTTCGCGCCGGAGGCCGCTCCCGCCCGGTCCCGGCACGCGCGGTTCCCGCACGCCCGCGCCTCCGCCGCCCTCGCCCTCGCCCTCGCTTTTGGTCCCAGCGGTACGGGAAGGGCGACCGCCCCGCAGGCCGCCGGGAAGCGTCAGGCGTCGTCCTGTAGCCGACGGCCACTCAACGTCACAGGGCGAGGCGGTAGCAGTGCCCCTCCCGCTCGGGTTCGGGGGTCGTGAAGACCTCCGCGAGCCGCATGCCCAGCCGCCGCGCGACGGCGATCGACCGCTCGTTGCGCGCGTCGACCATCGCCACCACCCCCGGCGCCCCCGCCGCCCGAACCCGCTCCAGGGCCATCCGCGCCGCCGCGGTCACATACCCGTGCCCCCAGTGCGGCCGCCCGAGCCGCCATCCGATCTCGATCTCGCCCCGCGGGCCCCACTCCCAGGGCCACGGCTGGGCGCCGGTGAAGCCGACCACCCGGTCGTCGCGGTCCAGCACCGTCCACAGGCAGAAGCCGCGTTCGGCGTCGTGCCGGCGCTGGCGGGCGGTGAGCTCCTCGTAGACCGACAGCTCGGCGGACCTGCCTCCGTGGAACTCCATGACCTCCGGGTCGTCGAAGACCCGGTGCCAGGCGACCGCGTCCTCGTCCGTCGGAACGCGCAGCCGTACTGCGGGCAGAGCTCGGTTCACGGGGCAGCCCTTCAGCCAGGTGATCAATTCTGCTGAATAGACTGCCCGTGTCCAGTGCCGGTCGGCACGCAGATTCCGAACTTGGGGAGATCCCGCCGTGACCGCCGTGAACGAGCCCCACGCCGAGCCCTTCTCCGAGACCACCGCCGATGTGATCGTCGTCGGCGCGGGACCGGCCGGCTCCACGACCGCCTACTACCTCGCCAAGGCCGGCCTCGACGTGCTCCTGCTGGAGAAGACCGAGTTCCCGCGGGAGAAGGTCTGCGGCGACGGCCTCACCCCGCGCGCCACCAAGCAGCTCGTGGCCATGGGCATCGACATCTCCGAGGAAGCCGGCTGGCTGCGCAACAAGGGCCTGAGGATCATCGGCGGCGGGGTGCGGCTGCAACTCGACTGGCCCGACCTCGCCTCCTTCCCCGACTACGGGCTCGTCCGCAAGCGCGACGACTTCGACGAGCAGCTCGCCCGGCAGGCCCAGAAGGCCGGCGCCCGCCTCTACGAGCGCTGCAACGTCGGCGCCCCGATCCTCGACGACCGCACCGGCCGCATCACCGGCGTGCACGCCAAGCTGGGGGAGGACAAGCGCGAAGTCACCTTCCGCGCCCCGCTCGTGGTGGCCGCCGACGGAAACTCCACCCGCCTGTCCCTGGCGATGGGCCTGCACCGCCGCGAGGACCGCCCGATGGGCGTCGCGGTCCGCACCTACTTCACCTCCCCGCGCCACGAGGACGACTACCTGGAGTCCTGGCTGGAGCTGTGGGACCGCCGCGGCCCGGGCGAGGACCGGCTGCTGCCCGGCTACGGCTGGATCTTCGGCATGGGCGACGGGACGTCCAACGTCGGCCTGGGCGTGCTCAACACCTCCGACTCCTTCAAGGAGCTGGACTGGCGCGAGGTCCTCAAGGCCTGGTGCGCGTCCATGCCGGAGGACTGGGGATACACCCCCGAAAACATGACCGGCCCGATCCGCGGGGCGGCCCTGCCGATGGCCTTCAACCGCAAGCCGCACTACACCAAGGGCCTGCTGCTGGTCGGCGACGCCGGCGGCCTGGTGAACCCCTTCAACGGCGAAGGCATCGCATACGCCATGGAATCGGGGCAGATCGCCGCCGACGTCATCGTCCAGGCCCACGCCCGCGCCACCCCCGGCCAGCGTGAACTCGCCCTCCAGCGCTACCCGCGGATCCTCGCGGACACCTACGGCGGCTACTACACGCTGGGCCGCGCGTTCGTGAAGCTCATCGGCAACCCGAAGGTCATGAAGATCGCGGCCCAGCGCGGCCTGACCCACCCGATGCTGATGAAGTTCACCCTGAAGATGCTCGCCAACCTGACCGACCCCACGGGCGGCGACGCCATGGACCGCATCATCAACGGCCTGAGCAAGGTAGCCCCCAAGGCCTGACCCAAGGCCTGCCCCCACACCCCGGCCGCCCGATCCATCACCGGGCGGCCCGGCCCGGCCCGGCCCCGCCACGGGCGGCCGGGCACCCGAGGACTCCGCCCCCGCCGGGCTGTCCCCCCGTTCGCTGCGCTGACGAGGTGTCCGACATGTCCGACACTCTCGCAGTGCTCCGGTAGGGGGTTAATGCCCGGCGCGCGACGCTTATTTGGCTTCCGTCAGCCTTCGCTCCGGTTCGCCCGATCCGCCGTCGGGGCGCCCGATTCGCCGTTCGGGCGGCTAAGTCCCGCCGCCGGGTGAGCCCTCCCGCCGCCGGACGGCCCGGCGTGCGAGGGGTCGGCCTCCCGCCGGGCTGTCCTCCCGGTTCGCTGCGCTGACGAGGTGTCCGACATGTCCGACACTCTCGCAGTGCTCCGGTAAGGGGTGAATGCCCGGCGCGCGACGCCTATTTGGCTTCCGTCAGCCTTCGCTCGGGGCCGCTCGATCGCCTACTCGCCGCATCGCCTGCCCGCTGGATCGCGTGCTCACCCGATCGGCCGCTCGTCCGGTCTCCCGGCCGTCCGCGCGGCGCTCGCTCACGTGGATCGCACGCGCAGCCTTCCGTGCGGGCTCCGGCGGGCTGGGTCGACTCGGGCGACCTCCCGGGCCGCAGGGGCCCGTTCGGGCTCTCCCAGGGTGCGCTGAGGGCCGTGTGGGGCCGCGCCGGGGCAGCCCGAAGGGCCGCTGCCCCCGAGCGGCTGCGGCCCTTGCGTGCGTGCGGCGCCCTCGCGGGAGCGCCGGGTGGGTGTCAGAGCACCCGGACCGCGCCGGACGGCGGGTCGTAGGACAGCGGCTTCTCCACGACGCCGGTGGAGGGGTTCTGCGCGCCGACGAACATGCCGTCGCCGACGTACACCGCCACGTGGTAGGCGCTGCCCGCGCTGCCCCAGTACAGGATGTCGCCCGGCTGCAGGTTGTCCAGGGAGACCTGGGTGCCGGCGGTCGACTGGTCCTGCGAGACGCGCGGCAGGTCGATGCCGACCTGCTTGAAGGCCGTCTGCATCAGCCCCGAGCAGTCCCACGAGTTGGGGCCGGTGCCGCCGGAGACGTAGGCGTCGCCGATCTGCGCCCTGGCGAAGGCGATGACGGCCGCGGCCGAACCGGTCGCGGTGGAGCTGCTGGTGTGGGTGACGCTGTTGCTGCTCGCCGGGGCGGAGAGCGTGGTCCGCTCGGCGGCGCGCGTGGCCCGCTCGGCGGCGGCCTTGCGGGCGGCCTCGGCCTTCTGCTTCGCCTCGGCCTTGGCGTGCGCGAGGTCCTTCTTGGCTTCCTTGGCGGCCGCCGCTGCGGCGGCGTCACGCTCGGCGTGGAGCTGGTAGTTCGCCGCGGCCTGCTGCGTGGCCTGGGCGGACTGTGCGACCTGGGCGGCCAAGTCGCCGGTGAGCACGGGCAGTTCGAGCGTCTGTGTCACCGGCTCGGCGGCGTTGGCCGTGCCGGCTGCTGTGGCGACGGCCAGCGTGCCGAGGACACCACTGGCGACTCCGGCCCGCATCGCGATCGTCGACGCGCTGCGGCGGGGTTTCCGGTGGCTGCGTATGTGAGCGGTGTGGGACATGGGTACAACCGGTATCAGGGGCTCCTCCATACCTTCAAGAAACGTGTGCTGCGCCACAGTTGTTCAACGGGTGCCCCAAATACCTGTTCCGCCGTTCTTTATTGACGCCGTAACGGACATTGCGGACGCAGGTGATCAAGCCTGTGATCATGGGTTTTCGTCGTTACGCCCGGATTGCCCGCTGCCTACCATCGGTGACGACCGTTGGCCAAGCCCGCTTCTTAACCGGACCTGACGAATGTGGCGGAGGTCACGGAACGGTTACCGGGGCGGCCGTGTCTCGCGCAAGCGGCGCGACGGGTTCCGCTCGTGAACGTGTGCACACGTCCACTGCGCGAGCCGGACTCCCTCTGATGTGTGAACGCGGACCTCTATCAGGAGGCGCCGTCCAGCTCCAATTTGCATGCAAGGGAACCCTCTTGATATTGAGACGCCCCCTGCGGCCTGCGGTGACGAGCGAAAATGTCACTTCTTGTGATCACTCTGACGCTTCGCGTATGAAGATCACTGCTGATACGACTTCATGATCGTTCGTCAGGTGGTGGAGATCACAAAGCTTGCGTAATACCCCGTGTCGCAGATCACAGAGCGGCGGGCATAGGATGCGAGGCAGTTGGGCTTGTGACCTGCTTCACATGTTCGCGATCTTCGTCAGGACGGACGGGGTGGGCGGCGCGGTGGGGCGGTCGCGGGTCCGACGCCATCGCCAGCAGTCAGTGCCGACTGAGAGGAGCGAGGAGCGGTGAACGCTTATGCGCCCATCCTCGTACTGGGAGCCCTCGGAGCAGGCTTTGCGATCTTCTCCGTGGTCATGGCCACGCTGATCGGGCCGAAGCGCTACAACCGCGCCAAGCTCGAGGCCTATGAGTGCGGAATCGAGCCGACCCCCACGCCGGCCGGCGGCGGGCGCTTCCCGATCAAGTACTACCTGACGGCGATGCTCTTCATCGTCTTCGACATCGAGATCGTCTTCCTCTACCCCTGGGCCGTCACCTTCGACGCCCTGGGTGTCTTCGGGCTCGTGGAGATGCTGCTCTTCGTGCTCACCGTCTTCGTGGCGTACGCGTACGTATGGCGGCGCGGCGGCCTGGAATGGGACTGAGGGGCCTTTAAGTCATGGGACTCGAAGAAAAACTGCCGAGCGGCTTCCTGCTGACCACCGTCGAGCAGGCCGCGGGCTGGGTGCGCAAGGCGTCCGTCTTCCCCGCCACCTTCGGCCTCGCCTGCTGTGCCATCGAGATGATGACCACCGGCGCGGGCCGCTACGACCTGGCGCGCTTCGGCATGGAGGTCTTCCGCGGTTCGCCCCGCCAGGCCGACCTGATGATCGTCGCCGGCCGGGTGAGCCAGAAGATGGCGCCGGTGTTGCGGCAGGTCTACGACCAGATGCCGAACCCCAAGTGGGTCATCTCCATGGGCGTGTGCGCCTCCTCCGGCGGCATGTTCAACAACTACGCGATCGTCCAGGGCGTCGACCACATCGTCCCCGTGGACATCTATCTCCCGGGCTGCCCGCCACGCCCCGAGATGCTGTTGGACGCGATCCTCAAGCTCCACCAGAAGATCCAGAACACCAAGCTGGGCGTGAACGCCGAGGAGGCGGCCCGCGAGGCGGAGGAAGCGGCGCTCAAGGCCCTGCCCATGATCGAGATGAAGGGGCTGCTGCGGTGAGCGACGCGAACGGCACCCACGGCGCAGACGGCTCCTCGAACGGGGTGAACCCCGAGAAGGACCTCTCCGCCTCCAACCTCCCCGGCCAGCGGGGCCAGGGCGGGGAGGAGGTCCGCGTCCAGCGCGGCATGTTCGGAGCCGCCAACGGCGGCGACACCTCCGGCTACGGCGGCCTGGTCCGCTCGGTCCGGCTTCCCGGTGCGACGAACCGCCCCTACGGCGGCTGGTTCGACGAGGTGGCCGACGAACTCGAGGGCGCGCTGGAGGAACAGGGACTGCTCCCCGAGAACGCGATCGAGAAGACGGTCGTCGACCGCGGCGAACTCACCTTCCACATCGAGCGCGAGCACCTGCCGCGCGTCGCCGCCACCCTGCGCGACGACCCGGCCCTGCGCTTCGAACTGTGCACCGGCGTCTCGGGCGTCCACTACCCCAACGACAAGGGGCGCGAGCTGCACGCCGTCTACCACCTGCGCTCGATCACCCACAACCGGCTGATCCGCCTGGAGGTCAGCGCCCCGGACGCCGACCCGCGCATCCCGTCCCTGGTCTCCGTGTATCCCACGAACGACTGGCACGAGCGCGAGACCTACGACTTCTTCGGGATCGTCTTCGACGGCCACCCGGCGCTGACGCGGATCATGATGCCCGACGACTGGCCGGGCCATCCGCAGCGCAAGGACTACCCCCTCGGCGGCATCCCCGTCGAGTACAAGGGCGCCCAGATCCCGGCTCCGGACCAGCGGAGGTCGTACTCATGAGCACCACCAACCCGTCGCCCGGCCACCACCCCTCATCGAGTGCCTCCGGGACCGCCTCCTCGACGGCATCCGCCCGTGAGACCACCGAGGGCACGGTCTACACCGTCACCGGTGGCGACTGGGACGAGGTCGTCCAGTCCGCGGCCCGCGCCGACGACGAGCGCATCGTCGTCAACATGGGCCCGCAGCACCCCTCCACCCACGGGGTGCTCCGCCTCATCCTGGAGATCGAGGGCGAGACGGTCACCGAGGCCCGTTGCGGCATCGGCTACCTCCACACCGGCATCGAGAAGAACCTCGAGTACCGCACGTGGACCCAGGGCACCACGTTCGTGACGCGCATGGACTACCTGACGTCCTTCTTCAACGAGACCGCCTACTGTCTCGCCGTCGAGAAGCTCCTGGGCGTCGAGGACCAGATCACCGAGCGCGCCACGATCATCCGGGTGCTCCTCATGGAGCTGAACCGGCTCTCCTCCCACCTGGTGTGCATCGCCACCGGCGGCATGGAACTGGGCGCGACCACGATCATGATCTACGGATTCCGTGATCGTGAAATGATTCTCGACATCTACGAGCTCATCACGGGCCTGCGAATGAACCACGCGTACATCCGCCCGGGCGGACTCGCCCAGGACCTGCCGCCCGGCGCGGTGGACCAGATCCGCGAGTTCGTGAAGAAGATGAAGAAGAACCTCCCCGAGTACGACAAGCTCGCCACCGGGAACCCCATCTTCAAGGCCCGTATGCAGGACGTCGGCTACCTCGACCTGGCCGGCTGCATGGCCCTCGGCGCCACCGGCCCGATCCTGCGCTCCACCGGCCTGCCCCACGACCTGCGCAAGACCCAGCCCTACTGCGACTACGAGACGTACGACTTCGACGTCCCGACCGCGGACTCCTGCGACTCCTACGGCCGCTTCCTCATCCGCCTGGAGGAGATGCGGCAGTCGCTGCGGATCGTCGAGCAGTGCCTGGACCGGCTCCAGCCCGGCCCGGTCATGGTCGCCGACCGGAAGATCGCCTGGCCCGCCCAGCTCGCCCTGGGCCCCGACGGTCTCGGCAACTCCCTCGACCACATCAAGAAGATCATGGGCACCTCCATGGAGGCCCTCATCCACCACTTCAAGCTGGTCACCGAGGGCTTCCGCGTGCCGCCGGGACAGGCGTACGCGGCGGTCGAGTCGCCCAAGGGCGAACTCGGGGTGCACGCCGTCTCCGACGGAGGCACCCGCCCCTACCGGGTCCACTTCCGGGACCCGTCCTTCACCAACCTGCAGGCCATGGCGGCGATGTGCGAGGGCGGCCAGGTCGCCGACGTCATCGTCGCCGTCGCGTCCATCGACCCCGTGATGGGAGGCGTCGACCGGTGACCACCTCTTCTTCCGAGCGGGGCGTCAGCCTGGGCATGCCCGAACTGCCCGCGCCCGCCTACCCGGACGACGTCCGAGCCCGGCTGGAGGCGGACGCGCGCGAGATCATCGCCCGCTACCCCGACTCCCGGTCCGCGCTCCTGCCGCTGTTGCACCTGGTGCAGTCGGAGGAGGGGCACGTCACGCGGACCGGGATGCGGTTCTGCGCGGACGTGCTCGACCTGACGACGGCCGAGGTCACGGCGGTCGCCACCTTCTACACCATGTACCGGCGCCGCCCCAGCGGCGACTACCAGGTGGGCGTGTGCACCAACACGCTGTGCGCGGTGATGGGCGGCGACGCCATCTTCGAAGGGCTCCAGGAGTACTTGGGTGTCGGCAACGGTGAGACCACCGACGACGGGAAGATCACTCTGGAGCACATCGAGTGCAACGCGGCCTGCGACTTCGCGCCGGTCGTGATGGTCAACTGGGAGTTCTTCGACAACCAGACCGTGCAGAGCGCGAAGCGTCTCGTCGACGACCTGCGGATCGGACGCACCGTCTCGCCCACGCGAGGTGCGCCGCTGTGCACCTTCAAGGAGACCGCCCGGATCCTGGCGGGCTTCCCCGACGAGCGCGAGGGGGCCGTCGAGGCGAGCGGCGGAGCGGGACCGGCGTCGCTGGTGGGTCTTCGCCTGGCAAGGGGAGAGACCGCACCCGCGCGCGTGGTCCATCCGCGCGACGGCGGGCCGCACGACGAGCCGCAGGACAGGACGCCGAGCGACGCGACGCCGCACGACCCCTCGCCCACCGAGCACCTGAGTTCGCACGACGCGCCGCAGGACACGTCGGCCTCCGACCCCGCCCACCCGGCGGGGCCTACCGCCGAGGAGGGGGAGTGATGACCTTGGCACCCGAGCTGAAAGGCAGCAGCCCCGAGAAGCTGCTCGCACCCGTGCTGTCGGCCTTCTGGGACGAGGACGCGTCGTGGACGCTCGACGTCTACCGGAGGCACGAAGGGTACGAGGGCCTGCGCAAAGCGCTCGCCATGTCGCCGGACGACCTGATCGCCTACGTCAAGGACTCCGGTCTGCGAGGGCGGGGCGGCGCGGGATTCCCCACCGGAATGAAATGGCAGTTCATTCCGCAGGGAGATGGAAAACCGCACTATCTAGTTGTCAACGCCGACGAATCGGAGCCCGGGACCTGCAAGGACATCCCGCTCCTCTTCGCGAACCCGCACAGCCTCATCGAGGGCATCGTGATCGCGTGCTACGCCATCAGGTCGTCTCATGCCTTCATCTATCTTCGCGGTGAAGTCGTCCCGGTTCTGCGGCGGTTGCACGAGGCCGTGCGCGAGGCCTATGCGGCGGGATACCTGGGCGAGAACATCCTGGGCAGCGGACTCGACCTCCAGCTCACCGTGCACGCCGGCGCCGGCGCGTACATCTGCGGTGAGGAGACCGCGCTGCTCGACTCGCTCGAAGGCCGCCGTGGTCAACCGCGGCTCCGTCCCCCCTTTCCTGCGGTCGCGGGCCTCTATGCGTGCCCGACTGTGGTGAATAACGTCGAATCGATCGCGTCAGTTCCCGCCATCCTGCACAAGGGCAAGGAATGGTTCAGGTCGATGGGAAGCGAGAAGTCCCCCGGCTTCACGCTCTACTCCCTCAGCGGCCATGTCGCCAGCCCCGGCCAGTACGAGGCGCCGCTCGGCATCACCCTGCGCCAGCTCCTGGAGATGAGCGGCGGAATGCGCCCCGGGCACCGGCTCAAGTTCTGGACGCCGGGCGGCTCCTCGACGCCGATGTTCACCGACGAGCACCTCGACGTCCCTCTTGACTACGAAGGAGTGGGCGCCGCGGGTTCCATGCTGGGCACGAAAGCCCTGCAGTGCTTCGACGAGACGACGTGCGTCGTGCGGGCCGTGACCCGCTGGACCGAGTTCTACGCCCACGAGTCCTGCGGCAAGTGCACCCCGTGCCGTGAAGGCACCTACTGGCTGGTGCAGTTGCTGAGGGACATCGAGGCCGGCAAGGGCGTCCTGTCCGACCTCGACAAGCTCAACGACATCGCCGACAACATCAACGGCAAGTCCTTCTGCGCACTCGGCGACGGCGCCGCCTCGCCGATCTTCTCCTCCCTGAAGTACTTCCGCGAGGAGTACGAGGAGCACATCACGGGCCGAGGCTGCCCCTTCGACCCGGCCAGGTCGACGGTCTGGGCGGACAAGCACACGGAGGTGAACGCATGACGGTGACCACCAGCGCTCCCTCCGGAGGCGGCGAGGCGGCGGTCCCGCCGGAAGATCTCGTCACACTGAGCATTGACGGCGCCGAGATCAGCGTGCCCAAGGGCACCCTGGTCATCCGGGCCGCCGAGCAGCTCGGCATCGAGATCCCCCGCTTCTGCGACCACCCCCTCCTCGACCCGGCCGGCGCCTGCCGGCAGTGCATCGTCGAGGTGGAGGGCCAGCGCAAGCCCATGGCGTCCTGCACCATCACCTGCACGGACGGCATGGTGGTGAAGACCCACCTCACCTCGCCCGTGGCCGAGAAGGCGCAGCACGGCGTGATGGAGCTGCTCCTCATCAACCACCCGCTGGACTGTCCGGTCTGCGACAAGGGCGGCGAGTGCCCCCTGCAGAACCAGGCCATGTCGCACGGCCAGGCCGAGTCCCGGTTCGAGGGCCGCAAGCGCACCTACGAGAAGCCCGTCCCGATCTCCACCCAGGTGCTCCTCGACCGCGAGCGGTGCGTGCTGTGCGCCCGCTGCACCCGGTTCTCCAACCAGGTGGCGGGCGACCCGATGATCGAGCTGATCGAGCGGGGCGCGCTCCAGCAGGTCGGCACCGGCGAGGGCGACCCCTTCGAGTCGTACTTCTCCGGCAACACCATCCAGATCTGTCCGGTCGGCGCGCTGACGTCGGCGGCCTACCGGTTCCGCTCCCGGCCCTTCGACCTGGTCTCCTCGCCGTCGGTCTGCGAGCACTGCTCCGGTGGCTGCGCCACCCGCACCGACCACCGGCGCGGCAAGGTCATGCGGCGTCTGGCCGCCGAGGACCCCGAGGTCAACGAGGAGTGGATCTGCGACAAGGGGCGGTTCGCGTTCCGGTACGCGCAGCAGCGCGACCGGCTGGACACGCCCCGGGTGCGCAACGCGGAGGGCGACCTCGTGCCGGCCTCCTGGCCGGAGGCGCTGCAGATCGCCGCCCAGGGGCTGCTGGCCTCGCGCGGCAGGACCGGCGTCCTGACCGGCGGCCGGCTCACCATCGAGGACGCCTACGCGTACAGCAAGTTCGCGCGCGTGGCGCTCGACACCAACGACATCGACTTCCGCGCGCGGGTGCACAGCAGCGAGGAGGCCGACTTCCTGGCCGCCCACGTCGCCGGCCGCGGCCGGGACCTCGACGGCGGGGGCGTCACGTACACCCTCCTGGAGAAGGCGCCCGCGGTCCTGCTGGCCGGGTTCGAGTCGGAGGAGGAGGCGCCCGGCGTCTTCCTGCGGCTGCGCAAGGCCTGGCGCAAGCACGGGCAGCGGGTGTTCTCGCTGGCCACGCATGTCACCCGCGGGCTGGAGAAGGCGGGCGGCACGCTGCTGCCGGCCGCTCCGGGCACCGAGACGGAGTGGCTGGACGCCCTCGCGAGCGGCGTCGGCCTCCAGGACGCGGGCGCCGTGGCAGCCGAGGCGCTGCGGGCCCCGGGCGCGCTGATCGTCGTCGGGGAGCGGCTCGCCGGGGTGGCCGGTGCGCTGACCGCCGCGGTGCGGGCGGCCTCGGCGACCGGCGCCCGGCTGGTGTGGATTCCGCGCCGGGCGGGGGAGCGGGGCGCGATCGAGGCGGGCGCCCTGCCGTCGCTGCTGCCGGGCGGCCGTCCGGCCACCGACCCCCGCGCGCGGGGCGAGGTCGCCGTGGCCTGGGGCCTGGCCGAACTCCCGCACCGCTACGGCCGTGACACCGGGCAGATCGTCGAGGCCGCGGTGTCCGGCGAACTCCAGGCGCTGCTGGTCGCGGGCGTCGAGGTCGCGGACCTGCCCGACCCGGCACGCGCGCGTGCCGCGCTGGCCGAGGCCGGGTTCGTGGTGTCGCTGGAGCTGCGGCCCGGCGAGGTCACCGAGCACGCCGACGTCGTCCTGCCGGTGGCCGCGGTCGCCGAGAAGGCTGGCGCGTTCCTCAACTGGGAGGGCAGGGTGCGCTTCTTCGAGGCGGCGCTGAAGCCCGACCAGATGACCCGGCGCGGGGCTCCGACGGACGCGCGCGTGCTCCAGATGCTCGCCGACGCCATGGACGTCCACCTCGGACTGCCGGACCTGCGCACCGCGCGCGCGGAGCTGGACCGGCTCGGCGCCTGGAGCGGACCGCGCGCGGCCGTCCCCGCGGAGACGGCCGCCCAGCTGCCGCGTCCCGCCGCCGGGGAAGCGGTGCTCGCCGGGCACCGTCTGCTGCTCGACCGGGGCGTCCTCCAGCAGGGCGACGAGGCGCTCGCCGGGACCCGGCACGCCGCACGCGCGCGTGTGTCGGCCGCCACGGCCGCCGAGGCCGGCGTCGAGGACGGCGGCCTGCTCGCGGTCACCGGTCCCGCCGGCGTGGTCGAACTGCGGCTCCAGATCACGGAGATGCCCGACCGGGTGGTGTGGCTGCCGCTGAACTCCACCGGCCGGGGCGTCGCGTCCGACGCCGGGGCCACGCCCGGTTCCCTCGTCCGCATCGGTCCGGCGACGGCCGCCGCCGACGCCCCCAAGGAGGTGGAGGCATGAGCCCGTACTTCGCCGCTGAAGACCTCTCGATGTTCGGCCGCGACCCCTGGTGGCTGGTCGTCGTCAAGGCGGTATTCTGCTTCGCCTTCCTGATGGTGACCGTGCTGTTCTCCATCGTGTGGGAGCGCAAGGTCGTCGCCTGGATGCAGTTGCGCATCGGCCCCAACCGGCACGGCCCCTGGGGCATGCTGCAATCGCTCGCCGACGGCATCAAGCTGATGCTGAAGGAAGACCTCATCGTCAAACGCGCGGACAAGGTGGTGTACGTCCTCGCGCCGATCGTGGCGGCCGTCCCGGCCTTCATGGCGATCGCCGTGATCCCCTTCGGGCCCGCGGACAACGAGGTCTCGATCTTCGGCCAGCGCACCACGATGCAGCTCACCGACCTGCCGATCGCGATGCTGTACGTCCTCGCGGTCGCCTCGGTCGGCATCTACGGCATCGTCCTCGCGGGATGGAGCTCCGGCTCCACCTACCCGCTGCTGGGCGGCCTGCGGTCCTGCGCGCAGATGATCTCCTACGAGATCGCCATGGGCGCCGCGTTCGCGTCGGTGTTCCTCTACTCGGGGTCGATGTCGACGTCGACGATCGTCGAGCAGCAGCACGACCGCTGGTACATCCTGCTGCTGCCGGTCTCCTTCATCCTGTACATCGTCACGATGGTCGGCGAGACCAACCGCGCTCCCTTCGACATGCCGGAGTCCGAGGGCGACCTCGTCGGCGGCTTCAACACCGAGTACTCGTCGATCAAGTTCGCGATGTTCATGCTCGCCGAGTACGTGAACATGGTGACGGTGTCCGCGGTGTCGACCACGCTGTTCCTCGGCGGCTGGCGGGCTCCCTGGCCGGTCAGCGGCTTCTGGGAGGGTGCGAACCACGGCTGGTGGCCGATGCTCTGGTTCGTCGTCAAGGTGCAGCTGCTGCTGTTCTTCTTCATCTGGCTGCGCGGCACGCTTCCCCGCGTCCGCTACGACCAGTTGATGAAGCTGGGCTGGAAGGTCCTGATCCCCGTCTCGGTGACGTGGCTGATGCTCGTCGCGACCGTGCGGACGCTGCGCAACGAGAACTACGACTTCGCCGACATCTTCCTCTACGTCGGCGGCGGTGTCCTGGTCCTGCTCCTGCTCTCCTTCGTCGTGGACATGTTCCGCAACGGCGGGAAGAGCGCGCAGGCGCCCGCCGAGCCGGTGGGCTTCGACCCGATGGCGGGCGGGTTCCCCGTGCCGCCGCTGCCGGGGCAGGAGCTTCCGCCGGTGCCCAGGCGCGGTCCGCGCCGGGAGCGGGAGCTCATTGTCAGTGGCGGGGTGGACACTGTGAGTGACGGATCGCGAGACGGAAAGGAGGCGTCCGATGGCTGAGGAGCCCAAGGAGGCCGGGCACACGACGCCCGGTTTCCAGAACCCGGTGGCCGGCTTCGGCGTGACCTTCAAGGCCATGTTCAAGAAGCGGCTGACCGAGCAGTACCCGGAGCAGGAGAAGACCACGGCTCCCCGGTTCCACGGGCGGCACCAGCTCAACCGCCATCCGGACGGCCTGGAGAAGTGCGTCGGCTGTGAACTGTGCGCCTGGGCCTGCCCGGCCGACGCCATCTACGTGGAGGGCGCCGACAACACCGACGAGGAGCGCTACTCGCCGGGCGAGCGGTACGGGCGCGTCTACCAGATCAACTACGCCCGGTGCATCCTGTGCGGCCTGTGCATCGAAGCGTGTCCCACGCGCGCGTTGACGATGACGAACGAGTTCGAGCTCGCCGACTCCAGCCGCGCCAACCTGATCTACACCAAGGAGCAGCTGCTCGCCGGCCTCGACGACGGCATGGTGGACTCCCCCCACGCCATCTACCCCGGCACGGACGAACAGGACTACTACCGCGGTCTGGTGACGGAGGCGGCGCCCGGCACGGAGCGCCAAGTGGCGGTCTCCAAGGGCGAGGGCCCGCAGGAAGCCGACTCCACCTTCGGCGCCGACGAGCCCGCCTCCGAGGAGGTGATCCGCCGATGAGCGCGCAGCTCGCCGCCTACTCCACCTCCACCGGTGAGGCCTTCCAGTTCTGGGTGCTCGGCACCGTCGCGGTGATCGGCGCCCTGTGCACCGTCTTCATGAGGAAGGCCGTGCACAGCGCGCTCTGCCTCGCCGGAACCATGATCATCCTGGCGGTCTTCTATCTCGCCAACGGCGCCTACTTCCTGGGCATCGTGCAGATCGTGGTCTACACCGGCGCGATCATGATGCTGTTCCTGTTCGTGGTGATGCTGGTCGGCGTCACCGCCGCGGACTCCCTGAAGGAGACCATCAAGGGGCAGCGCTGGCTGGCCCTGCTCAGCGGCCTCGGCTTCGGCGTCCTGCTGATCGCCGGCATCGGCCACGCCTCCCTGACGGAGTTCGACGGTCTCACCGAGGCGAACGGACACGGCAACGTGGAGGGCCTCGCCGCCCTCATCTTCACCAAGTACGTCTTCGCCTTCGAGATCACCGGCGCCCTGCTCATCACGGCCGCCGTCGGCGCCATGGTGCTCACCCACCGCGAGCGCACCGAGCGCGCCCTGACCCAGCGCGAACTCGCCGAGCGGCGGGTGCGCGAGGGCAAGCACGTGCCGCCGCTGCCCGCGCCGGGCGTGTACGCGCGGCACAACGCCGTGGACGTCCAGGGCCTGCTGCCCGACGGCACGCCCTCGGAGCTCACGGTCAGCCGGACGCTGCGCGAGCGCGGTCAGATCAGGGACGTGTCCGCCGAGGCGCTCAGCGACCTCAAGGCCCTGGAGCGGCGCGCCGAGGAGCGCCTGGAGCGGGCCGCGATCGAGCCGCCGCAGCTGAAGCGGACGGAGGAGGCGTCGAAGTGAATCCCGTCAACTACCTCTATCTGTCAGCCCTGTTGTTCACGATCGGTGCGACGGGCGTGCTGATCAGGCGCAACGCGATCGTCGTCTTCATGTGCATCGAGCTGATGCTCAACGCCTGCAACCTCGCGTTCGTCACCTTCTCCCGGATGCACGGCAATCTCGACGGCCAGATCATCGCCTTCTTCACGATGGTCGTCGCCGCCGCGGAGGTCGTGGTCGGACTCGCGATCATCGTGTCGCTGTTCCGTTCCCGCCACTCGGCCTCGGTCGACGACGCCAGCCTGATGAAGCTGTAAGGGGTCGGAAGAAACGTGGAGAACCTGATTGCGCTGCTCGTCGCGGCGCCTCTGCTCGGAGCGGCCGTCCTGCTGGTCGGCGGCCGTCGGCTCGACGCCGTCGGCCACTGGATCGGCACGCTCCTGTCGACCGTGTCCTTCGTGCTCGGTCTCGTCCTGTTCGGCGACCTGCTGGGCAGGAGCGCCGAAGACCGGACGCTGACCCAGCACCTGTTCAGCTGGATCCCGGTCGAGGGCTTCCAGGCGGACGTCGGCTTCCGCCTCGACCAGTTGTCGATGACGTTCGTGCTGCTGATCACGGGCGTCGGCTCGCTGATCCACCTGTACTCGGTCGGGTACATGGAGCACGACGAGCGGCGCCGCCGCTTCTTCGGCTACCTGAACCTGTTCCTCGCGGCGATGCTGCTGCTCGTCCTCGCCGACAACTACCTGCTGCTGTACGTCGGCTGGGAGGGCGTGGGCCTCGCGTCCTACCTGCTCATCGGCTTCTGGCAGCACAAGCCCAGCGCCGCCACCGCCGCGAAGAAGGCCTTCCTGGTCAACCGCGTGGGCGACATGGGCCTGTCCATCGCCATCATGCTGATGTTCACCACCTTCGGCACGTTCGCGTTCGGCCCGCTGCTGGGGGCGGAGGGGGAGCCCGGCATCGCCGGTGACGCCTCGGAGGGCAAGCTCACGGCCATCGCGCTGATGCTGCTGCTCGCCGCCTGCGGCAAGTCCGCGCAGGTGCCGCTGCAGTCCTGGCTCGGGGACGCCATGGAGGGCCCGACCCCGGTCTCGGCCCTCATCCACGCCGCCACCATGGTGACCGCGGGCGTGTACCTGATCGTCCGGTCGGCCGCGATCTTCAACGGGGCCCCGGACGCGCAGCTGGTCGTCACCGTCGTCGGCGCGGTCACGCTCCTGTTCGGTGCGATCGTCGGTTGCGCGAAGGACGACATCAAGAAGGCGCTGGCCGGCTCGACGATGTCGCAGATCGGCTACATGGTGCTGGCCGCGGGCCTCGGTCCGGTCGGCTACGTCTTCGCGATCATGCACCTGGTGACGCACGGCTTCTTCAAGGCCGGTCTGTTCCTCGGCGCCGGGTCGGTGATGCACGGCATGAACGACGAGGTCGACATGCGCAAGTACGGCGGCCTGCGGAAGTACATGCCGGTCACCTTCGTCACCTTCGGACTCGGCTACCTCGCGATCATCGGCTTCCCGGGACTGTCCGGCTTCTTCTCCAAGGACAAGATCATCGAGGCGGCGTTCGCCAAGGGCGGCGCCGAGGGCTGGATCCTCGGCGCGTGCGCCCTGCTCGGCGCGGCCATCACCGCGTACTACATGACGCGCGTGATGCTGATGACGTTCTTCGGCGAGGAGCGCTGGAAGAACCGGCCCACCCGCTCGCCCGAGGCGCCCAGCGCGGAGCCCGCCGCCGAGCATCACGGCGAGCACGCCGAGCCGCACCCGCACGAGTCGCCCAAGGTCATGACGATCCCCATGATCGTGCTGGCCTTCGGTTCGGTCTTCGCCGGCGGGTTCTTCAGCATCGGCGACCGCTTCCTGCACTGGCTGGAACCCGTCACCGGGCACAGCGAGGGCGACTCCCCGCTCAGCGTGGCGACGGTCACCGGAGCGACCATGGTCTGCCTGCTCATCGGCGTCGGCATCGCCTACGCCCAGTACGGCCGCCGTCCCGTCCCCGCCGTCGCCCCGCGCGGGTCGCTGCTCACCCGGGCCGCCCGGCGGGACCTGCTCCAGGACGACTTCAACCACGTCGTCCTGGTGCGCGGCGGCGAGCACCTCACACGCTCCCTGGTCTACGTCGACCACACCCTGGTCGACGGCGTCGTCAACGGCACGGCGGCCTCGGTCGGCGGCCTCTCCGGGCGGCTGCGCCGGCTGCAGAACGGCTTCGCGCGGTCGTACGCGGTCTCGATGTTCGGCGGTGCGGCACTCCTCGTCGCCGCGACCCTGCTGATGAGGGCGGTCTGATACCGATGTCCTTTCCTCTGCTGACAGCGACGGCGGCGCTCCCCGCGATCGGGGCGGTCGCCACGGCCGCCGTCCCGGCCGCCCGGCGCAACGCCGCCAAAGCACTGGCCCTGCTGTTCTCCCTCGCGACACTGGCCCTCGCCGTCGCCGTCCTGGTCCGCTACGACCCGGACGGCGGCCGCTACCAGCTCACCGAATCCCACTCCTGGATCAAGGACTTCGGGGTCAGGTACGAGCTGGGCGTGGACGGCATCGGGGTCGCGCTCGTCGCGCTGACCGCCCTGCTGATCCCGTTCGTCATCCTCGCGGGCTGGCACGACGCCGACCCGCTGGAGACGGGCAGCAAGCGCTGGCGGCCCACGCAGGGCTTCTTCGCCCTGATCCTGGCCGTCGAGGCGATGGTGATCCTCTCCTTCGAGGCCACCGACGTCTTCCTCTTCTACATCTTCTTCGAAGCCATGCTCATCCCGATGTACTTCCTCATCGGCGGCTTCGGGGACCGCGCCCACGAGCACGGCGAGGAGGCGGCGTCCACGCAACGGTCGTACGCGGCCGTGAAGTTCCTCCTGTACAACCTGGTCGGCGGGCTGATCATGCTGGCCGCGGTGATCGGCCTCTACGTGGTCGCCGGGAACTTCTCGCTCACGGAGATCGCCCAGGCCCGCGCCGACGGCACGCTCCACATGGCGACCGGCACGGAACGCTGGCTGTTCCTCGGGTTCTTCTTCGCCTTCGCGGTGAAGGCGCCGCTGTGGCCGCTGCACACCTGGCTGCCCAACGCCATGGGGGAGGCCACCGCCCCGGTCGCCGTCCTCATCACGGCGGTCGTCGACAAGGTGGGCACGTTCGCGATGCTCCGCTTCTGCCTCCAGCTCTTCCCGGAGGCCAGCAAGTGGGCGACGCCCGTCATCCTCGTCCTCGCGGTGATCAGCATCGTCTACGGGGCGCTGCTCGCGGTCGGCCAGCGCGACATCAAGCGGCTGGTGGCGTACGCGTCGATCTCGCACTTCGGGTTCATCATCCTGGGCATCTTCGCGATGACCAGCCAGGGCCAGTCGGGCGCGACGCTGTACATGGTCAACCACGGGATCTCGACGGCCGCCCTGATGCTGGTCGCCGGATTCCTCATCTCGCGGCGCGGCTCGCGGCTCATCGCCGACTACGGCGGGGTGCAGAAGGTCGCCCCGGTGCTCGCCGGCACCTTCCTGATCGGCGGTCTGGCGACGCTGTCACTGCCGGGGCTCGCGCCGTTCGTGAGCGAGTTCCTCGTCCTGGTCGGCACGTTCTCGCGGTACCCGGCCATCGGCATCATCGCCACCTTCGGCATCGTGCTCGCCGCGCTCTACACGCTCGTGCTCTACCAGCGGACGATGACCGGCCCGGTGAAACCCGAGGTCTCCGCGATGCCCGACCTGCGCGCGCGGGAACTCGTGGTCGTCACCCCGCTGATCGTGTTGTTGATCTTCCTGGGCGTCTACCCGAAGCCCGTCACCGACATCGTGAACCCGTCGGTCAAGCAGACGCTGTCCGACGTACACAAGAAGGACCCCAAGCCCGAGGTGGAGGCGGCCAAGTGAGCGCATCAGCCGTCCACAGCCTGTGGACAACGGCGGCAACCGCGGCCGACCCGATCTCGAAGATCGACACCCCGAAGATCGAATACGGGCAGCTCTCGCCCACCCTGATCATCCTGGGCGCCGCGATCATCGGAGTGCTGGTCGAGGCGTTCGTGCCGCGCAAGCACCGCTACTACGCACAGCTCTTCGTCTCCGTCGTCGCCCTGATCGCCGCGTTCGCCGCCGTGGTCGCCCTGGCCGCGGACGGATACGGCACCACCAAGGCACGCATCGCGGCCATGGGCGCGATCGCCGTCGACGGGCCCGCCCTCTTCCTGCAGGGCACCATCCTGCTGGCCGCCCTGGTCGGCCTGTTCACCTTCGCCGAACGGCGCCTCGACCCCGAGGCGCACGGAGCCCGCGTCGACTCCTTCGCCGCCCAGGCGGCCTCCGTGCCCGGCAGCGAGAGCGAACAGGCCGCCGTCAAGGCCGGGTTCACGACGACCGAGGTCTTCCCGCTGCTCCTCTTCGCGGTCGCCGGAATGCTCGTCTTCCCGTCGGCCAACGACCTGCTGACGCTCTTCATCGCCCTGGAAGTCTTCTCGCTGCCCCTGTACCTCCTGTGCGCCCTGGCCCGCCGCAAGCGGCTCATGTCGCAGGAGGCCGCGGTCAAGTACTTCCTCCTCGGCGCGTTCGCCTCCGCGTTCACCCTCTTCGGCATCGCCCTGCTGTACGGCTACGCGGGCTCGGTGTCGTACGGGACGATCGCATCGGTCGTCGACGGCACCGTCCAGAACGTCAACCCCGCGCTCGCCGACACCATGGGCAACGACGCGCTGCTCCTCGTCGGCGCCGCGATGATCCTCATGGGCCTGCTGTTCAAGGTGGGCGCGGTGCCGTTCCACATGTGGACGCCCGACGTCTACCAGGGCGCTCCCACCCCGGTCACCGGCTTCATGGCCGCGGCGACCAAGGTGGCCGCCTTCGGCGCGCTGCTGCGCCTGCTCTACGTGGTCCTGCCGGGCCTGCGCTGGGACTGGCGGCCGGTGATGTGGGGCGTCGCGATCATCACGATGCTGGGCGGCGCGATCGTCGCGATCACCCAGACCGACATCAAGCGGCTGCTGGCGTACTCGTCCATCGCGCACGCCGGATTCATCCTCGCCGGCGTCATCGCGACCACCCCGGACGGCGTCTCGTCGGTCCTGTTCTACCTGGCCGCGTACTCGTTCGTGACGATCGGCGCCTTCGCCGTGGTCACCCTCGTGCGCGACGCCGGCGGAGAGGCCACGCACCTGTCCAAGTGGGCCGGGCTCGGACGCAGGTCGCCCCTGGTGGCGGCCGTCTTCGCGGTCTTCCTGCTGGCCTTCGCCGGCATCCCGCTGACCTCCGGTTTCGCCGGGAAGTTCGCCGTGTTCAAGGCGGCGGCGGAGGGCGGCGCGGCCCCACTGGTCGTGGTCGGCGTGATCTCGTCGGCGATCGCCGCCTTCTTCTACATCCGGGTGATCGTGCTGATGTTCTTCAGCGAGCCGAGGGCCGACGGCCCCACCGTCGCCGTCCCGTCGCCGCTGACGATGATGGCGATCGCCGTGGGAGTGGCGGTCACGCTGGTCCTCGGCGTGGCGCCGCAGTACTTCCTGGACCTGGCGAACCAGGCGGGAGTGTTCGTGCGCTGAACCACGGCGCCGCCGAGCCGCGGCGGTGCGTACGGTGGGCCCGGTACCCCGGCACGGGGGCCGGGCCCACCCGCGTGCGCGGCCGCCGCCGACCGGATCGTCACGCAGAGTCACCGGAACGGGGCTGTGGATAACTCCGGCGCTGTCAGTCCGGACCCCTATCGTGGAGGCAGTGGTCGAAGGACGACGTACGGGGGACCAGTCGATGGGCGCGACGGGCGGGATCAGCGAGATGACAGGTATCACCGGGACACCGGAGCGGACCGAGAGCGAGGCATTGGCCACGCTGCACCGGGTCTTCGGGTACGACGCCTTCCGCGGCGAGCAGGAAGCGGTCATCGAGCACGTGGTGGCCGGCGGGGACGCGGTCGTCCTCATGCCCACCGGCGGCGGCAAGTCCCTGTGCTACCAGATCCCCGCGCTGGTCAGACCGGGTACGGGCGTCGTCGTCTCCCCGCTGATCGCACTGATGCAGGACCAGGTGGACGCGCTGCGGGCGCTCGGCGTCAACGCCGGGTTCATGAACTCCACGCAGGACTTCGACGAGCGGCGCGTGGTCGAGGCCGAGTTCCTCGCGGGAGAGCTGGACCTGCTGTACCTGGCGCCCGAGCGGCTGCGGCTTCAGTCCACCCTCGACCTCCTCTCACGCGGCAAGATCTCCGTGTTCGCGATCGACGAGGCGCACTGCGTGGCCCAGTGGGGCCACGACTTCCGCCCCGACTACCTCTCCCTCTCCCTGCTCGGCGAGCGCTGGCCGGACGTCCCGCGGATCGCGCTCACCGCGACGGCCACCCACGCCACGCACCAGGAGATCACCCAGCGGCTCGCCATGCCGGCGGCCCGGCACTTCGTGGCCAGCTTCGACCGGCCCAACATCCAGTACCGGATCGTGTCGAAGTCCGACCCCAAGAAGCAGCTGCTGAGCTTTCTGCGCGAGGAGCACGCGGGCGACGCGGGCATCGTCTACTGCCTCTCGCGCAACTCCGTCGAGAAGACGGCCGAGTTCCTCACCCGCAACGGCGTCGAGGCCGTGCCCTACCACGCGGGTCTGGACGCGGGCACGCGCGCGGCGCACCAGTCCCGGTTCCTCCGCGAGGACGGCCTGGTCGTGTGCGCGACCATCGCGTTCGGCATGGGCATCGACAAGCCCGACGTCCGGTTCGTCGCCCACCTCGACCTGCCCAAGTCGGTCGAGGGCTACTACCAGGAGACCGGACGCGGCGGTCGCGACGGCCTGCCCTCCACCGCATGGATGGCCTACGGCCTCAACGACGTCATCCAGCAGCGCAAGATGATCCAGAGCGGTGAGGGCGACGAGGCCTTCCGCCGGCGCGCCGGCGCCCACCTGGAGTCGATGCTCGCGCTGTGCGAGACCGTCCAGTGCCGGCGGGGCCAGCTCCTCGCCTACTTCGGCCAGGAACCGGGCGCGGCGGGCTGCGGCAACTGCGACACCTGCCTCACCCCGCCGGAGACCTGGGACGGCACGGTCGCGGCCCAGAAGGTGCTGTCGACCATCGTGCGGCTGCAACGGGAGCGCGGCCAGAAGTTCGGCGCGGTGCAGATCGTCGACATCCTGATGGGCAAGCGCACCGCGAAGGTCATCCAGTTCGACCACGACCAGCTGTCGGTGTTCGGCATCGGCGAGGAACTCACCGAGGGCGAATGGCGCGGAGTCGTCCGGCAGTTGCTGGCCCAGGGGCTGCTGGCGGTCGAAGGGGAGTACGGCACCCTGGTGCTCACGGAGGCCAGCGGCGCCGTACTGCGCCGGGAGCGGGACGTCCCGCTGCGCAAGGAGCCGAAGAAGCCGGCGACGTCGAAGGGGTCGGGCTCCTCGTCCGGCCGGGGCAAGGCCAAGGCCGTCGCGGCCGAGCTGCCCGAGGCGCTCCAGCCCGCCTTCGAGGCGTTGCGCGCCTGGCGCGCCGAGCAGGCCCGTGAGCAGGGCGTACCGGCCTACGTCATCTTCCACGACGCGACGCTGCGCGAGATCGCCCTGGCCTGGCCGACGGCCGTGGAGCAGCTCGGCACCGTCGGCGGCGTCGGCGAGAGAAAGCTGGCCACGTACGGGGAGGGCGTCCTCGCCGTGCTGGCCTCGCTCGGCGGCCCACCGGACACGGCCGCCGCGGTTCCCGCCGCGAGCGCCGACCGTGCAGCCGACGCCCGCACCCACACGGACCCGGGCGACCCGGATCACTGGCCCGAGATGGACGCGGAACCGGAGCCCGAGGACTGGATGTGACGCGGGCCGATCTCGGGGGCCGTGCGGGGGGTCCGTCGGACCGGCGCCTCTGACCGACCGAACCGACCGAACCGACCGAACCGACCGAACCGACCGAACCGACCGAACCGACCGGTCCGACCGAACCGACGGGGCGCATCGAGTCGCCAGGGCGCATCGATGTGCCAGGGCGGACCGATCCGACCGGGCGGGCACGCGGGCGGCTCCGACCGTTCGGTCGGGCGCGCCGAGTCGACCGGCCGGAGTGCCGAGCGCCGAGCGCCAGGGCGGACCGAGCCATCGGTCCAGGCGGTCCAACCGTCCAGGCGCATCCCGACCGTCCGGCCGGATCCGACCGGGCGGGTCCGGCCGGACGGGTCCGGCCGGGTCGGTCTACAGGGCCCGGGTGGCGTAGGCCCTGACGTCCGCGTCGGCGTCCGTCGTGGCCGTGGCCAGGGCGGCCCGGGCGGCCTCCGTGTCGCGGTGACGGGTCAGGGCCAGGACGGCGGCCTTGCGGACGTCGGCGTTCGGGTCGGCCAGCGCTTTGGCCAGCACGGGGACGGCCGTATCGGGGTGGGTCACGGACAGTGCGGTGGCGGCGCCCGCCCGCACCTGCCACGCCGGGTCAGACAGCGCGGCCACGGCCCGGACGGCGAGCGGTTCCGGGCAGCCGGTGGCGCCCAGCGCGCCGTAGGCGGCGGCCCGGACCAGGGCATCGGGGTCGTCGACGAGGGTGACGAGAGCCGTGTGCACGGCGTCGGGCGCGGCAGCGAGGCCGGTGCCGGCTACCGGTTCGGCGTCTACGCCCGCAGCGGTGCCCGCCCCCGTGGCTTCGACCGCGAGGGTGTCGTTGAGGCGGCCGGCGGCCACCGTGGCCAGGGACTTGGCCATGACGACGCGGACCTCGCGGGACGGGTCGGCGGTGGCCGCCCGCGCCAGTTCGTCGGCGGCGTCGACGGAGAGGAGGGCGCGGACGGCCTCGATGCGGACGGCGATGTCGGCGTCGGTGAGGGCGTCGGCGAAGAGGGCGGCGTCGCCGAGACGCAGGGCACGCAGTACGTCCAGGGCCGCGGCGCGGACCACCGGGTCGGACTCGGTCAGCGCGGCGGTGAGCCCGTCGCGCAGGGCCGGCTCGGGCGGCAGGGTCTCGACGAGTTCCCGGAGCGAGGCCGCTGCGGTGGCCCGTACCTCCGCGGCGGGGTCGCGCAGCGCCCGGGCGAGCGCGGGGCCGGTGCCCGGCGGCACGGTCTCGGTGAGGACGGCGACCGCCTCACGCCGGACGGCGGGCGCCGGATCGGTCAGGTAGGGGAGCAGGGCGTCGAGGTCGGGTTCCTCCTCGGCGAGGGCCACGAGTTCGAGGAGACGGGAGGAGGAGTGGAGGGCGGAGGAGTGGAGGGACGAGGACGACTCCGGGTCGTCGGGACCGGGGCCGGACGCCGAAGCGCCGTTCGCCGCCGAGGCGGCCGCATCGGGGAGGGACTCGGGGCCGGCGGCGACGGGGGCCACGTCCCGTGAACCGGCCGTGGCCACGTCCTCGGAGTGGACCTCGCCAAGGCGGCGTGAGGGGCCGCCGACAGGGCTGAACTCATCGACCGGAACCAGATAGGGAGCCACGGGTCTGGCCGTGAACTCCATAGCGCCGGAGGGGGACTTGTGCAGATCGAGGTGGTGGAACCAGGACTCGTCGTCGCGGCTGGGGTGGTCGAGGCGTTCGTGGTAGAGGCCCCAGCGGGACTCGGTGCGGGCCAGGGAGGCGCGCGCGGCCATCTCCGCGCAGTCGCGGATGAAGGAGACCTCGGCGCAGCGCATCAGCTCGTGCGGGGTGCGCGCGCCCATCTCGGCGATGTCGTCCCGCATGCGCTCGAAGGACTCCAGGGCCAGCGACAGCCGCGCGCCCGACTTCGGCGGGGCGACGTAGTCGTTCACGAAGCGGCGCAGCTTGTACTCGACCTGGGGCTGCGGCGGGCCGTCGGGGTTGCGCAGCGGGCGGTAGATCAGCTCGTGCGCCTCGCGCAGCTGGTCGGCGGGCAGCTCACCGTCGTACGCCGTGTACTGGGCCGCGTCCGCGCCCGCGAGGTCGCCGAAGACGAACGCGCCGATCATGTAGTTGTGCGGGACGCAGGCCAGGTCGCCGGCCGCGTACAGGCGGGGGACGGTCGTGCGGGCGTGCTCGTCCACCCGTACGCCGGAGGCCGAGTGGCCGCCGCACAGGCCGATCTCCGAGATGTGCATCTCGATGTCGTGGGTGCGGTAGTCGTGACCGCGACCGGAGTGGAAGGTTCCGCGGGTGGGCCGCTCGGTGGAGTGCAGGATCGTCTCCAGGGCGGAGAGCGACTCCTCGGGCAGATGGCTGAGCTTCAGGTAGACGGGGCCGCGGTCGCTGGCGACCTCCGCGGCGAATTCGGCCATCATCTGCCCCGACCAGTAGTCGGAGTCGACGAAGCGTTCGCCGTGCCGGTTGACCTGGTAGCCGCCGAACGGGTTGGCGACGTAGGCGCAGGCGGGACCGTTGTAGTCCTTGATCAGCGGGTTGATCTGGAAGCACTCGATGCCGGTCAGCTCGGCGCCGGCGTGATAGGCCATGGCGTAGCCGTCGCCCGCGTTGGTGGGGTTCTCGTACGTGCCGTAGAGGTAGCCGGAGGCGGGCAGGCCGAGGCGGCCGCAGGCGCCCGTCGCGAGGACGACGCCGCCCGCGCGGACGGTGACGAACCGTCCGGTGCGGGTGTTGAAGCCGACGGCGCCGATGGCGCGTCCGTCCTGGGGGGAGGTCAGCACCCGCACCGGCATCACCCGGTTCTCGATGCGGATCCGCTCCCGCATCTCGCGCCGCCGCAACTGCCGGTACAGGACCTTCTTGACGTCCTTGCCCTCCGGCATCGGCAGCACGTACGAGCCGGATCGGTGGACCTGGCGGACCGCGTAGTCGCCGTGTTCGTCCTTCTCGAACTTCACGCCGTACGACTCCAGCCGCTGCACCATGGCGAAGCCACGGGTCGCGGTCTGGCGGACGGTCGCCTGGTCGACGATGCCGTCGTTGGCGCGGGTGATCTCGGCGACGTAGTCGTCGGGCTCGGCGCGGCCGGGGACGACCGCGTTGTTGACGCCGTCCATGCCCATCGCGAGCGCCCCGGAGTGGCGCACGTGCGCCTTCTCCAGGAGCAGGACGTCGGCGCCGCGCTCGGCGGCGGTGAGGGCCGCCATGGTGCCGGCGGTGCCGCCGCCGATGACGAGGACGTCACAGGTCAGCTCCTCGGCGTCGTCGAGTGCGGGGATCTGCACGGGGGTGTCCACCGGGGTGCCTTTCAGGTGTTCAGCGAGGTCAGGACGGCCCGCCGCAGGGCCACGCGCGCGGGGTCGTCGTGGGCGGCGCGATCGCGGGGGCGCGGCACGTCCCGTACGGCGACGAGACGGCCCGCGCCGAGGAGTGCCACGCGGTCGCCGAGGAACAGGGCCTCGTCCACGTCGTGGGTGACGAAGACGACGGTCGCGCCCGTGCCGCGCAGCACCTCCACCAGCAGGTCCTGCATGCCGGCGCGGGTCTGGGCGTCGAGGGCGCCGAAGGGTTCGTCCATGAGGACGGCGCGCGGGCCCGCGGCGAGCGCCCGGGCCAGTTGCGCGCGCTGGCGCTGGCCTCCGGAGACGCGGTGCGGCAACTGCCGTGCGCGGTCGGCGAGTCCGACTCGGGTGAGCCAGTCGGCGGCCTGCTTGCGGCGCGTCGCGCGGGGCGTGCCCTGGATGGCGAGGGGGAGTTCGACGTTGGCCAGCAGGGTGCGCCAGGGCAGGAGGGCGTCCTCCTGGAAGACGAGCGCACGGTCCGCGGCGGGCCCGGCGATCGGCAGGCCGTCCTGCTCCACGGCGCCGGCCAGCACGGGCAGCAGTCCGGCCAGGGTGCGCAGCAGCGTCGACTTGCCGCAGCCGGACGGGCCGACGACGGTGAGGATCTCGCCGGGTGGGACGTCGAGGTCGACGTCGGCCAGGGCGGCGGCGTCGGGACGGCCGAGGGTGGCCGCCCGCAGGGTGAGCCGGGTGCCGCGCACGGCGGACCCGGTGCTCTCGCGCACGGGCGGGTCGGTGGCGCCGGGGGCGGTGGCGCCGGTGTCGCCCAGCACGGTCGTCACGGTGTTCCCACCCGAGGCCCGACCGGGGTTCGCCCCGACGGCGGTGACGGCGCCGACGGCTGTACCGGCCGTGCCGGACGGGTCGGCTGTACCGGCCGTGCCGGACGGGTCGGATGGCTTGGACGGGTTGGCCGGGTTGGACCGGTCGGCTGTGCCGGTCAGGTCGGTCGTGCCGGTGGAGCCGTTGGAGTCGGTGGAGCCGCCGGTCAGGTCGACCGTGCCCGTGGCGCCGTTCGGGCCGCTGGCGTCGTTCGGGCCGGTCGGGTCTGCTGTGCCGTGGGCGTGGGTGTGGGCAGTGCCGTCGGCGTGGGTTGTGCCGCCGGGCGCGCCGGTCGTGTCGCGGGTCTCAGACGAGGTGCTCATCGCGCGCCCCCTCGGGCTCGGTTCCGGTGCCGGCGGCGGAGGCGGCCGGTTCCGGAGGCCTTCGCACTGCCGCGGCCGTGCGAAGGCCCGCCGTCCGGGGCCGGCCCGCGGGGACGTAGGACGTGCGGGGCAGCCAGCGGGTCAGGCGGCGGCCGAGGAGTTCCACGGCCGTGGAGGTCGCCCAGCCGAGCACGCCGATCGTGGCCATGCCGACGAACACGCCCGGGTAGTCGACGACGGTGTAGTCCTGCCAGGTGCGGTAGCCGACGCCGTACTGGCCGGAGATCATCTCGGCGGAGATCACACAGATCCACGAGACGCCGAGGCCGACCGAGAGGCCGCCGAAGATGCCCGGCAGCGCGCCCGGCAGCACGACCGAGGCGAGGATCCGCCACCGGCCGCCGCCCATGGTGCGCACCGCCTCCTCCCAGCCGGGGGCGAGGGCGCGGACCGCGTGCCGGGTGGAGACCATGACGGGGAAGAACGCGGCGGTGAAGGTGATGAAGACGATGCCCTGCTCGTTGGAGGGGAAGAGCAGGATCGCGACGGGCACCAGGGCGATGGCGGGGATGGGGCGGACGACTTCGAGGACCGGCCCGAGCAGGTCCTCGGCGAGCCGCGAGCGCGCCACGAGCACGCCCGTGGCGACGCCCACGACGGCGGCGAGGAGGAAGCCGGTGACGATGCGGGTGAGGCTGTCGGTGAGGTCGGTCCAGTAGTCGTCGCCGGCCAGGCGGTCGGCGAAGGTGCGGGCCACGTCCGCGACCGTGGGGAACTGCGAGAAGCGCAGCCACAGGTCGACGTTCAGGCTGGTCAGCAGCTGCCACAGGCCGAGGGCGGCCGCGACCGACGCCGCCCGCAGCGCATACCGGGTCACGAGGCCCGCCCCAGCGCGTCGGCGTACGGGACGACCCGGGAGCCGGCGTGGGCGTCGACGTAGGCCCGGGCGGTCGCCGGGGCGACGAACGGCAGGAGCGTCGCGCCGTCGGCGACCCAGACGGCCTTGTCGGCGAACCACAGGGTGCCGGTGGTGGCGTCGGGGACGTACGCGGCGCGGACGCCGTCCTTGTGCCGGGCGACGTAGGCCAGCAGCGCGCCCGGCGTCGCGAAGGAACGGGTCCGCGTGGCGCCCTTGGGCCACACCTCGCTCGCGGCGGGCGCCGGCCCGGCGGCGAGCCGGCGGGCGTAGGACGGGCCGAGGGCCTTCTTGACGTAGCGGTCGTCGACGAAGGAGTCGACGTCGACGTCGCCGGTCAGCTTCGCCGCCTTCAGGATCGACACGTCCTCCTTGAGCGCCAAGACGAGCCCGGGCCTGACGGCCGGGTCGAAGGTGGCGATGCCGTGGGCGCCGTTGTAGAGGTAGACGACCTCGGCGGGCAGGCCGGTGGCCTTCGCGACGCTCTCGGCGGCCGCCACCGGGTGTGCGTTCAGGTAGGTCGTGGCCTGCTCCTGGGCCTTGAGGAACGCCTCCAGCACGGCCGGGCGGTTCTTCGCGAAGTCCTCGCGGGCGGTGACGCCGTGGAAGGTGGGCAGATCGAGCTGGGCACCGTCGTAGAGGGCTTTCGCCTTGCCCTGGTAGGCGAGCAGCCCGGGCCAGGCGACGAACTGCGAGAGCGCGTCGGCGCTGCCCGCGGAGAGGGCAGACGCGCCGACGGCGGGCTGCTGGTTGAGTTTCTCGACGCCCTCGTCGGGGTCGATGCCGGCGCGCTGAAGGGCGCGGACCAGGGTGCCGTCGGCGGCGGAGCCGACGCTCGTGGAGACCTTCCTGCCCTTGAGGTCGTCGATCGAGGCGAGTGGGGAGCCGGGCGCGGTGACGATGGTGTTGAGGCCGCCGCGCAGGTTGTAGCCGGTGACCGACACCAGGCGCGTGGGCTTGCCGAGCTGTCTGCCGCGGGCCGCGTTGATGAGGAGCGGGAAGTCGCCCATCGAGCCGATGTCGATCTTCCCCGCGGTCATCTGGGCGGTGATGGGGGCGCCGGTGGCGTAGTCCTGCCAGTCGACCTTGTAGCTCTTTCCGTCGCCGAGGGCGTTCAGCTGCTTCTCGAAGTAGCCGAGGGACCGCAGGAGGGTGCCCGCCGTGACCGTGTTGATGGTCTTGGACTGGTAGCCGACGGTGACGGTGACCGTGGAGCCGTCACCGGCCTGGGCGCTGCCGCATCCGGTGAGCGGGAGCAGGAGGAGGGCGGCGGCGGACGCGGCGGTCGTTCGGGGTTTCATCGGGGTTCGGGCCTTTCACCGGAGCAGGTAGGGCATGTTGACCGTGACGGCTCCGGTGGGACAGCGGGCCGCGCACGGGCCGCAGTACCAGCATTCGTCGACGTGCATGTAGGCCTTGCCGTTGCTCTCGTCGATGGCGAGGGAGTCCAGCGGGCACATGTCCACGCAGAGGGTGCAGCCGTCGATGCACTTCGACTCGTCGATGGTCACGGGCACGTCGGCCCGCTGGGGTGCCAGGGTCATGGCTGTCTCCGAAAAGGTCCCGGGGAATTCTGAGAAAAACCGTGCGGCGGCGAACCGATGGGGCCTCGCCGAACGATGAAGGGATGAGAGCGGGAAGCAGGGCGGACGGCTGACGGAAGGCGGGCGGGGATGGAAGGTCACAGCGAGCGGTGCAGCCGACCGCTCATCGAGATGCGGTCGCCGCGGAAGCGGATGAACTCCAGATCCACCGGGCGTCCGTCGGCGAGGTGGGTGAGGCGTTCGAGCATCAGGACGGCCGACCCGCGCGGCGCCTCCAGGACGGCGGCGGAGTGGGCGTCCGCGTTCACGGCCTCCAGAGTGATCTCGGCGTGGCCGAGTCGCCGCCCGGTGGGGGCCTCCAGAAGCCGGAAGACGTCGGTGTTCTCGAGATCGGCGCCCAGCAGATCGACGCCGATGTCGAGCGGGACGTAGGTGAGGTCGAGGGAGAGGGGGACGCCGCCCAGCCGGCGCAGGCGTTCGATGTAGAGGACGTCGGCGCCGGGCCGGACACGGAGGCGTTCGGCCACCGGGGCGGGCGCGGCGACGGGGCCCATCGTGCGGATCTCGTTGGTGACGTGCCCGTGCTCGTGCAGGGTCTCCGCGAGGCCCATCAGGCGATCCAGGCCGTGCGGGAACTTCTGCGCCACGACCACTGTGCCGACGCCGGGCAGCCGTTCCACCAGGCCTTCCGCACGCAGCAGGTCGAGTGCCTGGCGGACGGTGTTGCGGGAGGCGCGGTAGTCGGCGGCGAGCGTCGACTCGTGGGGGAGCGTGCCCGCCGGGAAGCCGCCGGTGAGCAGCTGGCGGCGCAGGATGTCGGCCAGTTGACGGGCCTGGTCAGCGCGCAGCCGGCGGCGCGCACGGTGGGCGGCGACGGTGGTCGCGCCCTGGCCGGCGTGCTCTCGGACACGGTCGCTGGATGGCATGGCTCGAACCATAGCGAGAAGGTAGGGAAAGGGGTGTTGCCAGAGTGTTGCGCCACCTGCGACTCCGTCAGAAACCGCGCTGACCTGCTGGAACGCCTGGCCGCAGGGCGAGAAACGCCAGCTCATGACGGTGCGGGCGAGCGGGCGGATGGGCGGGCCGGATCGGGTGGACGCGGCCCGGCGGGGCGGCTCAGGTCAGTGCGGCCAGGCCGGGGACGAACGTGATCAGTAGGGGCAGCAGGGGCACCAGTGCGGCCGCCGTGGTCGTCAGCGCGCGCTGTCTGCGCAGCAGGCGCGGAGGTGGCTGGAGGAGGCGGTCGACGCGCTCCCCGAGGAGACGGCGGCTGGACGCGCAGGACAACACGCCCCGGTGCTGGTTCAGCTCGATCAGGGCCAGCGCCGTGGTCAGGTGACCGCAGCGGCGGGAGGCCGTGTCGTCGGCGGCGAGTTCGACCAGGCGGTGGGTCTGGTCGCAGAAGTGGGCGAAGAGCGGGATGCGGGGGAAGCCGGTGGCGAGGGCGGTGGACAGGTGGAGCAGCCAGTCGTGGTGGGCGCGGGCATGGCCGCGCTCATGGGTGAGGACGGCGTCCAGCTGGTGGGAGGTGAGGCGGTGCAGAGCGCCGGTCGTGACGATCAGCTGGGCCGGACTGCCGGGCATCCACCAGGCGTCGGGATACTCGTCCTCCAGGACGAGGAGCGGGCCGCGGGCCGACGGCAGACCGGCGGGCAGGTCGGGGGCGCGCTCCCGCAGCAGCGCCCTCTCCCGGCCGCGTCGCCGCCGCGCCTCGAACAGCTCGCGGGCCAGCATCGCGGTCGTCCAGGCGGCCCCGCAGGCCAGCAGCAGGGTGAGGGTCGCCGCCCACGGTGGGGAGGCCGACAGGTCGTAGGCCTCGGTGACCGACGGCGGCGCCGGCGCGAAGACCCGCACGCGGACGGTGTGGAAGACGGCCGCCGCGCCCAGCACCAGGGCGGTCAGACAGCACAGCAGGACGGTGGCGACCAGGCACTGCCACACCCACAGCCCCACCACCGGCTCCCGCTCGGGCCAGGCGGAGCGGGTGAGCGCACGCGGGACCGGCACGGCGGCCGTCAGCGCGACGACGCTCAGCAGGAGCAGGCAGACAGTCATGCCACGGGCTCCGGATCCTGGTCGGGAAGGGGGCGTGCCGGTCGCGCGGGGCGTACCGCTCGCTCACGCGCGCGGTTCCGCCACGGGCGGCGGGCCCGGCCCGAGGACCGTGCCCGCCGCCAGTATGACGGCGGACACCCCCGCGAGTCAGCCCACGAAGGCGCTCCGGTTCGAAGCCGGCCCCGGACGGGGGCCGGGAGAGGCTGCGGCCGGTTGGGCGCTACCTGCGTGACTGCCTACCCGGGGCCTGGGGTCTATCCGGCGGTCACTCGTCCGCTCACCTCGCCCAGGCCCACCGGGGTGCCGTCCGGGCCGGGGGCCTGGGCGGAGAGGGTCACGATGTCGCCGTCCTCCAGGAACGTCCTCTTGCCGTCGGGGAGTTCGAGCGGGTCGCGGCCGTTCCAGGTCATCTCCAGGAGAGAACCGCGCTGGTCCGGCTCCGGGCCGCTGACCGTGCCCGAGCCGTACAGGTCGCCGGTGCGCAGGGAGGCGCCGTTGACGGTGAGGTGGGCGAGCTGCTGGGCGGCCGTCCAGTACATGGTGGCGAAGGGCGGCTCGGAGATGGTGTGACCGTTCAGCGCGACGGAGATCCGCAGGTCGTAGCCGGCGGGCTCGGCGGCCGCGTCGTCCAGGTAGGGCAGGAGGGCGTGGGTGCGCGCCGGGGGAGCCACTCGCGCGGCGTCCAGCGCCTCCAGCGGGGTGATCCACGCCGAGACGGAGGTGGCGAACGACTTGGCCAGGAACGGGCCGAGCGGGACGTACTCCCATGCCTGGAGGTCACGGGCCGACCAGTCGTTGAGCAGGCACAGGCCGAACACGTGCTCCCGGAAGTCGCTCATGGCGACCGGGCTGCCCTGCGGCGAGGGCGTCCCGACCACGAATCCGACCTCGGCCTCGATGTCGAGCCGCACGGAGGGGCCGAAGACGGGGGCCGGGTCGGAGGGGGCCTTGCGCTGGCCCGAGGGCCGTACGACGTCCGTGCCGGAGACGACGACCGTGCCGGACCGTCCGTGGTAACCGATCGGCAGGTGCTTCCAGTTGGGCAGCAGCGTGTCGGCGGTGTCCGGGCGGAAGATCGCGCCGACGTTACGGGCGTGGTGCTCGGAGGAGTAGAAGTCGACGTAGTCGGCGACCTGGAAGGGGAGGTGCAGTGTCACGGCGGACAGGGGCCGGAAGAGCGGTTCGACGGTGGCTCGGTGCGCCGGGCTCGTCACCCACTCCGTCAGCTCGCGACGCACCTGCGTCCAGACCGGACGGCCCGCCGCCATCAGCGGGTTGAGGGTCGGCGCCGCGAGCAGCGCGGCGTGGGACGAGCCGAGCGCGCGGGCCGCCGCACCCGCGTCGAGGACGTGGTCGCCGAGGCGGACGCCGACGGTCCGCTCGGTGGAGCCCGGCAGCGAGAAGACGCCGTACGGCAGGTTGTGCGGACCGAAGGGATCGCCCTCGGCAAGGTCGAAGGGGGGCATCGGGTACTGCCTCTCTTTCGTGTTCGTGCGCTCTGTGGTGCTCGCCAGGTGAGCCCGCCGATTCCGCGCGGATGCCGCGGGTGCGCCGAGCCGGGCCACACGTTACGGCCGACCTCGGGGAAGCGGCACGGGGGCGGGCCCGTCGAGGCGGCCCGGACGGACGCGCCGGCGGTGGCGGGGGAGGTGGGGGAGGCGCTGCGGGCGCGGCGGACCACGCGACGCCCCGGCCGGGCGGGTGCCGGAAGGCGCTTCTTCGAGCCGGTCGTCAACCACCGACGGTCAGTCGCCGAAGGGGAGTTGGCAGAACCGGACCGGACCCGGTCGCTGTTCGGTTCCCGTCGAACCAGGGCGGTGCGGGGTCCGTATTCTCTGATCATGGCCGCACCCACCGCATATGCCGCGCGCACCGCGTACTCCCTCATCGCCACCGACCTGGACGGAACGCTGCTCCGCGGCGACGACACCTTCTCCGACCGGTCCCTCGACGCGCTCGCGCGGGTGGCGGCCGCCGGTGCACGCCACCTGGTGGTGACGGGACGTCCCGCGCCCCGCGTGCGGCCGCTGCTCGACCGTCTGCACAGCAGGGGGCTCGCGGTGTGCGGACAGGGCGCGCAGCTGTACGACGCCGGCGCGGACCGTCTGCTGTGGTCGGTCACCCTGGACCGGGAGCTGGCCGAGACGGCGCTCGGCAAGATCGAGGCGGAGGTCGGGCAGCTGTACGCGGCCGTCGACCAGGACGGCGTCGACGGGCTGACGCTCATCGAGCCGGGCTACCGGATGCCGCACCCCACGCTGCCCGCTCTGCGCGTCGCCCGCCGCGACGACCTGTGGTGCGAGCCGATCAGCAAGGTGCTGCTGCGCCACCCGTTCCTGTCCGACGACGAGTTGGCGGCGACGGCCCGCTCGGTGGTCGGCTCGCTCGCCACGGTCACCATGTCGGGGCCGGGCACGGTGGAACTCCAGCCCTGCGGGGTCACCAAGGCGACCGGGCTGGCGCTGGCCGCCGAACACCTGGGGCTGCGGCCCGAGGACACCGTCGCCTTCGGGGACATGCCCAACGACATCCCGATGTTCGACTGGGCGGCGCGCGGTGTCGCGATGGCCAACGCGCACCCGGAACTCAAGGCGATGGCCGACGAGGTCACGACGTCGAACGAGGACGACGGCGTGGCCGTCGTCCTCGAAAGACTGTTTCCCTGAGCCGGGCCCCGCGCGCTCGGCACGGGCGGTGCGCCCGGCGCTCGATGCGTTGTTCACGCGCCGGACGTCAGGTGTCAGGCGTCATGTGTCACGCGCGAACGCGCCGGGGGCCGAGTGCCGGGAGCCGAGTGCCGGGGGCCGGCTGTCAGTACGCGCTGAAGACGTTGTCGATGGAGCCGTAGCGGGCGGCCGCGTAGTTGCAGGCGGCGGTGATGTTCGCGACCGGGTCGTAGGAGTCCCAGGACGTGCCGTCGACGTGGTAGGCGCGGAAGGTCGGGTCGATGACCTGGAGCAGTCCCTTGGAGGGAATGCCCGCGGCCGCGTTGGAGTCCCACAGGTTGATGGCGTAGGGGTTGCCGGACGACTCGCGGATGACGTTGCGGTAGATGCCGTTGTACGTCCCCGGGATGCCGTGCTGCGACATGACGTGCAGCGAGGCGCGGATCCACCCGTCGAGGTTGTTGGAGTACCCCAGGCTGGTGGCGGTCGCGACGGTCGGGGTCGCGGCGGAGGCGGTGGTGGCGCCGATCAGCGGGAGTGCCAGCACGGCGACTCCGGTGCCGGCGACGGCGAGCTTGCGGGCGAGGCGGGCGGTGCGGGTGCGGCGGTGAGCAGCAGCGGGCATGACGGTTTTCCTCTCCAGCGCCTGCGAGGTGAGCTGTCGGGTTCGGGCGGGGAGCTGCCCGGTCGCGTCCTGACGGTCGCGACTTCACCCCGAGCCACGACGGGCTGCCCGAAACGTCCGGAAAACATCCGGGACGTCAGGAACATCCGTTGCGGCGACTTACCTGGTTCCCCCGCTCCTGCCGTGCGTTCTCGATGGGTGTCATGGGCGGCGGCAGGATTAGGCGTCCGCCCGACAGGCCGGGAACGTATGCGAGAGCACATGTCCGGAACAAGTACCGGATTCACAGATCACCCCTATTGACCTTGGTCTGTGGTCTATGGGGTGCTTGATCCTTTGTGGGTGCAAAGGGTCAACTTGCTTGAGGCGTGCGGAGAATCGGTGAAGGACGGGCGAGGGGTGACCGGTCTCGGGGAGTGAGCCAACTCACCTGGGTCCACAAGGGCGGCGAAACGGGCATTAGCCCCAACTCGTCGTCAAACGAATGTCGATGAGTTGTCGTCCGCCATGTCGCGCCACGTCGCGCCGCGCCGTCCCTCGGGGGGAGCCGCTCCGCCCTTCCTCGGAAGGGCGCTCCGCCCTTTCGGGGAGGCGGCACCGTCCCGCCGGGGGCGGGGAGTGGGCGACGGTCACGGAGGGGGGCGCGTGACAGTCGTCACGCCGGGCGGGGTGGGGTGGGGTGGATCGGTGCGGGTCGGGTCCGGCGGGAGGTGCGGGAGTGTGGGTCCGCGTGAGGAGCGTGAGCCCGCACTGGGGCCTGCGCGCGCGTGCGGGACCGTGCTCCTGCGTGAGCGTCCGGCGGGGCGGGTGTGTGCGGGTTCGTCGTCCGGCGGGTGCGGGTCCGACGTCCGCGGGTGGGGATCTGCGACCCGGCCTGTGCGGGTCCGGCGTCCGGTGTGTGCGGATCTGCGGCCCGGAGTGTTCGGGTGTGTGGTCCGGCGTGTGCGGGTCTGTGGTCGGGCTTGTGCGGGTCTGTGGCCGGGGGTGGCCGCGTGCGGCCGCATGATTCGCGGCGCCGGGGCAATCCGATGGGTGTTCCGGCGGGTGTCCGACCGTACGAGCTGATCAGGAACTCGGCGGGTGGAATCCGGTGCCGCCCCGCCCGACGGAGACGGTTCCCGGGCGAGCCCATTCGAGCCCGGGGGACGTGGGGGCTATCGGTGATCGAAACGTGACCGGATACGCTGACTTGAGTGGTGGCAGCGACCTATCGACAAACCGCGTAATCGCCAGTGGACACCAGCAGACAGGAGACCCCTCGTGACCGTCGTCGGGCCGTTCGGGCTGAGCGTGCGGGACCAGGCTCTGGAAGCCGATGTCCAGGCCGGATTGGCGGCTGTCGAGGAAGGCTTGCTCGAGGCCACCAAGAGTGAGGTCCCCTTCATCACGGAGGCGGCACAGCACCTCGTGCGGGCGGGCGGGAAGCGGTTCCGGCCGCTGCTCGTGGTGCTCGCGTCGCAGTTCGGGGACAAGCACGCGCCGGGTGTCGTGCCGTCGGCCGTGGTGGTGGAGCTGACCCACCTGGCCACCCTGTACCACGACGACGTGATGGACGAGGCCGCCGTGCGGCGCGGGGTGCCCAGCGCCAACGCCCGCTGGGGGAACTCCGTCGCCGTCCTCACGGGCGACTTCCTCTTCGCCCGCGCCTCCCACATCCTGGCCGACCTCGGCCCGGAGGCGGTGCGGGTGCAGGCGGAGGCGTTCGAGCGGCTGGTCACCGGCCAGATCCTGGAGACGGCCGGTCCGACGGACGGCCGGGATCCGGTCGATCACTACCTCGACGTCCTCGGCGGCAAGACGGGCTCGCTGGTGGCGGTGGCCTGCCGGTTCGGGGCGATGATGTCGGGCGCCGACGAGACGGTCGTCGACGTCCTGACGCAGTACGGCGAGCGGCTGGGCGTCGCGTTCCAGCTCGCGGACGACGTCCTGGACATCGCGTCCGACTCGCGCGAGTCGGGCAAGACGCCCGGCACGGACCTGCGCGAGGGCGTGCCCACGCTGCCGGTGCTGCGGCTGCGTGAGCGCGCGGCGCGGCTGGCGCTGCCCGAGGACATCGCGCTGTGCGAGCTGCTGGACTCCGACCTCAGCGACGACGCCCGCCTCGACGAGGCCCTCGGCGCGCTCCGGGCCCACCCGGCCCTGGAGCAGGCCCGCCGGGACACCGTGCGGTACGCCAAGGACGCGCGCGCCGCGCTGGCGCCGCTGCGGGAGTGCGACGCCAAGGCCGCCCTGATGGAACTCTGCGACGCGGTGGTCCACCGGGCGGGCTGACCCCGCCTGCTCCGCCGCCCCCGCCGCCCCCTCTCCCCCTGGCTCCCCGCCGCCCCCGCTTCCTCTCCCGCCGTCCGCTCTTCCTCCCGTCCCGTCCGGGGTGCCCGCTCTCCACAGCCCCAGACCCCCAGACCCCCACACCCCCACACCCCTACGGGCCGTCGCCCTCACGTCAGGGTCGTGTCATACCGCAGGCGTATGTGGAGTTGAGCCCTCGGGTTGACGCTTGTCGTCGGCTGATTTGGTCAGATGGGGACTACCGAAAACACCACTCCTCACCGATTCGGGTGAGAATGGCGGCTTGGGGCGGGGAACGCAGCGCGAGACGACCAGCCGCCGCCGACGACGGAGGTAAGGCACACATGGCACCGAAGGAATCCGACGCCACCATGACCGGCGGGGAGGCGACCGGCGGGGAGGCCGACGACCTGCGCCTCCGACGCCGCAAGGCCGCACGGTACGTCGTTCCGGTCACCGTGATCGGTGTCGCGGCGGCGACGATCGGGCTCGTCCCGGCACTCGCCGACTCCGGCGACCCCGACCTGCCGAAGATCACCGCGCAGCAGCTCCTCGACAAGATCGCCGCCTCGGACGTGCAGCAGCTGTCCGGAACGGTGAAGATCACCACCGACCTCGGGCTGCCCGACCTCGGCGGGCTGGAGAGCGGGCTGCTCTCCGGAGCGGCGCAGGGCGGCGACGGCTCGTCCGCCGACCCCCAGGCCAAGCTCACCGAGCTGGCGTCCGGCACGCACACCCTGCGCGTCGCGGCCGACGGCCCGGACCGTCAGAAGGTCTCGCTGCTGGAGCGGGCCGCCGAGTACAGCGTCATCCATAACGGCAAGAACGTGTGGGGGTACGACAGCGCGTCCAACGAGGTCTACCACTCCACCGTCGACGAGAGCGCGGGCAAGGAGCCGGGCGAGGCCCCTGGCAAGGCGCGGACCCCGGTCCCGGCCACGCCGAAGGACCTCACCGAGGACGCCCTCGAGGCGGTCGACGACACGACCTCCGTGACCGTCGACGGCACGGTCCAGGTCGCCGGCCGCGACGCGTACAAGCTGCTCGTCAAGCCGAAGCAGTCCGGCTCCACCGTGGGCGCGATCAGCGTCGCCGTGGACGCGGAGACGGGCCTGCCGCTGAAGTTCACGCTGACCCCGGCGAGCGGCGGCGCCGCCGTCGTGGACGCGGGCTTCACCCAGGTGCACTTCGCGAAGCCCGCCGCGTCCACCTTCGACTTCACCGCCCCCAAGGGCGCGAAGGTCACCGAGGGCGACACGGCCGGCGAGGGCCACGACGGCAGCCGCAAGGGCGGCCGGGGAGCCGAACCCGCTCCCGGGCACGACGGCTTCGACGGCTTCGGCGGGTTGGGCGGGTTCGGCCAGGGCCTCGGCGGTGGAGCCGGTTCCGAGGGCATGAAGGTCATCGGCGAGGGCTGGACGTCCGTCGCGGCCTTCGACACGGGCGGCGAGGGCGTGCCCTCGGGCTCCGCCGCGGGCGGCGACCTCGGCGGGTTCCTGGGCTCCCTCGGCGACAAGGTGAGCGGCGACTTCGGCTCCGGCACGGTCTTCTCCACCCGCCTGGTCAACGCCCTGATCACGGACGACGGCAAGGTCTACGCCGGCGCGGTCACCAAGGACGCGCTCGTGAAGGCGGCCGACGCCGGGAAGTGACGCCGGCCGGGGTCGCCGGGTGGTCGCCGGGGATTGCCGGGGTCCGTCCGGGGATCGCCGGGACCGACGGAGTCAGTGCGTGAGGAGAGGGGCGAGGGTGACGGAGCCGGCGGGGGAGCCGACGGGCGAGCGCGCGCGGGAGTCGGCCGGGGAGTCGGCGGACGACGGCGCCGTCATCCGCACCCGTGCCCTCACCAAGCGCTACCGCGGCGGCCAGCTCGCCGTCGACGGTCTCGACCTGACCGTCCCGGCGGGCAGCGTCTTCGGCTTCCTCGGCCCCAACGGCTCCGGCAAGACCACCACCATCCGCATGCTGATGGGGCTCATCGAGCCCACGGCGGGCTCGGCCCGCGTCCTGGGACACCCCATGCCGCGGGCCGCGCGCGCCGTACTGCCGCACGTCGGCGCGCTCATCGAGGGTCCCGCCCTGTACGGCTTCCTCTCCGGCCGCGACAACCTGCTCCGTTACGACGCCGCCGACCCGACCGCCGACCCGCGCACCCGGAGGGCGAGGGTCACGACCGCGCTGGAGCGGGTGGGCCTGACGGCCGCCGCCGGGAAGAAGGCGAAGGCCTACTCGCTCGGCATGAAACAGCGGCTGGGCCTCGCCGCCGCCCTGCTCCGGCCCCGCCGCCTGCTCGTCCTCGACGAGCCGACCAACGGCCTGGACCCGCAGGGCATGCGGGAGATCCGCTCCCTGGTGAGAGAGCTGGCCGCCGAGGGCACGACCGTCTTCCTCTCCTCGCACCTGCTCGACGAGATCGAGCAGGTGTGCACGCACGCGGCCGTGATGGCCCAGGGCCGGCTGATCGTGCAGGGCCCGGTGGCGGATCTCGCGGCGGGCGCGAGAGACCGGCTGGTCGTGACGACGCCGGATCCCGCGGACGCGGCCCGTGTGCTGAAGGAACAGGGCCTCGTCGACGTCGTCGCCGCGGAGGACGGTGTCAGCGCCGAGGCCCCGCCCGCCGGCCGCGACCTCGCGGATCTGAACAGTGCGCTGGTGACGGCGGGCGTGCGCGTGCGCGGCTTCGCCGTCGAACGCGCCTCCCTGGAGGACGCGTTCGTGGCTCTCACGGGGGAGGGGTTCGATGTCGCGGGCTGAAGCAGGAACGGCGGACGACCGGAACCCGGTCCCGTCGCCGCCCGGGGCCACGGGGAGCGGCGCTCCGCCCTCCTCGCCCTCCTCGCCTTCCTCGCCCGCTTCGTCCTCGTCCTCGTCCGTTCCGTCGTCCCCGTCCGCCCAGGCGGGCCGGAATCCCTGGGCCTGGGCATGGACCTTCGGGATCGTGCGCAGCGAACTGCTGACGACCTTCCGGCGCTGGCGCACGCTCGCCCTGCTGGGCGTGCTGGCGGCCGTGCCGATCCTGGTCGGGATCGCCGTGAAGATCGAGACGGACGACGGATCGTCCGCCGGGCGCGGCGGCGGCGCGGGCCCCGCGTTCATCTCGCAGGTCACCAACAACGGCCTGTTCCTGGTCTTCACCGCGCTGGCCGTGACCCTGCCGTTCTTCCTGCCGATGGCCGTCGGCGTCGTCGCGGGCGACGCGATCGCCGGTGAGGCGAACGCCGGCACCCTGCGCTACCTCCTGGTCGCCCCCTCCGGCCGCACCCGCCTGCTGCTGGCCAAGTTCGCGACCGTCATGACCTTCTGCGCGGCGGCCACCCTCGTGGTCGCGCTCTCGGCGCTCACCGTGGGGGCGCTGCTCTTCCCGCTGGGCGACCTGACGACGATCTCCGGCACCCGGATCGGCTTCGCGGACGGTCTGCTGCGGGCGCTGCTGATCGCCCTGGTCGTCGCCGCGTCGCTGACCGGCGTCGCGGCGCTGGGACTGTTCGTCTCCACGCTCACCGGGAGCGGCATCGCGGCGATGGCGACGGCCGTCGGCCTGCTGATCACGATCCAGATCCTCGACCAGATCCCTCAGCTGCACGCCCTGCAGCCGTACTTCTTCTCGCACTACTGGCTGTCCTTCGCCGACCTCATGCGCGAGCCCGTCTACTGGGACGACCTGCAGAAGAACCTCGGTCTCCAGGCTCTGTACGCGGCCGTCTTCGGCTCGGCGGCCTGGGCGCGCTTCACGGCGAAGGACGTCACGACGTAGCGGTCGCCGCCTCGTGCGGGAAGCGGGCCGGGAGGGCCTCGCGGGCGAAGAACGTCTTCGCGTTGGCCAGGGCCTCCGTGTCCGACCGGACGTCCCCGGGCTTGCTGCCGTTGCCGAGCAGCACGCCGCCGAAGCGCATCCCCAGGTAGGCGGCGGAGTTGCGGAGCGTGCCGACCAGCGGGTCGGCCACCTGGGGCTGGTCGTCGGCGAGCACGGTGACGCCCCACAGGGTGCGCCCGGCCATGGTCGCCTTGAAGTCCAGGCCGGGGGTGCGCAGCCAGCCCGCCCAGTGGTCCAGGTAGCGCTTGGTCTGGGTGGACACCGAGTACCAGTACAGCGGGGACGCGATCACGATGTCGGTCGCGGCCAGGGTGGCGTCGAGCAGGAGCGCTGTGTTGCCCTCCGTCGGGCGGACCCGGTCACTGTCGTGCCGTGAATCCACGAAGTCGGGCACGGGGTGCTCCGCCAGGCTGATCCACCGCTGTCCGACGTCGGAGGGCAGCTGCTCGGCGGCCTCCCGGGCCAGTGTCTCGGTGTTGCCGTCCGAACGGCTGCTGCCCAGGACGAACAGGAAACTGCGACGCGTCATCTTCGATCCCCCAAGTGGTGAGCGTACGACGTTACTATGCGCCTGCATTATATGTGTGCGCAAGTAGTTTCCGAGTCCCGGCCCAGTGCGTGGTCCCGGCCCAGTGCGTGGCTCCGGCCCAGGGTGGGCGGTTGGGCCGAGGGTGGGTGGCCGGGTCGAGGGTGGGCGGCCGGTCCCAGAGTGGGTGGCCAGGCCGAGGGTGGGTGGCCGGGCAGGCCCGGCTCAGGACGTCTCCGCGGCTCGGGCGACGGCCAGCAGCGACGTCTCCGCGTTCCGCGCGGCGACGATCTGCAGGCCCACCGGGCAGCCGTCCGTGCCGAACCCCGCAGGGAGACTGATCGCCGGATGCCCGCTCAGGTTGAACGCCCAGGTGAGCGCCGTCGAGAACCGGTCGCCCGGCCCCTCGTGGCCGTGTGCCGGGTTCGGGGTCGTGGGCATCAGCAGCAGGTCCGCGCCGGCGAAGAACCCGGCCAGCAGACGGTCGTTCGCCTCCCGGATGCGGTCGGCCGCACGGAGGTCCGCGCCCGGCGTGCGCAGCGCCAGCCAGGCAGGGGCCGGGTCCTCCAGCCGCAGGGGAGCCCCGGAGACCGGGAGCAGCCTCACCGCCCCGGCGTCGGCGAGCCGTACGGCGGCGGCACGGGCGAGGGCGAGCGGCTCGGGATCGGGGTCGGCGAAACCGAGGCCGGGGGAGAAGACGGCGGTGGGCGGCCCCGCGCGACCGCGCTCCGACCGCTCCGATCGCTCCGACCGCTCCAGGAGACCTGGTGGATCTCTCGGGGCCACGGCCTGCCAGTACGCCTGGGCGTCCACCGCGTGGCGCACCAGCACACCGGCCGCGGCCAGTCCCGTACGGTCCGCGGGCGTCGGCGGGCTCGGGCCCGGTCCCGGGCCCGGCCGATCCCAGGACGTCGGCAGGGGGTTCGGGTGCGGGGACGCCGGTCGTCCGTTGCCGTCCGGGGACGCCGGTGGTCGGTCGCGGGTCTGGGGCGTCGGCCGCCCGTCGCGGTCCGGGGGCGTCGGCCGTCCGTCGCGGGCCGGGGGCGTCGGCCGTCCGTCGCGGGCCGGGGGCGGCGGTCGTCCGTTCGTGGTCTTCAGGCCGAGCACGCCGCACCACGCGGCAGGGATGCGCACGGACCCGGCCCCGTCGGTTCCGGTCGCCATGGGGACCAGGCCGGCGGCCACCGCCGCGGCCGAGCCGGCCGAGGAGCCGCCCGGAGTGCGGTCGGCACGCCAGGGGTTCACGGTACGGCCGTGCGCGCCGAGTCCCCAGGTCTGCCAGGGGGTGCCGGGTCCCGGCACCGAGGTGGCCCCCACGGGCACACAGCCGGCGGCCGTCAACAGCCGCGCCGCGCGCAGCCCGTGACGCCCTTTCACGCCGATCGGCACACCGGCCAGCGGCAGCCGTTCGCCCGCGGCGACCCGCAGGTCGACCTCGCGCGCCCACGTCCGCGCCCGCTCCTCCCACACCTGCGCGAAGGCGCACAGGAAGGGGTCCGTTCGGGTGATTCGCGCGAGTGCCTCGTCGACGACGTCCACCGCCCGCAGCCGCCCCGCACGCACCTCCGCCGCGATGTCCACGGCCGGAGGCCACGCCCGCAGTCCGGTCCCGCTCCCGCCCCGGCCTTCGTTCCCGCCCCGGCCTCCGTTCCCGGCTCCGTTCGCGCCCCGGGCTCCGCTCCGGTCCCGGCCCGGGGGCCCGGCCGTCAGCGCGGGCTCCCGCCCGGGGCTCCGGTGAGCCGGGCCAGCGGGGCCGTCTCCCGCGGCGGGTTTCCGCCCAGGTCGCCGAGGCGCCACTCGGTCACCCACGGGACCCGGTACACGTCGATGACGTCCTCGATCGCGCGCACCCGCTGCGCGAGCGGCCTGGGCAGCCGTCCCGGCGCGTCCGCCACGAGCACGACGGAGTCCAGGTCGAGCCCCGCCGGGGCCTCGCCGCGCCGGAAGACCTCAAGGGTCCGCAGGACGGACTCCAGCCCGGCCGCATGGGTGCGGGCGACCAGCAGCACGGACGGCGGATCGCCGGCGCCGGGCCACCCGCGGCCGCTGTCATGGCCGCCGTAGACCGCGGCGAGCGTGGACGTGCCGGCTCCGCCGTGCGTGGCGACCCACGAGAAGCGCCGGGGCGTCACCGACGAGCCGGACGGCGGCGGCGCCGGCGCCGCCGCCGACGCCGGATCCGGTACGGTGACCGGTCCGCGGAGCCAGATCTCCGGTCCGCGCAACCCGTCCGTCGTCCCCATCCCGGTGCCCCTCCCAGTCGTCGCCGTCCCTCCGGGACGCCCCTGATCCCGGCGGTCCACGGAGAGTCCCGGGCGGCGGGACGTGGGTTCCTGGAACGAGGCTGTGACGTCGCGGTGACGTGAGTACCGGGGGCGCTCGGAGAAACTCAACAGTACGTGTACGCGTACACGAAACTGGACGACCGGATCGTGACGACGCATCCGAGTGAGGAACCGATGTCTCGACTCAGCCGTGAGAAGAAGCGCGAACAGAAGCACGCCGGCCCCGCGGCCGCCGTGGTCGCGCCGCTCGACGTCCATGTCCGCGGGGGCGGGACGGCGACCATAGGCGGTGTACCCGTCGTGGCGGTCGACGGCGAGGAGATCCAGCGCGCCGTTCTGGGCCACCTCCACCGCATCGCCCTCGCCACCGGACATCCGGTCCTCGCCTCAGTCCGCGACGAACGCATCGGCTACGTCGTCCCCCTGCGCGTGGAATGCGACGGCTCCAGCCACTTCACCGCGGAACCCCTGCGCACACCGGCGGCGCCCCCCTCCACCCCCTCGACCACGCACTCGCCCGCCCCCGCCTCCGCCCCCTCGCCCTCGTCCACGCTCTCGTCCCTGGCCGCGGGCCATGCCGCGCCTACGGCCTCGACGCCGGCCGGGTCCCCGGAAGCGGTCGCGGTCTCCGACGAACACCAGCGGCCGTCCCAGCAGGCTCAGCAAGCACGGCAGGCGCAGCGCAGCCCGCAGCCCCAGGACAGCCCCCAGCCCCAGCAGGCGCAGCAGAACCAGTCGTCCGGGCCGACGCAGCCGCCCGGGCTGTCCTCGCCGCCCTTGTCGTCCCAGGCGTCCCCGTCGTCCCCGTTCCGTCGCGACGAGCCGACGCACCTCCTGCGTCAGGTGTCCGAGCCGGTGCGGGACGCGACGCCGACGTTCCCCCTGCGCGCGGTGCCCGAGCCGGAGGCGGTCCCCGGGCCGGCCGGCTCACCCGCGCCGGAACCGGACGTCGAGGACGACGTCCCCTCGCTCGGCACGGTGACCGCACCCACCGGCGTGTTCGGCCCGCCCCCGCCCATGGACGCGCTGCCGCACCCCGACACGACTTCCGGAGCCCCCCTCACCCCGGCCCCCGCCCCGACTCCGACTTCGACACAGGTCACGGCTCCGCCGCCCCCCGTCTCCGCCCCGACGCCGCTCCCGCTGCCCGTGCCGGACGCCGCACCCGCGACGTCCTCCGCCTCCGCCGCCACCCTCGCGGCCGCTCCCACCCCGTTCTTCCCCGACGGACTGGTCTCCGAGCCCGAGCCGGACTTCAAGCCCACGCCCGCGCGCGGTTTCGACGCCGTCGCGGAGGCGGTCCTCGGGGACGACCCCCGCACCCTGCACGGCGTCGGCGCGGCTCCCGCGCTCCTCGGGGAGCCGATGGCGCAGATCAACGAGGCCGTCCGGGCGGGCCGGACGGACGTCGCGGCCGCCCTCGCGGAGCGCACCGCGACGGAGGCGTCCGGGACGCTGGGCCCGGAGCACCCCGAAGTGCTCCGGCTGCGCGAACTCACGGCGTACATCGCCTATCTGGCGGGCGATCCGCTGCGCGCCTTCCACGTCTCCCTCGACCTGGCCCGCATCGGCCGGCGGTCCGGGGACGCGGAGGCGGCGTACGGCAACGTCCAGAGCGCGGCGACGGCCTGGCGGGCGGTGCGCGACCCGCTCCAGGGGCTGAACCTGGGGACCGAACTCCTCGGCCTGTGGACGGAACTCGCCGCCGGGGAGGGCCCCGCGGCCGACGACGCCGAGGAACTGGAGTCGGCCCGCGCGCGCATGCTCCGGCTGGCCGAACGCGCCCGCAGGGCGGGCGCGTAACGGCCGACGTGCCGGAGGGTCAGAGGCCGGAGGGCCGGAGCACGGCGCATTCGGATGGCGGCGCCGGTCAGGCGGACGGCACGGCCCTCCGGATGGCGGCGCCGGTCAGGAGGACAGCGCCCAGAGGGCGTAGGCCACGGCGTCCGCGTTGCGGTTCAGGGCGGTGTCGTCGATGTTGGCGCTGGTGTCGCAGGAGGAGTGGTAGCAGCGGTCGAACGCCCGCCCTGCCGTGCCGCCCCACTTGGCCGCCTGCGCCGCCGTCTTGATGTAGTCGGCGCCGCTGAACAGACCGCCCACCGGGACGCCCGCGTTCTTGAAGGGGGCGTGGTCGGAACGGCCGTCGCCCTCGGTCTCGATCTCCGTGGGGACGCCGATGCCGGCGAAGTAGTCCTTGAAGGTCTTCTCGATGGCCGGGTCGTCGTCGTAGACGAAGTAGCCGGGGTTCGGCGAGCCGATCATGTCGAAGTTGAGGTAGCCGCTGATGCGGGCGCGGTTCGCTGAGGAGAGGCTGTTGACGTAGTAACGCGATCCGACCATGCCCAGTTCCTCCGCCCCCCACCAGGCGAACCGCAGGTGCTTGGCCGGGTGGTAGCCCGCCCGGGACACGGCGAGGGCCGTCTCCAGCACGGCCGCCGAGCCCGAGCCGTTGTCGTTGATGCCGGCCCCGGCCGTGACGCTGTCGAGGTGGGAGCCGGCCATGACGACATGGCCGGTGTCCCCGCCGGGCCAGTCGGCGACCAGGTTGTAGCCGGTGCGGCCGGACGACGTGAACTGCTGGACGGCGGTGGTGAAGCCGGCGGCGTCGAGCTTGGCCTTCACGTAGTCGAGCGAGGCCTTGTAGCCGGTGCGGCCGTGGGCGCGGTTGCCGCCGTTGGCGGTGGCGATGGACTGCAACTGGGCCAGGTGGGCCTTGACGTTGGCCACGGGGATGTCGGGAGCGGCGGCGAGCGCGGCGGAGCCGGGCGCGGGAGCCGCCCCCGCTATGGATCCGCCAGTCAGGAGCATGACAATCGAGACGCCGCCGGCGACCGCCGTACGCCGGGAAACGGGGAGCTTCATGTGGGGTGCTCCGAATTCCTCGGGAACCACCGGGTCACGGTGATTCCACGGTGAGTGGGGTCCCAGGATGGTGAACGCGCAACTGACTTCCCGTCAAGAGTGCCGACCGGACAGCGGACACAAGACTCCGGAATCCAGACACCATGGGGACCGGAAGGGGACCGGAAGCCCCCGCGCCCCTAGTGGACGCAGAACTCGTTCCCCTCCGGGTCCGCCATCACCGTCCATGACCCGGACGGCTCCTTCACCTCCCGCAGCACGCTCGCGCCCAGCCCGCGCAGCCGCTCGACCTCGTCGGCCCGCCGTTCCGCGCCGGGATGCAGATCGATGTGCAGCCGGTTCTTCACCGTCTTGGCCTCCGGCACCCGCTGGAACAGCAGCCGCCGTCCCAGTCCGGTCCCGCTGTCGGGGTCGTGCGGGTCGTCGGGGTGGCGCACGGCGATCAGGTCCCGGAAGGCCGGACGGCCGTGGAACTCCAGTGTCGCCGCGCCGGGCAGCGCGCCGAGCTCCAGCAGTCGCTCGATCAGCGCGCTGTTGTCCTCGGTCTCGTAGTGCAGCGCGGACGCCCAGAAGTCGGCCTGTGCGTGCGGGTCGGCGGCGTCGACGACGAGCTTCCAGTGCACGGGCGCGGGCGTGGTCCCTGATCCTGCGGTCGAGTCGGTCATGCAGCCACTAGTAGCAGCCCCGCACCGCGCCTGCCTGTCGTATGCCCTGATCCCTGATCGTCCGGGGCCCGTCCGCTCCGTGAACCTGAATCCGAACCTGAACCGCCGGGCCGGGCGACCGTCAGGGTTTGGTCAGGGCTGCTCGGTCAGGGCTGCTCGGTCAGGGGTGGGCCGGGCCCGGTCGTGTCTCCGGGGCGGCGGCCGAGGCGGCGGTGGCGGCGGTGGCGGCGCTGGGGGAGGGAGTCGAGGGAGCGGCGGAAGAGGAGGCGGCGACGGGCGCCGGTGTCGGTGCCGCCGTTCCGTCGGGTGCCGGTGCCGGCGGTCCGTCCGGCGTCGGTGCGCAGGCCTCGGGGGCGAGGGCCTGGGGGGCGCCGGACGCGGCCGAGGCGACCTCTTCGGCGTGGATCCTCGCGCGCTCGGCCGCCAGGCTCCGGGACGCCCGGCGCGAGGTGCGCAGCGCGTCGCCGGTGAGCAGCGCCAGGGCCAGCCACACCAGGGCGAACCCGGCCCACCGCTCGGGCGGCATGGCCTCGCCGAAGTACAGGACGCCGAGCAGGAACTGGAAGACCGGGGCCAGGTACTGCAACAGGCCCAGCGTGGACAGCGGCACGCGGATGGCCGCCGCGCCGAAGCAGACCAGGGGCAGCGCGGTCACCACGCCGGTGGAGGCGAGCAGCGCCGCGTGCCCGGGACCCTCGGCCGTGAACGTGGCGTCGCCGTGGGCGGACAGCCACAGCAGGTAGCCGAGCGCGGGCAGGAACTGCACGGCGGTCTCGGCGGCCAGCGACTCGACCCCGCCCAGGTTGACCTTCTTCTTCACCAGGCCGTACGTGGCGAAGGAGAAGGCGAGGCACAGGGAGATCCACGGCGGCCGGCCGAAGCCGACGGTCAGGACCAGCACCGCCGCGACGCTGACGCCGACCGCCGCCCACTGCACGGGCCGCAGCCGCTCCTTCAGGAGCAGCACCCCCATGGCTATCGTGACCAGCGGGTTGATGAAGTAGCCGAGCGAGGCCTCGACCACGTGCCCGCTGTTCACCGCCCAGATGTAGACGCCCCAGTTCACGGTGATGACGGCGGCGGCGACCACCACGAGGGCCAGTCGGCGCGGCTGGCGCAGCAGTTCGCCCGCCCACGCCCAGCGTCGTACGAAGAGCAGCGCGGCGGCGACGAAGGCGAGCGACCAGACCATGCGGTGGGCGAGGATCTCCGTCGCCCCGGCCGGCTTGAGCAGCGGCCAGAAAAGGGGCACCAGGCCCCACATCCCGTAGGCCGCGAAGCCGTTCAGCAGGCCTGTGCGGCTCTCACTCCTCGACGTCCCGGCCACGGGCACCTCCTTCTCACGTCACGCATGCGACGACGAAGGTAACGCCGGGCGCCCCGGTCTGTCATGCCCGTATCGCCATACGGTCATGACAGGCCGGGGCGGCGGCGCACGGACGGCTCGGGGCGTCCGGCGGACGGACGGCTCGGGGGCGTCCGGCGGACGCGGGGCGCGCGGGCGGACGGCAGTGGTGGGCGCGAGCGGCCCGGCCGGGGGTGTTCAGCCCTTGAGCGCCGCCGTGATCGCCTCCGCCAGCGGCGTGGTGGGGCGGCCGGTCAGCCGGGAGAGGTCGCCGCCGGAGACGACCAGCTCGCCCTTCTCGATGGACTCGTCCACGCCGGCCAGGATCGCCGCGAGCGGCCCGGGCAGCCCCGCGCCGGTCAGGATGCCGGTGAGCACCTCGGTGGGCACGGCGTTGTAGACGATCTCCCTGCCGGTCTGCCGGCTCAGCTCGGCCGCGTACTCGGCGAAGCTCCACGCCTCGTCGCCGCCCAGCTCGTACGTCTTGTTCTCGTGGCCCTCGCCGGTCAGCACGGCGACGGCCGCCGCCGCGTAGTCGGCGCGCGCGGCGGAGGAGACGCGGCCCTGGCCGGCGGCCGCGACGACGGCGTCGTGCTCCAGCACCGGGGCGAGGTTCTCGGTGTAGTTCTCGTGGTACCAGCCGTTGCGCAGCAGCGTGTACGGCACGCCGGAGGCGAGCAGCGCCTGCTCGGTGGCCCGGTGGTCGTCCGCGAGCGCCGCGCTCAGCGCGCCCGGCGCGCTGGTGTAGGCGAGGAGCGCGACCCCGGCCGCCTTCGCGGCGTCGATCACGACCTGGTGCTGGGCCGGGCGGCCCTTGTCGAACTCGTTGCCCGAGATGAGCAGGACCTTGTCGCCCGCGGCGAGGACGCCGTCGAAGGTCTCGGGGGCGTTGTAGTCGGCGACGGCGAGCTTGACGCCGCGGGCCGCGAGGTCGGCGGCCCTGGCCTCGTCCCGTACGACGGCCGTGACGCGGTCCGCGGGGACCTTGTCCAGCAGCTGCTCGATGACGTGGCGGCCGAGGTGTCCGGTGGCTCCGGTGACGACGATGCTCATGGCGGGGAACTCCTACGGTGGTCGGCTGGTCTGTCTCCGACCCTAGGAGAGACGCTAACCAAAAGAAAGTACCCACTTTGAAGTAAGGTACTGGCATGACGGTAAGCAAGCAGGTCGGCAGCGTGGCACCCACCGAGGCGGAGGGGATGTGCCCCTACCGGCTCGTCCTGGAACACCTCACCAGCCGCTGGGGCGTCCTGGTGCTGATCGAACTGCTCGACCGCTCGCACCGGTTCAGCGAACTGCGCCGGGCCGTGGGCCAGGTGGGCCGGCCCGTCAGCGAGAAGATGCTCACCCAGACCCTCCAGAACCTCGAACGCGACGGCCTGGTGCACCGCGACGCCAAGCCCGTCATCCCGCCCCGCGTCGACTACTCCCTCACCGAGCTGGGCCGCGAGGCCGCCGAACAGGTGCGCGCGCTGGCCGGATGGACGCACACCCGGATGGCGGAGATCGAGAAGGCCCGTCAGGTATACGACGAGGCCCGGGAACACCGCTCCCGGGCCTCGTGAACCGCCGCGCGCCTCAGCCGACGACCTTCCAGGTGCCTCAGCCGACGACCGTCCAGATGCCTCAGCCGACGACCGTCCAGGTGTCGCCGCCCGCGAGCAGCGCGCCCAGGTCGCCCTTCCCGTGCTGCTCGATGGCGGAGTCCAGCTGGTCCGCCAGCTGCGTGTCGTAGACCGGCCGCTCGACCGAGCGCAGCACACCGATCGGCGTGTGGTGCAGGGTGTCCGGATCGGCGAGGCGCGAGAGCGCGAACGCCGTGGTCGGCGACGCGGCGTGCGCGTCGTGCACCAGGACGTCCGCCTCGTTCTGCGGGGTCACCGTGACGATCCGCAGATCACCGCTCTGCCGGTCGCGCACGACCCCCCGCGCCCCGTCCGCGCCGAACCGGATCGGCCGGCCGTGCTCCAGGCGGATGACGGCGTCCTCCGCCGACTGCCGGTCCTTCAGCACCTCGAACGCGCCGTCGTTGAAGATGTTGCAGTTCTGGTAGATCTCCACCAGCGCCGTCCCCGGATGGGCGGCCGCCTGCCGCAGCACCTCCGTGAGGTGCTTGCGGTCCGAGTCCACCGTGCGCGCCACGAACGACGCCTCGGCCCCCAGCGCCAGCGACACCGGGTTGAACGGCGCGTCCAGGGACCCCATCGGCGTCGACTTGGTGATCTTGCCGACCTCGGACGTGGGCGAGTACTGGCCCTTGGTGAGCCCGTAGATGCGGTTGTTGAACAGCAGGATCTTCAGGTTGACGTTGCGCCGCAGGGCGTGGATCAGATGGTTGCCGCCGATGGACAGCGCGTCGCCGTCGCCCGTCACCACCCACACGCTCAGATCGCGGCGGCTCGCCGCCAGCCCCGTCGCGATCGCCGGAGCGCGCCCGTGGATGGAGTGCATCCCGTAGGTGTTCATGTAGTAGGGGAAGCGCGACGAACAGCCGATGCCGGAGACGAAGACGATGTTCTCCCTGGCCAGCCCCAGTTCCGGCATGAAGCCCTGGACCGCCGCCAGGATCGCGTAGTCACCGCAGCCGGGGCACCAGCGCACCTCCTGATCGGACTTGAAGTCCTTCATGGACTGCCTGGCCTCGGCCTTGGGGACGAGCGAGAGCGCCTCGACCGTGCCCGTGCCTTCCGCTGCGGTCTCAGCCATCGATGGCCTCCTTGAGCGCCGTGGCGAGCTGCTCCGCCTTGAACGGCATACCGTTGACCTGGTTGTAGGAGTGCGCGTCGACCAGGTACTTCGCCCGGATCAGGGTGGCGAGCTGGCCGAGGTTCATCTCCGGCACGACGACCTTGTCGTACCGCTTCAGCACCGCGCCGAGATTGCGCGGGAACGGGTTCAGGTGCCGCAGATGGGCCTGCGCGATGGCGTCCCCGGCCGTCCGCAGCCGCCGCACCGCCGCCGTGATCGGCCCGTAGGTGGAACCCCAGCCCAGCACCAGGGTGCTCGCTCCGTGCGGATCGTCCACCTCCAGGTCCGCGACCTCGATGCCGTCGATCTTGGCCTGCCGGGTGCGCACCATGAAATCGTGGTTGGCGGGCGAGTACGAGATGTTCCCCGTCCCGTCCTCCTTCTCGATCCCGCCGATACGGTGCTCCAGACCGGGCGTGCCCGGGACCGCCCACGGCCGCGCCAGCGTCTGCGGATCACGCTTGTACGGCCAGAACACCTCGCTGCCGTCGTCGAGCGTGTGGTTGGGGCCCTGTGCGAACTGCACCCGCAGGTCCGGCAGCTCCTCCAGCTCCGGGATCCGCCAGGGCTCGGAGCCGTTGGCCAGATAACCGTCGGACAGCAGCATCACCGGCGTCCGGTAGGCCAGCGCGATCCGGGCCGCCTCCAGCGCCGCGTCGAAACAGTCCGCCGGCGTGCACGGCGCGACGATCGGCACCGGCGCCTCCCCGTTGCGGCCGTACATCGCCTGGAGCAGATCCGCCTGCTCGGTCTTGGTGGGCAGGCCCGTCGAGGGCCCGCCGCGCTGGATGTCGATCACCAGCAGCGGCAGTTCGAGGGAGACCGCGAGCCCGATGGTCTCCGACTTCAGCGCCACCCCCGGACCGGAGGTGGTCGTCACGGCCAGCGAACCGCCGAACGCCGCCCCCAGCGCCGCACCGATGCCGGCGATCTCGTCCTCCGCCTGGAAGGTGCGCACGCCGAAGTTCTTGTGCCGGCTCAGCTCGTGCAGGATGTCCGAGGCCGGGGTGATCGGGTACGAGCCCAGGAACAGCGGCAGATCCGCCTGGCGCGAGGCCGCGACCAGCCCGTACGACAGGGCGAGGTTCCCCGAGATGTTGCGGTACGTGCCCACCGGGAAGGCCTTCGCCGCCGGCGCCACCTCGTAGCTGACGGCGAAGTCCTCCGTCGTCTCGCCGAAGTTCCACCCGGCGCGGAACGCGGCGATGTTCGCGGCCGCGATCGCGGGCTTCCTGGCGAACTTCGATCTCAGGAACTTCTCGGTGCCCTCGGTCGGCCGGTGGTACATCCACGACAGAAGGCCGAGCGCGAACATGTTCTTGCTGCGCTCGGCCTCCTTGCGGGTGAGGTCGAATTCCTTGAGAGCCTCGACGGTCAGGGTGGTCAGCGGGACCGGATGGAGCTGGTAACCGTCGAGGGACCCGTCCTCCAGCGGCGAGGCCGCGTACCCCACCTTCTGCATCGCCCGTTTGGTGAACTCGTCCGTGTTGACGATGATCTCCGCGCCGCGCGGCACGTCGGCGATGTTCGCCTTCAGCGCCGCCGGGTTCATGGCGACGAGCACGTTGGGCGCGTCACCCGGGGTGAGGATGTCGTGGTCGGCGAAGTGCAGCTGGAACGAGGAGACGCCGGGCAGGGTGCCCGCGGGCGCACGGATCTCGGCGGGGAAGTTGGGCAGGGTCGACAGGTCGTTGCCGAACGACGCCGTCTCCGAGGTGAAACGGTCGCCGGTGAGCTGCATACCGTCGCCCGAGTCGCCCGCGAACCTGATGATCACCCGGTCGAGACGACGGACGTCCTTCGTCCCGCCCGGTTTGCGCTGCTCTCCCACGACGGTCGCGTCCGCTCCGTCGGTTCCGTCGGCCTGTTCCGCTGGGCTGACCTGACTGGTCACTGAACTGGACCTCCCTCGAGACGGCTGTCCCGGAGGACCTTCCCGAAGGCCCTCCACGGATCAACCCTACGTCGGTAAGGGTCGCCTTCCCTGAGCGTCTCGAATGACGGTTCCCTGTCCCGAGACGGCCCGGCGCCCCCGCTGGTCATGATTTCCCGCCTCACGGCGCCACCGCGTCAGACGCTCCGGATCCCGGCCCAGGTTCTCCGCCCGACGCAGGGCAGGCTGCCACCTCGCTACGTGTTGAGGTAGGTGAGAACGGCGAGTACCCGGCGGTGATCCCCGTCACTCGGGGACAGGCCGAGCTTCAGGAAGATGTTGCTCACGTGCTTCTCCACCGCCCCGTCGCTGACGACCATCTGCCGGGCGATCGCCGAGTTCGTCCGCCCCTCCGCCATCAGCCCCAGGACCTCCCGCTCCCGCGGCGTGAGCCCCGCCAGCACGTCCTGCTTCCGGCTGCGCCCCAGAAGCTGCGCGACGACCTCCGGGTCGAGGGCCGTCCCGCCCTGGGCGACCCGCACCACGGCGTCCACGAACTCCCGCACCTCGGCCACCCGGTCCTTCAGCAGATACCCGACCCCACGGCTGGAACCGGCCAGCAGTTCGGTGGCGTACCTCTCCTCCACGTACTGCGACAGCACCAGCACCCCGAGCCCGGGATGCGCCTTGCGCAGCTGCACGGCCGCCCGGACCCCTTCGTCCGTGTGGGTCGGCGGCATCCGCACGTCCGCGACGACGACGTCGGGCAGCGCCCCCTCGTCGCCGAGCTCGGTGATGGTCTTGACCAGCGCCTCGCCGTCCCCGACCCCCGCGACCACGTCGTGCCCCCGGTCCGTCAGCAACCGGGTGAGCCCCTCCCGCAACAGCACCGAATCCTCGGCGATGACCACCCGCACCCTGTCCTCCACGATCCTCGGCCCCCCAGCCGTCCACCCCGTTTGGTCGAACCAGTCAAGCATTCCAGCTTCCGGCTCGTCTGCACCCGGGATCCGGCAGGCGGACGGCCACCACGACCGGCCCCACGCAAGAAAACAGCCGGAAACAGCCCCGCCCCGGCCGCCACCGACCCTCACCTTCGGCCACCGCCACCGACCCCCACCTTCGGCCACCACCTTCAGCCACGCCTTCGGCCACCACGTTCGGCCACGTCCGGCCACGGAGAACACGGGAGAGGGGCCGAGGCGGAACGAAGGCGGAACGAAGGCGGCCGGGGACGGGGCCGAGGGGCAGGACGGGCGGGACGTCGAGGCGGGGCCGAGGAGAGCACGAGGCGAGACCGAGGAAACACCGAGGAGAGACCGAGGAGAGACCGACCGGATGACGAGGGAGTGGTGGTGCGGGTGCGGGTGCGGGTGCGGGTGCGGGTGCGGACGCGGAGGCGAGGCGCGTGTTCGATGCGCGGCCGCGGCAGAGTGGGGCGCCGGTGCGCGGCCCCGGGGGCAGGAGCGGGGGTGGGGCGGGCGCAGGTGCGTGGCCGCGGGGACGGACCTGGTTCAGCTCAGGCCCGTCCGCCAGGGGAGTTCCGCGGTGACGCGGGTGGGGCCGCCGACGGGGGAGTCCACGACCAGGATGCCGTCGACCGCGTCCAGGCGTCCGGCGAGACCGGACAGCCCCGACCCGCCGGAGGCGTCCGCGCCGCCCACCCCGTCGTCCATCACCTGGAGCAGCAGCCGGTCGTCCGTCCGCCACACGTCCACCGAGGCCGACCGGGCCCCGCTGTGCTTGCTGACGTTCTGCAGCAGCTCCGAGACGGTGAAGTAGGCGATGCCCTCGATCGCCGGCGCCGGCCGCTCCACCAGATCCACGTCAACCTTCACCGGCACCGAGCAGCGCGAGGCCACCGAGGACAGGGCCGCGTCCAGTCCCCGGTCGGTCAGCACGGCCGGGTGGATCCCGCGCGCCAGGTCCCGCAGCTCCTGCAACGCCGTCTTCACCTCGCCGTGCGCCTCGCCCACCATGCGCGCCGCCGCCTGCGGGTCCTCCCGCAGCTTCTCCTTCGCCAGCCCCAGGTCCATCGCCAGGCTGACCAGCCGGGCCTGCGCCCCGTCGTGCAGATCCCGCTCGATGCGCCGCAGGTCGGCCGACGCCGTGTCCACCACGACGCCGCGGTCGGACTCCAGCTCCACGACCCGCGCCCCCAGCGACGACGGCCCGAGCAGTCCGCGCACCAGCAGCCCGTCCACCGTCGTCAGCGCCCGCACGATCCACGGCGCGGCCAGCGTGATCAGCAGCCCCACCAGCGCCGTCACGGTGATCTCGAACGGGTTGTCGAGATAGATCCGGTGCCCCTCGTCGCCGTACAGCTGAAGGCCGCCCTGGCCGCCGTACATCGGGAAGACCCAGAACCACAGCGGATACGTCAGCATCGTCCAGCCGAGGGAGCACACCGTCACCGTGACGGCGAACGAGAACACCGCCCACGGGAACTGCAGCACCGCGTACAGCATGTTCCGCCACGACGTTCCGCTCTTGAGGACGGCGCCCATCCAGCTCATCGCACCGCTCCGGGGCGCCCTGAGCGGCTCGGGCTCGCCCACCTCCAGGCCGAGCAGCCCGCGCGCCCGGGCCCGCTCCACGCGTCCGAGCCCGCGGGCCGCGGCCAGGCCCGCCGCCAGCACCGGGACGCCGAGGAACGTCACCAGCAGCCCCGCCCCCAGCGACAGCATCGTGACCGCGAACGTGAACAGCGCGATGCCGATCGGCAGCCCCAGCAGCACATAGAGGAGCTCACGCCAGTGGCGCGCCGTGAACGGCTCGCGCAGCCCGGCCGGCAGCAGACGCCCGCGCCCGCCGTCGCGGCGCGCGAACCCGCCCCCGAATCGCCCGTCCCGCCCGTCGCGCCCGTAGCGGTCGTCCTCCCGGTCCGCCCGGTAGCGGTCCCGCTCCCCGTACGGGTCGTCCTGCCGGTACCGGTCGTACTGGTCGTACTGCCCGTACTGCGTGGCCATCGGCGTCTTCCGTTCTCGTCGTCTGCTCGTCGCGCACCTGTCGATCCGTAGCTCCCAGCCTCCTCGGCCGAGGGCGCGCGGACCATGGAGTCCGTCGGCGTCTCGGGAGGGGGGTTTTCCCTACCTCCCGCGGCCGCCCTCGCCCCGGTCCCGCCAGGGCAGCTCCGCCGTCACCGTCGTCGGTCCCCCCACCGGCGAGTCCACGACGAACAACCCGTCCACGGCGTCCAGCCGCTCCGCGAGCCCCCGCATCCCCGACCCGCCGTCCAGCGACGCCCCGCCCCGGCCGTCGTCCCACACCTGGACGAGCAGCCGGTCGTCGGTCCGCCACACGTCCACCGAGGCCGACCGGGCCCCGCTGTGCTTGCTGACGTTCTGCAGCAGCTCCGAGACGGTGAAGTACGCGATGCCCTCGATCGCCTGCGCCGGCCTCGACGGCAGGTCGGCGGTCACCTTCACCGGCACCGTGCACCGCGAGGCCACCGAGGACAGGGCCGCGTCCAGCCCCCGGTCGGTCAGCACGGCCGGGTGGATCCCGCGCGCCAGGTCCCGCAACTCCTGCAACGCCAGCTTGACCTCGCCGTGCGCCTCCTCCACCATCGCCGCGACGACGTCGTCGGCCTGCCCCTCCAGCAACTTCTCCTTGGCCAGCCCCAGCCCCATCGCCAGGTTGACCAGCCGGGCCTGCGCCCCGTCGTGCAGATCCCGCTCGATGCGCCGCAGATCGGCGGCCGCCGTGTCGACGACGACCCCCCGGTCCGACTCCAGTTCCGCGATCCGCCGCTCCAGCTCGTCGGAAGGGGACAGCAGCCCGCGCACCATCGCCCGGTCCACGTTCGTCAGCCCCCGCGCCAGGTACGGCAGCACCGGCCACAGCAGGAACAGCGACGGGACGACCACCGTGAACGTCAGCACCCCCCACGGCAGCCGTATCAGGTCGTACAGCACCGTGCGCCAGCCCACCGGATCCTTCAGCGCCAGCCACATCTGCTGAAGGGGACCGCCCGCCCTGCGCCACGGCAGCGGACTCGGCTCCTCGACGCGCAGCCCCAGCAGCCGACGGGCCCGCTGCCGCTCGAACCGGCCCAACAGCCGCGACCCGGTCAGCCCCAGCATCAGCAACGGGAAACCGACCACGGTGACGGTCATCGCCGCCCCCGTCAGGATCACCGTCATCACATAGGTGAAACCGATCAACGCCATGGGCAGATTCATCAGAAGGTGCGCGATCTCCTTCCAGGTCTGCGAGTCGTAGGCGAAGCGGACCGGGGGGAGACGATCGTCGTCGTCCCCCGTGCCGCCCGGACCGGACGTTGCCGGGCGGACGACGGAATGGCTGGCGGAAGCGGTCATAGGGCTCAGCCTGCCGTTCCGCCCGGCGCGGCGCCATGAGGTCTGCTGCCTTCCCCGGCCGGGGGAAAACCCCCGCCCCGCCCCCCGCCGCACCATCCGGCCCTGCCTCCTCCCCTCACACCCGACACCAGGCGCAGTCCCACACCCGGCCCCTCATCCGGTCCCGCGTCCGGCCCCGCCCGCCGCATCACGTCCGGTCCGGCGTCCGGCCCTGCGCGTGGCCCCACTTCGGTCCCGTGCCCGGCCCCGCCTCCCGCCCCACACCCGGCCGATGCGTGGTCCTACATCCGGTCCCATATCCGGTCCGGGGTCCCGTCCCACGCGCGGTCCTGTGTCGGTCTCACCGTCGGTCCCGCGTCCCGACCGGTGACGGGCTGCTTACTGTCCCTTTATCAGGGCCTAGACTCCCGTGCGTACAGATCGTCGAACGGGCCGGCCGTCGCGGAGACCACCGTGAAGACCGCCCCGACGGCCACTGTGGCCGAGGTCAGGGAGCGAGGGGACGGACGTGCGGGAACCGACCGTCGATGTCGCGGCGGAGGTCGCGGCGGACTACTTCCAGTCCTACTCCGTCGTCGGGCTGCTCGCCGTCGTCGGCGTGCTGTTCGTGGCCGTCGCCTTCGGTGCGGGACGCCTGCTGCGCCCGGTGGTCCCCACGCCGGAGAAACTCCTGACCTACGAGTGCGGCGTCGACCCCGTCGGCGAGGGCTGGGCCCACACCCAGGTCCGCTACTACGTCTACGCCTTCCTGTACGTGATCTTCGCGGTCGACTCGATCTTCCTCTTCCCCTGGGCGACCGTCTTCGCGGCCCCCGGCTACGGAGCGGCCACCCTCGTGGAGATGTTCGTCTTCCTCGGCTTCCTGGCCGTGGGCCTGCTGTACGCCTACAAGAAGGGCGTCCTGACATGGACGTGACGCCGGAAGCCAACCCGTCGCCCGCCGGCCGGCCGGAGCAGCCGCCCTCGACGCCCGTGCTCCTGCCCGAGCCGAAGCGACTCGGCGCCCTGGCCCGCCTCGCCCCCGAACCGATGAAGGTGATCCTCAACTGGGGCCGCCGCTACTCGCTGTGGGTCTTCAACTTCGGCCTGGCCTGCTGCGCGATCGAGTTCATCGCCGCGTCGATGGCCCGCCACGACTTCATCCGCCTCGGCGTCATCCCCTTCGCTCCGGGCCCGCGCCAGGCGGACCTGATGGTCGTCTCCGGCACCGTCACCGACAAGATGGCCCCGGCGGTGAAGCGCCTCTACGAGCAGATGCCCGAACCGAAGTACGTCATCTCCTTCGGCGCGTGCAGCAACTGCGGCGGCCCCTACTGGGACTCCTACTCCGTCACGAAGGGCGTCGACCAGATCATCCCGGTGGACGTCTACGTGCCCGGCTGCCCGCCGCGCCCCGAGGCGCTGCTCCAGGGCATCCTCAAGCTCCAGGAGAAGATCGCACGCGAGTCGCTCGACGAGCGCTACGGCGCCTCGGCGCCGCGCCCCACCCCGGCGGCCCTGCAGAGCGGCCTGCTGAGCCCCCCGCCCCCGCCGACCGGCACAGCCACACCAGCCGCGTCGGCCGCGACTGCCACGACTGCCGCCGAGCCCGCACCGACCCGGACGACGTCAGCCGCGCCCGCACCCGCCCAGCCGCCGTCCTCCGCTGATGCGACAACCTCGGCTGAGGCCACGACCTCCGCTGAGGCCGCGACCTCCGAGTCCGCGACGTCCGCCGAGCCGACGCCCCCCGACTCCGCTCCGGGAACCTCCGAGGAGGACCGATGAGCACGGTCGGATGGTTGCCCGCCCCTGTCGAGGAGCTCTTCGGTCCCCAGGCCACCGCCGAGCAGTCGTACGACGTCCTCACCGTCGACGTCCCCGCCGCGTCCTGGACCGACGCCCTGCGCGTGGCCCGCGACCGCCTGTCCTGCACCTACTTCGACTGGCTGAGCGCGGTCGACGAACCCGGCACCGGATTCCGCGTCTCCGCCCACGTCGTAGCCCTGGCCCCGGTCCGACGCCTCCTCGTGCGCACGACGATCCCGCACGAGACGCCGGCCCTCGCGACCGCCGTCGACGTCTACGCCGGCGCCGCCTGGCACGAACGCGAGACGCACGAAATGTTCGGCGTCACCTTCGAGGGCCACCCGGCCCTCGACCACCTCCTCCTTCCGGACACCTTCGAAGGCCACCCACTGCGCAAGGACTTCGTCCTGGCGGCCCGCGTCGCCAAGGCCTGGCCCGGCGCGAAGGAACCCGGCGAGTCCGAGCACGGCGGCCCCAAGCGACGCCAGATGCTCCCTCCGGGCGTACCCGACCCCAACGAATGGGGACCCCTGAAGGGCCAGCTCCCACCGGCTCCGAGCCGCCCGACCCGCACCGCGGCGGCAGGCCGCACGGCCGGTGAGCGCCCGGCCCGCCCTGCGGCCGACCGCCCGGCTCGCCGCGCCCGCACGTCGGCCGAAGGCTCCGCGAGCCAGCCCGCGACGGCCCAGGAGGCGCCCTCGACGCCGACTGCGCCGCAGACCCCCGCGCCCGTGCCCACGGCCACGCCCTCCGGCACCCCCCGCCGCACCCGGAGCGCCGGCGCGGGCTCCGCCTCCCAGCGAGCCACGGAAGCCACGAGAGCCACCGAGACCACGGCAACGCCTGATGCCACCGGTGCCACGGAGACGGGAGCAGAAGCGAAGGGATCCGGAGCGGCAGCTCCCGGAGCCACGGGCGCCCCAGGAGCCGGCGAGGTCGCCGGAACCCCTGAAGCGACAGGAACACCAGCCACGGCTGAAACGGCAGGAACGTCCGGAGCGTCGGGAACGTCGGGAACGACAGGAGCGGCTGAAGCCACGGCCGCCGATGGAGTGGTCGCAAGCGAGTCGACCTCGAAGCCTCCTGCGGGGCCGCGCCGTGCCCGTTCCGCCTCCCAGGGTTCGGCCTCACAGCGAACCAGGCCGCAGGCCTCGTCTCCCGCCGCCCCTGCGCGCTCCGCGACGACCCCCCGCAGCTCCGACGCCCCGTGGCACCACGCCCGCCCAGCTTTCGACGACCCGGAGCCCGAGCGGGAGCAGAAGCCGACACCGAATCGGGAGCAGCAGGAACTGGCACAGGAGCAGGCACAGGCACCGGAGTCGGACCAGGCACAGGCACCGGAGTCGGACCAGGCACCGGAGCCCGAGTCGGACCAGGTCCCGGAGCCGGTTCAGGCACCGGAGCCCGAGTCGGACCAGGCACCAGAGCCCGAGTCGGACCAGGCACCGAAGCTGCCCCCTGCGCAGCAGCCGGGGTCGGTCCGCGAGTCGAGCGACATTCACCCGGCACCGGCGGCTCCCGCCGAGAAGCCCCCCGCCGAGAATCCCTCGGCCGCCGACAGCCGGACGACTCACGCCGGCAGTCAGCCGAATCGCGCCGACGCTGAACCTTCCACCCCCGAGGACCCCGCAGGAGGTCAGCAGTGAACGACGCTCTCGACGTCACCCTGCGACTCCTCGTCGTGTTCGTCGTCTTCCTCACCCTCCCTCTGATCGTCGGTCAGACCGAGCACAAGGTCATGGCCCATATGCAGGGCCGTCTGGGCCCGATGTACGCGGGCGGTTTCCACGGCTGGGCCCAGCTCGTCGCGGACGGCGTGAAGTTCGCGCAGAAGGAGGACATCGTCCCCGCGGGCGCGGACCGCCGTATCTTCCAGCTCGCACCAGCCGTCGCCCTCCTGCCGTATCTCCTCGTGCTGCTCGCCATCCCCATCGGCCCCGGCAAGGGGGCCGTCGGGCAGGTCCTCGACGCGGGCATCTTCTTCGTGCTCGCCGTGATGGGCGTCGGTGTGCTCGGCTCTCTCATGGCCGGCTGGGCCAGCGCCAACAAGTTCTCCCTTCTGGGCGGGCTGCGTACCGCCGCTCAACTCCTGGCCTACGAGCTGCCGATGCTGCTCACCGCCGCCTCGGTGGCGATGGCGGCCGGCACGGTCTCGCTGCCCGGCATCGTCGACGCCTTCGAGTGGTGGTGGCTGCCCTGGCAGATCGTCGGCGGAATCGTCTTCTTCGTCGCCGGCCTCGCCGAGCTCCAGCGGCCCCCCTTCGACATGCCCGTCGCGGACTCGGAGATCATCTTCGGTGCGTACACCGAGTACACGGGCCTGCGATTCGCGCTGTTCCTGCTCGCCGAGTACGCCGGGATCGTCGTCCTGTGTGGTCTGACCACCGTCCTTTTCCTGGGCGGCTGGCACGGCCCCTGGGGTGCCGACGGTTTCGGCTGGGTGTGGACCCTGCTGAAGGCCGCCGTCCTCGCCTTCGTCGTGATCTGGTTGCGCGTCACCTACCCGCGGCTGCGCGAGGACCAGCTCCAGAAGCTCTCCTGGACCCTCCTCGTCCCCCTTTCCCTCGCCCAGATCGCCCTCACCGGCGTCGTCAAGGTGGTGATCCGGTAACCATGGCCCCCTTTCCCGGCAGTGGCCTCGCCAAGGGCCTGGCCGTCACCCTCCGCACGATGACCCGCAAGACCGTCACCGAGCAGTACCCGGACGCCCAGCCCGAGCTCGCGCCCCGCACGCGCGGGGTGATCGGTCTGTTCGAGGAGAACTGCACGGTCTGCATGCTCTGCGCCCGTGAGTGCCCCGACTGGTGCATCTACATCGACTCCCACAAGGAGACGGTCCCGCCCGCGGCCCCCGGCGGCCGCGAGCGCAGCCGTAACGTGCTCGACCGCTTCGCCATCGACTTCTCGCTCTGCATGTACTGCGGTATCTGCATCGAGGTCTGTCCTTTCGACGCGTTGTTCTGGTCTCCGGAGTTCGAGTACGCGGAGACGGACATTCATGAACTCACCCACGAGCGGGACAAGCTCCGCGAGTGGATGTGGACCGTGCCGGCCCCACCCGCTCTCGACCCCGCCGCCGAGGAGCCGAAGGAGATCGCCGCCGCTCGCAAGTCGGCCGAGAAGCTGGCCGCGGCCGCCCGCGCCGAGTCCGCCGAACCCCCAGCCGCTGGGCCCACGCTCGCCGAACCCACGTCCGCCGAACCCCCGGCTTCCGGGCCAGGCAGTGCCGGCGGTCCCGGCACTTCCGCATCCGGTCCTTCCGGAAGCGGAAGCGAAGGAGGGGACGCGTGAGCCTCGCCGAGGCCCCGCAGGGCTTCCTCTCCCCGACCGGCGTCGAGATCGCCTTCCTGCTCGTCGGCCTGGTCACCTTCGGTGCCGCCCTCGTCACCGTGACCACCAGGCAGCTGGTGCACGCGGCCCTGTGGCTCGTGGTCGCCCTCGGCGGCCTCGCCGTCGAGTACCTCCTTCTCACCGCCGAGTTCATCGCCTGGGTGCAGGTCCTCATCTATGTCGGTTCCGTCGTCGTGCTCCTCCTGTTCGGTCTGATGCTCACCAAGGCCCCCATCGGCCGCTCTCCGGACGCGGACTCCGGGAACCGGTGGGCGGCTCTCACGGTCGGCGCGGCAGCGGCCGCCGCCCTGGTCTGGGTGGTCGTCGACGCCTTCCGCTCCACCTGGATCGACCTGGACGGCCCCGCTGCCGGCTCGACCGAGGTCACCGGTGCGAGCCTCTTCCAGAACTGGGTCCTCCCCTTCGAGGCCCTCTCCGTGCTTCTTCTCGCGGCCCTGGTCGGGGCGATCGTCCTGTCCCACAAGGCGAAGACGGATTCGAGCTCTCCCCCCATGAACGCGCGGCCTGCCACCAGGAGTTCCCGCACGGTCACAGAAAGTCACGGAATTTCGAAGAGCGCCTCATCCGACCGGGACAGCCACCTCGACCAGGACGGCCGACGCGGTCGCGACGACCGTGACGGCCCTGCCGATCAGGAAGGCGCCCGCTGATGCACCTCGTCTATCCCGCCGTGCTGTCGGCGCTCCTCTTCTGCACCGGCCTGTACGGCGTCCTCGCCCGCCGCAACGCGATCCTGATCCTGATGTCGGTCGAGCTGATGCTCAACGCCGTGAACCTCAACCTCGTCGCCTTCGACGTCTGGCTCAGCAGGACCGCCCACGAGACCCTTCACTCCGGCCAGGCCCTGACCCTGTTCACCATCGCCATCGCCGCCGCCGAGATCGGCATCGGCCTGGCGATCGTCCTCGCCGTCCACCGCAATCGCGGCACTGCCGACATCGACCGGCTCCGCGACACCGCCGAGGGCCACGAGAGCCACGAGGACTCCGCGGCGGACGGCCCCGACACCGACGTCCCCGCGACCGGAGCGGCCGCCGAGAAGGCTGAGGCCACCGCGTGACCACGACCACCCTCGCCGTCCTCGTCCCCCTCCTGCCTTTCCTGGGCGCGGCCGCCGGCCTGCTCCTGGGCCGCACCGCCCCCGGCTTCGTACGGCCGCTGGCCGTCCTGCCCACCGTCGCCGCCCTCGTGCTCGCCGTCGTCGTCGCCCTGCGCCAGGGCGGAGACGGCGCGGTCGACGCGGCCACCGAACTGACCCCCACCGGCTCGGTCCCGATCGAACTCGCCCTGCACATCGACGGCTTCGCCGCCCTCGTGGCAGTGGTCGTCGGTCTCGTGGCCGCCTGTGTGCAGATCTACTCCACCGGCTACCTGCGCGAGGACCCGCGCTACCCCTCGTACGCCGCGCTCGTCTCCCTCTTCACCTCCGCGATGTTCCTGGTCGTCTACTCCGGCGATCTGATCGTGCTGCTGGTCGGCTGGGAGGTCATGGGCATCTGCTCCTACTTCCTCGTCGGCCACTACTGGGAGACCCCGGAGGCCCGCGCCGCCTCCATCAAGGCCTTCCTGGTCACCAAACTCGGTGACGTCCCCTTCCTGATCGGTCTGTTCGCCCTCGCCACCGACGCCGGCTCCTTCGAGATCACGAAGATTCTCGGCACGGTCGCCCATGGCGGACTCGACCACCCGACCGCCGTCGCCCTGCTGCTGCTCGCGGGTGTGGCCGGCAAGTCCGCCCAGTTCCCGCTGCACACCTGGCTTCCGGACGCGATGGCGGGCCCCACGCCCGTCTCCGCGCTGATCCACGCCGCGACGATGGTCGCCGCCGGCGTCTACTTCATCGCACGTCTCCTGCCGGTGTTCGAGGCCTCCGCGGCCGCGATGACGGTCCTCGCCGTGATGGCCGCCGTCACGATGGTCGGCTCGGGCCTGGCCGCCCTGGCCCAGGACGACATCAAACGCGTCCTCGCCTACTCGACGATGGGACAGCTCGGCTACATGACCGGCGCGCTCGCCGTCGGCGACCGCGGCGCCGCCGTCTTCCACCTCCTGTCGCACGGCGCCTTCAAGGCGCTGCTGTTCCTCGCGGCAGGCGTGATCATCCACGCCGCCGGCACCAACTCGCTGGCCGCCATGTCCCGCATGCACAACCTGCGCGACCGTGTCCCCGACGCCTACTGGACGATGACCGTGGCGCTCCTCGCGCTCGCCGCGATCCCGCCGTTCAGCGGCTTCTTCTCGAAGGAGTCGGTCCTCGGCGCTGCCGAGCACGTCACCTCCGGCCACCCCGGACCCGCCCCCGTCGCCGCGGGCTGGACCGTCCTCGTCGCCGGTGCGCTGACCGCCCTCCTCACCGCCGCCTACGCGGCCCGGCTGTGGCTGCTGGCGTTCCGCGGCCGCGGCGAGGAAGCCCCCGACCACGGCCGTCAGCCCCTGACCATGAACGTGGTGCTGTGGATCCTGGCCGTCCCCTCCCTCGCCCTCGGCGGGCTCGCCTACCGCACGCTCCCCGACTGGTTCGACGGCGACGATCTCGCGCCGACCCTCACCACCTCCGTCCTCGGCACCGGAGCGGCCCTGATCGGCGGGCTCGTCACCTACGCCGCCTGGCGCCGTCTCACCGCGCTCACCGCACGCGTCCCCCTGGGCGCGGTCGCCGCCCATCCCGAAGGGGACGCCGCCCACGTCGAGGCCGAGGCCATCGCGACGCACGAGCCCGCCTACGGAGACGTGGCCTCCGCGCCCGACCCGGCGGACCCCGGACGCCTGCTGCTCGGCCCACTGCACCGCCACGCGGCTGCCGGCTTCCACGTCGACGCCGTCTACCATGCGTCCTTCGTGCGCCCCGTCCTGGCGGCCGCCGGCCTCGTGCGGTTCCTCGACCGCGAGGTCGTGGACACCTACGTTCGCGGCGCGGGCGCACTGCCGCGCTGGCTGGGGGCCGCCGTACGGCGCGCCCAGACCGGCAACGTCCAGACCTACGTGAGCGCGCTGCTCGCCGGCACCGTGGTCCTCGCGGTCGCCGCCCTTCTCGTCGCCTCGGGAGCGTGAGCAGGCGTGATCGATATCAACGAGTCCGTGATGCAGGTCCTTCTGGCGTTCATCGTCGTCGGCCCGCTCCTCGGGGCCGTCGCCGCCCTGCTGCCCGCCCCGCCCGGGCTGAAGGGGAAGTCTCCCGAACAGGCCGTACTACGGCACGGCGTGACGGTAACCGGCGTCGTCCTCGTCGCGGCGATCGTCCTCACCCTGGGCTTCGACCACGACCATCCGTCGAAGATGCAGGCCACCACGGACATCAGCTGGATCCCCGCACTGAACGTGCGCATCCACCTAGGCATCGACGGCATCTCCCTCCCCCTGCTGGTCCTGACCGCGCTCCTGACCTTCCTCTGCGCGCTCTACTCCTACTTCAAGCAACCCCAGGGGCCGTCCCCCAAGGCCTTCGTCGCGCTCGTCCTCGTGCTCGAGTCCGGCACCCTCGCGACCTTCGCCGTCCTCGACCTGCTGCTGTTCTTCCTCGCCTTCGAGACGGTGCTCATCCCGATGTACTTCCTCATCGCCCGCTGGGGCGGCGAGGGCCGGACCCGGGCGGCCTGGAAGTTCATCCTCTTCACGCTGCTCGGATCCGTGGTCATGCTGCTCGGCCTGCTCCTGACCGGAATCAAGGCGGGCACATTCGACATGGTGGCACTCGCCACTGACAACGGCCGGTCGCTGAGCACATCCGTGCAGGTCATCGCCGTACTGGCGATCGGGATCGGGCTCGCGGTCAAGACCCCGATGTGGCCCCTGCACAGCTGGCTGCCCGACGCCCACACCGCCGCCCCGACCGTCGGCTCCGTCCTGCTGGCCGGTGTGCTGCTCAAGATGGGAACGTACGGGTTCGTCCGGATCCTGCTCCCGGTCGCCCCGGACGGCTTCCGGACCTTCGCGCCCTACCTGGCCGCCCTCGCCGTCGTCGGGATCATCTACGGATCCCTGGCCTGCCTCGCCCTCGCCAAACCGGGCGCGAAGGGCGACCTCAAGCGCCTGATCGCCTACTCCTCCGTCGGCCACATGGGCTTCGTCCTGCTCGGAATCGCCACCATGACCCCCACCGGCGTGAACGGCGCGCTGTTCGCCAACATCGCCCACGGTCTCATCACCGGCCTCCTCTTCTTCCTGGTCGGAGCGCTGAAGGACCGAACCGGCAGCACCGACCTGGACACCCTCGCCGAACAGACCGGCGCCGCGCTGTACGGCAGGACACCCCGCCTCGGCGGCCTCCTCGCCTTCGCCGCCGTCGCCTCACTCGGCCTGCCCGGGCTCGCCGGCTTCTGGGGCGAGATGCTGGCCCTGTTCGGAGCCTTCGACCCGGCGGCCGGCCTCAGCCGTCCCGCCTACCTCGCCTTCACGGCGATCGCCGCGTTCGGCACCCTGCTGACGGCCGCCTACCTGCTCGCCGTGGTCCGCCGCGTCTGCATGGGCGCCGTCGCACAGGACGCCCCCCGCCTCGCCGACGTGCAGACCTACGAGTTCGCGGCCTGGACCCCGCTCGTCGCCCTCACCGTCGTCGCCGGCCTGTGGCCCAAGGTCCTCCTCGGCCTCACCGACCCGGCCGTGCAGCAGCTCCTCGCAGGAGGCACCCGATGAGCTCCCTGGTCCCCACCACGGTCCAGCCCCTCGCCGAGTCGGCGGTCCAGTCCGTCGACTGGCAGGCCATCGCGCCACCCACCCTCACCGCGGTCGTGGCCCTCGTCGTCCTCGTGGCCGACCTGTTCGTCGGCGACGCCCGCAAACCGCTCCTCGGATGGCTCTCGGTCGCGGGCCTCGCGGCCTCCGCTGCACTCCTCCTTCCCCTCCTGGACGGCGACCGCTCCACCTTCTGCCTGACCGGCGAGCCGAGCGCCTGTAGCTACACCGTCGACCGCTTCACCCTCGTCATCCAGTTCCTGGTGCTCGGAGGAGCGCTGCTGGCAGCCCTCCTGTCGGTCACCGCCCTGAAGGACGCGCGCGGGAGGCTCCCCGAGGGGGAGTTCTGGTTCCTGCTGCTGTCCTCGGCCGCAGGCGCCGCCCTGCTCCCCGCCTCCCGCGACCTCGCCACCCTCGTCGTCGCCCTGGAGGTCGCCTCCCTGCCCGCGTTCGCCCTCGTCGGCATCCGACAGGGCGACCGCAGGTCCTCCGAAGCGGCCCTGAAGTTCTTCCTGTCCTCCGTCACCGCGACCACCGTCAGCCTCCTCGGCATCAGCTTCGTGTACGCGACGACCGGCACCCTCTACCTCACCCAGGTCGCCGACCGGATCCAGCACGTCGACGGCCAACTGCACACGCTCGCCCAGACCGGCGTGGTCCTCACCCTCATCGGCTTCGCCTTCAAGACGGCCGCCGTCCCGTTCCACTTCTGGGTGCCCGACACCTATGTCGGCGCCCCCCTGCCCATCGCCGCCTACCTGTCGGTCGTCGGCAAAGCGGTCGGCTTCTCCGGCCTCATCCTCGTCACCGTCGTCGCGTTCCCCTCGTACGCCGACGTCTGGGGCCCCGCCCTGGCCGCGCTTGCCGCCCTCACCATGACCGTCGGCAACGTCGGCGCCCTCCGCCAGCAGACCACGCGCGCGTACAGCGCCGTACGCCTCCTCGCCTGGTCCTCCGTCGGCCAGGCCGGCTACCTCCTCGTCCCGATCGCCGCCGCCGCGTACTCCGCCGACGCCGAGCACGCCGTCGGCTCGACCGTCGCCTACGCCCTCATGTACGCCGCCGTGAACCTGGGCGCCTTCGCCGTGGCCGCCCTGGTGGGCCGGACCGCCGCCGCGAACCGCATCGAGGACTACCGGGGCCTGTACGCGAGGAACCCCCTCACGGCGCTGCTGCTGGCGTTCTTCCTGCTCTGCCTCGCCGGACTCCCGCCGGGCGTCATCGGCCTCTTCGCGAAGGTCACCGTCTTCTCGGCGGCCGTCGACGCGGGCCTCGGCTGGCTCGCGGTCGTCATGGCCGTCAACGTCGTGATCGCCCTGTACTACTACCTCCAATGGACGGCCCTGCTCTTCAGGACCCCCGAAGGCCGGAGCGAGGGGCACCGCCTCCCCGCCCCCCTGACCGCCGCGATCGCCCTCACCGGCGCCGTCGGCGTCGCCCTATCGGGAGCTCCCCAGCTCGTCCTGCGCTTCGCCGACACCGGCCTTTTCTGAGGTCTTACGCGCGCGTACGCCACCGTCCTCACCCGGACGGCCCACACCCCTGCCCACGGACGCAAGGGAACTCGTGCCTCCCGCCTGGCGTTGACCATTACGGGAAGGTGCACTGGATGTGACACCACAGCACCGGTGACACCGCAGACAAGCGAGATCCACAAGCAAAGGGTTCCCCTGCTGCACGACTTGGAGGGCGTACCGTGCACCGCCGGCACAACGGGCTCAGGACCGCAGTACTCATCGGGGGGCTGTCGGCACTCATCATCGTCATCGGCAGCTTCTTCGGCCGCATGGGGCTCGTCATCGCTGTCGTGATCGCGCTCGGCACCAACGCGTACGCGTACTGGAACAGCGACAAACTGGCGCTACGCGCGATGCGCGCCCGCCCGGTGAGCGAGTTCGAGGCCCCCGCCCTCTACCGAATGGTGCGCGACCTCTCCACCCAGGCCCGCCAGCCCATGCCACGCCTCTACATCTCCCCGACGGAGGCGCCCAACGCCTTCGCGACCGGCCGCAACCCGCGCAACGCCGCCGTGTGCTGCACGGAAGGCATCCTGCGTCTGCTCGACGAGCGTGAACTGCGCGGCGTCATCGGCCACGAGCTCAGTCACGTCTACAACCGCGACATCCTCATCTCCTCCGTCGCCGGCGCGCTGGCGTCGGTGATCATGTTCCTGGTCAACTTCGCCTGGCTGATCCCGGTCGGCCGCTCCGACGACGACGACGGCCCCGGCATCCTCGGCATGCTCCTGATCATGATCCTGGGCCCCCTCGCCGCGAGTCTCATCCAGCTCGCCATCAGCCGCTCACGGGAGTACGAGGCCGACGCCTCCGGCGCCCAGCTCACGGGCGATCCGCTGGCCCTCGCGAGCGCCCTGCGCAAGCTGGAGACGGGCACCAAACAGCTTCCGCTGCCTCCGGAGCCCCGTATCGAGACGGCGAGTCACATGATGATCGCGAACCCTTTCCGTCCTGGTCAGGGACTCTCCAAGATGTTCTCGACACATCCGCCGATGGCGGACCGCATCGCCCGGCTCGAGAAAATGGCAGGTCGCCCCCAGTGAAGACCATCCTGAACGTCATCTGGCTGATCCTGAGCGGATTCTGGCTGTTCCTCGGCTACGTGCTCGCGGGCGCGCTGCTCTGCATCACCATCATCGGGATTCCGTTCGGCGTCGCCGCGTTCCGTATCGGGATCTTCGCCCTCTGGCCCTTCGGCTACACGACTGTCGAGCGTCGCGACGCGGGTGCGCCGTCCTGTCTCGGAAACGTGCTCTGGCTGATCCTGGCCGGCTGGTGGCTGGCCATCGGTCACATCGTCACGGGCTTCCTTCTCTGCGTCACCATCATCGGCATCCCGTTCGGCATCGCGAACTTCAAGCTGATCCCGGTCTCGCTGTTCCCGCTCGGCCGCGAAATCGTCCCCACCGACCAGCCGTTCGCCTCGCGCTGACGACGACCGCCACGGCCGTGGCGCCGTGGCACTGGCGCCACGACGGCGGCAGCGACGACGGCGGTAGCGACGACGGCGGTAGCGACGACGGCGGTAGCGACGACGGCGGTAGCGACGACGGTGCGGACGGGAGCGGCGGCAGCCACGGAGATAGGGATAGGGACGGACACGGTCACGGCGGCAGCGGCACCGACCGGGAAAGGCCACGGCCTCGGCGCCGGGAGAACGGGACGCCACCGGCCAGGGGAGTGGGTGATGTCCCGCCGCGTCCGGGGGGCTGAGTTGTCCACAACCGGCCGGTCGTCCACAGGCCGGGGCGGTTGTCAGTGGCGGCTTGCATCATGAACACATGACCCGGAACGCGCAGTTGCTGGAAAGGGTGGCGGCCAAGGCGGCCACCGTCCGCCCATGGGGGCGGCCGTCCCTTCCCGAGCCCGTGGGCGAGGCCACCGTCGCCCAGGCCGAGGCCGCCCTCGGCTTCCCCTTGCCCGCACTGCTCGCCGATCTCTACCTGCACATAGGAGACGGCGGCTTCGGCCCTGAGTACGGCCTGCTGCCTCTGCTGGACAGCACCCCGTCCGGCGAACCCGCCGCCGTGAGCCAGTACCTCGCCAACCGCGAGAGCGGGCGACAGGATCCCGACTGGCCATGGCCCGAAGGCGTCCTGCCGATATCCCACTGGGGCTGCGCCATGTACGCCTGCGTGGACTGCCGCTCCCCGGAGGCGAGCGTCCTGCTCTTCGAGCCGAACCCCGGCGACCCCGACCAGGCGTGGTTCGTCGACGCTCCAAGCCTCACCGAGTGGTTGCAAGCATGGCTCGACGGCACGGGCTGGTACGACGTCATGGACGAGGACCTGAGCCTGACTCCGTGGACCCAGTTCCGCATACGCGCGGCGACAGGACCGACGCCGACCGCGTGAGCCGCGTCGACCACGCCGCGCCCGAGCATGAGCCGGAGCCGTCTTAGGCAGCCGGACGCGCCGGCCCTGCATCGTTCGGTCGTCGCCCGGCGTTACGCGGTGACCGCCAGGACCGTTCGACCGTCGCGCTCCGATGCACGATCCCGTCGCCTGACCGCCTGACCGCCTGACCGCCTGACCGCCTGACCGCCTGACCGCCTGACCGCCTGGCCGCCTGGCCGCCTGGCCGCCTGGCCGCCTGGCCGCCTGGCCGCCTGGCCGCCTGGCCGCCTGGCCGCCTGGCCGCCTGACCGCCTGGTTGCCCTCTCTCTCGCCTGCCTGCTCGGTCGCCTGTCCGCCCACCCGCCCGCCTGGGTTTCCGGTCATGCGGCCGTTGGCCAGGTGGCCGCCCGGTCGGTCGGCCTGACGGTCGCTGGTCAGCTGGTCAGCTGGTCAGCTGGTCAGACGTTCAGCCGTCGACGTACTCCGTACGCGACCACACCCACCGCGAGGACCCCCGCCCCCGCTGCCACCGACACCACAGGCAGTGCGAAGGCGAGGACCAGACAGCCCAGAAGTCCGAGTGTGGGCAGAGCCCGCTTCACAGGGGCCGAATCGAGCGTCCAGGCCGATGCGTTGGCCACGGCGTAGTAGACCAGTACACCGAAGGAGGAGAACCCGATCGCGCCTCGCACGTCCACCGTGGCGGCCAGCACCGCGACCGTCACGCCCACGGCCAGCTCGGCCCGGTGCGGCACCTGGAAGCGCGGATGAACGACGGCCAGGACATGGGGCAGATGGCCGTCCCGGGCCATGGCCAGAGTGGTGCGCGAGACGCCCAGGATGAGGGCGAGCAGAGAGCCCAGCGCGGCCACGACGGCACCGACGCGCACCACGGGTACCAGGCCGGGCGCCCCCGCCGCCCGGACCGCATCGGCCAGTGGCGCGCTCGCCTGCCCGAGTGCGGTGGCGCCCGAGACGGAGAGGACGGCCACCGCCACACACGCGTACACGAGCAGGGCGATGCCCAGGGCCAAGGGAATCGCACGCGGAATGGTGCGTTCCGGGTCCCGCACCTCCTCGCCGAGCGTCGCGATGCGCGCGTAGCCGGCGAACGCGAAGAAGAGCAGAGCGGCGGCCTGAAGCGCCCCGCCGGAACCCCCGGAGAGGCCGACCTCCAGCCGCTCGGCCTCGGACGCGCCCGATCCCAGGCACACCACCACAACGGAAGCGAGGACCACCAGGACCACCGCCACGATCACCCTCGTCAACCAGGCCGACTTCTGGATGCCGCGGTAGTTCACGGCCGTCAACGCCACCACGGCCGCCACGGCGACCGCGTGCTCCTGCCTCGGCCAGACGTACGCCCCGACCGTCAGCGCCATCGCCGCACAGGAGGCCGTCTTCCCGACCACGAACGACCAGCCGGCCAGGTAACCCCAGAAGCCCCCGAGCCGCTCGCGTCCGTACACGTACGTGCCGCCGGAGGCCGGATACAGGGCGGCCAGACGCGCGGACGACATGGCGTTGCAGTAGGCGACCAGCGCGGCGAGCGCGAGTCCGATCAGCAGCCCGGAGCCCGCCGCGTGCGCCGCGGGAGCGAGGGCGGCGAACACCCCGGCGCCGATCATCGAGCCCAGGCCCAGGACGACGGCGTCGCCGACGCCCAGCGTCCGCCGCAGCTCGGGGGCCGGTCCTGGCTGTGTCATGCGCCGCACCCTACTGATCCACGGAATCGCTGGACGACGTCATGACGTCGTCCCCAGGAACACGACGGGAACACGGCGGGAACACGGCGCGAACCCCGCGCGACGCCGAAGCCGCCCACAGCCGCCGATGCAGATGTCGGTGTCGGTGCCGACACAGGTGCCGACACCGGCGATGCGGTCGACCGGCGACGACGGCGAAACGGCGACGTTGCTGCTGATGACACACGTGGCGGCTGCCAAGCGCGGCCCGCCTCGATGAACGAGCGAGATCACAGGGCCCGGACAGCGCGGGCACAGCACGGAAGGGCAGGTTCAGGGCATGAGCATCGTCAGCTGGATCATCCTGGGGCTGTTGGCCGGAATCATCGCCAAGGTGCTGCTGCCGGGGCGCGACCCGGGCGGCTTGATCGGCACCACCCTCATCGGCGTCGCCGGCGCGTTCATCGGCGGCTGGATATCGGCCCGGTGGCTGGACCACCCCGTCAGCAAGGACTTCTACGACGGCGCGACCTGGGCCGCGGCCATCGGCGGTTCGCTCGTGCTTCTGATCGTCTACCGCCTGCTGTTCGGCAACTCGCGTGACTGAGCGCGGCCGGAGGCGCCGTCAGACGGGTGGGCACCCAGCAGGCGCACACCCGTCTGACGGTCGGCAGCGCACGTCGGACAAGCACAAGCAGTAGCTCCCCGCGCCGGGCTACCGGTAGGGCCGCCGTACTGCCGGTGCTCAGGGTCGGACTACCGGTAGTTCACGAACTGCAGGGCGAAGTCGAAGTCCTGCCCCTTGAGCAGCGCGATGACGGTCTGCAGGTCGTCGCGGCTCTTGGAGCTGACCCGCAGTTCCTCGCCCTGGACCTGGGCCTTAACGCCCTTGGGGCCCTCGTCGCGGATGAGCTTCGCGACCTTCTTCGCGTTGTCCTGGGAGATGCCCTCCTTGATCTCCGCGAAGAGCTTGTACTCCTTGCCGGAGAGCTGGGGCTCGCCCGCGTCCAGCGCCTTCAGCGAGATCCCGCGCTTGATGAGCTTGGACTGGAAGACGTCGAGGACGGCGTTCACCCGGTCCTCGGAGTTCGCCTCCATGAGGATCTTCTCACCGGACCACGAGATCGAGGCGCCCACGCCCTTGAAGTCGTAGCGCTGCGAGATCTCCTTGGCGGCCTGGTTGAGGGCGTTGTCGACCTCCTGCCGCTCGACCTTCGAGACGATGTCGAAACTGGAGTCGGCCATGTCCTGTGGCTCCTTGTATCAGGGTGTGTATCGGGTGCGAATCGGCGCACGCGGGGCGACCGCCGAGCCCGGCGTGGTCCCGGGCCGCATCCGCACAAGCCTAGCCACCTCGCCCCCTCCGGGCGGCGAGGAATCAGGTGGCGAAGCACCCCTGCACATCAGGTATCGTTTACGTCGTTGCCAGGGAGCACCGCCGAAAAGCGGTTCGAATGGGCAGCGACCCCGGCGGTGTGCCCGAGCGGCCAAAGGGAGCAGACTGTAAATCTGCCGGCTCAGCCTTCCCAGGTTCGAATCCTGGCGCCGCCACGCTGAGAGAAGGAACCCCTCCGAACTGCGGAAACGCAGCGCGGAGGGGTTTTTTCGTGCGGTCTTCTCGTGTGTGCCGGATGCTGGGGGCGCAGGGAGACGGTGGGTGGGTCGGGAAACGGGAACGCGGGCCTCACCTTTCCTCGGAGGGGGCCTTCGCCGCCCTCTTCACCTCCGCCTCCACGTCGTTGCGCGGTCTGTTCTCGTCCTTGGCGTACTCGGTCACCGTGGCCTGGACGTCGCGGGCCAGGTCCCGCCAGGCGCGCCATGCGGTCTCGTAGGTGTCGGTCTGGATCTCCGACCAGGGAGTGGCCGTGGGCGCGCCGTAGGCGTCCCGCAGCTCTTCGACTCTCGCGTGTGCCTCGTCGGCCGCGCGTTGCTTCTGCACGAGTTCCTCGAAGGTATGTGCCACGTGTACGGATGCTAGGGAGGCCGGCGCGGTTCCGCGCGGTGAGCGGGGCGCGTCCCGCCAGGGGCACCCGCGTGGCCCACTGGGGCAGACTGGCCCCATGCCCAGCGCGTCCAGCCGTCGCCGTACCTGTCCGGAGTGCCGTCGCGAGATCGCCGTCGTCGCCGGACGGTTCGCCCGGCACGACCCGCCGGGGGCGCGGGAGAGCCGGGGTCTGGTCTCCTGCCCCGGCTCGCGCGGCACGGCGCAACTGGGAGCCGCGCAGCCGTCCTTGGACGGCTACGTGGTGCCGGAGTTCCCGGGCCAGCTGCCCCTCTTCTAGTGCTTTTTTCGGTACCGGTAGTACCTGCCCGCACCGCTGCCTCAGTTGCCCGCCACGGCCTTCACCGCCACCGCCACGGGGGCGGAGCCGCTGATCAGCTCGAGGACGAGACCGGACGTCGCCGGGGTGTCGAGGAGTTCCGCCAGGACGGCGGCCACGTCGTCGCGGGGGACGGGCCCGCGACCCGTACGGGCCTCCAGACGGACCAGGCCGGTGCCGGCGTCGTCCGTGAGCGCGCCGGGGCGCAGGATCGTCCAGTCGAGGGACGGCAGGCCCTGCACGTACGCGTCCGCCTCGCCCTTGGCGCGCAGGTAGACGTCGAAGATCTCGTCGCCCTGGTGGCCGGCGTCCGCGCCCATGGACGACACGACCAGGAAGCGGCGCACACCCGCCCGCACCGCGGCGTCCGCGAACAGCACCGCGGCACCCTTGTCCACGGTGTCCTTGCGGTTCACCCCGCTGCCCGGGCCCGCGCCCGCCGCGAACACGGCCGCGTCCGCGCCCCGCAACTGCTCGGCGACCTCCTCGACGGACGCCGACTCCAGGTCCAGGACGACAGGTTCGGCGCCGGCCGCCCTCAGATCGTCGCTCTGTTCCGCCTTGCGGATGATGCCCGCGACCTCGTCCCCACGCGCGGCGAGCAGACGCTCCAGCCGCAGCGCGATCTGACCATGACCACCAGCGATGACAATGCGCATGCTTTCGACCGTACGCCCGGCGAGCCGCGTCCGCCGCATGGTCCGGCCCGGGAATGGATCAGCATCCCCCGTCAACGACCCACCCGCGAGCCACGCCCCCCCGCGAACCACCCCCCTCGCGACCCGCGACCTGCGGCTCCGCAACCCGTCCCACGGACCACGGGCCAGTACCGACCCGTACCCGTACCCGTACCCGTACCCGGACCGTATCGGGTACGGCTCCGGGAATGCGCACGGGCGATGCGTACCGCCGATGCGCACGCGGGCCCCGATCAGCGATGACCCGATCAGCCATGGAGCGATCAGCCATGGAGTGATCAGCCATGGACGCGATCAGTCATGGACGCGATCAGTGATGGGTTGCTGGGCCGGTACCGGTTCCCGCGACGCGCGGTCAGCGGGCCTCGCGGCGCGGGCGGTTCGGGTCATGAGATCGGGTCATGAGAGGTGCCCGCGCCCCTGTCTCGGCAGGCCCGATTCCGAGGAGGCCGCGGAGTCGCAGTACTCGCGGACCGCGCTCGTGCGGGCGACCACGCGGCCCTGGTGGATGACGATCCTGCTGTACGCCAGTGACAGGGCGCCCGCCAGCCGGTCGCCGCGGACGGCCAGGAGGTCGGCCGGGAAGCCGGCCTCGACGCGTACCTCGGGCAGGCCCAGTGCGGCGCGCGCGGACGTGCTCACGGCGTCGTAGGCGTCCTCGGGGCGCAGGCCGTGACAGGAGGACAGGAGGTAGGCCGCCTCCAGGGGATCGCCGCGGCCGACCGGGTTGCCGACGTCGCGCAGCGCCCCGCTGCCGGCCGCCACCCGCACCCCGGCCGCGCGCAACAGCCGTACGGGCGCCGTGCCCCGCCGGTCGACGCCCGCGCAGCCGCCCTGGGGGAGGCAGACCACCGTCACACCGGCGGCGGCGAGTTGGTCGGCGGTGCGGCCGGCCGCGTCGGCGGGGAGGCGGTCGAGGCCGCCGCAGGGGCTGAGGGCGACGCCGGGGCGCAGACCGCCGGCCATCGCGGCGAGGCGGGCCAGACGGGCGGGGTCGGCGGCGTCGGTGTGCAGGTCGACGGGGCAGCCGTGCTCGGCGGCGACTTCGAGCACGGCCTCCACGTAGCCGGTGGGGTCGGGGTCCAGGTCCGGGCAGCCGCCCACCGCCGAGGCGCCCATCTTCACCGCGTCGCGCAGCATGGCGAGTCCGTCGGCTCCGGCCACGCCGGTCAGCACGCGGGGCATCGCCACCGTCGTCAGTTCCGCGAGTCCGCGCAGCGAGCGCCGGGCGCGCAGTACGGCGGCCAGCGCGCCGAGTCCCTGGACGTCGCCGACGTGGACGTGGGCGCGCAGGGCCGTCGCGCCGTGGCCCAGTTGTACCAACACCGCTTCCGTGGCGCGACGCTGGACGTCCGGCGGGGCGTGGGAGACGGGACCGTCGGAGTCGGCGGTGAGCGCGGTGTCGGCGTGTGCGTGCGGTTCGGCCGGGGCCGGGAGCAGCAGGTAGCCGCCGAGGTCCACGCGGGCGCCGGCGGGTGTGTCGGAGCGGCCTTGGCCGGCCGTCAGGCTGCCCGCCGTGCCGACCGCCTCGATGCGCCCGCGGCCCAGCCGGACGTCCACGGTTCGGCCGTCGGTCAGGCGGGCCCCGCACAGCAGCAGGGCCGTCGGGTCGGTCGAGCCGGCGGAGTCGCCGGCGGGGCCGGAGGGGCCGAAGGAACCGGAGGAGCCCGAGGACGACGACCAGGAGTGGGGCGGCTGCGGCTGGCTGTCGGGCATCGCGCTCCAGGGGCTCGGGGACTGCGCCGGTGGCGCAGCGCACGCTGAGGACGCAGGCGTCGCGCAGGGACGCGTGATCACGCAGAGTGAGTCGAGCCTAGGACGGCGGTTCGGCGCGCACGGGGAGGAGCGCAATAGTCGTACCGGTGTGGCCCGCTGGGCGGGAGGGGCCGGGGAGGCCGCCGGGACCTCGGCAGACGGGCCTGCGAGCGGTCCCCGAGGGGCCCGAAGAACGGATTTGGGCGAACGGCTGCGGACCGTGTAATGTCTTCATCGCTCGCCCCAATAGCTCAGTCGGTAGAGCGTCTCCATGGTAAGGAGAAGGTCTACGGTTCGATTCCGTATTGGGGCTCTGGTGGGTGAGGTTCCCGTCGCGAGGCGGGGCCCGATCCCATCAAAGCGGTGTAGCTCAGTCGGTAGAGCAAGCGGCTCATAATCGCTGTGTCACCGGTTCAAGTCCGGTCACCGCTACTGACAGTAGCCGATTGTGGGGTCGGTCCTTCGATCGGCTACTCTCGTATGCGTTAATCGTCCCATCCGTTCGTCAAGGAGCACTCCTGTGGCTGCCACCGACGTCCGCCCGAAGATCACGCTGGCCTGCGTGGAGTGCAAGGAGCGGAACTACATCACCAAGAAGAACCGGCGTAACAACCCGGATCGAATGGAGATGAAGAAGCACTGCCCGCGTTGCAACGCGCACACCGCGCACCGCGAAACGCGATAAATAAGGCTCGTATGCGAGGCCGTCCCCGAGTGATCGGGGGCGGCCTCGTGTCGTTGAGCGACTCATACCGGTCAGTAGAGCGACGCAGTTACCCGTACCCGGTACCTGGCGGCGCGGAGCAAATCAGGAGGTGCCGAGGCCCATGGCACTCGACCAGTCCTTCGTCGGGCGGACCTACCCGCCCACCGATCCCTATGAGGTCGGCCGGGAGAAGATCCGCGAGTTCGCCGAAGCCGTGGGGGACGCCCACCCGGCGTACACCGACCCGGACGCCGCCAAGGCACTCGGGCACCCGGATGTGATCGCGCCGCCGACGTTCGTGTTCTCGATCACGTTCAAGGCGGCGGGGCAGGTCGTCCAGGACCCCCAGCTGGGCCTCGACTACAGCCGCGTGGTGCACGGGGACCAGAAGTTCGCCTACCGGCGCCCGGTGCGCGCCGGTGACCGGCTCACGGTCACCTCGACCATCGAGGCCGTCAAGTCCATGGCGGGCAACGACATCCTGGACATCCGCGGCGAGGTGCACGACGAGGCCGGCGAGCACGTCGTGACCGCCTGGACCAAGCTCGTCGCCCGCGCGGCCGAGCCCGCGGAATCCGCGGAAGCCCCGGCGCGGACCGACGGGAAGGCGTGAGGAAACGATGACGGCGAAGATCGCTTACGACGACGTCGAGGTCGGCACCGAGCTGCCCGCCCGATCCTTCCCTGTGAACCGCGCCACGCTCGTGCAGTACGCGGGGGCCTCCGGGGACTTCAACCCGATCCACTGGAACGAGAAGTTCGCCAAGGAGGTGGGCCTGCCGGACGTCATCGCGCACGGCATGTTCACCATGGCCGAGGCGATCCGCGTCGTCACCGACTGGACCGGCGACCCGGGCGCGCTCGTGGACTACGGCGTCCGCTTCACCAAGCCCGTCGTCGTCCCGAACGACGACCAGGGCGCGGTCATCGAGGTGAGCGGCAAGGTCGCCGCCAAGCTCGACGACCACACCGTGCGGGTCGACCTGACGGTGACCAGCGGCGGCCTCAAGGTCCTCGGGATGTCCCGCGCCGTCGTACGACTGGCCTGAGGCTGCCGACAGCCGACAGCCGACAGCCGACAGCCGACAGCCGGTAGCCGTGGCGAGACGTACGCGGTAGGCGGCAGGGCGTTGGCCGTAGGCCGTCGGCGGTGCGGAGCGGGCGGCAGGCTTGTGCGGTGACGGTAAGGGGCGTTCTCCATGGAGGACGCCCCTTACGCGTTCCCCGTGGCCGGTCCGGCGGGCGGACGCCTGGCCGGACCGGTGTCGGTCCCGTCTCGTAGGCTGGGCGCGTGCAGGAACTCCGTGACGCCCCCCTCGCCCCGCTGACCACCTTCCGGCTGGGCGGTCCCGCCGCCAGGCTGGTGACCGCGACGACCGACGCCGAGGTGATCGCCGCCGTGCGCGAGGCCGACGCCGACGGCACCCCGCTGCTGATCGTCGGCGGCGGATCCAACCTCGTCATCGGCGACAAGGGCTTCCCGGGCACCGTGCTGCGCATCGCCACGCGCGGGTACGAGCTCGTCGGGACGCGGCTCGAACTGGCCGCCGGGGAGGTGTGGACCGACGCCGTCGCCCGCACCGTGGAGGCCGGGCTCGCCGGCGTCGAGTGCCTGGCCGGCATCCCCGGTTCGGCGGGAGCCACCCCGATCCAGAACGTCGGGGCGTACGGCCAGGAAGTCTCCTCGACGATCACCGAAGTCGTCGCCTACGACCGCCGTGCGGGCGAGACGGTCGCGCTCGCCGGTGAGGAGTGCGCCTTCTCCTACCGGCACAGCCGCTTCAAGTCCGACCCCGAGCGGTACGTCGTGCTGCGCGTCCGGTTCGAGCTGGAGGACGCGGGCGGGCTGTCGGCGCCCCTGAAGTACGCCGAGACGGCACGGGCGCTGGGCGTCGAGCCCGGGGGCCGCGTTCCGCTGGCCGACGCCCGCGAGACCGTGCTGAAGCTGCGCGCCGGGAAGGGCATGGTCCTGGACGCGGAGGACCACGACACCTGGTCGGCCGGTTCGTTCTTCACCAACCCGATCCTCGCCGACGCCGACTTCGCCGCGTTCCACGCGCGCGTGCGGGAGCGGCTCGGCGAGGCCGTGGAACCGCCCGCCTACCCGGCCGGACCGGGACACACCAAGACGTCCGCGGCCTGGCTGATCGACAAGGCGGGCTTCACCAAGGGGTACGGCGACGGGCCCGCCCGCATCTCCACCAAGCACACCCTCGCCCTCACCAACCGGGGCACGGCCACCGCGGACGACCTGCTGGAACTGGCCCGCGAGGTGGTCGCCGGGGTGCGTGAGGCCTTCGGCGTCACACTGGTCAACGAGCCGGTGATGGTGGGCGTCGAGCTGTAGGGCGCCCGGCCCCGCCCCACCCCGCCCCGGTCCTGCGCCACGTCAGGCCTGGGCCCCGGCCGCCCGCCGTCGGTCGGTCCCGGATCTAATAGGCCACCCCCACGCCCTGCTTCACGGTTCCCGCGTCCGTCACCATGGTCAGCATCGCGTGGGCCACGTCGGCGCGGCCGATGAAGCGGCCCCTGGGCGGGAAGCCGCCCACGGACGTCCGATAGGAGCAGGTGAGCGGCTTGTTCTGAAGCCGCGGCGGGCGCACGGCCGTCCAGTCCGTGGCGCTGCGCGCCAGCTCGGCCTCCATCTCCCGCAGGTCGGCGTACACGTCCTTCAGGGCCGCCGAGACGAGCGAGCGCATCGTGCGGTCCAGGGCGCCGTCGCCCTCGGCGGGCGGGCCGACCGGGGCGGCGCTCACCACGAGCAGCCGGCGCACGCCCTCCGCCTCCAGGGCCGTCAGCACGGTGCGGGTGAGCCGTGCGGCGACGCCGGCGTCCTTGCGCCGGCGTGCGCCGAGGCCGGACAGGACCGCGTCGCGGCCGGTCACCGCGGCGCGCAGCGGGCCCGCGGCGGTCAGGTCGGCGCGGACCACCTCCAGCCGTTCGCCGGTGACGCCCAGTCCCGCGGGATCCCGCACCACGGCGGTGACCTCGTGGCCCGCGTCCAGGGCCTGGCGGACGACCTCCCGGCCGATGCCCCCGGTAGCGCCGAAGACGGTGAACCTCATGGTGTGCCCCCTGCTCCACATCCGGTGGGTGAGTGTTCACTCACCCCTGTCTCCTCTAGAGTGGGTAAGCATTCACTCACCCGTCAAGAGGGGGAACCGATGGAGCGACGACCGGCTCGCGTCCGCATCCTCGACGCCGCGCACGAGCTGATGCTCACCGTCGGGCTGGCCCGCGCCACCACCAAGGAGATCGCCAAGGCGGCCGACTGCTCCGAGGCCGCGCTCTACAAGTACTTCGCGAGCAAGGAGGAGCTGTTCACCCGGGTCCTCGCGGAACGGCTGCCCCGACTGAACCCGCTGCTCAGCAGCCTGATCGACGAGCCGGGACGCGGCACGCTGGAAGGCAACCTCACCGAGATCGCCCGTCAGGCCGCCCTGTTCTACGAGGAGAGCTTCCCGATCGCGGCGTCCCTGTACGCCGAGACGCAGCTCAAGCGACGGCACGACGAGGCCCTGCGGAAGCTGGGCGCGGGGCCGCACGTGCCGATCGAGCAGCTCGCAGCCTACCTGCGCGCCGAACAGACGGCGGGCCGGGTACGGGAGGACGCGGACACGTTCGCCGCGGCCTCGCTGCTGCTGGGCGCCTGCGCGCAGCGCGCGTTCGCCTACGACGTGACGGGGGAGCGCCCGGAAGCGGAGGGCTTCGCCGCCCGCCTCGCGCGCACCCTCCTGGCCGCCGTCGCCGCCTGACGGCCCGGCACCCGGCCGATCGCGCAGGCGCAGGAACGCAGGACCGGGGCGCCGCCCGACCGACCGACCACTCAGCCCGCTCGACCGGACCGCCTGCGCAGCTCGCCCGACCGAAAGACCCCCCTGGTCGGTCCGGCTGAGCCGGCCGCCGCTCAGGTAGCCGTCAGCCGTCAGCCGTCAGTCCAGCCGCCAGCCAGTCGTCGACACCTGCCAGGAGCTTCTGCCGGACGTCCTCCGGGGCCGCCGAACCCCGTACCGACTGGCGGGCCAGTTCGGCCAGCTCCTCGTCCGTGAAGGCGTGGTGCTCACGGGCGATGTCGTACTGGGCCGCGAGCCGCGAACCGAACAGCAGGGGGTCGTCGGCGCCGAGGGCCATCGGGACCCCGGCGTCGAACAGGGTGCGCAGCGGTACGTCCTCGGGCTTCTCGTACACCCCGAGGGCCACGTTCGACGCGGGGCAGACCTCGCAGGTCACGCCCCGTTCGGCCAGCCGCTTCAGCAGCCGGGGGTCCTCGGCCGCGCGCACCCCGTGTCCCAGGCGGTCGGCGTGCAGGTCGTCGAGACAGTCGCGGACGGACATCGGCCCGGTCAGCTCGCCGCCGTGCGGGGCGGACAGCAGCCCGCCGTCGCGGGCGATCGCGAAGGCCCGGTCGAAGTCCCGTGCCAGGCCCCGGCGTTCGTCGTTCGACAGCCCGAAGCCGATCACCCCGCGGTCGGCGTAGCGCACCGCCAGCCGGGCCAGGGTGCGGGCGTCCAGCGGGTGCTTCATGCGGTTCGCCGCGACCAGCACCCGCATCCCGAGCCCGGTCTCGCGCGAGGTCGTCTCCACCGCGTCGAGGATGATCTCCAGCGCCGGGATCAGCCCGCCCAGCCGGGGCGCGTACGACGTCGGGTCGACCTGGATCTCCAGCCAGCCCGAGCCGTCCCTGAGGTCCTCCTCCGCGGCCTCGCGCACCAGACGCTGTATGTCCTCGGGCTCGCGCAGACAGGAACGGGCGGCGTCGTACAGGCGCTGGAAGCGGAACCAGCCGCGCTCGTCGGTGGCGCGCAGCTTCGGCGGCTCCCCGCTCGTCAGCGCCTCGGTCAGCGCCTCCGGCAGGCGCACGCCGTGCTTGTCGGCCAGTTCCAGCACGGTGGCGGGCCGCATCGAGCCGGTGAAGTGCAGGTGCAGATGGGCCTTCGGCAGTTCAGAGACATCACGTACGCGCTCCATTCAGGAATCCTGCCGCACGCGGGCGTCCTCCGGATAGCCGATTCCCCGAACGTGGTCTTGCTCGCACACAGCAGCGGGCCGCCTCCCGGGGAAGACGGCCCGCGACCACTCATGTGAGCAGGCTGGGAAGAGGGTCAGTCCCTGGCCTCCGCCAGCAGCTTCTGGACGCGGCTCACGCCCTCGACGAGGTCCTCGTCGCCCAGCGCGTACGACAGGCGCAGGTACCCCGGGGTGCCGAACGCCTCGCCGGGCACCACCGCGACCTCGGCCTCCTCCAGGATGAGCGCGGCCAGCTCGACCGTGTCCTGCGGGCGCCTGCCGCGGATCTCCTTGCCGAGCAGCGCCTTCACCGACGGGTAGGCGTAGAACGCGCCCTCGGGCTCCGGGCAGAGCACGCCGTCGATCTCGTTGAGCATGCGCACGATCGTCTTACGGCGCCGGTCGAACGCCTCACGCATCTTCTCCACGGCCGACAGGTCGCCGGAGACGGCGGCCAGCGCGGCGATCTGCGCCACGTTGGAGACGTTCGAGGTGGCGTGCGACTGCAGGTTCGTCGCGGCCTTGACGACGTCCTTCGGGCCGATGATCCAGCCCACCCGCCAGCCGGTCATCGCATACGTCTTGGCGACGCCGTTGACGACGATGCACTTGTCGCGCAGCTCGGGGACGACCACCGGGAGCGAGGTGAACGTGGCGTCGCCGTAGACGAGGTGCTCGTAGATCTCGTCCGTCATCACCCACAGGCCGTGCTCGACGGCCCAGCGGCCGATGGCCTCGGCGTCCTCGGCGCTGTAGACGGCGCCGGTCGGGTTCGACGGGGAGACGAAGAGGACGACCTTCGTCCGCTCGGTGCGCGCCGCCTCCAGCTGCTCGACCGAGACCCGGTAGCCGGTGGTCTCGTCGGCCACGACCTCCACGGGGACGCCGCCGGCCAGCCGGATCGACTCCGGGTACGTCGTCCAGTAGGGCGCCGGGACGATGACCTCGTCGCCCGGGTCGAGGACGGCGGCGAAGGCCTCGTAGATGGCCTGCTTGCCGCCGTTGGTGACGAGGATCTGCGCGGGGTCGACCTCGTAGCCGGAGTCGCGCAGCGTCTTGGCGGCGATGGCGGCCTTCAGCTCGGGCAGACCGCCGGCCGGCGTGTACCGGTGGTACTTCGGGTTCTTGCAGGCCTCGACGGCCGCGTCGACGATGTAGTCCGGGGTCGGGAAGTCGGGTTCACCGGCGCCGAAGCCGATCACCGGCCGCCCTGCGGCCTTCAGGGCCTTGGCCTTGGCGTCCACGGCGAGGGTGGCGGACTCGGAGATCGCGCCGACTCGGGCGGAGACCCGGCGCTCGGTGGGAGGGGTTGCAGCGCTCATGGCCCCATGGTTTCAGACCGGAAACCCCCCGGGCACACGGGTTTCACGTACTGAGCATGTACGGGCACAGGCCTGAACATCCGTCCGGATCCGGTTGCCCTGCTGGGCGATCTTCCGCCGGGGAGGCCACCGGCGGCCCTTTACGTTCGACGAGGCGCTCAAGACCACGTACACTCACACGTCGTTGGCCTTCGACAGCCGCGCCTCCCAGGTGCACACCGAGCACCCGGTCGGATGCGGTACGTTGGGGGACACACAAAGGGTCGTAGCTCAATTGGTAGAGCACTGGTCTCCAAAACCAGCGGTTGGGGGTTCAAGTCCCTCCGGCCCTGCTACACACTCCGTCACCAGGATGTGTGCGCAGCGCATGTACGTACAGCAATGCACTCGCCGTGCGGCTCACACCGGGCGCGGCACGGCCACGACCCGGGAACAGGTGAGGACGAATGGCGGATGCCGTGGGCTCCATCGACACGCCTGATGCCCAGGACGAGGCGCCTGAGGCGAAGAAGAAGGCGCGCAAGGGCGGCAAGCGGGCCAAGAAGGGCCCTCTGAAGCGGCTCGCGACCTTCTACCGCCAGATCATCGCGGAGCTGCGCAAGGTCGTATGGCCGACGCGCAACCAGCTGACGACGTACACCACCGTGGTGATCGTGTTCGTCGTCATCATGATCGGCCTGGTGACCGTGATTGACTATGGACTCAGCCACGCCGCCAAGTACGTCTTCGGCTGATCCAAGAGCGAAGGGCGCCGAGGTATCCGGCGCCCCTTTCGCATGTTCCACCCCTATGTATCCAGGAAGAAGCAGCCACCGTGTCTGACCAGAACCTGAACGAGGACGTCGAGTCCGTGGACGACGAGCTCGACATCGTCGAGGGCGCGGACGAGGACCTGGACGAGTTCGAGGCTGCCGAAGCCGAAGCGGGCGAGCCCGCCGAGGAAGCCGCACTCCACGTCGAGGACGAGGACGCCGAGAGCGCCGACGCCACCGAGACCGCCGAGGACGAGGACGCCGACGAGGCCCCTCTCGACGAGGCGGCCGAGGAGGAGGAGCCGGCCGAGCCCGTCGACCCCGTCGTCGCCCTGCGCGAGGAGCTGCGCACCCTCCCCGGCGAGTGGTACGTCATCCACACCTACGCCGGCTACGAGAACCGTGTGAAGACCAACCTGGAGCAGCGCGCCGTCTCGCTGAACGTCGAGGACTTCATCTTCCAGGCCGAGGTGCCGCAGGAAGAGGTCGCGCAGATCAAGAACGGCGAGCGCAAGACCATCCGTCAGAACAAGCTCCCCGGCTACGTGCTGGTGCGCATGGACCTGACGAACGAGTCCTGGGGCGTCGTCCGCAACACCCCCGGCGTGACCGGCTTCGTGGGCAACGCCTACGACCCGTACCCGCTGACCCTGGACGAGATCGTCAAGATGCTCGCCCCGGAGGCCGAGGAGAAGGCCGCCCGTGAGGCCGCCGAGGCCGAGGGCAAGCCGGCTCCGTCCCGCAAGGTCGAGGTCCAGGTGCTGGACTTCGAGGTGGGCGACTCGGTCACCGTCACCGACGGTCCGTTCGCCACGTTGCAGGCGACGATCAACGAGATCAACGCGGACTCGAAGAAGGTCAAGGGTCTCGTCGAGATCTTCGGCCGCGAGACCCCGGTCGAGCTGAGCTTCGACCAGATCCAGAAGAACTAGCTCCTTCTGGAACCCACGCCTCCGAACAGGTCAGGCGGGCTGTCACAGCTCGCCTGACCTGCTCGGTTTTTGGCCGCGCATGGATACCCGTTATCGTTGTGCGGTATGCCTCCATCCGGATCATCCGGACCGGACGGCTGAAAAACTCTCACTAGGACCCGGAGAGAGCAATGCCTCCCAAGAAGAAGAAGGTCACGGGGCTCATCAAGCTCCAGATCAACGCCGGTGCGGCCAACCCCGCGCCGCCGGTCGGCCCCGCGCTCGGCCAGCACGGCGTCAACATCATGGAGTTCTGCAAGGCCTACAACGCCGCGACCGAGTCGCAGCGTGGCTGGGTGATCCCGGTGGAGATCACGGTCTACGAGGACCGCTCCTTCACCTTCATCACCAAGACGCCGCCGGCCGCGAAGATGATCCTCAAGGCCGCGGGTGTCGAGAAGGGCTCGGGCGAGCCGCACAAGACCAAGGTCGCCAAGATCACCGAGGCGCAGGTCCGTGAGATCGCCACGACCAAGCTCCCCGACCTGAACGCCAACGACCTGGACGCCGCGTCGAAGATCATCGCCGGCACCGCCCGTTCCATGGGCATCACGGTCGAGGGCTGACCTCACCCACCCGTACCAGCAGAAGTGTGGAAGGGCCTGCTCGGCCCGGACCACGACTCCTCAGAATCACCAGGAGCAGTAGTGAGCAAGCGCAGCAAGTCTCTCCGCGCTGCGGACGCCAAGATCGACCGGGACAAGCTCTACGCCCCGCTCGAGGCCGTCCGTCTCGCCAAGGAGACCTCCACGAGCAAGTTCGACGGCACCGTCGAGGTCGCCTTCCGCCTGGGTGTCGACCCGCGCAAGGCCGACCAGATGGTCCGTGGCACCGTGAACCTGCCGCACGGCACCGGCAAGACCGCCCGGGTCCTGGTCTTCGCGACCGGTGACCGTGCTGCGGCCGCAGAGGCCGCGGGCGCCGACATCGTCGGCTCCGACGAACTGATCGACGAGGTCGCGAAGGGCCGTCTGGACTTCGACGCCGTCGTCGCCACCCCGGACCTCATGGGCAAGGTCGGCCGCCTCGGCCGCGTGCTCGGTCCGCGTGGTCTGATGCCGAACCCGAAGACCGGCACCGTCACCCCCGACGTGGCCAAGGCCGTCACCGAGATCAAGGGCGGCAAGATCGAGTTCCGCGTCGACAAGCACTCGAACCTGCACTTCATCATCGGCAAGTCGTCCTTCGACGACGAGAAGCTGGTGGAGAACTACGGCGCGGCGCTGGAGGAGATCCTCCGTCTGAAGCCGTCCGCCGCCAAGGGTCGCTACATCAAGAAGGCCGCGATCAGCACCACGATCGGCCCCGGCATCCAGGTCGACCCGAACCGCACCCGCAACCTCCTCGTCGAGGAGGACCCGGCCGCGGTCTGAGCCTGACAGCTCACCCCCAGTCGGCGACGAGCCCCGCAACCTTCCGAGGTGCGGGGCTCGTCCCTTTTCCCGTACGGCGCTCTTCGCCGTACGACGCTTTCCCGTACGGCTGTCAGTGCCGTGGGTTAGCGTGCAGTGACGGGAATCGGGGGGTGGGCGAATGAAGCGGACGACCGTGCGCCGGGCGGGGCTGTCGATCGTTGCCGTGACGCTGCTCGCGGGAGTGACGGCCTGCGGCTCGGGAGGATCGGGGGGCTCAGGGGGTTCCGGAGGAACCGCGGGGAGCGGGGGAGCGGCGTCGGGGGGCTCCGCCGGCTCCGGCGAGGACGGGGAGGGCAGCCCGCGGCTGAGCCCCGTCGCGGCCCTGCTCACCGCCGAGAAGTCCACCGACGGCGCCGACTCGGCGAAGGTCGAGTCCAGCACGACCATCGGCTCGCTGATGTCGATCACGGCCGACGGAGCCCTCGGCTGGGGCCACGGTCTGACCGGCGCCCTCACCATCACGTACACCGGCGGCACCGTCGCCGACACGATGCGCCAGCTCGGCAGCACGTCGACGCAGGCCCGCTACCTCCCCGACGCCTACTACGCGCGGATGAGCGACGCCTTCGCACGGCAGACCGGCGGCAGACACTGGATCAGGTACGCCTACGACGACCTGGAGCGCCTCGGCGGCAGCTCCGGCGCGTATCTGAAGGACCAGATGACCCACACCACCCCCAACCAGTCGGTCAAGCTGCTGCTGGCCTCGGGGGACGTGCGCCAGGTCGGCACGGCCACGGTGCGGGGCCGGCACACCCGGCACTACGCGGGGACGGTCGAGGTGGCCGACCTGGCCCGGCAGAACTCCAGCCTCACCCGCGCCCAGCTCGACGACCTGAAGAAGACCCTGGAACAGGCCGGCGTCACCACCGAGACGGTCGACATCTGGATCGACGACCACGACCTGCTGGTCAAGAAGGTGGAGCGGGGCCAGACCGCGCAGGGCGGCTACACCCAGACCGCCTACTACAGCGACTACGGCACCGAGGTCGCGGCGAAGGTCCCCCCGGCGGACGACACCGCCGACTTCACCGAGTTGGTCCGCAAGCAGGGAGCGGGGACCGGCTCGTAATTCACCGGCCCTCCACCGGCCCCCTGGGATACCTTCACGGTCTTGCCGCGACGCGACCGTGTGTTCCCTGCACGGGCGCTCGCCTTTTCTGGGGGGAATTTGCATGAGGTCTTCCGTGGGTGCCCTCGGGCTGTCCGCACTGCTCGTGACCGGATGCGCGGCGGTCGGCGGTTCCGACGGCGGCGGGGGCGACACGGCCGCCTCGGCGGCCGTCGCCCGGGTGGCCCGCAAGGCCGAGGAACCGGTCTCCCTGCGCTACCGGATGGCCGGCCGGACGCCGGAGGAGGGCCGCATCGAGGGCGAGGCGGCGATCGGCGTCAAGCCGCCGGCGATGAGGCTGAAGTCCACCGTGCTCAGCGGGCCCGACCGCGGCACCGGAGAGTTCCGGCTGGTCGGCGGGGTGCTGTACGTCGGCAGCGACGAAGCCGGCCAGGGCGGCAGGCACTGGGTCAGGTTCGGCGCGCCGGGCCGCTCCGGCGCCTCGGGCGGCGCCGCGGCCGGCATGGGCACGATGGCGGCCCTGGCGCGCGACAACCCCTCCCACGAGAGCGGGTTCCTCGCCGCGGCCGACGACCTGAAGAAGGCCGGCGTCGAGGCCGTAAGCGGCGTCAGCACCACCCACTACACGGGCACCGCCACCGTCGACGCCATCCGCGCCTCCTACAAGGACGACGCGACGCGCGTGCGGCAGCGCACCGAGAAGAGCCTCGCCCAGTACGAGAAGCTGGGCGTCGACGAACTCACCATGGACCTGTGGGCCGACGCCCAGGACCGGACCCGGCAGCTGCGCATGCAGGGCTTCGGGCGGCACGGACAGCTCGACCTCACCCTCACCTTCAGCGACTACGGCAAGCCCGTGACCGTGCAGGCCCCGCCCGCCTCGGACACCGTCGACCTGGCCGGGGAGCTGCGGAAGGCCGGCCGCTGAGGTGGTCCGTACGGGCGGATTTGCTTGACGGCGACCGGTTCACGTACTCTCCACGAGAAGCCAAAGACCGCTGGTCGTTGCCGTGCTCTCGCAAGAGGGGGCGGTGGCCGAAGGATCCGCTGCAATGCGGACGACCCGCGCAGGTGTCAGTGGATGTGCTCCCGAGAGAAATCCTCACGGAATTCTTGCGGTCGAGCTACGCCCCGTGCGCCTGCGCCGGGGCGTTTCGTCTGTCACAGCCCCTTCTGAGCGGTCCTCATCACCCGGAAGGAGGCCGACGCTCATGGCAAGGCCCGACAAGGCTGCCGCGGTAGCCGAGCTGACGGAGTCGTTCCGCAGCTCGAACGCCGCCGTGCTGACCGAGTACCGGGGTCTCACCGTGGCGCAGCTCAAGACGCTGCGTCGTTCGCTCGGTGAGAACGCCCAGTACGCCGTGGTGAAGAACACGCTGACCAAGATTGCGGCCAACGAGGCCGGGATCGACACGCTCGACGACCTGTTCAACGGTCCGACGGCGGTCGCCTTCATCACCGGTGACCCGGTGGAGTCGGCGAAGGGTCTTCGTGACTTCGCCAAGGACAACCCGAACCTCGTCATCAAGGGCGGTGTCCTTGACGGCAAGGCGCTGTCCGCCGACGAGATCAAGAAGCTTGCGGACCTCGAGTCCCGCGAGGTTCTGCTCAGCAAGCTGGCGGGTGCCTTCAAGGGCAAGCAGACTCAGGCTGCTCAGCTCTTCCAGGCGCTTCCCTCGAAGCTCGTCCGCACCGTGGACGCTCTTCGCGCCAAGCAGGCCGAGCAGGGCGGTGCCGAGTAATTCGGCTCCCGAAATGACCGCCGCCTGAGGCAGCCCGCCTGAAGCAGCGGTCGTTAGCGGGCCGAACGTACGCCCGCCAGACATGTACATACCGGCACCAGCCGAATTAGTGGAAGGAAAGCCGTCATGGCTCTCACCCAGGACGAACTGCTCGCCGAGTTCGAGGGCATGACCCTCATCCAGCTCTCCGAGTTCGTGAAGGCGTTCGAGGAGAAGTTCGACGTCACCGCCGCCGCCGCGGTCGCCGTCGCCGGCCCCGCCGCCCCCGGCGCGCCGGTCGAGGCCGCTGAGGAGCAGGACGAGTTCGACGTCATCCTCACCGGCGCCGGCGAGAAGAAGATCCAGGTCATCAAGGTCGTGCGCGAGCTGACCTCCCTGGGTCTGAAGGAGGCCAAGGACCTCGTGGACGGCGCTCCGAAGCCCGTTCTCGAGAAGGTCGCCAAGGAGGCCGCTGAGAAGGCCGCCGAGTCCCTCAAGGGCGCCGGCGCCTCGGTCGAGGTCAAGTAACACCCCGCGGTCGGCGACGACCGCGAGCGGAGGCTGAAACTCCCCCCACGGGGGCTGTAACGCCCACGCACCGAAGAGCGATCATCCATCTGGGTGGTCGCTCTTCGTCGTTCCCGGGGGTGTGGCCACGGTTGCCTTGCACCCCTCTGAGCGGGGGGTATGGTGATCTTCGTTCTGTCTCCGGGCCCTCGGTTCGCGCCAGGGGGCCTTGACGAACCGCACGCAGCGCGCAATTCTCAGGACGCGTCGTCACAAGGATCCGAATCCGAGGCATGGATCGACGGCGAAGAGGGCAGTATCACCGTGCATTGAGGGCTACCGGACCGAGGGCGTTGAGAACCACGAGGGTCGCGAAATACCCGCACTGGACATCAGTGTGCCAAGTGGCTACACTGACCCTTTGCGCTGCCTGTTAGCTGTCCCCTGCCCGTCACCAGGGGCATGCCCTCCCTTGAACCCGGACGATCAGACGTCTCCCACCCGGCCATCAGCCGGATCGGGAACTGTCCGTCTCCGTGCGCGAGAGAGGGGCCGGTACGCGCGTAGTGAGTCCGAGCCCTCGGAAGGACCCCCTCTTGGCCGCCTCGCGCAACGCCTCGACCGCGAATACGAACAACGCCGCCAGCACCGCCCCGCTGCGCATCTCCTTTGCAAAGATCAAGGAGCCCCTCGAGGTTCCCAACCTGCTCGCGCTGCAGACCGAGAGCTTTGACTGGCTGCTCGGAAACACCGCCTGGCAGAGTCGGGTCGAGGCGGCTCTCGAGTCCGGTCAGGACGTCCCCACGAAGTCCGGTCTGGAGGAGATCTTCGAGGAGATCTCCCCGATCGAGGACTTCTCCGGGTCGATGTCGCTGACCTTCCGCGACCACCGTTTCGAGCCGCCGAAGAACAGCATCGACGAGTGCAAGGACCGTGACTTCACGTACGCGGCCCCGCTCTTCGTGACGGCCGAGTTCACGAACAACGAGACCGGCGAGATCAAGTCCCAGACCGTCTTCATGGGCGACTTCCCGCTCATGACGAACAAGGGCACCTTCGTCATCAACGGCACCGAGCGTGTCGTGGTGTCGCAGCTGGTCCGTTCGCCGGGTGTCTACTTCGACTCCTCCATCGACAAGACGTCCGACAAGGACATCTTCTCCGCCAAGATCATCCCCTCCCGGGGCGCCTGGCTGGAGATGGAGATCGACAAGCGCGACATGGTCGGTGTCCGCATCGACCGCAAGCGCAAGCAGTCCGTCACCGTGCTCCTGAAGGCTCTCGGCTGGACCACCGAGCAGATCCTCGAGGAGTTCGGCGAGTACGAGTCCATGCGCGCCACCCTGGAGAAGGACCACACCCAGGGCCAGGACGACGCGCTGCTCGACATCTACCGCAAGCTGCGTCCGGGCGAGCCCCCCACGCGTGAGGCCGCGCAGACGCTGCTCGAGAACCTCTACTTCAACCCCAAGCGCTACGACCTGGCCAAGGTCGGCCGCTACAAGGTCAACAAGAAGCTGGGTGCGGACGCTCCGCTCGACGCGGGCGTGCTGACCGTCGAGGACGTCATCGCGACGATCAGGTACCTGGTCAAGCTGCACGCCGGCGAGACGGAGACGACCTCCGACAACGGCACGTCGATCGTCGTCGAGACCGACGACATCGACCACTTCGGCAACCGTCGTCTGCGCAGCGTCGGCGAGCTCATCCAGAACCAGGTCCGCACGGGTCTGGCGCGTATGGAGCGAGTCGTCCGCGAGCGGATGACGACCCAGGACGTCGAGGCGATCACGCCGCAGACCCTGATCAACATCCGGCCGGTCGTCGCCTCCATCAAGGAGTTCTTCGGCACCAGCCAGCTGTCGCAGTTCATGGACCAGAACAACCCGCTGTCGGGTCTCACCCACAAGCGCCGCCTGTCGGCTCTTGGCCCGGGTGGTCTCTCCCGTGAGCGGGCCGGCTTCGAGGTCCGTGACGTGCACCCGTCCCACTACGGACGCATGTGCCCGATCGAGACGCCCGAAGGCCCGAACATCGGCCTGATCGGTTCGCTCGCCTCCTACGGCCGCGTCAACGCGTTCGGTTTCGTGGAGACGCCGTACCGCAGGGTCGACGGCGACGTCGTCACCGACGAGGTCGACTACCTGACGGCCGACGAGGAGGACCGCTTCGTCATCGCGCAGGCCAACGCCACGCTCGACGACGACATGCGCTTCACCGAGAACCGCGTCCTGGTCCGCCGCCGTGGCGGCGAGGTCGACTACGTCCCCGGTGACGACGTGGACTACATGGACGTCTCGCCGCGCCAGATGGTGTCGGTCGCGACCGCCATGATCCCGTTCCTCGAGCACGACGACGCCAACCGTGCCCTCATGGGCGCGAACATGATGCGCCAGGCCGTGCCGCTCATCAAGAGCGAGGCCCCGCTCGTCGGCACCGGCATGGAGTACCGCTCCGCCGTCGACGCCGGCGACGTCGTCAAGGCCGAGAAGGACGGTGTGGTCCAGGAGGTCTCCGCGGACTACATCACCACGACCAACGACGACGGCACGTACATCACGTACCGCCTGGCCAAGTTCTCGCGCTCCAACCAGGGCACCTCGGTCAACCAGAAGGTCATCGTCAACGAGGGCGACCGGATCATCACCGGTCAGGTCCTCGCCGACGGCCCGGCCACCGAGAACGGCGAGATGGCGCTCGGCAAGAACCTGCTCGTGGCGTTCATGCCGTGGGAGGGTCACAACTACGAGGACGCGATCATCCTGTCGCAGCGCCTCGTGCAGGACGACGTCCTCTCCTCGATCCACATCGAGGAGCACGAGGTCGACGCCCGTGACACCAAGCTCGGCCCCGAGGAGATCACCCGGGACATCCCGAACGTCTCCGAGGAGGTCCTCGCCGACCTCGACGAGCGCGGCATCATCCGCATCGGCGCCGAGGTCGTCGCCGGCGACATCCTGGTCGGCAAGGTCACGCCCAAGGGCGAGACCGAGCTGACCCCGGAGGAGCGCCTGCTGCGCGCGATCTTCGGCGAGAAGGCCCGTGAGGTCCGCGACACCTCGCTGAAGGTGCCGCACGGCGAGATCGGCAAGGTCATCGGCGTCCGCGTCTTCGACCGTGAAGAGGGCGACGAGCTGCCGCCGGGCGTGAACCAGCTGGTCCGCGTCTACGTGGCGCAGAAGCGCAAGATCACGGACGGTGACAAGCTCGCCGGCCGTCACGGCAACAAGGGCGTCATCTCCAAGATCCTGCCCATCGAGGACATGCCGTTCCTCGAGGACGGTACCCCGGTCGACATCATCCTCAACCCGCTGGGTGTGCCGTCCCGAATGAACCCGGGACAGGTGCTGGAGATCCACCTCGGCTGGCTCGCCAGCCGCGGCTGGGACGTCTCCGGTCTCGGCGAGGACTGGGCGCAGCGCCTGCAGGTCATCGGCGCCGACCAGGTCGCCCCGGGCACCAACGTCGCCACCCCGGTGTTCGACGGCGCCCGTGAGGACGAGCTGGCGGGTCTGCTGAACCACACCATCCCGAACCGCGACGGCGAGCGCATGGTGCAGCCGACCGGCAAGGCGAGGCTGTTCGACGGCCGCTCCGGCGAGCCGTTCCCGGACCCGATCTCCATCGGGTACATGTACATCCTCAAGCTCCACCACCTGGTCGACGACAAGCTGCACGCCCGTTCGACCGGCCCGTACTCGATGATCACCCAGCAGCCGCTGGGCGGTAAGGCGCAGTTCGGCGGTCAGCGCTTCGGTGAGATGGAGGTGTGGGCGCTGGAGGCATACGGCGCCGCGTACGCCCTCCAGGAGCTCCTGACCATCAAGTCCGACGACGTCACCGGCCGCGTGAAGGTCTACGAGGCCATCGTCAAGGGCGAGAACATCCCCGAGCCCGGCATCCCCGAGTCCTTCAAGGTGCTCATCAAGGAGATGCAGTCTCTCTGCCTGAACGTGGAGGTGCTGTCCAGCGACGGTATGTCCATCGAAATGCGTGACACCGACGAGGACGTCTTCCGCGCGGCGGAGGAGCTCGGCATCGACCTGTCCCGGCGCGAGCCGAGCAGCGTCGAAGAGGTCTGACGGGAGTCCGGTCCGGAGGTTCGGCGATGAAGATCCCTGAACCTCCGGCCGGCCCCGGGACCCCCGTTTCAGACCCCAAGACTTACAACCCTGAGAGGGATTGACGCATAGTGCTCGACGTCAACTTCTTCGACGAGCTCCGGATCGGTCTGGCTACCGCTGACGACATCCGTCAGTGGAGCCACGGCGAGGTCAAGAAGCCCGAGACGATCAACTACCGCACGCTCAAGCCGGAAAAGGACGGACTCTTCTGCGAGAAGATCTTCGGTCCGACCCGGGACTGGGAGTGCTACTGCGGCAAGTACAAGCGTGTCCGCTTCAAGGGCATCATCTGTGAGCGCTGCGGCGTCGAGGTGACCCGCGCCAAGGTGCGCCGTGAGCGGATGGGCCACATCGAACTGGCCGCTCCCGTCACCCACATCTGGTACTTCAAGGGCGTCCCGAGCCGTCTGGGCTACCTGCTCGACCTGGCTCCCAAGGACCTCGAGAAGGTCATCTACTTCGCGGCGTACATGATCACGTTCGTCGACGACGAGCGCCGCACGCGTGACCTGCCCTCGCTGGAGGCGCACGTCTCCGTCGAGCGTCAACAGATCGAGAACCGCCGTGACTCCGACCTGGAGGCCCGCGCCAAGAAGCTCGAGACCGACCTGGCCGAGCTGGAGGCCGAGGGCGCCAAGGCCGACGTGCGCCGCAAGGTGCGCGAAGGCGCCGAGCGCGAGATGAAGCAGCTGCGCGACCGTGCGCAGCGCGAGATCGACCGTCTCGACGAGGTGTGGACCCGGTTCAAGAACCTCAAGGTCCAGGACCTGGAGGGCGACGAGCTCCTCTACCGCGAGCTGCGTGACCGCTTCGGCACGTACTTCGACGGTTCGATGGGCGCCGCGGCGCTGCAGAAGCGCCTGGAGTCCTTCGACCTCGACGAGGAGGCCGAGAAGCTCCGCGAGATCATCCGCACCGGCAAGGGCCAGAAGAAGACCCGCGCGCTCAAGCGCCTCAAGGTCGTCTCCGCGTTCCTGCAGACCAGCAACAGCCCCAAGGGCATGGTGCTCGACTGCGTGCCGGTCATCCCGCCGGACCTGCGTCCGATGGTGCAGCTGGACGGTGGCCGCTTCGCGACCTCCGACCTGAACGACCTGTACCGCCGTGTGATCAACCGCAACAACCGCCTGAAGCGGCTTCTCGACCTCGGCGCGCCCGAGATCATCGTGAACAACGAGAAGCGCATGCTCCAGGAGGCCGTCGACGCGCTCTTCGACAACGGCCGTCGCGGCCGCCCGGTCACGGGCCCCGGCAACCGTCCGCTGAAGTCGCTGTCCGACATGCTCAAGGGCAAGCAGGGCCGCTTCCGTCAGAACCTGCTCGGCAAGCGTGTGGACTACTCCGCGCGTTCCGTGATCGTCGTCGGTCCGCAGCTGAAGCTGCACCAGTGCGGTCTGCCGAAGGCGATGGCGCTGGAGCTCTTCAAGCCGTTCGTGATGAAGCGCCTGGTCGACCTGAACCACGCGCAGAACATCAAGAGCGCCAAGCGCATGGTGGAGCGCGGCCGCACGGTCGTGTACGACGTCCTCGAAGAGGTCATCGCCGAGCACCCGGTGCTGCTGAACCGTGCGCCCACCCTGCACCGCCTCGGCATCCAGGCCTTCGAGCCGCAGCTGGTCGAGGGCAAGGCCATCCAGATCCACCCGCTCGTCTGCACCGCGTTCAACGCGGACTTCGACGGTGACCAGATGGCCGTCCACCTGCCGCTCTCCGCGGAGGCGCAGGCCGAGGCCCGCATCCTGATGCTGTCCTCGAACAACATCCTCAAGCCCGCCGACGGCCGTCCGGTGACGATGCCGACCCAGGACATGGTCCTCGGTCTGTTCTTCCTCACCACCGACGGCGAACTGCGTGACACCAAGGGCGAGGGCCGGTCCTTCGGCTCCACGGCCGAGGCGATCATGGCGTTCGACGCCGGTGAGCTGGCGCTCCAGTCGCAGGTCGACATCCGCTTCCCGGTGGGCACCATCCCGCCGCGTGGCTGGACGCCGCCGGCGCGCGAGGAGGGCGAGCCGGAGTGGCAGCAGGGCGACACCTTCCGCCTGCGCACCACCCTGGGCCGCGCGCTCTTCAACGAGCTGCTGCCCGAGGACTACCCGTTCGTCGACTACTCGGTGGGCAAGAAGCAGCTCTCCGAGATCGTCAACGACCTGGCCGAGCGCTACCCCAAGGTCATCGTGGCGGCGACGCTCGACAACCTGAAGGCGGCCGGCTTCTTCTGGGCGACCCGTTCCGGCGTCACCGTGGCCATCTCCGACATCGTCGTTCCCGACGCGAAGGTCGAGATCGTCAAGGGCTACGAGGCTCAGGACGAGAAGGTCCAGAAGCAGTACGAGCGCGGTCTGATCACCAAGGAAGAGCGCACGCAGGAGCTCATCGCGATCTGGACCAAGGCGACCAACGAGGTCGCCGAGGCGATGAACGCGAACTTCCCCAAGACGAACCCCATCTTCATGATGGTTGACTCGGGCGCCCGAGGAAACATGATGCAGATGCGGCAGATCGCCGGTATGCGTGGTCTGGTGTCGAACGCCAAGAACGAGACGATCCCGCGTCCGATCAAGGCGTCCTTCCGTGAGGGCCTGTCCGTGCTGGAGTACTTCATCTCCACGCACGGCGCCCGTAAGGGTCTCGCGGACACCGCCCTGCGTACCGCCGACTCGGGTTACCTGACCCGTCGTCTGGTGGACGTCTCGCAGGACGTCATCATCCGCGAGGAGGACTGCGGCACCGAGCGCGGTCTGAAGCTGAAGATCGCCGTCCGCGGCGAGGACGGCGCTCTGCGCAAGACGGACGACGTCGAGACCAGCGTCTACGCCCGCATGCTCGCCGAGGACGTCGTCATCGACGGCAAGGTGATCGCGCCGGCCAACGTGGACCTGGGCGACGTGCTCATCGACCAGCTCGTGCGCCACGGCGTCGAGGAGGTCAAGACCCGCTCGATCCTGACCTGTGAGTCGCAGGTCGGCACGTGCGCCATGTGCTACGGCCGCTCGCTGGCCACCGGCAAGCTGGTCGACATCGGTGAGGCGGTCGGCATCATCGCCGCCCAGTCCATCGGTGAGCCCGGCACCCAGCTGACGATGCGTACCTTCCACACCGGTGGTGTGGCCGGTGACGACATCACGCAGGGTCTGCCGCGTGTCGTCGAGCTCTTCGAGGCCCGTACCCCGAAGGGTGTCGCCCCGATCTCCGAGGCCTCCGGCCGCGTGCGGATCGAGGAGACCGAGAAGACGAAGAAGATCGTCATCACGCCGGACGACGGCAGCGACGAGACGGCGTTCCCGATCTCGAAGCGCGCCCGTCTGCTGGTCAGCGAGGGCGAGCACGTCGAGGTGGGCCAGAAGCTCACCGTGGGCGCCACCAACCCGCACGACGTGCTGCGCATCCTGGGTCAGCGTGCCGTCCAGGTCCACCTGGTCGGCGAGGTCCAGAAGGTCTACAACTCGCAGGGCGTGTCGATCCACGACAAGCACATCGAGATCATCATCCGGCAGATGCTGCGCCGTGTGACGATCATCGAGTCCGGCGACGCCGAGCTGCTGCCCGGCGAGCTCGTCGAGCGCTCGAAGTTCGAGGTCGAGAACCGTCGTGTGGTCCAGGAGGGCGGTCACCCGGCCTCCGGTCGTCCGCAGCTGATGGGTATCACCAAGGCCTCGCTGGCGACGGAATCCTGGCTGTCGGCCGCCTCCTTCCAGGAGACGACCCGAGTCCTGACGGACGCGGCGATCAACGCCAAGTCCGACAGCCTCATCGGCCTGAAGGAGAACGTCATCATCGGTAAGCTCATCCCGGCCGGTACGGGCCTGTCCCGCTACCGCAACATCCGGGTCGAGCCGACCGAGGAGGCCAAGGCCGCGATGTACTCGGCCGTCGGCTACGACGACATCGACTACTCGCCGTTCGGCACGGGCTCCGGCCAGGCCGTTCCGCTGGAGGACTACGACTACGGTCCGTACAACCAGTAAGGCGTAGGTCTGAACCACTGAAGGGCGGTCACCCCGTTGAGCACGGGGTGACCGCCCTTCGGCGCGTCCTGGGCGGCCCCTGCCGCTCGTCCGGCGGCCCCGGCCCGCCCCTGCCCGGGCCACCGGGACCCGGGAACCCGCCCAGGGGGTCCACAGGCAGGAGAGGGCAGGAGAGGGCAGGAGAGAGCCTGCGAGGGCGGCGCCGTGGCGCCGACCGCGCCCGCTGCTCTACTTGCTGTAGTTCTTCCCGATGGGCCTGCCGGGGATCGGCCTGCCGACGAGGGCGACCGGCACGAACAGGCAGAAGTGGCCTATTGCCACGGTGAGCGTCCAGAGCGCGTCGTCGTCGTAGAGCGCCGACGCTCTGGCGAACAGGTCGTCGCCGACGCGTTCTCCGAACGGGTTGGGGGTGAGGACGGCCTCCACGAGTTCCAGCGCGACCCGTTCGGCGTCGCTGAACCACGGGGCGTCCTGCCAGGTGGCCACGGCGGCGATGCGCCTCTCGCTCTCCCCACTCCTGCGAAGGCTCTCGGTCAGCGGGAGGGCGTGGTAGGTGCTGCCGACGATCTGCGCGGCGCGCAGCAGCGCCAGGCCGACGGTGGTCTGCGGCACCGGGCCGTTGCGGACGGCGTTGCGCAGGGAGGCGGAGAGTTTCGCCAGCTCGGGAAAGAGGTGGGCGGGGTCGGGCAGACGCGATCGGATGCCGTCCTGCTCGGTCGTGCCGGTCGTGCCGGTCGTCGGGTACGCGGTCATGCGAGGTTCCTTCCTGAGTGCCGGATGACGTCTCACCGGTGTCGACAAGACAGGCGCTCGGAATGTGAGGGACGCCGGCGTCACGTTCGGGGGCGCTGTCTTGTCGTACGGAGAGGACGCGGACACGACCGAGGGAGCCGACGACACCATGACCACCCGATCCGAGCCGGGCGACGGCGGGCCCGACCCCGACCTGAGCGTGATCATCAGCGAGCGCCGTCACCTGATGAACCTCGCCTACCGGCTCCTCGGCTCCCTCGCCGAGGCCGAGGACGCCGTGCAGGAGACCTACGCTCGCTGGTACGGCCTGTCCCCACAGCAGCGGCAGGCCGTCGACTCACCCGGGGCCTGGCTGACCAGGGTCGCCGGCCGTGTCTGTCTCAACGTCCTGGGTTCGGCACGAGCCCGGCGGGAGAGCTACGTCGGCGACTGGATCCCCGAGCCGCTGCCCGACCCGGCGCCGTGGCCGGGCGGCCGCGCCACCGCCGACCCCGCCGACCGCGTCACCCTCGACGAGTCGATCAGCATGGCGTTCCTCGTCGTACTGGAGGCGATGACGCCGGCCGAGCGCGTCGCCTTCGTCCTCCACGACGTCTTCCGCTACCCCTTCGCCGAGGTCGCCGAGATCGTCGGCCGCACACCGGCCGCCTGCCGCAAGCTGGCGTCGTCGGCCCGCCGGCGCGTTCGTGTCTCGGGGACGTCCGCGTCCCCGGCCGCCGGGCAGGCCGCCGTCGTCAGGCGCTTCAAGCAGGCCTGGGAGGCCAAGGACGTCGAGGCCCTGATCGCTCTCCTCGACCCGGACGTCACGGCGACCGGCGACGGGGGCGGTCTCGCCACCACCGTGCGCCTCCCGGTCCAGGGCGCCGAGAGGCTGGCGCGCGGCCTCGTCGCTCTCCTGGACAGGCAGGCCGGCCTGACGATCCGCGAGAGCGCCGTCAACGGCCGGCCCGGTCTGGTGGCGCAGCGCGAGGGCGTCGTCGTGACCGTGTACGCCTTCGACGTCGCGGGCGACCGGATCACGCGCGTATGGGCCGTGCGAAACCCCGACAAGCTCCGGCCGTGGACGGCAGGTCACCGTGACGGGACCGCGGGCGCCCGACCGCACGGCTAGCCGAGGGGGCGCCACGCGGGCCGGTGCACCCGGCACCGGGGTGGTTCGGCCCGGGCGTCCCGGTCTCTGGCGGACGCGCGCGTCCGGCCCCCGCGCGCGCGTCGGCTACGGGATGCCCAGCTCGAAGATGACGAAGTGGGCGTACCAGCCCGAGGCGACGGCCGCCGTGGCGAAGAACACCGTCAGGCTCGGCCACTTCAGGCGGCTCATCGCCGCGGCCGGGGCCAGGAGGAGGGGGAAGACGGGAAGCAGGTAGCGGCCGGTGTTGCCGAACATCTGCTGGGTCCCCAGGACGGCGACGACGCTCGCCAGGGTGTACGCGACCAGCACCAGCGGCGGCCTTCTGCGCAGCATCAGGGCGATCAGGAAGGGCAGGGCCAGGACGAGCTGGACGGCCAGCAGGTCGGGCACGGAGAACGCGAACAGGTAGTCGTTGTGCCCGATCGCCGTGTTGCCCAGCACGTCCAGGGTGTAGGCGCCGAAGTCGAAGTAGTGCGCCCACCCCTCACGCTGGAGGGTGAAGTAGGCGGTGAGGTCGCCCGCCTCGAGGCCGACCCAGACGACGTAGGTGAGCAGGCCCAGCGGCGCGGCGATCATGGCGTACACGGGTCCGGCGACCCCGTGCTCGCGTCTGCTCTGCGGCCGGGCGAGCGTGACGATCGCGGCCAGCCCGACCGCGCCGATGAGCGCGGCGGACGTCGGCCGGTTGAGGCCGGCGAGGAAGGCCAGCAGCCCCGCGGCCACCCAGTGCCGCTTCATCACGCAGTAGCAGCACCAGGCGGCGATGGCGACGAACACCGACTCCGAGTAGACCGCCCACTCCACGCCCGCGCCGGGCGCCAGCGCCCACAGACCGGCCGCGATCGTGCCCGCCCGCGCGCCGGCCAGCGTCGAGACCACCGCGTACACGCCCGCGGCCGCGACGAACGAGGCCAGGACCGAGACCGCGATCGCCGATCCGTACAGGCCGAGGCCGGTGATCTCCGACACGCCCCGGATCAGGCCCGGATAGAGAGGGAAGAACGCCACGGAGTTCTGCTTGACGGTGAACAGCCCGCCGGGCGCCAGCTTCACCAGCGGGCCGGGCTCGTAGCCCTTCTCGGCGACCTGGAGGTACCACCAGCCGTCCCAGGTGGCGAGCACGTCCCACCAGTGCGCGCCGCCGCCGAAGCGCGGGTTCTTCTTCTGGTACTCGTCCGCCGCCTCCAGGAGCCGCACGAACACGATCAGTCCGACGAGCTTCGTCACACCGTAGAGGAGCAGCGGGGCGAGGTACGGTCGTACCCCGTCGGGCAGGGCGAGGCGGCGCTGTCGCCGCGACGTCTCCGTCGGCCCGTCCGGCACGGCGGGATCCGTCGCCGTGTCGCTGGAAGCCGTGCTCATGGCTGGGGTCCCCCCTCGGCCGATCGCCGGACGGCCAGGGGCGGTGCCGTGTCCGGATGATCGTGACGTTTGGTCATAAGAGTGCGGTCATAAGATCGCAACAGAGTCGCACATGTGCGCCACAGGTGGGGGGAGGACGGGTGTCCGAAGCGCCGACGACCACGGCCGCGGCGACCGTCTTGTCGGTCGTCATACCCATGTACAACGAGGAAGAGGTCCTTCCCGCGCTGGTCAGCCGCCTGCGTCCGGTCCTGGACGGCCTCGGCGTCCCGTACGAGGTCGTCGCCGTGGACGACGGCTCCACGGACCGCACGGCCGCGCTCCTGGACGCCTTCCGGCTCGGCTGGCCGGAACTGCGCGTGATCGGGCTGCGCCGCAACTCCGGGCACCAGGCCGCTCTCACCGCGGGCCTCGACCGTGCCGTGGGCGCGTATGTCGTCAGCATCGACGCCGACCTCCAGGACCCGCCCGAGAAGATCCCCGACATGCTCGCGCTGGCCCGCGCCGAGAACCTGGACATCGTCTACGGCATCCGGGCCGACCGGGCCAGCGACACCGGCTTCAAGCGGTGGACGGCGGGCCTGTACTACCGCCTGGTGCGCCGTCTCGCGGGCCCGTCGGTGCCGGCCCAGGCCGGCGACTTCCGGCTGCTCAGCAGGGCCGCGGTGGACGCCCTGAAGGCGCTGCCGGACCAGCAGCGCGTCTACCGTCTCCTGGTGCCCTGGCTGGGCTTCCCCAGCGGCGAGGTCGCCTACGAGCGGGCCCCGCGGCCGGCGGGTCAGAGCAAGTACCCGCTGGGCCGGATGATCCGGCTGGCCGTGGACAGCGTCACCGGCTTCTCGGCGGCGCCCCTGCGCATCGCCACCTGGCTGGGCGGCTTCGCCTTCCTGGTCTGCCTCGGGCTGATGGTCTACACGCTGAGCGCCCACGCCTTCCAGCACACCGTGCCCGGCTGGACGTCCCTCTTCATCGGCGTGCTGTTCATCGGGGCCGTCCAGCTGGTCTGCGTAGGGCTGCTCGGCGAGTACGTGGGCCGTATCTACACGGCCGTGCAGAACCGGCCGACGTACTTCGTGGGCCGCGACACGGCGGCCGCGGGGGACCAGGGCGGGCCGTCCGCGGAGTCCGTGCCGACGGGTGACGCGGACCGGGCGGCTCCGCCCGCGCAGCGGCTGGGGCAGCCTTCCTGAACCCCGGCGTGTCGGCGGCCGGGCTTTCTGTTTTGACCGAAGTCAGTGCGCTAGGTACGCTCATACCTTGTGCCTGGGGTGTGCCCTGGCCCTCGTGCGTGTCTTCAGCCGCATGCGGGTCTCAAGCAGTGGCCACCGCGATCCGCGCCTCCTTCTGCCTAGCGGCGGAAGTCCGCGGGTCCGACACACCCGACCGCGTGGGTCGGCGAAGTTCCAGGTTAGCTTCACCATTCGGCACACAGAAACCGGAGAAGTAGTGCCTACGATCCAGCAGCTGGTCCGGAAGGGCCGGCAGGACAAGGTCGAGAAGAACAAGACGCCCGCACTCGAGGGTTCCCCTCAGCGTCGCGGCGTCTGCACGCGCGTGTTCACGACCACCCCGAAGAAGCCGAACTCGGCCCTGCGTAAGGTCGCGCGTGTGCGTCTGACCAGCGGGATCGAGGTCACCGCTTACATTCCGGGTGAGGGACACAACCTGCAGGAGCACTCCATCGTGCTCGTGCGTGGTGGCCGTGTGAAGGACCTGCCGGGTGTTCGCTACAAGATCATCCGCGGTTCCCTCGACACCCAGGGTGTCAAGAACCGCAAGCAGGCCCGCAGCCGCTACGGCGCCAAGAAGGAGAAGTAAACAATGCCTCGTAAGGGCCCTGCCCCGAAGCGCCCGGTCATCATCGACCCGGTCTACGGTTCTCCTCTTGTCACGTCGCTCATCAACAAGGTGCTGCTGAACGGCAAGCGCTCCACCGCCGAGCGCATCGTCTACGGCGCCATGGAGGGCCTCAAGGAGAAGACCGGCAACGACCCGGTCATCACCCTGAAGCGCGCTCTCGAGAACATCAAGCCGACCATCGAGGTCAAGTCCCGCCGTGTCGGTGGCGCGACCTACCAGGTCCCGGTCGAGGTCAAGCCCGGCCGCGCGAGCACCCTGGCGCTGCGCTGGCTCGTCGGCTACTCCCGCGCCCGTCGCGAGAAGACCATGACCGAGCGCCTGCTCAACGAGCTTCTCGACGCGTCCAACGGCCTCGGCGCCGCTGTGAAGAAGCGCGAGGACACCCACAAGATGGCCGAGTCCAACAAGGCCTTCGCGCACTACCGCTGGTAGTCGCTACCCACATCGAGACCGAGAGAAGACGAAAGCCTTATGGCTACCACTTCACTTGACCTGGCCAAGGTCCGCAACATCGGGATCATGGCCCACATCGACGCGGGCAAGACGACCACCACCGAGCGGATCCTGTTCTACACCGGCGTCTCCTACAAGATCGGTGAGGTCCACGACGGCGCCGCGACCATGGACTGGATGGAGCAGGAGCAGGAGCGTGGCATCACGATCACCTCTGCTGCCACCACCTGTCACTGGCCGCTGGCCGACGTCGACCACACCATCAACATCATCGACACCCCGGGCCACGTCGACTTCACCGTCGAGGTGGAGCGTTCCCTGCGTGTGCTCGACGGTGCCGTGACGGTGTTCGACGGCGTCGCGGGTGTCGAGCCCCAGTCCGAGACCGTGTGGCGTCAGGCGGACCGCTACGGCGTCCCGCGCATCTGCTTCGTCAACAAGCTCGACCGGACCGGTGCCGAGTTCCACCGCTGCGTCGACATGATCAGCAGCCGCCTCGGCGCGCAGCCGATCGTGATGCAGCTGCCGATCGGTGCCGAGGCCGACTTCAAGGGCGTCGTCGACCTGGTCACGATGAAGGCCTTCGTGTGGTCCGCCGAGGCGGAGAAGGGCGAGATGTACGACGTCGTCGACATCCCGGCCACCCACACCGAGGCTGCCGAGGAGTACCGCGGCAAGCTCGTCGAGGCCGTCGCCGAGAACGACGACGCGATCATGGAGCTGTATTTGGAGGGCCAGGAGCCTTCCGAGGAGCAGCTGTACGCCGCGATCCGTCGTATCACCATCGCGTCCGGCAAGTCCGACGGCGTGACGGTCACCCCGGTGTTCTGCGGTACCGCGTTCAAGAACAAGGGCGTCCAGCCCCTGCTCGACGCGGTCGTGCGCTACCTCCCCTCCCCGCTCGACGTCGAGGCCATCGAGGGCCACGCCGTGAACGACCCGGAGGAGGTCGTCAAGCGCAAGCCGTCCGACGACGAGCCGCTGTCGGCGCTGGCGTTCAAGATCATGAGCGACCCGCACCTCGGCAAGCTCACCTTCGTCCGGGTCTACTCGGGCCGCCTGGAGTCCGGCACCGCGGTGCTGAATTCCGTCAAGGGCAAGAAGGAGCGCATCGGCAAGATCTACCGCATGCACGCGAACAAGCGTGAGGAGATCGCGTCGGTCGGCGCCGGCGACATCGTCGCCGTCATGGGTCTGAAGCAGACCACGACCGGTGAGACGCTGTGCGACGACAAGGCGCCCGTGATCCTGGAGTCCATGGACTTCCCGGCTCCGGTCATCCAGGTCGCCATCGAGCCCAAGTCGAAGGGCGACCAGGAGAAGCTGGGCATCGCGATCCAGCGCCTGGCCGAGGAGGACCCGTCGTTCCAGGTCCACTCGGACGAGGAGACCGGCCAGACCATCATCGGCGGCATGGGCGAACTGCACCTCGAGGTGCTGGTCGACCGCATGCGCCGTGAGTTCAAGGTCGAGGCCAACGTCGGCAAGCCGCAGGTCGCCTACCGTGAGACCATCCGCAAGGCGGTCGACCGGGTCGACTACACGCACAAGAAGCAGACCGGCGGTACCGGCCAGTTCGCCAAGGTGCAGATCGCGATCGAGCCGATCGAGGGCGGCGACGCCTCGTACGAGTTCGTGAACAAGGTGACCGGTGGTCGCATCCCGAAGGAGTACATCCCTTCGGTCGACGCCGGTGCGCAGGAGGCTATGCAGTTCGGCATCCTCGCCGGTTACGAGATGACCGGCGTGCGCGTCATCCTGCTCGACGGTGGCTACCACGAGGTGGACTCCTCCGAGCTCGCGTTCAAGATCGCCGGTTCGCAGGCCTTCAAGGAGGCCGCACGCAAGGCCAGCCCCGTGCTGCTCGAGCCGATGATGGCCGTCGAGGTCACCACGCCCGAGGACTACATGGGCGAGGTCATCGGCGACATCAACTCCCGCCGTGGTCAGATCCAGGCCATGGAGGAGCGGGCCGGTGCCCGCGTCGTCAAGGGCCTGGTGCCCCTGTCGGAGATGTTCGGCTACGTCGGCGACCTCCGCAGCAAGACGTCGGGTCGCGCGAGCTACTCGATGCAGTTCGACTCCTACGCCGAGGTTCCCAGGAACGTCGCCGAGGAGATCATCGCGAAGGCCAAGGGCGAGTAACGCACCGCGTTCCCACGCTTTAGGCTTGACTCCGGAGCCTCTGGGGCAATCACCCGCATCCGTCAAGGATCGTGAGCGTTTGCCCCGGGCCCGGGATTTGACAGCAAAGATCACCTGGCGCCGATGAAGCAAGGCGTTCCAGAACCACTTCCAGGAGGACCCCCGTGGCGAAGGCGAAGTTCGAGCGGACTAAGCCGCACGTCAACATCGGCACCATCGGTCACATCGACCACGGTAAGACGACCCTCACGGCCGCCATTACCAAGGTGCTGCACGACGCGTACCCGGACCTGAACGAGGCCTCGGCCTTCGACCAGATCGACAAGGCTCCTGAGGAGCGCCAGCGCGGTATCACCATCTCCATCGCGCATGTCGAGTACCAGACCGAGACGCGTCACTACGCCCACGTCGACTGCCCCGGTCACGCGGACTACATCAAGAACATGATCACGGGTGCGGCGCAGATGGACGGCGCCATCCTCGTGGTCGCCGCCACCGACGGCCCGATGCCGCAGACCAAGGAGCACGTGCTCCTGGCCCGCCAGGTCGGCGTCCCCTACATCGTCGTCGCCCTGAACAAGGCCGACATGGTGGACGACGAGGAGATCCTGGAGCTCGTCGAGCTCGAGGTCCGTGAGCTCCTCTCCGAGTACGAGTTCCCGGGCGACGACCTGCCGGTCGTCAAGGTCTCGGCGCTCAAGGCCCTCGAGGGCGACCCGGAGTGGTCGAAGACCGTCCTGGAGCTCATGGCCGCGGTCGACGAGTCGATCCCGACCCCCGAGCGTGACGTCGACAAGCCGTTCCTCATGCCCGTCGAGGACGTCTTCACGATCACCGGTCGCGGTACGGTCGTCACCGGCCGTATCGAGCGTGGTGTCCTGAAGGTCAACGAGACCGTTGACATCATCGGCATCAAGCAGGACAAGACCACCACCACGGTCACCGGCATCGAGATGTTCCGCAAGCTGCTCGACGAGGGCCAGGCCGGTGAGAACGTCGGTCTGCTGCTTCGTGGCATCAAGCGCGAGGACGTCGAGCGCGGCCAGGTCATCATCAAGCCGGGCTCGGTCACCCCGCACACCGAGTTCGAGGCCCAGGCCTACATCCTGTCGAAGGACGAGGGTGGTCGTCACACCCCCTTCTTCAACAACTACCGTCCGCAGTTCTACTTCCGTACGACGGACGTGACCGGCGTCGTGACCCTCCCCGAGGGCACCGAGATGGTCATGCCGGGTGACAACACCGAGATGAAGGTGGAGCTCATCCAGCCCGTCGCCATGGAAGAGGGCCTGAAGTTCGCCATCCGTGAGGGTGGCCGGACGGTCGGCGCCGGCCAGGTCACCAAGATCAACAAGTAAGTCCTGTTGATCGACCTGGTAGCTCCAGCCTGAGCTGAGCACCTGAGAGGGCCCGTACGACTCCGGTCGTACGGGCCCTTTCGTATGGGCTGCGCCAGGGCGGGCCTGCTCAGGAGGGGGAGCGGGGGAGGCCCTCGGGCGAAGCGCGGGAACGCGGGTTCCGGTGCCGGGGACGCCCGCGGAGCCGACGCATTTCCGGAATCCGTCACTCACCGTGGCGGCTTCTGCGTACCGTGAGCAGTGACAGCACGATCGCGCAGGGTCACCTCCGACCACTCGTCCGGTCCCGTCACGGTTTCTCGCAGGCGGACCACGTGACGACGCGAGGGCGCGAGGACGACGAAGGGGTACGGGGATGTCGGTCGACGGCCAGGCGGTACGGCTCGGGGACGAGACGGGCGACACGAACTGCACGAACGGCACGGACGGCACGAACAGCACGGACGAGCCGGGCGGGGAGGTGGACCCGGACGACGAGTGGGGCATCGCGGTCGTGGCCACCGTCGGCCGTCAGCTGAGGCTGCGCCGGGAGGCGGCCGGGATGCGGGTCGCCGACTTCGCGACAGCCGTGGGTTACGGCGAGGACATGGTGTACAAGATCGAGGGCGGGAAGCGGATCCCGCGTCCCGAGTACCTGGACCGGGCGGACGGCATCCTCCAGGCGGGCGGCCTGCTCTCGGCCATGAACGAGGACGTCAGGAAGGTCCAGTACCCGAAGAAGGTACGGGAGATCGCGGGGCTGGAGGCCCGGGCGGTCGAGATCCAGCTCTACGATCCGCTGAGCATCCACGGGCTGTTGCAGACGCCGGAGTACGCGCGGGCCTTGCTGCGGATGCGGCGGCCCGCGTATGCGGAGGACGTGGTCGTTCGCGGCGTGGCCGCTCGTGTGGCGCGCAAGTCGGTCTTCGAGCGGGATCCCGCGCCGGAGATCAGCTTCGTACAGGACGAGTGGACGCTGCGGCGTCGGCTCGGTGGGGTGACGGTCCTGCGCGCACAGCTCGAACACCTGCTGGAGGTCGCCGAGTTGAGGAACGTCGAGTTCCAGGTGATGCCCATGGACCGCGAGGAGCACGCCGGCGTGGACGGCGGGATCGAGGTGCTGAAGTTTTCCGACGGTTCGGCGGTCGGACGTTCCCCTGCGCTGGCGAACGGCCGGGCGCTCACCGATGCCAGCCGTCTACGTATCCTGGAACTGAGGTACGGCATCATCCGGGCCCAGGCGCTCACGCCACGTGAGTCGCTGGCCTTCGTCAAGCGACTGCTGGGGGATATGTGATCCGGAACCTGGTCTGGTTCAAGAGCAGCTACAGCAGCGGTGCCGAAGCCGACTCCTGCGTCGAAGTGGCCGTCGCCCCCGCCGCCGTCCACGTCCGTGACAGCAAGAACCCGGAGGACGGCCCCGCCTTCCACGTTGCCTCCGCCGCCTGGACGCGGTTCGTGACGTACGCGTCAGGCGGAGAAGGCCGCGGCCAGTAGCGGCAGGAGCATCGCCGCGACCACTTCGTCGAAGTCGCGCTGGGCCTGGGTGAGCCTGTCCCTGCGGACGGAGAGGTCGGGGACCGACCGGTCGAGGATCAGCCGCAGCGCGTCGCCGGGGTCATGGGAAGGTCGGCGACCACGGTGTCGGCGGCCCGGGGTGCGAGGTAGTTCGCGCCGGGGCCGGACCACTCGTGTACGCCGTCGTCGTCGGAGTTCCCGACCCCCTGCCTCTTGCCGTCGTACCGGTTCCACACCTCGTCGGTCACGGAGGTGGCGGGCTCCCCGGCGCACGGGCGCGGTCCGGAACTCAAGTAGAAGCCGCCGGGTTCGCCGAACGCACGCAGCAGCATGTGCACCTGGCACCGCCATGTGGCGAGACGGCTCTCCAGGTAGACCCACTGGTGCGCCCCGGCCGGTGGCGCCGGCTTCGTCGGCGACGCGTGGTCCCCCCACAGCGTCAGCGTGGAGAGCAGGGCCGCGCACCACGGCGGCGACCGCGCCGAGCGCCCTGAGCTGCCAGCCGCCGTACCGGCGCCGGGACGGCGCGGCGATCTCGTCCAGCAGCCGCCGGCGGGCCGGGGCGAGCAGGGCGCCGTCATCTCGTCCATCGCCGGTTCAGCCATGGCTGATCACCTCCGGGGCGTCGCGTACGAACGTGGGATCCACGTCACCGAGTGCCAGGCGGCCCTGGGCGGCCTGGGCGACGACCCGGCTGTCGCTGCGGTCGGTCCAGGAGTCGGCGACGGGGTCGTGGCCGGTGCGGGCCAGGGCCCTGAGCGCCCGCACCTCGGTGCGGCGCTGCTTGCCGATGAGGTTGGCGGCGATGCCGTACAGCCAGGACCGGGCGTCGGCGCGTGAGACGTCGTAACGCCCCCGCGCGCGGAACGCGGCCAGGAGGGTCTCGGCGGTGATGTCCTCGGCCGCGTCCGCGCCGAGCCGGCGGGCCGCGAACCGGCGGATCGCTGCCGCGTGCCGGTGGTAGAGCTCCCCGAACACCTCGGGCCGGGTGAGGGAATCGGAGATGACGGAGGCGTCCTCGGCATGTCTGCCGGGTGGGCTGTTCACGCGGTGCCCGTTTGCAGTCGGTCGGTTACACCCGCTGTTACCCGCAGCCTTCGAACGGGTTCACGGCGATCGACCTCATGACCGGCTTCGGGCAGGCGCGCCACGATCGGCCTCGCGTTTGACCTGCGTCACGTCCGGGGTATTGTCTCCGGCTCGATTGGCCAGGGGCCTGCCCCATATGGCAGACTGTTGGGGTTGCTCGGTCGAGTGTTGATGCTGCGCGCCTCCCGCCGGGAGGACCGGAAGCGAGTCCCACAGTACTCGTCGCCCCAACTGCCTTCTTGGCAGCGCTGAGGCGGACGTACGGGAATCTTTCGGGAAGTGTCAGTGCGGCGCCGACCAGGCACCCGGTGGACCTTTCGTCCTCGGCTTGCGGTTCCGGAAGGGCCGTGCTTTCCCAGCAGGGATGTTCGAACAAGGGGCATCTGTGTCGGTGACAGCGCGACACACCCGACCGCGTGGGTCGGAGGATCGAAGTGAACGGACCATCTGGTTCCAGAGCGTTAGAAGAGACAGGACTACTGAGTAGCCATGGCGGGACAGAAGATCCGCATCCGGCTCAAGGCCTACGACCACGAGGTCATCGACAGCTCGGCGAAGAAGATCGTCGAGACGGTGACGCGTACTGGTGCGTCGGTCGCGGGCCCGGTGCCGCTGCCCACTGAGAAGAACGTGTACTGCGTCATCAAGTCGCCGCACAAGTACAAGGACTCGCGCGAGCACTTCGAGATGCGCACGCACAAGCGCCTGATCGACATCCTCGACCCGACCCCCAAGACCGTTGACTCTCTGATGCGACTCGACCTTCCGGCCGGTGTCGACATCGAGATCAAGCTCTGAGGGCTGGTGATCTGAGAATGGCTAAGCAGATCAAGGGCATCCTGGGCGAGAAGCTCGGCATGACGCAGGTGTGGGACGAGAACAACCGTGTTGTTCCGGTCACCGTCGTCAAGGCCGGCCCCAACGTCGTGACCCAGGTCCGTACGAACGACAGTGACGGCTACGAGTCGGTCCAGATCGCCTTCGGCGAGATCGACCCGCGCAAGGTGAACAAGCCCCTCAAGGGCCACTTCGCCAAGGCCGACGTCACGCCCCGTCGCCACCTCGTCGAGATCCGGACGGCCGATGCCGCCGAGTACACGCTCGGTCAGGAAATCACCGCCGAGGTCTTCGAGGCCGGCGTGAAGGTCGACGTGACCGGCAAGAGCAAGGGCAAGGGCTTCGCCGGTGTCATGAAGCGTCACAACTTCAAGGGCCTCGGCGCCGGTCACGGCACCCAGCGCAAGCACCGCTCGCCCGGTTCCATCGGTGGCTGCGCCACCCCGGGCCGCGTGTTCAAGGGCCTCCGCATGGCGGGTCGCATGGGCAACGAGCGTGTCACCACCCAGAACCTGACCGTCCACGCCGTTGACGCGGAGAAGGGTCTGCTGCTCATCAAGGGCGCTGTCCCCGGTCCGAACGGCGGCCTCGTCCTGGTCCGCACCGCGGCCAAGGGGGCCTGAGGTAACCGATGAGCACTGTTGACATCCTTTCGCCTGCAGGCGAGAAGACCGGTAGCGTCGAGCTCCCCGCGGAGATCTTCGGCGTGGAGAAGATCAGCATTCCGCTGATCCACCAGGTCGTCGTCGCGCAGAACGCGGCTGCCCGTCAGGGCACGCACAAGACCAAGACCCGCGGCGAGGTTCGCGGTGGCGGTAAGAAGCCTTACCGCCAGAAGGGCACCGGCCGTGCGCGCCAGGGCTCGACCCGCGCGCCGCAGTTCGCCGGCGGTGGCGTCGTCCACGGCCCGCAGCCGCGTGACTACTCGCAGCGGACCCCCAAGAAGATGAAGGCTGCCGCTCTGCGTCACGCCCTCACCGACCGGGCCCGCCACAACCGCATTCACGTCATCTCCGGCGTGATCGAGGGCGAGACCCCCTCCACGAAGGCCGCTCGCTCGCTGTTCGGCAAGATCTCGGAGCGCAAGAACCTGCTCCTGGTCGTCGACCGCGCCGACGAGGCCGCGTGGCTGTCCGCCCGCAACCTGCCCCAGGTGCACATCCTGGAGCCGGGCCAGCTGAACACGTACGACGTGATCGTCTCGGACGACGTGGTCTTCACCCAGGCCGCTCTTGAGTCCTTCGTGTCCGGCCCGAACAAGGCCAACGACACCGAAGGGAGTGACGCCTGATGGCTACGCGTCACCCGAGCATCGCCTCCAAGGCGGCCAAGGCCGCCAAGGCCGCGCGCGTCGCCAAGGCGAAGCGCCACGAGGCCGAGGGCAAGAACACCGTCGTCACCGTGCCCAGCAAGGCGTACACGGACCCCCGTGACGTCCTGCTGAAGCCGGTCGTGTCGGAGAAGAGCTACGCGCTCCTCGACGAGAACAAGTACACGTTCATCGTCGACCCGAACGCCAACAAGACCCAGATCAAGCAGGCCGTCCAGGCGGTCTTCTCGGTCAAGGTCACCGGGGTCAACACGATCAACCGCATCGGCAAGCGCAAGCGCACCAAGACCGGTTTCGGTCAGCGCGCCGGCACGAAGCGAGCGATCGTGACCCTTGCTGAGGGCGACCGTATCGACATCTTCGGCGGTCCGACCGCCTGAGGGCGGTCCGGATCGTCCGATATCGGACGAGGACTGAATAATGGGAATCCGCAAGTACAAGCCGACTACGCCGGGCCGTCGTGGCTCCAGCGTCGCCGACTTCGTCGAGGTCACGCGGTCCACGCCGGAGAAGTCGCTGGTCCGCCCGCTGCACAGCAAGGGCGGCCGTAACAACGCCGGTCGTGTGACCGTTCGCCACCAGGGTGGCGGACACAAGCGCGCCTACCGAGTGATCGACTTCCGTCGTCACGACAAGGACGGCGTGCCGGCGAAGGTCGCGCACATCGAGTACGACCCCAACCGCACCGCGCGCATCGCGCTGCTGCACTACGCCGACGGCGAGAAGCGCTACATCCTCGCCCCGCGCAACCTCCAGCAGGGCGACCGCGTCGAGAACGGTCCCGGGGCCGACATCAAGCCGGGCAACAACCTGGCGCTCCGCAACATCCCGGTCGGTACCACGATCCACGCGATCGAGCTCCGTCCCGGTGGCGGCGCCAAGTTCGCCCGCTCCGCCGGCGCCTCCGTGCAGCTGCTCGCGAAGGAGGGCTCGATGGCCCACCTCCGCATGCCGTCCGGTGAGATCCGCCTGGTCGACCAGCGCTGCCGCGCCACGGTCGGCGAGGTCGGCAACGCCGAGCAGAGCAACATCAACTGGGGCAAGGCCGGCCGCAAGCGCTGGCTGGGCGTCCGCCCGACCGTTCGCGGTGTGGCGATGAACCCGGTTGACCACCCCCACGGTGGTGGTGAGGGCAAGACCTCCGGTGGTCGCCACCCGGTCAGCCCCTGGGGTCAGAAGGAGGGTCGTACTCGTTCGCCGAAGAAGGCTTCGAACAAGTACATCGTCCGCCGCCGCAAGACGAACAAGAAGCGCTAGGAGCGGGTTTAGATGCCGCGCAGTCTCAAGAAGGGGCCCTTCGTCGACGGACACCTCGTAAAGAAGGTGGACGCCCAGAACGAAGCCGGTTCCAAGAACGTCATCAAGACCTGGTCCCGTCGCTCGATGATCATTCCCAGCATGCTGGGCCACACGATCGCGGTGCACAACGGCAAGACCCACATTCCGGTGTTTGTCACCGAGTCGATGGTCGGCCACAAGCTCGGCGAGTTCTCGCCGACGCGCACCTTCCGGGGTCACGTCAAGGACGACCGGAAGTCGAAGCGCCGCTAACGCGGGGTGGAATGACCATGACAGACACTGGAAGGACAACCATGGAAGCCAGGGCCCAGGCGCGGTACATCCGCGTCACGCCCATGAAGGCCCGCCGGGTGGTGGACCTTATCCGTGGCATGGACGCCACGGAGGCTCAGGCGGTCCTGCGTTTCGCCCCGCAGGCCGCGAGCGTGCCGGTCGGCAAGGTGCTTGACAGCGCCATCGCCAACGCCGCGCACAACTACGACCACACTGACGCCGACAGCCTCTTCGTCTCCGAGGCCTACGTCGACGAGGGCCCGACCCTGAAGCGGTTCCGTCCGCGCGCCCAGGGCCGCGCCTACCGGATCCGCAAGCGGACCAGCCACATCACCGTGGTCGTCAGCAGCAAGGAAGGGACCCGGTAATGGGCCAGAAGGTTAACCCGCATGGGTTCCGGCTCGGCATCACCACGGACTTCAAGTCCCGCTGGTACGCCGACAAGTCGTACAAGGAATACGTCAAGGAAGACGTCGCCATCCGTCGGATGATGACGTCCGGCATGGAGCGCGCCGGCATCTCGAAGGTGGAGATCGAGCGCACCCGTGACCGTGTCCGCGTCGACATCCACACCGCGCGTCCGGGCATCGTCATCGGCCGCCGCGGCGCCGAGGCCGACCGTATCCGCGGCGACCTGGAGAAGCTGACCAAGAAGCAGGTCCAGCTGAACATCCTCGAGGTCAAGAACCCCGAGGTCGACGCTCAGCTGGTGGCCCAGGCCGTCGCCGAGCAGCTCTCCTCCCGCGTCTCCTTCCGTCGCGCCATGCGTAAGAGCATGCAGTCGGCGATGAAGGCGGGCGCCAAGGGCATCAAGATCCAGTGCGGTGGTCGCCTCGGCGGCGCCGAGATGTCCCGCTCGGAGTTCTACCGCGAGGGCCGTGTGCCCCTGCACACGCTCCGCGCGAACGTGGACTACGGCTTCTTCGAGGCCAAGACGACCTTCGGCCGCATCGGCGTGAAGGTCTGGATCTACAAGGGCGATGTCAAGAACATCGCCGAGGTCCGCGCCGAGAACGCCGCAGCCCGCGCCGGCAACCGCCCGGCCCGTGGTGGCGGCGGCGCCGACCGCCCGGCCCGTGGTGGCCGTGGTGGCGAGCGCGGCGGTCGCGGTCGTAAGCCGCAGCAGGCTCCCGCTGCCGAGGCCCCCAAGGCCGAGGCTCCGGCGGCTGCCGCTCCGGCTGAGAGCACCGGAACGGAGGCCTGACCGACATGCTGATCCCCCGTAGGGTCAAGCACCGCAAGCAGCACCACCCGAAGCGCCGTGGTCAGGCCAAGGGCGGTACGACGGTCTCGTTCGGCGAGTACGGCATTCAGGCCCTCACGCCGGCGTACGTGACCAACCGCCAGATCGAGGCGGCCCGTATCGCCATGACCCGCCACATCAAGCGTGGCGGCAAGGTCTGGATCAACATCTACCCGGACCGCCCGCTCACGAAGAAGCCTGCCGAGACCCGCATGGGTTCCGGTAAGGGTTCTCCCGAGTGGTGGATCGCGAACGTGCACCCGGGACGGGTCATGTTCGAGCTGTCCTACCCCAACGAGAAGATCGCCCGTGAGGCCCTGACTCGCGCAGCCCACAAGCTGCCGATGAAGTGCCGGATCGTCAAGCGCGAGGCAGGTGAAGCGTGATGTCGGCCGGTACCAAGGCGTCCGAGCTGCGCGAACTGGGTGACGAGGAGCTTCTGGCGAAGCTCCGCGAAGCCAAGGAAGAGCTGTTCAACCTCCGCTTCCAGGCGGCGACGGGTCAGCTCGAGAACCACGGTCGGCTGAAGGCCGTCCGTAAGGACATCGCGCGGATCTACACCCTGATGCGTGAGCGCGAGCTGGGCATCGAGACGGTGGAGAGCGCCTGATGAGCGAGAGCAACGTGACCGAGAACACCACGACCGAGGCCCGCGGCTTCCGGAAGACCCGTGAGGGTCTGGTCGTCAGCGACAAGATGGACAAGACCGTCGTCGTCGCCGTCGAGGACCGTGTGAAGCACGCGCTGTACGGCAAGGTCATCCGCCGTACGAACAAGCTCAAGGCTCACGACGAGCAGAACGCCGCGGGTGTCGGCGACCGTGTCCTCCTCGCGGAGACCCGGCCGCTGTCCGCGACGAAGCGCTGGCGCGTCGTCGAGATCCTCGAGAAGGCCAAGTAATCCTCCTGCGGGCAAACTCGCAGGACAGTTCCGCCAGGCTCCGGGAGCCGCTCGCTGAGCGGCTCCCGGGGAACCGGCAGACAAACAGGAGATAGACGTGATCCAGCAGGAGTCGCGACTGCGTGTCGCCGACAACACTGGTGCGAAGGAAATCCTTTGCATCCGTGTGCTCGGTGGCTCCGGTCGCCGCTACGCGGGCATCGGTGACGTCATCGTCGCCACCGTCAAGGACGCGATCCCCGGTGGCAACGTGAAGAAGGGTGACGTCGTCAAGGCGGTCATCGTTCGCACCGTCAAGGAGCGCCGCCGTCCGGACGGCTCGTACATCCGCTTCGACGAGAACGCCGCCGTCATTCTGAAGAACGACGGTGACCCTCGCGGCACCCGCATCTTCGGCCCGGTCGGGCGCGAGCTGCGCGAGAAGAAGTTCATGAAGATCATCTCGCTGGCTCCGGAGGTGCTGTAAGCATGAAGATCAAGAAGGGCGACCTGGTCCAGGTCATCACCGGTAAGGACAAGGGCAAGCAGGGCAAGGTCATCGCGGCCTTCCCCCGTGAGGACCGCGTCCTGGTCGAGGGTGTCAACCGGGTCAAGAAGCACACGAAGGCCGGTCCGACCGCCAAGGGCTCGCAGGCCGGCGGCATCGTGACCACCGAGGCCCCGATCCACGTGTCCAACGTTCAGCTGGTCGTGGAGAAGGACGGCAACAAGGTCGTCACGCGCGTCGGTTACCGCTTCGACGACGAGGGCAACAAGATCCGCGTTGCCAAGCGGACGGGTGAGGACATCTGATGGCTACCACCACCACTCCGCGTCTGAAGACGAAGTACCGCGAGGAGATCGCGGGCAAGCTGCGTGAGGAGTTCTCCTACGAGAACGTCATGCAGATCCCCGGTCTCGTCAAGATCGTGGTCAACATGGGTGTGGGCGACGCCGCCCGCGACTCCAAGCTGATCGAGGGCGCCATCCGCGACCTCACCACGATCACCGGTCAGAAGCCGGCCGTCACCAAGGCCCGCAAGTCCATCGCGCAGTTCAAGCTGCGCGAGGGTCAGCCGATCGGCGCCCACGTCACGCTTCGTGGCGACCGCATGTGGGAGTTCCTGGACCGCACCCTGTCGCTCGCGCTCCCGCGCATCCGCGACTTCCGCGGTCTGTCCCCCAAGCAGTTCGACGGCCGTGGCAACTACACCTTCGGTCTCACGGAGCAGGTCATGTTCCACGAGATCGACCAGGACAAGATCGACCGTGTCCGGGGTATGGACATCACCGTGGTCACCACGGCGACCAACGACGCTGAGGGCCGCGCGCTCCTTCGTCACCTCGGCTTCCCCTTCAAGGAGGCGTGAGCGAGATGGCGAAGAAGGCTCTGATCGCAAAGGCTGCTCGCAAGCCCAAGTTCGCTGTGCGCGCTTACAACCGCTGCCAGCGCTGCGGTCGTCCGCACTCCGTGTACCGCAAGTTCGGCCTGTGCCGTGTGTGCCTTCGTGAGATGGCTCACCGCGGCGAGCTGCCGGGCGTGACCAAGAGCTCCTGGTAAACCCCCTAAACAGGGTTCCAGAGGCTCTCGGTAAGCAATGGGCGTGTCAGGTGCCCGTCCTCCCATGCCGTAGGCTGGGAGGGTTGGGCGCCTGACGCCCGTACGACTTACTACGCCGTAGGTCCACCGCGCCGCACCCGTCCCGTCTCGGATCGGGGAGAGGGATGGCGCACCAGGAAACCCCGGCGAGAGAGGCCACAGGCCAATTCATGACCATGACTGATCCGATCGCAGACATGCTTACGCGTCTGCGGAACGCGAACTCGGCGTACCACGACTCCGTGACGATGCCGGCATCGAAGATCAAGTCTCACATCGCGGAGATCCTCCAGCAGGAGGGCTTCATCACGGGCTGGAAGGTCGAGGACGCCGAGGTCGGCAAGAACCTCGTTCTCGAGCTGAAGTTCGGCCCGAACCGTGAGCGCTCCATCGCGGGCATCAAGCGGATCTCCAAGCCCGGTCTCCGGGTTTACGCGAAGTCCACCTCCCTGCCCAAGGTGCTCGGTGGCCTCGGCGTGGCGATCATCTCCACGTCGCACGGTCTCCTCACCGACAAGCAGGCCGGCAAGAAGGGCGTAGGCGGAGAAGTTCTCGCCTACGTCTGGTAGCGGAAGGGAACGGAGGAAACAGCTATGTCGCGCATTGGCAAGCTCCCTATCACGGTTCCCGCCGGCGTGGACGTCACCATCGACGGCCAGACGGTTGCGGTCAAGGGCCCCAAGGGCTCGCTGACCCACACCGTCGTAGCGCCGATCGAGATCGCCAAGGGTGAGGACGGCGTTCTGAACGTCACCCGCCCCAACGACGAGCGTCAGAGCAAGGCCCTGCACGGCCTGTCCCGCACGCTGGTGGCGAACATGATCACCGGCGTGACCGAGGGTTACGTGAAGAAGCTCGAGATCAGTGGTGTCGGTTACCGCGTGACCGCGAAGGGCTCGAACCTCGAGTTCGCGCTCGGTTACAGCCACCCGATCACCGTCGAGGCGCCCGAGGGAATCACCTTCAAGGTGGAGACCCCGACCCGCTTCCAGGTCGAGGGCATCGACAAGCAGAAGGTCGGCGAGGTTGCGGCCAACATCCGCAAGCTGCGCAAGCCCGACCCGTACAAGGCCAAGGGTGTCAAGTACGAGGGCGAAGTCATCCGCCGCAAGGTCGGAAAGGCGGGTAAGTAAGCCATGGCATACGGACAGAAGATCCTCAAGGGCGACGCTTACAAGCGTGCCGCGATCAAGCGCCGCCACATCCGGATCCGTAAGCACATCTCGGGTACGGCTGAGCGTCCGCGTCTTGTCGTGACGCGCTCGAACCGCCACATCGTGGCCCAGGTCATCGACGACATCAAGGGTCACACCCTGGCGTCGGCGTCGACCCTGGACACGACCATCCGCGGCGGCGAGGGCGACAAGTCCGCGCAGGCCAAGTCGGTCGGCGCCCTGGTCGCCGAACGCGCCAAGGCCGCCGGTGTCGAGGCTGTCGTATTCGACCGTGGCGGCAACCAGTACGCGGGGCGCATCGCCGCCCTTGCGGACGCCGCCCGCGAAGCCGGACTCAAGTTCTGAGTCGCCCGTCGCGCTAGCGACTTCGGTCGCTGCGTAGCTAGCGGAAAAAGAGAGAGGTAATCCAATGGCTGGACCCCAGCGCCGCGGTGGCGGTGCCGGTGGCGGCGAGCGGCGGGACCGGAAGGGCCGTGACGGCGGCGCTGCTGCCGCCGAGAAGACCGCGTACGTTGAGCGCGTCGTCGCGATCAACCGTGTCGCCAAGGTTGTGAAGGGTGGTCGTCGCTTCAGCTTCACCGCGCTGGTCGTGGTGGGCGACGGTGACGGCACCGTGGGTGTCGGTTACGGCAAGGCCAAGGAGGTGCCGGCCGCCATCGCCAAGGGTGTTGAGGAGGCCAAGAAGCACTTCTTCAAGGTCCCCCGTATCCAGGGCACCATCCCGCACCCGATCACGGGCGAGAAGGCCGCGGGCGTCGTCCTGCTCAAGCCTGCTTCCCCCGGTACCGGCGTCATCGCCGGTGGCCCGGTGCGTGCGGTGCTCGAGTGCGCCGGCGTTCACGACATCCTGTCGAAGTCGCTCGGCTCGTCGAACGCGATCAACATCGTGCACGCGACCGTGGAGGCCCTGAAGGGCCTGCAGCGTCCCGAGGAGATCGCGGCCCGCCGCGGTCTGCCCCTCGAGGACGTCGCTCCCGCGGCTCTGCTTCGTGCGCGTGCCGGGGCTGGTGCTGCGTAATGGCACAGCTCAGGATCACGCAGACGAAGTCGTACATCGGCAGCAAGCAGAACCACCGTGACACCCTGCGTTCGCTCGGGCTCAAGCGCCTGAACGACGTGGTCGTCAAGGAGGACCGCCCCGAGTTCCGCGGAATGGTGCACACCGTCCGCCACCTCGTGACGGTCGAGGAGGTCGACTGATCATGGCGGAGAACAACCCGCTCAAGATCCACAACCTCCGTCCCGCCCCGGGCGCCAAGACCGCGAAGACCCGTGTGGGTCGTGGTGAGGCGTCGAAGGGTAAGACGGCCGGTCGTGGTACCAAGGGCACGAAGGCCCGTTACCAGGTTCCGGAGCGCTTCGAGGGCGGGCAGATGCCCCTCCACATGCGTCTTCCGAAGCTGAAGGGCTTCAGGAACCCGTTCAAGACCGAGTTCCAGGTCGTGAACCTCGACAAGCTGGGCGCGCTGTACCCGGAGGGTGGCGAGGTCACCGTCGAGGGTCTCGTCGCCAAGGGCGCCGTTCGCAAGAACAGCCTCGTCAAGGTCCTCGGCCAGGGCGAGATCTCCGTGGCGCTGCAGGTGACGGTCGACGCCGTCTCCGGCTCCGCCAAGGAGAAGATCACCGCCGCCGGCGGTACCGTCACCGAGCTCATCTGACCGTCTCAGGTGTCTCGATGACGTGAGCGATCCCGACCGGGGATACCCCACAAATGGGGTATCCCCGGTTGGTCGTTCCTAGGGCAGGTGTGTCGCGGGTATGGTGACCAGCACTGCCCACTTTTCACAAGGTTCTCCCAAGGGGGCACCTTGAGCGGCAGTCGACCGTTACTCATGTCGTTGTCGTAAGTCGTTGTTCTTATTGGCCCCTCAAGACCGTCACCCTTGACGCAGATGCGCGGGGGTCGCAGGAGGCACCGTGCTCACCGCGTTCGCCCGGGCGTTCAGGACGCCCGACCTGCGCAAGAAGCTCCTCTTCACGCTCGGGATCATCGTCGTCTACCGGGTCGGGACACACATCCCGATCCCCGGCGTCGACTACACGTCCGTTCAGCGGTGTGTGGACGAGGCGTCCGGCAACCAGGGCCTCTTCGGTCTGGTGAACATGTTCAGCGGCGGTGCGCTGCTGCAGATCACCATCTTCGCGCTGGGGATCATGCCGTACATCACGGCGAGCATCATCCTTCAGCTGCTCACGGTGGTCATCCCGCGCCTGGAAGCCCTGAAGAAGGAGGGTCAGGCCGGTACCGCGAAGATCACGCAGTACACCCGTTACCTGACCGTGGCGCTCGCCATCCTCCAGGGCACCGGCCTGGTGGCCACGGCCCGCAGCGGCGCCCTGTTCTCCGGTTGCTCGGTCGCGTCCAGCATCGTCCCGGACCAGGCGATCTTCACGACCATCACCATGGTCATCTGCATGACCGCCGGCACGGCCATGGTCATGTGGCTCGGTGAGCTGATCACCGACCGCGGCATCGGCAACGGCATGTCGATCCTGATGTTCATCTCGATCGCCGCGACGTTCCCCTCCGCGCTGTGGGCCATCAAGAAGCAGGGCACGCTGGCCGGCGGCTGGATCGAGTTCAGCACGGTCATCCTGGTCGGCCTGGTCATGGTCGGCCTGGTGGTCTTCGTCGAGCAGGCCCAGCGCCGGATCCCCGTGCAGTACGCGAAGCGCATGATCGGCCGCCGGTCCTACGGCGGCACTTCGACGTACATCCCGCTGAAGGTGAACCAGGCCGGTGTGATCCCGGTCATCTTCGCCTCGTCGCTGCTGTACATCCCCGCCCTGGTCGCCCAGTTCTCCAGCGGACAGTCCAGCTGGAAGACCTGGATCGAGACCAATCTGACCAAGGGCGACCACCCGATCTACATCAGCATGTACTTCCTGCTGATCGTTTTCTTCGCGTTCTTCTACGTGGCGATCTCCTTCAACCCCGACGAAGTCGCCGACAACATGAAGAAGTATGGTGGCTTCATCCCGGGCATCCGGGCTGGCCGACCGACCGCTGAGTACCTCTCGTACGTGCTCAACCGGATCACCTGGCCGGGTTCGCTGTATCTGGGTCTTATCGCTCTTGTACCGACGATGGCGTTGGTTGGCTTCGGGGCAAGCCAGAACTTCCCGTTCGGTGGTACCAGCATCCTGATCATCGTGGGTGTCGGTCTCGAAACGGTGAAGCAGATCGAGAGCCAGCTCCAGCAGCGCAATTACGAAGGGTTCCTCCGCTGATGCGTATCGTCCTCGTCGGGCCGCCGGGCGCCGGAAAGGGAACGCAGGCCACACGTCTGGCCGAGACGCTCCGCGTTCCGCACATCTCCACGGGCGACCTGTTCCGCGCCAACATCAGCCAGCAGACGGAACTCGGGAAGCTCGCGAAGTCCTACATGGACGCCGGCAATCTCGTCCCCGACGAGGTCACCATCGCCATGGCCAAGGACCGCATGGAGCAGCCGGACGCCGAGCGCGGCTTCCTGCTGGACGGCTTCCCGCGCAACGTCTCGCAGGCCGAGGCGCTCGACGAGCTCCTCACCACCGAGGGCATCAAGCTGGACGCGGTACTGGACCTGGAGGCGCCGGAGGAGGAGGTCGTCAAGCGGATCGCCGGCCGGCGCATCTGCCGCAACGACTCCTCGCACGTCTTCCACGTGACGTACAAGAAGGCCGCCGTGGAAGGCGTGTGCGACGTCTGCGGCGGCGAGCTGTACCAGCGGGACGACGACTCCGAGGAGACCGTCCGGACCCGGCTGGAGGTCTACCACACGCAGACCGAGCCGATCATCGACTACTACAAGGCGCAGGGCCTGGTCGTGACCATCGAGGCCATGGGCCCCGTGGACGAGGTCACCGGCCGTGCGCTGGCGGCGCTGAAGCGCGAGGGCGACGACCAGTAGCCGTCGCCCGGGATACGGCCGTGGAGTCCTCCGGGACCCCACGGCCGTACTGTTGTGTACGTACGTGACCGACCTGAGTGACGGAGAGCGCAGGCCCCCCATGGTGCAGATCAAGAGCCCCGAACAGATCGCCAGGATGCGTGCGGCGGGGCTGGTCGTCGCCGCCATCCACGCGGCCACACGGGAAGCGGCCGTGCCGGGCGCGACGACGATGGACCTGGACCTCGTGGCGCGCAAGGTCCTCGCGGAGCACGGCGCGAAGTCGAACTTCCTGGGATACGGCGGCTTCCCCGCGACGATCTGCACCTCGGTGAACGACGTGGTCGTCCACGGCATCCCCTCCGGCGAGGTCGTCCTGAAGGACGGCGACGTCATCTCGATCGACTGCGGCGCGATCGTGGACGGCTGGCACGGCGACGCGGCGTACACCGCCTTCGTCGGCTCGGGCCACGCCCCGGAGCTGATCGAGCTGTCCCGGGTCACGGAGGAGTCGATGTGGGCCGGCATCGCGGCCATGAAGCTCGGCAACCGGCTGGTGGACGTCTCGCGGGCCATCGAGACGTACATCCGCCGCCAGCCGAAGCCGGGCGGCGGCCGCTACGGGATCATCGAGGACTACGGCGGTCACGGCATCGGCACCGAGATGCACATGGACCCGCATCTGCTGAACTACGTCGACCGCCGCCGGGGCAAGGGTCCCAAGCTGGTCCCCGGCTTCTGTCTCGCCATCGAGCCGATGGTCTCGCTCGGCACTCCGCGGACCGAGGTCCTGGAGGACGACTGGACGGTCATCACGACCGACGGGACCTGGTCGTCGCACTGGGAGCACTCGGTGGCGCTGACGGAGGAGGGACCGCTGGTCCTGACGTCACCCGACGGCGGCAGGGCGAAACTGGCCGAGCACGGCATCGAGGCGGCACCGGACCCGCTCGCCTAGGTGATCGATCGGCCCGCCCGGGACCCGTCGGTCCGGAGCGTCGTCCTCGGACGCCGGGCGGGCCGGGCGGGACGCCGTGCCTCGGCGGGGGAGCGGCTCGGTTAAGGATCTCCCCTGCGGGGCAGACTTCTCGATTCGTGTTTCGGTCAGGGCTGACGTAGACTGACTCGTCGGCTCTCGTGCACCCGCATGTCCGCATGCGCCCGTAAGGGAAAAGGCGGGGGAGCCGATCAAGGTAGTCGATTCGAAGGGCGAAGCGTGGCCAAGAAGCAAGGTGCCATCGAGATCGAGGGCACTGTCGTCGAGTCTCTGCCGAACGCCATGTTCAAGGTCGAGCTCCAGAACGGCCACCAGGTCCTGGCGCACATCAGCGGCAAGATGCGTATGCACTACATCCGTATCCTCCCTGACGACCGGGTCGTGGTGGAGCTGTCTCCGTACGACCTGACGCGTGGCCGGATCGTCTACCGGTACAAGTAGATCTTGCCCGTACCTTCGTGCGCCCCTCACCGGGCGCACGGGGCTGTTGGCAACTGACCCGGAGAACCTCACCCAATGAAGGTCAAGCCGAGCGTCAAGAAGATCTGCGACAAGTGCAGGGTGATCCGCCGTCATGGCCGGGTCATGATCATTTGCGAGAACCCGCGCCACAAGCAGCGCCAGGGCTGATCGCACAGGGTCACACCCTCTGCACCGACATCGCAGAGACTTCGCGCGACGCGAGCTGAATTGTTCATACGCAGGACCCGGACGGGCATCCCGTCCGACACCCCCGGTTCGGAGGCCGGGGACCCAGTCCGTACCAAGTCTTCTGCGCGTCAGAAGAGGCCGGCGGCTGGGGGTCGGTGCTGCGGAAGACCTCCGAGGATCAACTGGAGCCATTGAATGGCACGCGTTTCCGGTGTCGACATCCCGCGCGAAAAGCGTGTGGAGGTCGCCCTCACCTACGTGTTCGGCATCGGCCGGACCCTTTCCCAGGAGACGCTGGCCGCGACCGGCGTCGACCCCAACACCCGCGTTCGCGACCTCTCCGAGGAGCAGCTCGTCGCGATCCGCGAGTACGTGGACGCCAACATCAAGACCGAGGGTGACCTTCGTCGCGAGATCCAGGCCGACATCCGCCGCAAGGTGGAGATCGGCTGCTACCAGGGTCTCCGTCACCGTCGTGGTCTGCCGGTCCGCGGTCAGCGCACCAGCACGAACGCCCGTACCCGCAAGGGCCCGCGTCGCGCCATCGCCGGCAAGAAGAAGCCGGGCAAGAAGTAGTCCTCAGCGGACAACGCTTCATCAGCGGTCTTCGCTGTAGGACCGACCACCTCCCCGTAGGAGTTTGTAGATGCCCCCCAAGGGTCGTCAGGGCGCTGCCAAGAAGGTGCGCCGCAAGGAAAAGAAGAACGTCGCGCACGGCCAGGCGCACATCAAGAGCACGTTCAACAACACGATCGTGTCCATCACGGACCCGGCCGGAAACGTGATCTCGTGGGCCTCCGCCGGCCACGTCGGTTTCAAGGGCTCGCGCAAGTCCACGCCGTTCGCCGCGCAGATGGCCGCCGAGTCGGCTGCCCGTCGCGCGCAGGAGCACGGCATGCGCAAGGTCGACGTCTTCGTCAAGGGCCCGGGCGCCGGTCGTGAGACCGCCATCCGTTCCCTGCAGGCGACCGGCCTCGAGGTCGGCTCGATCCAGGACGTCACGCCGACCCCGCACAACGGCTGCCGTCCGCCCAAGCGCCGCCGCGTCTGACGCACCGGCCACGGGCGGCTCGGTTCCGGCTGGGGGTGCGGGGGTCGTCCCCCGCAGCGCACAGCACGGCTGCCGTCCGCCCAAGCGCCGCCGCGTCTGATCCGGCGCACGGCTGCTTGGACTGAGGATTTCGGGCGGTACGGGCCTTCGGGGCCGTACCGCCCGTACCCTTGCAAGTACCACATCAGGCTCCGCCTGGTGCATCAGGGCATCAAATAGTGGGTGCCCCTGACTGAAGGAATCTCCCCATGCTGATCGCTCAGCGTCCCTCGTTGACCGAAGAGGTCGTCGACGAGTTCCGCTCCCGGTTCGTCATCGAGCCGCTGGAGCCGGGCTTCGGCTACACCCTCGGCAACTCCCTCCGCCGCACCCTCCTGTCGTCGATCCCCGGCGCTGCTGTCACCAGCATCCGCATCGACGGCGTCCTGCACGAGTTCACCACCGTGCCGGGCGTCAAGGAGGACGTCACCGACCTCATCCTCAACATCAAGCAGCTGGTCGTCTCCTCGGAGCACGACGAGCCGGTCGTGATGTACCTGCGCAAGCAGGGCCCGGGTCTGGTCACCGCCGCCGACATCGCGCCCCCGGCCGGTGTCGAGGTGCATAACCCCGACCTCGTCCTCGCCACGCTCAACGGCAAGGGCAAGCTGGAGATGGAGCTGACCGTCGAGCGCGGTCGCGGTTACGTCTCCGCCGTTCAGAACAAGCAGCTGGGCCAGGAGATCGGCCGTATCCCGGTCGACTCCATCTACTCGCCGGTTCTGAAGGTCACGTACAAGGTCGAGGCCACGCGTGTCGAGCAGCGCACCGACTTCGACAAGCTGATCGTCGACGTCGAGACCAAGCAGGCGATGCGTCCCCGCGACGCCATGGCCTCCGCGGGCAAGACGCTGGTCGAGCTGTTCGGTCTCGCGCGCGAGCTGAACATCGACGCCGAGGGCATCGACATGGGTCCGTCCCCGACGGACGCCGCCCTGGCCGCCGATCTGGCCCTGCCGATCGAGGAGCTGGAGCTCACGGTCCGGTCGTACAACTGCCTCAAGCGCGAGGGCATCCACTCCGTGGGTGAGCTGGTGGCGCGCTCCGAGGCCGACCTGCTCGACATCCGCAACTTCGGTGCGAAGTCGATCGACGAGGTCAAGGCGAAGCTGGCCGGCATGGGCCTGGCCCTCAAGGACAGCCCGCCCGGATTCGACCCGACCGCCGCCGCGGACGCCTTCGGCGCGGACGACGACGCGGATGCCGGGTTCGTCGAGACCGAGCAGTACTGAGGGCTCGGGCCTTTCGGTCCGTACTCTGGTGCGGGGCCGCTGTGGCTTGTCGCGCAGTTCCCCGCGCCGCTTCCGGGCACGGCCCCTTCGGGGCCTGTGCCCGGATCTTCGACAGGCGACCGCCTGCTCGGATACTGACCCCGGTACCTGATACGGCCGGGGCAGACACCTAGGAGAAACACCATGCCGAAGCCCACCAAGGGCGCCCGTATGGGCGGCAGCGCCGCGCACGAGAAGATCATTCTCGCGAACCTCGCCAAGGCGCTGTTCGAGCACGGCCGCATCACCACCACCGAGGCGAAGGCGCGCAAGCTGCGCCCGTACGCCGAGCGTCTGGTCACCAAGGCGAAGAAGGGCGACCTTCACAACCGCCGTCAGGTGCTCCAGGTGATCACGGACAAGAGCATCGTGCACACGCTCTTCACCGAGATCGGCCCGCGCTACGAGAACCGTCCCGGTGGCTACACCCGCATCACCAAGATCGGTAACCGCCGTGGCGACAACGCGCCCATGGCCGTCATCGAGCTGGTCGAGGCGCTGACGGTCGCGCAGCAGGCGACCGGCGAGGCCGAGGCCGCGACGAAGCGTGCGGTCAAGGAGACCGAGGAGGCCAAGGTCGAGGAGACCAAGGCCGACGAGGCTCCCGCCGAGGAGTCGAAGGACGCGTAAGCGTTCTGCCGGGGGCTGTGCGTGTGCGGCTGCGTGTTCGTGGTGGCCCGCCGCGCGGCTCCCGCGCCCCCTGGGGCGATCGCGGGTCCGTTCCCTTCGGGGGGCGGGCCCGCTTTTGTGCTGCTGAGAGGATCCAGGAGTGAGTGACGAAGTACAGCCCGGGTTCGTCCGGGTGCGGCTGGACCTGTCCTATGACGGTGCGGAGTTCTCCGGGTGGGCCAAGCAGGCCGGGGGACGGCGGACCGTGCAGGGGGAGATCGAGGACGCGCTGCGGACCGTCACGCGGTCCGGCGCGACGACGTACGAGCTGACCGTGGCCGGACGCACCGATGCCGGGGTGCACGCGCGCGGCCAGGTCGCGCACGTCGATCTGCCGGAGGACGTCTGGCGCGAGCACCACGCGAAGCTGCTGAAGCGGCTCGCCGGGCGGCTGCCGCGCGATGTGCGGGTCTGGGCGCTGCGGGAGGCCCCCCCGGGTTTCAACGCGCGGTTCTCGGCCGTCTGGCGGCGGTACGCCTACCGGGTCACCGACAACCCGGGCGGGGTCGATCCGCTGCTGCGGGGGCATGTGCTGTGGCACGACTGGCCGCTCGACGTGGACGCCATGAACGAGGCCGCCGAGCGGCTCCTCGGGGAGCACGACTTCGCCGCGTACTGCAAGAAGCGGGAGGGCGCGACCACCATCCGCACGCTCCAGCGGCTGAGTCTGGTCAGGGGCGCCGACGGGATCATCACGGCGACCGTCCGCGCGGACGCGTTCTGCCACAACATGGTGCGCTCGCTGATCGGGGCGCTGCTGTTCGTGGGGGACGGGCACCGCGGGCCCGAGTGGCCGGGGAAGGTGCTCGCGGCGGGTGTGCGGGACTCGGCGGTGCACGTCGTGCGCCCGCACGGGCTGACGCTGGAGGAGGTCGGCTACCCGGCCGACGAGCTGCTCGCCGCGCGCAGCAGGGAGGCGCGCAACAGGCGGACGCTGCCCGGGGCCGGGTGCTGCTGACCTCGTCGGTCCCGCGGCGGCGCAGGGGCCCGGGCGGTCAGCCGGCGGCGGCCGACGCCTGGGCCTCGCCGCGGCGGCGGATCTGCTGGAACGCGAACTTGGACAGGTCGTCGCCGGCGGTGAAGACGGCGGTGTCCTTGGTCGTCACGTTCTTGCCGTCGGTGAAGCCGGTGAGCGTGAAGTAGGCGTACCGGCCGTAGGAGTTGGTGGTGGAGCGGCAGATCGCGCCGTTGCAGAACGCCTTGACGCCCCCGCCGGAGAGGGCCTTGACGATGCTCTTGTTGTCGGCGGCCTGGCTCTTGACCTTCAGGGCCTGTGCCTCGGTGTCGAAGACGGCCACGCCGACCGTGACGGCGATGCCGTCCTTGGTGTAGGTGACGCGCATCACGCGGGTGCAGCCGTTGGAGGTGAGGATCTTCGGCAGTGTGCCCGCGGCGCCGGTGGCGCAGGTGGCGCTGTCGGCCTTGGGGCCCTTCTTGTACACGGCCGAGCCCATGGTCAGCTGGGTGCCGGGGAAGAGCAGGTCGGGGCCGTTGGGGGCGGTGTCCTTGGCCTTGCTGGAGATGAACTCCTTGGGGTCCAGCGGCGGCGGTGCGCTGGTGGGCGCGAAGGACGGGGTGCCCGACGCGCTCGGCAGTCCGGCGGTGCCGGGCAGTGAGGAGGTCGGCTTGTTCGCCTCGTCGCTGCCGTTGGCGGAGACCACGGCCATGGCCACGGCGGTGCCGACGGCGACGGTGGCGAGCACGCCGCCGCCTATGAGCAGCAGCCTGCGGCGCCTGTTGCGCGTCTCGGACGCCTCGGCGAGCGCGGCCCAGTCCGGGGTCCGCCCGTCATCGCCGGTGGCCCACGGCTGCTGGGAGTTCGGTTTCCACGGATCCCACTGGGACTGAGGTCCCCCCTGCCCATAGCTCATGGGGCGCATCTTAGACGGGAGGCGGGGGGTGCTGTTCCGCCTCAACGGGCGGGAGAGTCCGTGGGATTCGGGGTGTGAGGGCGGGCAAAGGCGACATCTCCGGGTGGTTGGTACGGCGTTCTCCCAGGCGGACGGCCGGGATGTGGCGCGGGCCACTCCGGAGAGGGGTTTCCGGCCGTCTTCTCTTGGTGAGGCTGACATGTTCACGTGCGGGGGTCGGCCCCGTTTTGACCCGGCACCCGGGGCACGGGTATTCTGCTTCTTCGTTGTGTATTGGCTTGCTCTTCTCACGGGACGGGCCCTTACACCGGTCCACCGGGCCGATGACCAGCGACCAGCACGCGGTTTGCGTCACCGCAGTGCGGTCAGGGCTGTCGTGATCGTCTTCGGTGACCTTGTCAGGACCAATTCACTGAAGAAGCGAAGGCTACGAACCGTGCGTACGTACAGCCCCAAGCCCGGCGATGTGACGCGCCAGTGGCACGTCATCGACGCTCAGGACATCGTCCTGGGCCGTCTCGCCACCACTGCCGCGTCCCTTCTGCGGGGCAAGCACAAGCCGATCTACGCGCCCCACGTCGACACCGGTGACTTCGTCATCATCATCAACGCCGACAAGGTGCACCTCTCCGGCAACAAGCGGACCCAGAAGATGGCCTACCGCCACTCCGGGTACCCGGGCGGTCTGCGCTCCGTGCGCTACGACGACCTCCTCGCGAACAACCCGGAGAAGGCCGTCGAGAAGGCCGTCAAGGGCATGCTCCCCAAGAACACGCTCGGCCGTCAGATGCTCTCGAAGCTGAAGGTCTACAAGGGTGACGTGCACCCGCACGCGGCGCAGCAGCCCGTGCCGTTCGAAATCACCCAGGTCGCGCAGTAATTCCGGCCACACCACCCCAAGCTGAAGAGAATCTGAGGAGAACCGTGGCCGAGACCACTGCCGAGCAGCCGCTCGAAGAGACCGAGCTCGTCGACATCGAGAGCTACACCACCGAGTCCGAGGTCCCCGTCGAGGGCGAGTACACCTCGGAGTCCCTGGCGTCCCGCTTCGGCGAGGCCCAGCCCGCGGCCGGCCTGGGCCGCCGCAAGAACGCCATCGCCCGCGTCCGGATCGTTCCGGGCTCCGGGAAGTGGAAGATCAACGGTCGCACCCTCGAGGACTACTTCCCGAACAAGGTGCACCAGCAGGAAGTCAACGAGCCCTTCAAGGTGCTCGAGCTCGACAACCGCTACGACGTCATCGCCCGCATCTCGGGTGGCGGCGTCTCCGGTCAGGCCGGTGCGCTCCGTCTCGGTGTCGCCCGCGCGCTGAACGAGGCCGACGTCGACAACAACCGCGGCACCCTCAAGAAGGCCGGCTTCCTCACGCGTGACGACCGCGCGGTCGAGCGCAAGAAGGCCGGTCTCAAGAAGGCCCGCAAGGCCCCGCAGTACAGCAAGCGCTAAGCTTCGCTGCCTGCTCGTACGTATTCCGGGTCGGGCCGGGTTCCGGTCCGCCCGCACGTACTCCGAACGCCCCGGCGGCACGCCACAGTGTCGCCGGGGCGTTCGTTTTCTCGCACCTGTGGGCGTATAACGGCACAAGGTGCTCAAAGGCTTGTGTGATCGGATGTGCAGGGCATCCAATGCCTGCATGCGGTGCCGTGACGCGGCTCCCGGACACGGCGCCCGAAGCGCGGCGCCGTCCCGCGGGAGCCCGCGGACCGGCCGGCCCGTCCGGTGCGCCCGCAAGGCTTTCGCAACTGACGCTTCCTCAGGAGGACAAGTGGGACGACTCTTCGGCACGGACGGCGTGCGCGGTGTCGCCAACGCGGATCTGACGGCGGAGATGGCCCTCGGCCTCTCGGTCGCGGCCGCGCACGTGCTGGCCGAGGCGGGGACGTTCGAGGGGCACCGACCGGTGGCCGTCGTCGGGCGGGACCCGCGTGCGTCCGGGGAGTTCCTGGAGGCCGCCGTGGTGGCCGGTCTGGCGAGCGCGGGCGTGGACGTGCTGAAGGTCGGCGTGCTGCCCACGCCCGCCGTCGCGTACCTCACCGGCGTGCTCGGCGCGGACCTCGGCGTGATGCTCTCCGCCAGCCACAACGCCATGCCCGACAACGGCGTCAAGTTCTTCGCCCGCGGCGGCCACAAGCTGGCCGACGAGCTGGAGGGCCGGATCGAGTCCGTCTACGAGGAGCACCGCACCGGCGCTCCCTGGGACCGGCCGACCGGCAGCGGCGTCGGTCGCGTGCGTTCGTACAGCGAGGGCTTCGACCGCTACGTCGCCCACCTCATCGCCGTCCTGCCGAACCGGCTCGACGGGCTGAAGATCGTCCTGGACGAGGCGCACGGCGCGGCCGCACGGGTCTCGCCCGAGGCGTTCACGCGGGCCGGCGCCGAGATCGTGACCATCGGGGCCGAGCCGGACGGGCTCAACATCAACGACGGGTGCGGCTCGACCCACCTGGACAAGCTCAAGGCCGCCGTCCTCGAGCACGGGGCCGACCTCGGCATCGCGCACGACGGGGACGCGGACCGGTGCCTCGCCGTGGACCACACGGGCGAGGAGATCGACGGCGACCAGATCCTCGCCGTGCTGGCCCTGTCGATGCGGGAGCGGGGCGTGCTGCGCTCGGACACCGTTGTCGCGACCGTCATGTCCAACCTGGGCTTCAAGCTCGCCATGGAGCGCGAGGGCATCCAGCTGGTGCGGGCCGCCGTCGGCGACCGGTACGTCCTGGAGGAGATGAAGCAGCACGGCTACGCGCTGGGCGGCGAGCAGTCCGGGCACGTGATCATCCTCGACCACGCGACGACCGGCGACGGCACGCTGACCGGGCTGATGCTGGCGGCCCGCGTCGCCCAGAGCGGACGCTCGCTGCGGGAGCTGGCCTCGGTGATGGAGCGGCTGCCGCAGGTGCTGATCAACGTTCCGGACGTCGACAGGTCCCGGGTCGGGCAGTCGGCCGAGCTCGCGGCCGCCGTCGGTGAGGCGGAGCGGGAGCTGGGGTCCACCGGCCGGGTGCTGCTGCGGCCCTCCGGGACCGAGCCGCTGGTGCGGGTGATGGTCGAGGCGGCCGACATCGACCAGGCCCGCGCCGTCGCCGGCCGGCTCGCGGACGCCGTGAAGTCGGCGCTGGGCTAGCCGGTACGGCCGGGGCGGAACAGGCCAGGGCGGAACAGGCCAGGGCGGAACGGGTTCGGGGTTCCGCGCGCAGTGGCGCGGCGCGGTGCGTCGTGGCCGGTCGCGCGGTTCCCCGCCCCCTGGCGATCCGGCTCGTCGGCGTCGTCAGGCCGCTCTGGTCAGGGGGCGCCGTCGCGACCAGAGCCATTTCTGGGCCAGCAGGGTCAGGGTGCCCGCCAGGACGATGCCCAGGAGGTTCAGCAGGAGCTGCTGCGTGGAGCCCCAGGTCTGGCGGGTGTCGCCGTAGCTGAGGGCCACGGCCGCGTTCGCCGCCGCCGGGACCGTCGTCACCGAGATGGCGACGCCCACCAGCGCGCCGGACTTCGCCGACGTCAGGGAGAGGGTGCCGGCGACGCCCGCCAGCAGGGCGACGATGAAGGAGAAGGGGTCCGGCGCGTAGACGAAGCCGGTCTGGGGGCGGTCGCCCTCCAGTTGGGCCCTGCTGAACAGATCGATCGCGTCCATGAACAGGCTGAAGCCGACGGTCACCGCCATCGCCGCCGCGAAGCCGGTCAGCAGGGCGATCAGCGAGCGCAGGGCCAGCCGGGGCGTCCGCTGCACGATCGACGTGGAGATGCCGGCCAGCGGGCCGAACTCCGGGCCCACCGCCATCGCCCCCACGATGAGGACCGCGTTGTCGAGGACCACGCCGCAGGCCGCGATCATCGTGGCCAGCGTGATGAACATGAGGTAGGTGACGGAGAGCGTCGACTCCTCGTGGGTGGCGTCGGTCATGTGCTCCCACAGGACCGCGTCCGCGCCCTCGCCCGGCGCCTCCTTCTCGGCCTTCTCGGCGCGCAGGGAGAGCGACAGGTCGATGTTCTCCACGGCGATCGAGCCGGACTTGTCCAGGCCCAACTCCTGGAGGCCGCTGAGGAGTTCGTCTCCCGCCTCGCGCGCCACGTCGCACAGGACGACGTCGCCCGCCGGGTTGCGGGCCGCCCCCGGCAGCACGACGACGTGCGCGGTGCCGACGGTCTTCTCGATAAGCCGGACCGCGGACTCGGTCGTGTCCGTCGGGGTGATCAGGCGCAGGTGAAGCATGGGGGCAGGGTAGCCGTCAGAGTTTGCGCAGACTCAGGCGCCGTACCTTGTGGTCCTGGCCCTTGCGGACCACGAGGGTGGCGCGGCCGCGGGTGGGGGCGATGTTCTCCACCAGGTTGGGCTTGTTGATGGTGCGCCAGAGGCCGCGGGCGTAGTCGACGGCCTCCTCCTCGGAGACCTGGGTGTACTTCCTGAAGTACGAGTCCGGGTTCTGGAAGGCGGTCCGGCGCAGTTTGCGGAACCGGTTGAGGTACCAGCGCTCGATGTCCTCGGCGCTCGCGTCGACGTACACGCTGAAGTCGAAGTAGTCGGCGAGGCCGACGCGGGTGCGGCCGTCCTTGCCGGGGAGCGCGGGCTGAAGGACGTTCAGGCCCTCGACGATGAGGATGTCGGGGCGGCGGACGGTGAGTCTGCGGTCCGGCACGATGTCGTAGATCAGGTGGGAGTACACGGGAGCCGTGACCTCGGCCTTGCCCGCCTTGATGTCGGCGACGAAACGGGTCAGGGCCCGCCGGTCGTAGGACTCGGGGAAGCCCTTGCGGGACATCAGCCCGCGGGCCTCCAGTTCCCGGGTCGGGAGCAGGAAGCCGTCCGTGGTGACCAGCTCCACGCGCGGGTGCTCGGGCCAGCGCGAGAGCAGCGCCTGGAGGAGGCGGGCGACGGTCGACTTGCCCACGGCCACGGAGCCCGCGACGCCTATCACGAACGGGGTGCCGGACTGCGAGCCCTGTTCGCCGAGGAAGGTGTTGAGCGCGCCGCGCAGGCCGTCCGTCGCGCCGACGTAGAGGTTGAGCAGGCGGGACAGCGGGAGGTAGATGTCACGCACCTCGTCGAGGTCGATGACGTCGCCGAGGCCGCGCAGCTTCTCGACCTCCTCGGCCGTCAGCGGCAGCGGGGTCTTCTCGCGCAGCGCGCTCCACTCGCTTCGGGTGAGGTCGAGGTAGGGAGTCGCCTCCGGCCTGTGCCGGTGGGCGCTCCGGGGCATCGGGGGGACCGGGGAGATCACACTCCATTGTTAACGGAGTTCGAACGGGGCGGCAGGTGGGGTCCGTCACGCTCTTCCCGTGACGGCCGGACGCCGGGCCGCTCCGGTCCGTTCCGGGCGGACGCCGGTCCGTTCCGGGCCGCTCCGGTCGGCCTCCCGCGGCCTCGCTTCTCGGGCCGCGCGCCTCGGCTTTCACGTGCTGGGGTCCTCCGTTTGGCCCTGAGGATTTCCGAAATCGGGCACGTGGAGGCTCTTTGTGTGCGTCGTTTCGCCGTACGCTGCCGATCATGTGCGGAATCGTGGGATACGTGGGGTCTCAGTCGGCGCTCGATGTCGTCATGGCCGGACTGAAGCGGCTGGAGTACCGGGGATACGACTCGGCGGGCGTCGCCGTGGCGGCCGACGGGGGGCTCGCCGCGGCGAAGAGGGCGGGCAAGCTCGTCAACCTGGAGAAGGAGCTGACGGAACGGCCGCTGCCGGCCGGGACGACCGGCATCGGGCACACCCGGTGGGCCACGCACGGCGCGCCGACGGACGGCAACGCCCACCCCCATCTCGACAACGCCGGCCGGGTCGCCGTCGTGCACAACGGGATCATCGAGAACTTCGCCCTGCTGCGGGCCGAACTCGCCGGGCGGGGGCACACGTTGGCCTCCGAGACCGACACCGAGGTGGTGGCGCATCTGCTCGCCGAGGAGTTCTCGGCCACCGCCGACCTCGCCGAGGCCATGCGGCTGGTGTGCCGGCGGCTGGAGGGAGCGTTCACGCTGGTCGCGGTGCACGCCGACGAGCCGGACGTGGTGGTCGGCGCGCGCCGCAACTCGCCGCTGGTGGTGGGCGTCGGCGAGGGCGAGGCCTTCCTCGCCTCGGACGTCGCCGCGTTCATCGCCCACACGCGCTCGGCGATCGAGCTGGGGCAGGACCAGGTCGTCGAGCTGCGCCGGGACGGTGTGACGGTCACCGGGTTCGACGGATCAGCGGCCGACGTGCGCTCGTACCACGTCGACTGGGACGCCTCGGCCGCGGAGAAGGGCGGCTACGACTACTTCATGCTCAAGGAGATCGCCGAGCAGCCCAAGGCCGTGGCCGACACGCTGCTGGGCCGGGTCGACGCCTCCGGCGCGCTGACCCTCGACGAGGTGCGGATCCCGGCCGCCGAACTGCGGGAGGTGGACAAGGTCGTCATCGTCGCGTGCGGCACGGCCTTCCACGCGGGCCTCATCGCCAAGTACGCCATCGAGCACTGGGCGCGCATCCCGTGCGAGGTGGAGCTGGCCAGCGAGTTCCGCTACCGCGACCCGATCCTGGACTCACGGTCGCTCGTCATCGCCGTCTCGCAGTCCGGCGAGACCATGGACACCCTGATGGCGCTGCGGCACGCCCGCGAGCAGGGCTCCAAGGTGCTCGCCATCTGCAACACCAACGGGTCGACGATCCCCCGCGAGTCGGACGCCGTCCTCTACACGCACGCCGGGCCGGAGGTGGCCGTCGCGTCCACCAAGGCGTTCCTGACGCAGCTGGTGGCGTGCTACCTGGTCGCCCTCTATCTGGCGCAGGTCCGGGGCGCCAAGTGGGCGGACGAGATCCGGGCCGTCGTGCGGGACCTGGCGCGGATGCCCGGCGAGGTCGAGCGGGTGCTGGAGACGATGGAGCCGGTGCGGGAGCTGGCGCGCTCGCTCGCGGGGAAGGACACGGTGCTGTTCCTCGGGCGGCACGTGGGCCATCCCGTGGCGCTGGAGGGGGCGCTCAAGCTGAAGGAGCTGGCCTACATGCACGCGGAGGGGTTCGCGGCGGGGGAGCTGAAGCACGGGCCCATCGCGCTCATCGAGGAGGACCTGCCCGTCGTCGTGGTGGCGCCCTCGCCGCGCGGACGGTCCGTGCTGCACGACAAGATCGTGTCCAACATCCAGGAGATCCGGGCGCGCGGGGCGCGGACCATCGTGATCGCCGAGGAGGGGGACGAGGAGGTCGTGCCGTACGCCGACCATCTCGTGCGGGTCCCCGTCACGCCGGTGCTGCTCCAACCGCTGGTCGTCACGGTGCCGTTGCAGGTGTTCGCGTGCGAGCTGGCGACCGCCCGCGGCAACGAGGTCGACCAGCCGCGGAACCTCGCGAAGTCGGTCACCGTGGAGTAGCCGGTGGTGTAGCTCGCCGAGCGGCCCGTGAGGGGCGGCCCGTGAGGGGGCGGGAGAGGTCACGCGGGAGGGGCGGCCCGGGAACAGGTGACGGAACAGGGGACGCGGGAGGGGCCCGTCCGCCGGGGCCCTCCCGCGCCGCCCGCCGGGTGCGTCAGCCGCGTCTGCGCGTCCTGCGGGCCGTGAACACCTTCCAGGCCGCGAAAACCAGCGGGAGTTCCATGATCCAGACGCCCGCGACCGCGTCCCACTCCGGGGCGGCGGCCGCGGCCTCGTCCGCCGTGATCACCGCGCAGAGCAGGCCCCAGACCGCCGCCAGCAGGCCCACGAGCCACAGCGCGACGGTCCAGCCGGCGGTGGAGCGGCCGCTGCCGGACGCCGGTGCGGCGGCCCGCTTGCGCGGCTGGGGGATGCGGTCGGGCTCGCGGGCCGGTAGCGGAACCGTCGTCTGCCGGGGCACGGCCGCGTCGATCGCGGCGACGCGCTCCGGCGTCACGCCCCGGAAGAGCGTCGGCTCGACGTTGACCGAGAACCCGTCGTGACCGGTGAGGGCGCGGGAGCCGTCGGGCCGGGTGGTCATCGCCGCGCAGGCGTCGTACCGGACGGTGATCGGGCCCCTCGGGGTCAGCAGGCTCACGCCCTCCGCGCCGATGACCAGCGTGACGTCCTCGTCCTCCAGGGACTGGTGGCGGGTGCCGGTGACCGCGGCCGCCGAGCGCTGCGGAGCGGCCGTCAGCCCGGCCCAGTCGAGGCCCCGGCCGGGCACCTGCACGAGCGCGTTCCCCCAGGCCTCCCGGGCGACCTCGCGCAGGTCCTGGACGGTCACGGCGTCCAGCTCCGCCCTGTGCTGCTCGGGGCTGAGGATGCGGTGCCCGAGGAGCAGGCTCAGCGCGTACGAGGGCAGGGTGGCCGCGCCCAGGTCGGGGATGTCGTACACCTTGCGGAGCTTGCCGCGGGCGGAGTCCAGCTCGGACTGCTCGATGCGGCCCGCGCGCAGCCGGGCGAGCGTGTCGACGAAACCGCCGACGACCGCGTCCTGCTTCTGCGGGAGGGCGTCGGCGTACGCGGTGAGGGTGGCGAACCGGGCGTCGCGCGGGCTGTAGTCCGCCTCCGCCGAGTAGGAGTAGCCGCCCTCCTGGCGCAGGTCCCTGAAGAGGGCCCGGCCGAGCACCTCGGCGAACACGGAGGCCGCCGTGGAGCGCCGCAGCACCGAGGTGAGGACGACATGGCCGTCGTCGCCGCTGATGTAGGCGGGCGTGGTGGGCAGGGCGCTGGTCGCGGCCGGCGCGGGCAGGCGCGAGCCCGCGGGGAGGGTGAGGTCCAGCCCGTCGGGGATGTGGTCGCTGGTGATCCACAGCACCGCGTTGTCCCTGGTGAAGCGCGTCTCGGCCCAGGAGCGGACCTGGTCGGGCGTGAGGCCCCAGGTGCCCAGCTCGCTGTAACTGGACAGGCCGTAGCCCTGCGCGCCGTAACGCCACAGCGGCATCTGGTGGTGGGGACCGCCGCCGCGCCCGGCCGCCTCGGTGCGCAGGATCTCCTTCTCGGTCTCCAGCCGCTGCATCGGCAGGTCCCGCAGCCCGGCGCACACGCTGTTGAGGTACTCGACGACCTCCTCCTCACGGCCGGTCACGTGGAAGAGGGTGTAGGCGTTCGCCGTCGCGCCGTTGTAGTGCAGGTCGGACAGGCCCAGCCGGTGCAGGGCGAGGTGCTCGACGAGATGGGTGATGCCGGCGGTCGCCAGGGTCTCGTCGGCGCGGCCCACCCGGAAGAACAGACCGGCGGTGATCTCGTTGCCGGAGGCGGGGGCGTGCAGCGCCGGTATGCCGTCGACGGTGGTGTGCGCGACCAGGCCGTCCAGAGCGGCGAGGCCGTCGGCCGGGGCGGGGGCCGGGGCGGGGGTGCGGGTGCCGCCGGGGCCGTCGGCGGGGCCGGGCGTGTGCAGGTCCGTGGTCATCGGGCGCCTCCTCGGGTGTCCAGCGCGGCCTTGCGGCACTTGAGGAACGACGACTTCTTGTCGGGCAGGTAGTACCAGGGGGACTCGGAGGCGCGGTCGCCGAGGAACGCGAAGTGCGGGGCCGCGTCCGCCCAGTGGTTGCCGAGCGAGAAGGCGAACGCGAACGCGTTGTGCGCGCCGATCGAGTTCCAGTCGGGCCGGTGGGCGGGGTGCAGCACGGACACCCGGGCGGCGTGCCGCAGGTCGTCGCGGACCGACTGGCCGCGCATGTAGGCCGCGTCCTCGCCGCCGTCCAGGTCCAGCCAGCGCTCGATGTGCGCGAGCGCGACCAGGGCGCCGGCGTTCGAGCCGTCGGGGGCGGCGGTCGCGCACTCGCGCGCGAAGCCGTGCGCCGCGTCCCAGGAGCCGCCCCACTTCGGGCACACCTGCTGGAGCAGCTGTGTCTGGGCGCGGAAGTGGTGCGGGTGGTGGGCGGACAGCCGGTCGTAGCGGCGGCGCGCCTCGGCCTGCCCCAGTTCCAGACCGCGCGCGGTCATCAGCCGGGCGGTCCACGCGGGCGCGTGGCCGGGATGCTCGGCGCAGACGTCGATCAGCAGCTGCTCGGCCCGCCGCAGCCAGTCGTGGAACTGGGCGAACTGGTCCCGCGAGACGTGCTGCGCGCGGGCCCCGCTGCGGATGTCCCAGCCGATGTACACGTACCGCTCGGCGAGCAGCGCGCGCGGCAGCGGGTCGCCGGGGTGCTCCGCGGCCGCCCGCTCCAGGAAGTTCTCGGCGCCGGCGATGTCGGCGAGGAGGCTGGACGCGGTGGCCAGTTCGTCGACCGAGCCGAGCCCCGCGAACCAGGCCCGCACGGCCGGCCAGTCCCCGGCCTCTGCGGCGGTGCGCATCGGGATCAGCTCGGGCAGGTTGTCGTACGGGTCGAACGTCGGTCCCCGCAAGCCGGGCGCCTCGCCGCTCGTCATGCCGTCGGTGATGCTGGTCATGCCTCCGCCCCCTGGCGTCGCTGTCCGCGGCGCGCGGGCTGGCCCCCCAGGGCGCGCGGCGGTCGAATCCTGCTCTTGACCTGATGTGATCAAGTCGCCGCAGGCTAGCAGCAGGCTGTGACAGCGCGGCCTTAGGGTGCTCGGCATGAGCATCATCGGGGTCGGTATCGACGTGGCCGAGATCGAGCGGTTCGCCGCGTCGCTGGAGCGGACGCCGGGGCTCGCCCGACGGCTCTTCCTGGACAGCGAGTTGCTGCTGCCCGGCGGAGGCCGCAGGGGGGCCGCCTCGCTGGCGGCGCGGTTCGCCGCGAAGGAGGCGCTCGCGAAGGCGCTGGGGGCTCCGCCCGGACTGCTGTGGACCGACGCCGAGGTGTACGTCGAGGAGAGCGGACGGCCCCGGCTGCGGGTGCGCGGGAGCGTCGCCGCCCGGGCGGCCGAACTGGGCGTCACGGGATGGCATGTGTCGCTGAGTCACGACGCGGGCGTCGCCTCCGCGGTGGTGGTGGCCGAGGGCTGAGCCGACGGCGGCGGCCGAGCCGATCGCGTCGGCCGCGTGCGTCGGCCGCGTGCGGCGGCGGCGTGCGGGGGCGGCGGACGCGTGCGGCAGCGGTGGTTGGGTCGGCGGCGGCGGTCGAGCCGATCGCGTGGGTCGAGCCGATCGCGGCGGCCCGGCGGCGGCCAGGTGCGGCGGCGGTGGTTGGGTCGACGCGGCGGTCGTGCTGATCGCATGGGGTCGAGCCGATCGCGGCGGCCCGGCGGCGGCAGTGTGCGGTGGTGGCGGTCGAGCCGACGGCGGCGGTCGAGGCGACCGCGTGGGTCGAGCCGGTCGCGGCGGTTACGTGCGGCGGGGGCGGCCGCGTGCGGCGGCGGTGTGGGGCGGCGGTGGCCGTGTGCGGGGGTGGTGCGGGGCGGGGCAGACTCGACGTATGCGTACTGCCTACTGTGCCGAGACCGTCCGCCGTGCCGAACAGGAGCTGATGGCCCGGCTCCCGGAGGGAGCGCTCATGCAGCGGGCCGCCGCCGGGCTCGCCGCCGCCTGCGCCGACCTGCTGGGACGCGTCTACGGGCGCCGGGTCGTGCTGCTCGTCGGCAGCGGCGACAACGGGGGCGACGCCCTGTACGCGGGCGCCCGGCTCGCCCGGCGCGGCGCGGGCGTCACCGCGGTGCTGCTCGCGCCGGAGCGCACGCACGCCGGCGGGCTGACGGCCCTGCTGCGCGCCGGTGGACGCACCGTCGCGCGCGACGGGGCCGAGGCGGCCGTCCGGCGGGCGGACCTCGTGGTCGACGGCATCGTCGGGATCGGCGGCCGGGGCGGGCTGCGGCCCCCGGCGGCCGCGCTGGCCGCGCTCGTCGCCGCCTCGCGGGCCGCCGTCGTCGCCGTCGACCTGCCGAGCGGCGTCGACGCCGACACCGGCGAGGTGCCCGGCGACGCCATCCGCGCCGACCTGACCGTCACCTTCGGCGCCCACAAGCCGGGGCTGCTCGTCGATCCCGGCCGGGAGCACGCCGGTTCGGTGCGGTTCGTCGACATCGGGCTCGGGGCCGCACTGCCCGAGCGGCCCGAACTGGAGGCCCTTCAGCACGCGGACGTGGCCGCCCTGCTGCCGACGCCGGGCGGCGAGAGCGACAAGTACCGACGGGGCGTCGTAGGGATCGCCGCCGGGTCCGCGCGCTATCCGGGGGCCGCCGTGCTCGCCGTGGCGGGGGCGCTGCGCGGCGGGGCGGGGGCCGTGCGGTACGTCGGCCCGGCCGGGGACGCGGTCCTCGCGCGCTTCCCCGAGACCCTCGTCTCCGACCGCGGGCCCGAGCAGGCCGGGCGGGTGCAGGCCTGGGTCGTCGGACCCGGCGCCGGGGACGACGCCGGGACGGTGGCGGAGGTGCTGGCGGCCGACGTGCCGGTGCTGGTCGACGCCGACGGGCTGCGGCTCGCCGACGCCGCCGCCGTGCGCGGCCGCACCGCGCCGACGCTGATGACCCCGCACGCCGGGGAGGCGGCCGCGCTGCTCGGCGTGGCGCGCGAGGAGGTGGAGCGGGCCCGGCTGGCGGCGGCACGTGAACTGGCGGCGCGGTACCGGGCGACCGTGCTCCTGAAGGGCTCGACCACGCTGGTCGCGCAGGAGGGCGGCACGGGCGTGGTGCGGGTGAACGCCACGGGCACCGCCTGGCTGGCCACGGCAGGCAGCGGGGACGTCCTGTCGGGCCTCGCGGGCTCGCTGCTCGCGGCGGGGCTGAGCGCACTGGACGCGGGGAGCGTGGGCGCGTACCTCCACGGCCTCGCCGGACGCTTCGCGGCCCACGGCGCCCCGGTGGGCGCCCACGACGTGGCCGAAGCCGTCCACGAGGCCTGGCGAGACGTACGCGACCGCACCGCACGCGACTGAGGCGGGGCTCTCCCGGCCTCGCGGGTCGTACGGCGGAGCCTTCGGGGCGCGAGGGCCCGAGCTTTGCGGGCCGGGCGCGTGGGGGGCTGAACCTTGTGGGTTGGGGGCACGGCGGCACGCGGGGCTGAGGCTTGTGGGCCGGGGGCACGGCGGCACGCGGCGGTGAGGCTTGTGGGCCGGGGCACGGCGGCACGGAGGGCTGAGGCTTGCGGGCGGGCGCGGAACCGGCGGGCGGTGCGGAGGCCGACGCTTGCGGGACCGGCGGGCCGAGGACCGGTGCGGGCGGGATCGAACCCGGCGGATCTCGGGCCGCGCGAGCCCGCGCCCCGAGGGTCGGAGGACTGAGGGACCGTCCCCTACGGGCCAGGTGCGGATCGCGCCTGTGGGGCCGCTTCTGTGGGGCCTCCCCCGCGGGGCCATCCCTGCGGGGCCATCCCTGTGGGGCCATCCCTGCGGGGCCATCCCTGTGGGGCCATCCCTGCGGGGCCATCCCTGTGGGGCCATCCCTTCGGGGTCCCCTGCGGGGCCATCCCTTCGGGGTCCCCTGCGGGGTCATCCCTTCGGGGTCCCCTGCGGGGTCATCCCTGTAGGGGACCCCCGCGCTCGATGTGTGGGGCGCGGACCGGTACCTGAGGGGTGGTCCGGGGGCTCTGAGACACTGGGCGCGATGAGTGAGACCACCGCCCCGAGCACCGCCCCGTCGCGCGCCCGCGCCGAGATCGACCTGGCCGCGCTGCGGGCCAACGTGCGGACCCTGCGCGCCACGGCGCCGGGCGCGGCGTTCATGGCCGTGGTGAAGGCCGACGGCTACGGCCACGGCGCCGTGCCGTGCGCCCGCGCGGCCGTCGAGGCCGGCGCCACCTGGGTGGGCGTCGCCACGCCCGAGGAGGCGCTGGCGCTGCGCGCGGACGGCGTCCTGCCGGCCGACGTCCGGATCATGTGCTGGCTGTGGACGCCGGGCGGCCCCTGGCGGGAGGCCGTCGACGCCGGCCTCGACGTGTCCGTGAGCGGGCTGTGGGCGTTGCGGGAGGTCGAGGAGGCGGCCCGCGCCGCGGGCCGGCCGGCCCGGGTGCAGCTCAAGGCCGACACCGGGCTCGGACGCAACGGCTGCCAGCCCGCGGACTGGGCGGAACTCGTGGCGCGGTCGCTGCGCGCCGAGCGCGAGGGCCTGCTGCGGGTCACCGGCCTGTGGTCGCACTTCGCCTGCGCCGACGAGCCCGGGCACCCCTCCGTCGCCGCCCAGCTCGCCCTGTTCCACGAGATGCGGGCCCACGCCGAGCGGGCGGGCGTGCGGCCCGAGGTGCGGCACATCGCCAACTCCCCGGCCACGCTCACCCTTCCGCGGACCCACCTCGACCTGGTCCGTCCGGGCATCGCGATGTACGGCCTGTCGCCCGCCCCCGAGCTGGGCTCCTCCGCCGACCTCGGACTGCGCCCGGTGATGACCCTCGCGGCCTCGCTGGCCCTGGTGAAGCACGCTCCCGGCGGCCACGGCGTGAGCTACGGCCACCACTACGTGACGCCGGGGGAGACGACGCTGGGGCTGGTGCCCCTCGGCTACGCCGACGGCGTTCCGCGGCACGCCTCCGGGACCGGCCCGGTGCTGGTCGGCGGCAAGTGGCGCACGGCCGCCGGGCGCATCGCGATGGACCAGTTCGTCGTCGACCTCGGCGGCGACGAGCCCGGACCCGGAGCGGAGGCCGTCCTCTTCGGCCCCGGCGACCGGGGCGAGCCCACGGCGCAGGACTGGGCGCAGGCGGCCGGAACCATCGGATACGAGATCGTCACACGCATCGGAGTGCGGGTTCCCCGCGTCTATGTGAATGAATGACGCGTTCGGCGCCCGTCCTAGGTGAATGCGCAACGGGACGGGTAACCGGCAGTCAGGTGACGGACATCGGCCGAAGAGGGAGCGGTACGTGAGCGAGAGCAGCGCGGAGGTGGTGGCGTCCGGCGCGGAGGCGGTGGCGAGCGCCGCCACGGCGGTCGTCGCCGCCTCCGCCACGGGGGCGGCCGGGGGCTGGCGCCGGGCGACCGGCGTCGCCGGCGCCGCGATAGGCGTGATCGCCGCGGGCGCCGCGGCCGGAGTCGCCCTGGAGCGGATGACCGTAGGGCGCGGCATGCGGGCGAAGGCCCGGCTGGCCCTGGACTCGGCGGGACCGTACGGCGGGCTGCGCGGCGCCCCGGGCAAGGCGGCCGCCGACGACGGCACCGAGCTGTACTACGAGGTCGACGAGGCCGAGCCGCAGGGCGGTCCGGCCAACCGGAGGCGCAGGCTGTTCGGGCGCAAGGCGCCGCTCCCCGTCACCGTGGTGTTCAGTCACGGCTACTGCCTCAACCAGGACTCCTGGCACTACCAGCGGGCGGCCCTGCGGGGCGTCGTGCGGACCGTGTACTGGGACCAGCGCAGCCACGGCCGCTCCGAGCGCGGCCGGGCCCAGACGCGGGACGGCGTGCCGGTCACCATCGACCAGCTGGGGCGCGATCTGAAGGCCGTCCTCGACGCGGCCGTGCCGGAGGGGCCGATCGCGCTGGTCGGGCACTCCATGGGCGGGATGACGGTGATGGCCCTGGCCGCGCTGTACCCCGAGCTGATCCGCGAGCGGGTCGTCGCCACCGCGTTCGTGGGGACGTCGTCCGGGCGGCTCGGCGAGGTCAACTTCGGGCTGCCGGTCGCCGGTGTGAACGCGGTGCGGCGGGTGCTGCCGGGGATACTGAAGGCGCTCGGGCAGCAGGCGGACCTGGTGGAGAAGGGCCGGCGGGCCACCGCCGACCTGTTCGCCGGGATCATCAAGCGGTACTCGTTCGCCTCGCGGGACGTCGACCCGGCGGTGGCGCGGTTCGCCGAGCGGATGATCGAGGGCACGCCGATCGACGTGGTCGCCGAGTTCTATCCGGCGTTCACCGATCACGACAAGACCGAGGCGCTCGCCTCCTTCACGGACATGCCGGTGCTGGTGCTGGCCGGGACCGGCGACCTGGTCACCCCGAGCGAGCACAGCGAGGCCATCGCCGACCTGCTGCCGGACGCCGAGCTGGTGCTCGTGCCGGACGCCGGGCACCTCGTGATGCTGGAGCACCCGGAAGTGGTCACCGACCGGCTCGCCGACCTGCTCACCCGTGCGGGCGCCGTGCCCGCAGGAGCTACCGTGAACGGTTATGGAAGCACCAGCAGCACCGCGCAGCCCGGTTGAGCCGGAGGCCGCGGAGAACGTCGTGGACATCGTGGTCGGCTCCCCCGGGGCGATGACGGACCTGGGCCGTCGTCTGGCCGGTCTGTTGCGCGCCGGCGACCTCGTGATGCTCAGCGGGGAGCTGGGGGCGGGCAAGACGACGCTCGCCCGCGGCCTCGGCGAGGGCCTCGGGGTCCGGGGCGCGGTCACCTCGCCTACCTTCGTGATCGCCCGGGTGCACCCCTCGCTCGCCGGGGGGCCGCCGCTCGTCCACGTCGACGCGTACCGGCTGGGCGGCGGGCTCGACGAGATGGAGGACCTGGACCTCGACGTCTCGCTGCCGGAGTCGGTGGTCGTCGTGGAGTGGGGCGAGGGCAAGGTCGAGGAGCTGACCGACGACCGGCTGCACCTCCGCATCCACCGGGCCGTCGGCGACACCTCCGACGAGGTGCGGCACGTGACGGTGACGGGGACCGGGCCGCGGTGGGCCGCGGCGGACCTCGGCACGCTGGCGGGCTGACCTCCCGGGACGCGGCCGTCCGGGCCTTCCCGCGCCTGCTGGTGAATGTTCCGACAGGGTGTCGGCAAAATGTTGCGTGCGGCGTCTTCCCCGTGGTCACATGGTACCGAGTACGTGGTTAGGTCTGCCTAACCACGCCCGCCCCCGAGCAGCAGGAGGCGTTCATGCCGGTCCCCGAGCCCACGCCCCGGTCCGCGCGGCCGTCCCCGCTCGCCCCCGTGTCGATGCGCGACCTGCTGGCGTCCTGCGCGGCCGCGGAGGCCGTCTCGACGCCGCCGCGGCTGCCCGACCCGTCGACGGTCGCGCACCCCCCGGCCGCCGGGCGGCACAGGCCCGCCGAGCACCGCAGGGCCGCCTGAGCCGCCCTCCCCGAGCCACCGAGCCACCGAGCCACCGAGTCCCCGAGTCCCCGAGGCCCCGAGGCCTCAGGCCAGCGGCCCGCAGGTCCGGGGAGCCCGAGGATCACTCCTACGGGTCACTCACGGGCGTCCGCCGGGAGTCCTTCCCGTGGTCCCGCTCCCCGCGGCCATCCGCGGTCCTTCTACGGGACGACGACGACCCCGCGTCCGATCGTCGCGAACGTCCACATCGCGGCGCCGTCCGCGACGGTCTCCCGGATGCCGCCCGTCCGCACCGTCGGGTCCGGCTCCGGCATCGAGCCGTCCAGCGCCGCGCTGAAGCCGATCGTCGCCCCCTGCTCGGTGGTGAAGCGCACGACGTGCTCGATGGGGGTGCCGTCGGTGCCGGTGACGGCGCCCGAGCGGGAGGTGACGACGTACCTGCCCGGCAGCGGGTCCACGCTGCCCGGCGCGACCCTGAACGTGCGCGTGACCGCGTCGCCCGGCCCGACCAGCCACACCCGGTCGCCGGCCAGCGAGTAGACCACCCGCTCGCCGGCGCCGGAGCCTGCGGGCAGCGCGGCCGGGTTCCGCCGGTCCTGGTGCGTCCCGTTCGCCGGGGCCCCGCCGCTCTGCCGCCCGCCCAGGTCGGCGGGCGCGTTCGCCGACGCCTGGTAGCCGAGGAACCCGACCGCCGCGAGGGCCGCCGCGGTGAGCCCGGCCACGAAAGTCGAGCTGTTGCTTGGCATGGCCGACCGTCCCGTCTGTCCTGTACGTCACGTTTCGCGGCGACGTTAGCAGTGATCGGACGTTCGGCCGGTGCGGCCGTTTCCGGGGCACGGGAGCCGTAGGCTGTTTGCGTGCTCTTGCTCGCTCTGGATACCGCCACCCCCGCCGTCACCGTCGCGCTGCACGACGGCACGGACGTCGTCGCCTCCTCCGCCCAGGTGGACGCGCGCCGCCACGGTGAGCTGCTGCTGCCGGCCGTCGACCGGCTGCTCGCCGGCGCCGGGCTCCGGCTCGACGCCGTCACCGGGATCGTCGTCGGCGTCGGCCCCGGCCCCTACACCGGACTGCGCGTCGGCCTGATGACCGCCGACACCTTCGGACTCGCGCTCGGCGTCCCCGTGCACGGCCTGTGCACGCTCGACGGGCTCGCGTACGCGTCCGGCCTGCGCCGGCCGTTCGTCGTGGCGACCGACGCCCGCCGCAAGGAGGTCTACTGGGCCCGCTACGCCGATTCCCGCACGCGGCTCTCGGACCCCGCCGTGGACCGGCCCGCGGACATCGCCGACGAGGTGGCCGGACTGCCCGCCGTCGGCGCGGGCGCGCTGCTGTACCCGGACGCCTTCCCCGACGCGCACGAGCCCGAGCACGTCAGCGCCGCGGCGCTCGCGGGCCTCGCCGCCGAGCGGCTGGCCGCGGGCGAGGAACTCCCCGCCCCGCGCCCGATGTACCTGCGCCGGCCGGACGCCCAGGTGCCGAAGAACTACAAGGTGGTCACCCCCAAGTGACCGACACCGTCAACCCGCCCGGACAGCCCGTGCTGCGCGAGATGCGCTGGTGGGACATCGAGCCCGTGCTGGAACTGGAGAAGGACCTCTTCCCCGAGGACGCCTGGTCGCGGGGCATGTTCTGGTCCGACCTGGCCCACGCCCGCGGCCCGGAGGCGACCCGGCGCTACCTCGTCGCCGTCGACCACGGCGACCGCCGCGACGGCGAGGGCGGGGGCGCCGCCGGGCGGATCGTCGGGTACGCGGGCCTGGCCGCCGCCGGGGACCTCGCCGACGTCCAGACCATCGCCGTCGCCCGCGACCACTGGGGCACCGGTCTCGGCGGCCGGCTGCTCACCGAACTGCTGCGGGCGGCGACCTCGTTCGAGTGCGCCGAGGTCATGCTGGAGTGCCGGATCGACAACATCCGCGCCCAGAAGCTCTACGAGCGCTTCGGCTTCGAGGCCATCGGCTTCCGCCGCGGCTACTACCAGCCGGGGAACGTGGACGCCCTGGTGATGCGCCTGACCGACCCGACGACATCCGTAGCCGGAACACAAGGAACCGAGACCCATGGCTGACGAACCCCTCGTACTGGGGATCGAGACCTCCTGCGACGAGACCGGCGTCGGCGTCGTGCGCGGCACGACCCTGCTGGCGGACGCGATCGCCTCCAGCGTCGACGAGCACGCCCGCTTCGGCGGGGTCGTGCCCGAGGTGGCCTCCCGGGCCCACCTGGAGGCGATGGCGCCGACCATCCACCGGGCGCTGAAGGAAGCGGGGGTGAGCCCGAAGGACCTCGACGGCGTCGCGGTCACGGCCGGCCCCGGACTCGCCGGCGCGCTGCTGGTCGGCGTCTCGGCGGCGAAGGCGTACGCCTACGCCCTCGGCAAGCCCCTCTACGGCGTGAACCACCTCGCCTCGCACATCTGCGTGGACCAGCTGGAGCACGGCGCGCTGCCCGAGCCGACGATGGCCCTGCTGGTGTCCGGCGGCCACTCCTCCCTGCTGCTGTCCACCGACATCACCTCCGACGTCCGTCCCATGGGCGCGACCATCGACGACGCGGCGGGCGAGGCCTTCGACAAGATCGCCCGCGTGCTGAACCTGGGCTTCCCCGGCGGCCCGGTCATCGACCGCTACGCGCGCGAGGGCGACCCGGCGGCCATCGCGTTCCCGCGCGGCCTCACCGGCCCGCGCGACCCCGCGTACGACTTCTCCTTCTCCGGGCTGAAGACGTCGGTCGCCCGCTGGATCGAGGCGAAGCGGGCGGCGGGCGAGGACGTGCCGGTGCGGGACGTGGCGGCCTCCTTCCAGGAGGCGGTCGTCGACGTCCTCACCCGCAAGGCCGTGCGGGCCTGCAAGGACGAGGGCGTCGACCACCTCATGATCGGCGGCGGCGTGGCGGCCAACACGCGGCTGCGGGCGCTGGCCCAGGAGCGCTGCGAGGCCGCCGGCATCCGGCTGCGCGTGCCGCGGCCCAAGCTGTGCACCGACAACGGCGCGATGGTGGCGGCGCTCGGCGCGGAGATGGTGGCCCGGGGGCGGGCCGCGTCGGACTGGGACCTGTCGGCGGACTCCTCGCTGCCGGTGACCGAGCCGCACGTGCCGGGCAGCCCGCACGCGCACGACCACGACCACGTGCACGAGACGGCCAAGGACAACCTGTACTCATGAGGATCGCGTCATGAGCGTCGCGCTGATGTGGGAGGCCCGCGCGGCCGCCGGGCGGGGGGCGGAACTGCTGGCGTGGGCGCTGGCGCAGGAGCTGTCGCCGCGGCCGCTGCGCCGCGAGACCTTCCGGGCCCCGCAGGACCGGGTGCTGGTGATCACCTGGTGGGACGCCGGGTACGACGACGCCGGACTCCCCGAACTGCCCGAGCCCGACGGGGAACTGGTGACCAGGACGGTGCACCGGTGGCGGTTCGAGCCGGTGGCCGACGAGCACTGACGACCGCCGCCAGTCCGCGTGGCTCCGCGCGTCTTCGCGTGTCTCTCCACCTGCCTGCGCGTGCCTGCGCCTGCCTGCGAGGCGGCCAGGGCCGGCCCGGATGACGGCGGCGGGGGCCGGCGGAGGTCGGTCCGCCGGCGCCGGTGCGGCCGTGCCTCAGGCGGGCACGACCTCCACGTCGCAGTGCAGCCGCCGCTCCACGCCGACCTCGCGCACCGGCCCGGTCAGCCGCACCCGGGCCACCTCGCGCACGTCCGCGCTGGAGGCCGCCAGCCGCAGTTCCAGCTCCCCGGGTTCGACGATCCGCCGGCCGTCGCGGTCGGTGAACGCCGACAGGTCGGCGTGGAAGCGGAACACGACCCGCGCCGACCCGCCCGCAGCCAGCTCCAGCCGGCGGTAGCCGATCAGCCGGACGTCGGGACGCGTCACGCTCGCCACCGGGTCGTGCAGATACAGCTGCACGACCTCCGTGCCCGCCCGGCCGCCGGTGTTGCGGACGGTCACGGCGGCCTCGCAGGAGCCGTCGGTCCCGATCTCCGCCTCCGCGCCGGTGAAGTCCTCCCAGGCGAACTCCGTGTACGCGCGCCCGTGGCCGAAGGCGTACAGCGGGGTCGGGTCCAGGCTGCTGACCTCGCCCGCCAGGCCCAGCGGCGGCTGGAGGTACGTCCAGGGCTGGCCGCCCGGCACGCGCGGCACGCTCACCGGGAGGCGGCCCGAGGGGTTCACCCGGCCCGACAGCACGCCCGCCACCGCCGGTCCGCCCTCCTCGCCCGGGAAGAACGCCTGCACGACCGCACCGAGCCGCCCGTGCCAGCGGCCCAGCGCGTAGGGGCGGCCGGTGAGCAGGACGAGGACGACCGGGACGCCCGTGGCCACCAGCGCGTCCAGCAGCTCGCCCTGGACGCCCGGCAGGCTGAGGTCGGCCACGTCGCAGCCCTCGCCCGAGGTGCCCCGGCCGAAGAGGCCCGCGCGGTCGCCGAGGACGGCCACGCACACGTCGGCCTCCGCCGCGCGCGCGATGGCCTCGGTGAAGCCGGACGGGTCCGGGTCGGAGACCCCGCAGCCCTCGGCGAACGTCACCTTCGCGTCCGGCAGTTCGGTCCGCAGCGACTCCAGCAGGGTCGGGATCTCGATGCCCGTCTCCACCCCGGGGTGGTGCGGCAGGACATGGGAGGGGAAGGAGTAGCAGCCGAGCATCGCCAGCGCGTCCGCCGCCCGCGGCCCGATCACCGCGACGCGGGTGTCGGGGGCGAGCGGGAGCAGCGCGTCGGGATTGTCCAGCAGGACCACCGACTCCTCCGCCAGCCGGCGGGCCAGCACCCGGTTCCCGGTCGGGTCGAGGTCGACCGACTCGGAGGTCTCGGGCCGCCAGTCCTCGTCGAGCAGGCCCAGCTCGCACTTCTGGACGAGCACCCGGCGGGCCGCCCGGTCCACCAGCTCCTCCGCCACCTCGCCCGCGCGGACGGCCGCGACCAGCGAGGAGCCGTAGTACTTCACCGTGGGCAGCTCGACGTCGACGCCGGCGTTCAGGGCGAGGGCGGCGGTCTGCGCGTCGGTGCCGGCCACCCGGTGCAGGGTCTGGAGGAAGCCGATGCCGAAGTAGTCGGCGACGACCGTGCCGGTGAAGCCCCACTCCTCCCGCAGCAGCCGGGTCAGCAGTTCGGGGTCGGCGGAGGCCGGGACGCCGTCGCGTTCGGTGTAGGCCGCCATCACCGAGCGGGCGCCGCCCTCGCGCAGCGCCATCTCGAAGGGCGGCAGCGTCACGTCCGCGAACTCCCGGGTGCCCGCCCGCACCGGGGCCAGGTTGCGGGCCCCGGCCGAGGAGGCGTACCCGGCGAAGTGCTTGAGGGTGGCGACCACCCCGGCCGACTCGAGGCCGCGCACATAGGCCGTGCCGACCGTGCCCACCAGGTACGGGTCCTCGCCGATCGTCTCCTCGACCCGTCCCCAGCGCGGGTCGCGGACGACGTCCAGGACGGGGGCCAGTCCCTGGTGGACGCCCACCGCGCGCAGATCGCGGCCGATCGCGCGGCCCATCTCCTCCACGAGCGGCGGGTCGAAGGCGGCGCCCCAGGCCAGCGGCACCGGATAGGCGGTGGCCCGCCAGGCGGTGAAGCCCGCCAGGCACTCCTCGTGCGCGACCGCCGGGATGCCGAAGCGGCCCGCGGCCGCGATCTGCCGCTGGGCCCGGGCCAGGGCGCGGGCGCCGAGGCCGGGCTCCACGGGCGCGGTGCCGAAGGAACGGGTCAGCTGGCCGAGCCCGCGGGCGATCAGCTCGTCGTAGTCCTCGGCGGGGTCGGCGATCATGTCGTGCTGGTGGGGGGCGACTCCGTCGCCGTCCGTCGCGGCGCCCACCCACACGCCGTACAGCTGGGCGGTCTTCTCCTCCAGGGTCATCCGTGAGAGGAGGTCGTCCACGCGGGCGGCGGCGGGCAGGGCGGGGTCACGCCAGGGGGCGGTGGTCATGAAACTCCTGTCAGAGGTCGGTGAGCCACCAGAGGGCCAGCGAATCCGGGGATCCTGTACCAGCTCGTATAAGCTTGTACGAATGTTTCGAGCTGTACTTCGAATGTTCCGGGAACCTATGGCGTCCTACCAGGTTCGTCAAGAGGTCGCGTGGCGATACGATCGCCGCCATGACACCCTCGGAGCCCGCGGAAACGCGGACAGAAGCGCGGCCGACGCAGACCGCGACCCTCGCGGAGATCGCCCGCGAGGCCGGCGTATCGGCACCGACTGTTTCGAAGGTCCTCAACGGCCGGGCGGACGTCGCCCCCGGCACCCGCACCCGCGTCGAGGAACTGCTGCGCGCCCACGGCTACCGGCGCCGCCGGGCCGAGGCGACCCGCTCGCCCCTGATCGACGTGGTCTTCCACGAACTCGAGAGCGCCTGGGCGATGGAGGTCATCCGGGGCGTGGAGAACGTGGCGCGGGACGCCGGGCTGAGCGTGGTGCTGAGCGAGAGCGCGGGACGGCTCACACCCGGACGGACCTGGGCCGACCAGGTCGCCGCCCGCCGCCCCCACGGCGTCGTGCTGGTGCTGTCCGGGCTGGACGAGTCCCAGCGGGCGCTGCTGACCAGCCGGTCCATCCCGTTCGTGGTGATGGATCCGGCGGGCGACCCGGGCGCCGACGTGCCGTCCATCGGGGCGACGAACTGGCAGGGCGGTCTCGCCGCCACCCGGCACCTGGTCGAGCTGGGGCACCGGCGGATCGGGGCGATCACCGGGCCGTCGCAGATGATGTGCAGCCGGGCCCGCATCGACGGCTACCGGGCCGCCCTGGAGACGGCCGGGCTGCCGGTGGACCAGGCGCTGATCAAGACCGGCGACTTCCATCACGAGACCGGCTACCGCCTCGGCCGCGAGCTCCTCGACCGCCCCGACCGGCCCACCGCCGTCTTCGCGGGCAACGACCTCCAGGCCCTCGGCTTCTACGAGGCCGCGCGTGAGCTGGGGCTGCGCATCCCGGAGGACGTCAGCGTGGTCGGCTTCGACGATCTGCCGGTGGCCCGCTGGGTGGGTCCGCCGCTGACGACCGTGCGCCAGCCCCTGACGGAGATGGCCGAGGCGGCCGCCCGGCTGGTCCTCGAACTGGCCCGGTCGACGTCGCGGGAGGCGCCGACGGCGACCCGGGTGGAACTGGCGACCAGCCTGGTGGTGCGCACCAGCACCGGCGCGCCGCCGGCCGGATAGACCGGGGGCCGGACGAGGGCGTCGGGAGTGCCGGGCCGGGGCCCCGGGAGGGCCGGACCGGGGGCGGAGTGCGGGTGGTGTGGGGGGCGTGGCCGGAAGTTGACGTATTGACGGGTGTGGCACCCACGCCCACACTCCTCCGCAGTCAATCGGTTGAACGACCGAAACTTTCGGAGGCACCTGCATGAGATCCTCCAGTTCCCCGGCACGGACACGTCTCGCCGCCCTGGTCGCCGGAGCGGCCACCGTCGGCGCCCTTCTGAGCGGAGCGGCGGCGCACGCCGCGGACTCCCCGCTGCGCGATCTCGGCGCCGCCAAGGGCAAGATCGTCGGCACCGCGGTCACCGGCTCCAAGCTCACCGGGACCTACGGCGACGTCGCCGCGGCGCAGTTCTCCTCGCTGACCCCGGGCAACGCCATGAAGTGGGGCTCGGTGGAGCCGTCCCAGGGCGTCTTCGACTGGACGGAGGCCGACCAGATCGTGGCCTTCGCCCAGGCGCACGGCCAGCAGGTGCGCGGCCACACCCTGGTCTGGCACAACCAGAACCCGAACTGGCTGACCGGCGGCAGCTGGACCCCCGACCGGCTGAGCACCCTGCTCCGGAACCACATCGACACCGAGGTCGGCCGCTACAAGGGCAGGATCGCCGCCTGGGACGTCGTCAACGAGGCCTTCAACGAGGACGGGACCTACCGCCCGACCCTCTGGTACCAGGGCCTCGGCGCGGACTACATCGCCAACGCCCTGACCTGGGCGCGGGCCGCCGATCCGGCCGCGAAGCTCTACATCAACGACTACAACGTCGAGGGCGTCAACGCGAAGAGCACCGCCCTCTACGACCTGGTCAGGTCGCTGAAGGCGCGGGGGGTCCCGATCGACGGCGTCGGCCTCCAGGCCCACCTCGTCCTCGGCCAGGTCCCGTCCACCCTCCAGCAGAACATCCAGCGCTTCGCCGACCTCGGCGTCGACGTGGCGATCACCGAGCTGGACGTCCGGATGACGCTGCCGCCGGACAGCGCCAAGCTGGCCCGGCAGAAGGCCGACTACCAGGCGGTGACCGCGGCCTGCGTGGCGGTCACGCGCTGTGTGAACCTCACCGTGTGGGGCTTCACCGACTCCGACTCCTGGGTGGAGAGCACGTTCCCGGGGGAGGGGGCGGCGACGCCGTACGACGCGAACTACGCGCCGAAACCCGCGTATCACGGCATCGCGGAGGCGCTGGGCGGCGCCACGACACCTCCGCCGACCGGCGCGTGCACGGCGGCGTACGCCGTGGGCAGCCAGTGGAACACCGGCTTCACCGGCAACGTGACGATCTCCTGCTCGGGTGCCGCCCTGTCGTCCTGGAAGGCGACCTGGACCTACGGCGCGGGCCAGCGGATCACCCAGGCCTGGAACGCCGACTGCACCCAGTCCGGGGCGACCGTGACCTGCGTGAACGCCCCCTACAACGGGAGTGTCCCGGACGGCGGTTCGGTGAGCTTCGGCTTCAACGCGAGCTGGAGCGGCAGCAATCCGGCCCCGACGGTGACGCTGGGCTGACGGTGACGCTGGGCTGACGGTGACGCTGGGCCGACGGTGACGCGGGGCCGACGGTGACGCCGGGTCGGTCCCGGGGGCGTCCGCGGAGGTTCGGGAGATGAGATTTCCCCGAGAAGTCCGCCGTCGGGCCGCGGTCCTGACAGTCCGCTCATGATTCGGACTTACGTTCCTGTCGTGACGCGACACGAGGAGCAGGGCGATGCGGTCGGACGGGCGGGCGGACGGGCGGGAGAAGGGGCGGGCGGACGGGTGGACGGACGGGCGGGGCTCCGGCCGGGAGCGCTGAAGGCCGCCGGTGTCGCACTGGCCGCCGCCCTGGTGGCGGGCCTCGGGACCGCGGCCTGGGCCTACTGGCGGCTCGACGGCAACATCGAGAGCGTCGACATCGACAACGCCCTCGGCGACGACCGTCCGGCGAAGGCGGTCGCGACGCCCACCCCGTCCGGCTCGGCGTCCGCCTCGCCCGCGCCCACCGGGGCCGTGAACATCCTGGTGCTCGGCTCGGACTCGCGCAGCGGCGAGGAGAACCGGGAACTCGGCGGCGGCGACAGCACCGGCGCGCGCTCCGACACCGCGATGGTCGTGCACGTCGACGCGGGCCGCACGACGGCCACCGTCGTCAGCATCCCGCGCGACACCCTCGTCACCCGGCCCGCCTGCCCGCTGCCCGGCGGCGGATCGACGAGCGTGGCCTACGGCGCGATGTTCAACACCGCCTACGCGGTCGGCGGCCCCGTCTGCGCCGTCAAGACGGTCGAGTCGCTCACCGGCGTCCGCATGGACCACTACGTCGAGGTCGACTTCTCCGGCTTCGCCGAGCTGGTGGACGCGCTCGGCGGGGTCACCGTCACCACCGACGAGGACATCGACGACGAGGACAGCCACCTGCGTCTCGCGGCCGGCGTCCACCACCTGGACGGCGCCCGCGCCCTCGCCCTGGCCCGCACCCGGCACGGCATAGGCGACGGCAGCGACCTCGGCCGCATAGGCCTCCAGCAGAAGCTCGTGAAGGCCCTGCTGGAGCGGATCACCGCGGCCGGCCTCCTCACCGACCCCGTCCGGCTGTACGCGGTCGCCGACGCGGCCACCGGCAGCCTCACCACCGACACCGGTCTGGACTCGCTGGGCGAGCTGGCGGAACTCGGCCGGAGCCTGAAGGGGCTGTCGCCCGGCCGCGTCAGGACGCTCACCATGCCCGTGGCGGCGGCCCCCTCCGATCCCAACCGGGTGGTGGCCCGTGAGCCGGCCGCGAGCGCACTGTGGAAGTCGCTGCGCTGAACCCGTCGGAAAAGGATCCGGGCCGGGTGTCGATCCGACCCGCTCCCGTTCGACGCAGGAGTGAGAGGCCGGGAAGGACCCGGCTCACCGGACCCGAGGAGTCACCATGCCCCGCTACCTGTCGCTCGTGCGGATCGACGAGAACAGCGCGCCCGAGGAGGGCCCCAGCCCCGAGCTGATGCAGCGCATGGGCGAGCTGATCGAGGAGATCACCAAGGCCGGCGTGATGCTGGAGACCGCCGGGCTGACCCCGACCGGGCAGGGCGTCCGCGTGCGCTACGAGGGCGGCCGGATCTCCGTCACCGACGGACCCTTCGCGGAGACCAAGGAGGCCGTCGGCGGCTACGCGATCATGCAGTGCAAGGACCGGGCCGAGGCCGTCGAGTGGACCAAGCGGTTCCTCAGGGTCCACGAGGACTTCTGGACCGTGACCTGCGAGGTGCGGGAGATCGCGGAGGGCTGAGCCTTCCTTGGCCCGGACGCCCGGCGGGTGTTCGATGGGGAGCTGTGGACCCACAGCCCCCCTCGAACCCCCCGCCCGCCCCGGACCGCGGCGCGGCCCCGGCCGCGGACCGCAGCGCGGCCCCCGCCCCGGACCCCCGGACCGATCCGGATCCCCGGGGCGCCATCGAGACCGTGTTCCGGCTGGAGTACCCCCGCGTCGTCGCGGCCGTCGCCCGGGTCGTGCGGGACGTGGGGATCGCCGAGGAGCTGGCCCAGGACGCGCTGGTGGCGGCACTGGAGCAGTGGCCGCGCGACGGCGTGCCGGACAAGCCCGGGGCCTGGCTCACGGCGGCCGCCCGCCACCGCGCCGTCGATCTGGTCCGCCGCCGCGAGAACTACGCCCGCAAGCTCCGGGAGATCGGCCGCGACCTGCCCGCCGCGACCGCCCCGCCCGAGGAGCCCGCGGACCCCGACGACATCGACGACGACCTGCTCAGGCTCGTCTTCACCGCCTGCCACCCGGTGCTGTCCGCCGAGGCCCGCACCGCCCTCACGCTGCGACTGCTCGGCGGTCTGAGCACGCCCGAGATCGCCCGCGCCTTCCTGGTCCCCGAGCCGACCGTGGCCCAGCGCATCGTCCGCGCGAAGAAGACCCTGGCCACCAGGAACGTCGCCTTCGAGGTGCCGTACGGACCCGACCGCGATGCCCGGCTCGGCTCGGTCCTGGACGTGATCTACCTGATCTTCAACGAGGGGTACGCGGCCACCGCCGGCGACGACTGGCTGCGCCCGGCGCTGTGCGAGGACGCGCTGCGGCTCGCCCGGCAGCTGGCGGCCCTGATGCCGAAGGAGCCCGAGGTCCACGCGCTGGCCGCGCTCCTGGAGTTCCAGGCGTCCCGCGCGCCCGCCCGCACGGCCCCCGACGGCTCGCCCGTCCTGCTGGCGGACCAGGACCGCCGCCGCTGGGACAGGAGGCTCCTCGCCCGGGGCATCGCCGCCCTGGATCGGGCCGGCGCCGCGCAGTCCGGCCGGGCCCCCGGCCCCTACGCCCTCCAGGCCGCCGTGGCCGCCTGCCACGTCCACGCCCCGGCCTACGAGGACACCGACTGGGCGGCCATCGCCACCCTGTACGGCCTGCTGGCCGCCCGCGCCCCGTCCCCGGTCGTCGAGCTCAACCGCGCCGTGGCCGTGTCGATGGCCGACGGGCCGGCGCCCGCACTGGAGATCGTCGACGGCCTCGCCGGCGAGCCGTCCCTGAGCGGGTACCACCTCCTGCCCAGCGTCCGCGGCGACCTGCTGCTGCGCCTGGGCTGCCCGGCGGAGGCCGCGGCCGAGTTCGAGCGCGCGGCGGGGCTGGCGGGCAACGAACGCGAGCGGGACCTGCTCCTGACCCGCGCGGCGGACTGCCGGGCCTGAGAGCGGCGGACCGCCGGGGACGGGAGCGGAGACCGCCGGGGGCGGGAGCGGAGACCGCCGGGGGCGGGAGCGGCGCTTGACTGTCCGTTCACTCGTAACTCTGTTCTCCCGCAGGGCAGTTGAGCGGTACTGTGGCGGGGCCGCTGTGAGAGGGCTGTGCGGTCGGCCCCGGACCGGGGGACTCTCCGAGGACGCCGGCCCCGCCCGCTCGCGGCGCGCTTCTGACGACATGTGACCGGGGGGTCCATCACTTGAGATCGTTCATGCGCCGCCGTGCCGCGGTGCTCGCCACCGCGGCGGTGCTCGCCGCGATGGGTTCGCTGGCCACCGCGCCGGGCGCCGCCGCCGACGACGCCGGGCCCTGGCCCGGCACCGAGGGAGCCGTCCTGACCGACGGCGGCACCCTGACCAATCCGACCACCGGCACGGTGCTCCACGTCCCGAACGTGGGAGCCCACGCCACCTGGGCGCCGGACGGCAGCCGCATCGTCTCCGCCTGGCGCAGCGTCCGCCCCGACGGCTCCGACAAGCTCGCGCTGCCGCCGGCGCAGGGCATGCGCTCGACCCCGTCCTACCAGGACCTGACGTTCTGGTGGGGCGGCCGTTACCTCGTCTTCTCCAGCAACGGCCAGCTCGCCTACGGCCTCTCCGACGGCTCGGGTGCGCCCGGCCCGCTGCTGCCGGAGAGCCTGGAGCCGGCCGGCGTCTGCGACACCGACCCGACGGTGAACCCGCAGGGCCAGGTCGCGTTCGAGCGCGGCGCCCAGGGCTGCCGCGACTACGGGGGCGTCTTCGTCTACGACTCGGCCGCCAGGACCGTCCAGCGCGTCCTGACCGACGCCGGGCAGCCCGCCTACTCGCCCGACGGCACCCGACTGGCCTTCGTGCGGAAGGTCGACGGCGCGCCGCAGATCTTCACCGCGAACGCCGACGGCACCGACGTCCGCCAGCGCACCAGCGGGCCCCGGCGGTTCGCCAACCCGTCCTGGTCGCCGACCGGCGCCCGCATCGTCTTCGACGCCCACACCTCGGCGCAGGCCGACGACGTGCACACCACGGAGTACGTCGACCTGTCCACCGGCGAGCTGACCAGGGTCGGGGACCGGGCGGCGGGAAGCAACCCCAGCTGGCAGCCGCTGCGCAAGAACGGCGTCGGCCGGGTCTGGGGCGCCGACGCCTACTCCACCAACATCGCGTCCTCCCGCTGGACCTGGAACACCGTGGGCCAGAACGTGCCGGGCCTGATGAACGCCAAGTCCGCGGTGCTCGTCAACCGTGACGACCCGTCGTACGCCCTCACCGCGCCCGCCCTGGCCGGCAAGAAGCGGGGGCCGGTGCTGATGACCCCGAAGACGGGGCTGTCCGCGCCCG